>CAWDYK010000012.1:0-127871 GCA_963806475.1 uncultured Solirubrobacterales bacterium
TCGACTTGGTCCCGGAAAGCTCAGTGCCTGATGGGGCGAACGGCTGGTCGTAGTCTTGACAGCGAGGCGATGAGTCGGCAGGCCGACACTGCCGCGGCGAGCCCAGCGAACCAGCTGGCGATCGCAGCTTCGTCGCCCGCGGCCAACGGCCGGATCACAACGTTCGACCCGTCTTGCAACACCACCTGCTCGATGTCCGTCGGCGATCCGGCGAGACCATCGGAGACCGACGCTAGTTCGGTCTGAAAACGGGTCGACATCAGCTCGCACTCTTCTCTCCAACGCAACGGTACACCCACCGCGCGGACCAGCATCCGTATACGCCCGCGATGTCAGCCCGGGTTCCTCAGTCGACTCAGCGAGTGCCCAGGGGCGAGCGCGCGGTGAGCGCTCCTCAACGGACGTCCCGGCCGGAGGCTCCACCGTTTCTGTAGCGACGCCTCCGGGTGAGGTTGAAGCAAGCGCCCGCTGGCAGAATGGTCTGCTTGCCCGAGCACTACCAGCGTCCGGGATGGTTCACGACCAACGTCTTCAACCGGCTCGTGGCCGTGCTCACGCGCCTGGGCGTGAGCGTGTACGGCTCCCGCGTGCTCGAGGTGAAGGGCCGCAAGTCGGGCGAATGGCGGCAGACCCCGGTGAACCTGCTCCACTACCACGGCGCCGACTACCTCGTCGCGCCGCGCGGTCACACGCAGTGGGTCAAGAACCTGCGTGCGAGCGCCCAAGGAAGGCTGCGCGTTGGCCGGCGGGCGCAGCCGTTCACGGCGGTCGAGCTCGCCGACGACGAGAAACCACCGCTGCTGCGGGCCTATTTGAAGAAGTGGAAATTCGAGGTCGGGGTGTTCTTCGGCGGGGTTGGGCCGGACTCATCGGATGAGGAGCTGCGCCGGATCGCGCCGGATCATCCGGTGTTCCGGCTGACCAAGAGTTAGAAACGCGACGCCGCCTGCGCGGACATCGCAGATCGTTCGCTGGGCGGCGGGCGCCGGCGGCCGGATCTGCCGAGATCGCCGGAGCCTGTCCGTTGTCATCAGCCCTACGGCGTCAGGCCGTCGGCTGCTCCTCGGCAGCCTCCCCGGCGGCGGGCTCCTCGGCAGTGGAGTGCCCCCGGTTTTGTGGATACCTGATCGCTTGGGTGTGTCCGACCCGGCGGAAAGGATGTGGTATCCATGCCACGCACGCGTCCCGCGTATCCGGAGCAGTTCCGTCGTGAGGCGGTCGAACTGGTGCGCAAGAGCGGCCGGCCGGTCAAGGAGATCGCTTCTGATTTGGGGTCACCGAGCAGTCGCTGCGTAACTGGCTGAAGCAGGCGACGTCGACGCTGGTCGCGCGCACGGCGTGAGCAGCGAGGAGACGGAGGAGCTCAGGCGCCTGCGCCGTGAGGTGCGTGTGCTGCGCGAGGAGCGGGAGATCGTCGTGAAAGCCGCGGCCTTCTTCGCCAAGGAGAGCGCGCCGAGCCGGTAGCCGCCTTCCGGTTCATCGCTGCGGAGAAGGCCAATCACAAGGTGCCGGTGATGTGCAAGGTGCTCGGCGTCTCCCGAGCGGGGTTCTATGCGTGGGAGCGCCCGGCGCCGTGCGATCGGGACCTCTCGGACGCGTGGCTGACGGAGAAGATCCGTGCGATCCACGAGAAGCCGAGGGGCACGTACGGGTCGCGGCGGATCCACGCCGAGCTGCGCCTGGAGCACGGTGTCCCTGTCGGCAAGAAGCGGGTGGAGCGGCTGATGTCACTTGCCGGCCTGTCGGGCGAGCTGCCGCGTCCGCGTAAGCGCACGACGATCCGCATGGAGGGTGTCCGCGTCGCGCCTGACCTGCGCTCATCGTCATGAATCATCCATCCGGTAGCTACGGTATGAATACTGTAGCTACCGGACAGAACCTCACGATGCCCGACCACCACCCCCAACCCCAGCCCAACGACGAGCAGCCGCCGATCGCCCCCGAGCACCTGCGACGCCGCCAAGAGATCATCCAGGAGCTCGGGACGCTCGGGTTCTGCCTACCGGCTACGGTTGGGCGATGTGACCTCGAGTTAGGAGGGCCGAAGTGGCCGGACGTGACCGTTTGAGTCGGGTCGATCGTCACATCAGAGCGCCGCGGGCGGTCGTCTACCAGGCGCTGCTCGATCCGACGGCGGTTGGCACCTGGCGGGTGCCGGACTGCATGACCGCTCATGTCCACGAGTTCGACGCTCGTGAAGGCGGCTTCTTCCGCGTCTCGCTGACGTACGAGGCCGCGGATTCGACCGGCAAGACGAGCGCCCACACCGACACGTACCACGGCCGCTTCGCGCGACTGGTCGCCGACGAGCACGTTGTCGAGGTGCTCGAGTTTGAGACCGTCGACCCCGAGCTCGTCGGCGAGATCACGATCGCGACGACTCTCGTCGACGCCGATCAGGGCACCGACGTCTCGATCGTGTATGAGGGACTGCCGGCTGGTGTATCGACTGCCGACAACCAAACCGGGACGCGGATGGCGCTCGCCAACCTCGCCGCGCTGCTCGAGTCGCCCGCGTAGCGCCCTTTGACCCACCACTTACATACGACTTGACTAACCCGGGGTTCGCCGGTCACTACGAGTCGCCGCCGATCGACTAGATTGGGCGATTGGGCGCGCCTACTGGAACGCTTTCGCCCGCTCGACCAGCTCCTCGAGGCCCGGCTCTTTGGGGTCGCGCGGCTTCCCGGGGTGGATGACCGCCACCTGGCACATCTCCGCCGCCTCGACGAGCTCGCGGAAGGTGCCGGCGTCGGGGTCCCGGATGTATGCCTGCTTATTCTCGTTATAGGCGAACATCCGATCATTGATCCCGGTGCACTCGTTGCATGTCGAGCAGCGCGGCGTCTCGATCCACGGATCGTCCGCCGCGGGCTCTTCCGGGACTGCTTCTTCCGGCGGCTCGGCCGCCGACTCTTCTACAGCCTCGGTTGGCGCCTCGCCGACCGGCGCTGGCTCGACACGTGGGCGCGCGAGGCCGAGTTCCTGGAGCCCGTGCCAGAGCTCGTGGCAGCGACGTGCGGCCTGCATCAGCTTCGCGTCGACGATCAGCCGCTGTAGCGAGTTGTTCTCGTCCACAACGAGGACGTGCGGGATGCATGCGTCGGCTGCGGCGGGGTCGAGCGACAGCCACTGGTCGACGGGAATCGTGTTGTCGTTCCAGTGCTCACGCGGGATGCGGGCGAAGTGCCGCGCGCAGCGCCGGTCGCAGACCGCGAAGTCAATGAGCGTGAACGCAACCTGCTCGACGACGCGCTGGAGCGACTCGTCAGCGTACTCGAACTCCGCGAGCGGCCAGTCGAGCTCGGGCTGCGGATTGGCGTTCACCGAGAACCGAGATGCGAAGTCCGGCCCGGCGGTGGGGTCGTACGTGAACGCGGGAAACGCGCGCGCGTCGAGCGCCGCCGCCGACGTTAGGTAGGGCGGCAGGTCGCTCGACGGTGTCGCCGAGCCCGAGAAGACACTGACGAGGCTCGGGCCCGTGTACTGCAGGCCCACGAGCAGCTGTTCGCGCAGCTGGTAGAGGTTGGAGCTCGTCGTCTGGAGGGCGAACACGTCGATCAGCCCGACCACGGTGCTCGCGAGCTGCGTGCTCCGTACGCCAACGGCGAACTGGCCCGCGTCGAGGAGCTCCTCGGTTTCGACGAGCACCTTGACCGGAAGGTCCGAGGACAGCAGCTCGATCACGGCGGTGCTCTCGTCAGTGTTCACGCAGACGAGGTAGTCCGGGAACCGCTCCAAATCCTCGCGTGCGACCGAGTCCTCATCGAAGTTCTCGAAGAACGCGTCGTGCTCCGAAGTGACATAGCGACCGTCCGCCTCTAGCTCCGCGATCGACATCGCCTTCACGAACTCGACCAGTGTGGGCAGCCGCTCGCGGAACGCCTCGACGGCAGCCCCACAGCTGCTGTAGCAGTACTCGAACGGTGACTCCGCTGTGTGCGCGAGCTCAGTCTGTGCGGATGGCGCGAAGAACTCTTGTCGCCCCAGCACCTCGAGCGCCCACTCGATCCGCTGGCGCCGGTCCGCGGGCAGTTCGTCTCTGGACTCCCTCTTGCCGAGCAGGCGCGACATCGTGTCGAAGTCGAACTGGTCGTGGTGTATGGAGCCGAATGCCGACCGCAGGCTTTCGGGAAGGCACCCGGCCTCTGAGTGGATGAACGCCGCGCGGAGGATGTCCGACAGCGCCTGAACGAGCCGGTTCACCTCGGCGTGGAAGATGCCGGCCTTCCGACGCTGGACGCTGCGCCAGGCGTGCTCCACGAGGCGCCGCGGCAGCTCGTGATCGCAGTCGGCGACTTCGCCGTCGACCGTCAAAGCGGCGCCGACGTCCGCGAGCTTCGGCGCTGCTCGCGCCCAAAGATCCGCGAGCGTGCCGCGCGCGCCCTCAGTGACGAGCCTGCGGATCTCGCGCTCGGCGCGGAGGACGTCTCGGCGCACGCGTTCCCCTTCGATGCCGCGCGGGGCGCTCTCCCGCAGCAGGTCGTTGACGACCGACGTCAGCGAACACACGAACGCGCCGTCCGCGGAATCCTCCACGAGCACGACGGGAAAGTCATAGCGCAGTGACGGAAGATCGCGATAGTTTGCCAAGAGCGCGGGCCGGACGGCGCCGTCGACCGGCTGCAGGTGCCCGCCCGGCGCTGCTGTCAGGTGGAACGCGATCTGCCGCTGGGGCTGGGCGGTCTGTTCCATCATCACCCTGCGGAATCTACGTCGTCGGCCGGCCAAACGGTGACCTTGTCGAGCTCTGTCTCGAGGCATGTGCGGATGCGCTCGGTCGGCCGTGCCTGTCCCGCCCGCCGCAGATCCTCGTAGCAGGGTACCTCGGGGTTGCGGTACAGGATCCCGACCGGGATCTCGTCGGAGAACGACGCGAGCCGCCGCGCGCCGTCGATGTCGAGCGGGTCGTGCTCGCGGTGATTCTTGTAGATCCGGGCCAGCTCGGGCGCGAGCTCGAGTCCGTTCTCGTGGGTCAGCAGGAGCGTCTTCGAGGGGTCCTGCAGCCACGGATCGAGCATTCCCGGCATGAACTCGGGGCAGCGCTGGATGATCCGGACGAACGAGAAGCCTCGGTGCCTGTACGCGGCCGCGACGATCTCGTAGAGCACCTGCGGGATCCAGTCGACGGCCTGAGCGACGAACGAGGCGCTCTGCACGCCGAGCGTGACGCTGAGCGGGTTGAGCGCCTCGAGCAGCGCTCCGCGTGGCGTCGTATTGCTCTTGAGTCCTTTAGGCGAGGTCGGCGAGGCCTGCTTCTTGGTGAGCCCGTACACGAAGTTGTCGTGCAGGAGCACCGTGAGGTTCATGTTGTACCGGACGGCGTGAATCCAATGGGCCGCGCCGATGCTGCAGCAGTCGCCGTCGCCGGTGTTGACGAACACGTCGAGCTCGGGGCGCGCCATCTTGATGCCCTCGGCGACCGGGAACGCACGCCCGTGGATTCCGTGGAAGCCGTACGTCCCCATGTAGTGGGGGAACCGGCTCGAGCAGCCAATGCCGGACACGAACACGGTCCGCTCCAGGCTCAGATCCTCGGTGCGGCAGAGCCGCTGCACGGCGGCCAGGATCGCGTTGTCGCCGCAGCCTTTGCACCAGCGCGGGACGCCTCCTTCATAGTCCTCGAGGGTGTGGTGCTCGTCCTGCATATGGAACAGGCACTGCCTGACCGCGACGGTCATGCTCGCTCCCTTCCGTTGAGCCGATGGCGTACGACATTGCAGACGGTCGCGGGCTGGATCGGCTCGCCGCGGGCGTCGCTCCAGCAGTCGACGTCGACGAGGTAGCGCGACCGGAGGATCGTCGCGAGCGGCGAGTAGCGTCGGTTGTCGTCGTCGACGAGCCGGTCCTCCGGGCGATCCGACCAGTTGCCTTCGACCGTCAGCACTTGGTCGAAGCGCTGCATGATCGCCTTGATCCCGGGCGGCAGCGGTTGCAGGAAGCGCAGGTGCAGCGACGAGACACGCAGTCCCTCGTCGCGCAGGCGCTCGACCGCTTCCTCGATCACGCCCTTCGTGCTGCCCCAGCCAACGATCAACAGGTCGCCGCCGGGGTCGCCGAAGACCTCCGGCGGCTTCAGCGTCTTCTGCAGCGCGACGAGCTTCAGGCTGCGGTGGCGCAGCCCGTCCTCGTTGGTGGCGGCGTCGTACGCAACGTGGCTGTCGCGGTCGTGGGCGAGCCCGGTGACGGTGTGCATGCCGCCCGGCCGGCCCGGGACGAGGCGCGTCGCGAGGCCGGTCACGGGATCCCAGTCGTACGGGCGGGCCTCCGGCGCGGCGGGCGTGCGGTCGACCGGCGGCGCGAGCCAGTCCTCGCTGAACAAAGGTCGCGGGAACGGTTGTTGCGCCGTTGCGAGACTCGTGTCCGAGAGCAGGACGACGGGGATGTTGAACGACTCGGCCAGCTTCCGCGCGGTGATCACCGAGTAAAAGCAGTCCTCGATGCTGCTCGCCGCCATCACGACCTTCGGCGCGTCGCCATGGCTCCCGAACATAGCTGCGAGCAGGTCGCCCTGCTCGACCTTCGTCGGTAGCCCGGTACTCGGCCCTCCGCGCTGTACGTCGATCACCACGAGCGGGATCTCGGCCATCGCCGCGAGCCCGATCGCTTCCTGCTTCAGCGAGTAGCCCGGGCCCGAGGTGATCGTGACCGAGCATCTGCCTGCGTAGGACGCGCCGATCGCGAACGAGCACGCGGCGATCTCGTCCTCGGCCTGATGAACGATGCCGCCGGCGCGCTCGAACATGTCGCTCAGGTAGTGCGACGCGGAGGTGGCGGGCGTAATCGGGTACATCGCGCAGATGTCCATTCCCGAGGCGAGCACGCCGAGCGCGAGCGCGGTGTTGCCGTTGACGACGATCTGCGGCTGCTTCGATCGTTCGGCCGGGATCGCATAACAGAAGTCGAGGTTCTCCTCCGCCCATGCCCAGCCTGCTTCGAGCAGCTCGACGTTCTGGGTGACGACCCGTTCGTCCTTCTTGCGGAACGTGATGCGAACCTGCTCGCGGGCGAGCGCCAGGTCGAGGCTGTAGAGGTTGCAAAGCATGCCGAGCGCGAACATGTTCTTGCCGCGGCGCGGGTCCGTCACGAGCTTGCGGCACTCGACCTCCATTGGGATCTCGATTACGCGGAAGCCGCTGTCGAGCAGGTGCTCGACCGTCTCGGCATAGGAGGCGGCGATCGCCGGGTCCTCGTCGTCGCGCCACATGCTCTCGAGCAGGATCGTGGCGCCCGGCTTGAACACGTCCGCCCGGACCCTGCCGAGCAGCACCTGCTCGTTGAACGCAACCGCGAGGTCCGCCTCATCGCCGCCGTTGCTAACGCGGCGCTGGCCGATCCGGATGCGGACACCGCTCGCCCCCGCGATGCTCCGTGCCGGCGGCTGGATCTCCGCCGGGATGATCTCCACCGTCCAGATCCCGTTGCCCATCTTCGCCGCGATCGCACCGAGCGACTGGCCGCACCGCTGCGCGCCCTCGCCCGAGTCGCTGATCACCTCGACGATGTGCTCGCTGATCGCGACGGCCGTTTTGTCGCTGGTGACGCTCATGCCGTCACACGCGCGTAGTTGTGTTCTTGGACGTCGATGCCGAAGCGTTTCCCGGCGCTGCCGGACCGCTCCGGCAGATAGACCGCATCGGTGTCGCGCAGCCCGAGGTACGCCTTCATCTCTCTGGCCGCCTTGCGCCCGGCACCCATCGCCTCGATCACGGTCGCCGCTCCGGTGACGATGTCGCCGCCGGCCCACACACCGGCGATCGAGGTGGCGAGGCTCTCGTCGGCGACGATGTAGCCGCGCTGGTCGAGCCGAAGCGAGGAGGTCTGCCCGAGGATCGGGTTGGCTCTCGTGCCGATCGCGTAGACGACCATGTCGACGTCGATGTCGAACTCGCTATCGGGCACCGGCACCGGGCGGCCGCGACCGGATTCGTCCGGCGCGCCCAGCTCCATGCGCTGGCAGCGGATCGCGCGCACATTGTTGTCCTCGTCGCCGAGGATCTCGACGGGGGTGGTCAGCCAGTGGAACTCGATGCCCTCCTCCTCCGCGTGGTGGCGCTCCTCGACGCGGGCCGGCGCCTCGTTGCGCGTCCGCCGGTAGACGCAGGACACCTTGCCTGCACCGAGACGCAGGCAGACGCGCATCGCGTCCATCGCCGTGTTCCCGGCGCCGATGACGGCGACGCGAGTGCCCGCCTGAAGCGGAGTGTCGTACTTGGGAAAGTCCCTCGCGTGCATCAGGTTGCAGCGGGTGAGCAACTCGTTCGCGGACAGCACTCCGGCGAGCGACTCGCCCGGGATGTCCATGAAGCTCGGCGCGCCCGCCCCGGTGCCGATGAAGACCGCGTGGTAGCCCAGCTCGGTGAGCAGCTCCTCGACGGTGAATAGCCGTCCGACGAGCGTGTTGCAGTCGAACGTGACGCCGAGCTGTCGCAGCTTCTCGATCTCGGCGTCGATCACCGCGTTCGGGAGCCGGAAATCCGGAATGCCGTACTTGAGGACGCCGCCGGGCTCGTGGAAGGCCTCGTAGACGGTCACGTCGCAGCCGGCCTTCGCGATGTCGGCGGCGCAGGCCATCCCAGCTGGCCCGGAGCCGACGACGGCGACGCGGAACCCGCTCGGCTCGGTGTACGACACGCTTTCCCAATCCTCGGCGATCGCCAAGTCGCCGACGAATCGCTCGAGCCGCCCGATAGCCACCGGCTCCAACGTGTTGCCGACCGTGCACACGCCCTCGCACTGTGCCTCCTGCGGGCAGACCCGACCGCAGACCGCCGGCAGCAGGTTCGTGTCGGTGATCGTCTCGTACGCGCCGCGCAGGCTCTTCTCGGTGATCTTCAAGATGAACGCGGGGATGTCGATCTCAACGGGGCAACCGCGGATGCACGGCTCGTCCGGGCAGAGCAGGCACCGCTCCGCCTCCCGCAACGCGTCCTCGAGCGTGTAGCCGCAGGCCACCTCGGCGAAGTTGGTCGCCCGAGCCTTCGGGTCCTGCTCCGGCATCGGCGTCCGTTCCTGCGGAATCGTCCGGATCGTCTTCTTCCCCTTCTTGTTCGGCGCAGGGGACACGGTCAACCACCCGTCGCGACGCGGCAGCTCTCCTGCCAGCGGTCGAGCGCTGCCGCCTCGCTGGCCGCGAAGCGCCGCAGGCGGGCCATGAGGTCGTCGAAGTCGACCGAATGCGCATCGAAGTCGGGCCCGTCGACGCACGCGAACTTCACCCGGTCACCCACCTTCACGCGGCAGCCGCCGCACATGCCCGTGCCGTCCACCATCACGGGGTTCAGGCTCACCACCGTCCTGATCCGGTGCGGCCGGGTCGTCTCCGCACAGAACTTCATCATGACCGGCGGACCGATCGCGACGATCTCGTCGATGTCCGAATGCTGCGCGAGCGCCTGCTCGATCCCCGTCGTAACGACCCCCTTGATCCCCTCCGAGCCGTCGTCGGTGCAAACAATGAACTCGTCGCACACGGACCGGAATCGGTCCTCCCAGAACATCAGCTCCTTGCTCCGGAAGCCGATCACGCCGATCACATAGGCGCCACTCTGCTTGTGTGCGCGCGCCTGGGGATAGACGGGCGCGACGCCGAGGCCCCCGCCTACGCAAACGACCTTCCGGGCGTCCCCGATCCGGCTCGGGTTTCCCATCGGGCCGACGAGCGCGTGCAGGCTCGTGCCCACGAGACACCGAGACTGCATCTCCTTCGTCGTCTTCCCGACCGCCTGGACCACCAGCGTCACGGTGCCGCGCACGGCGTCGAAATCCGCGAGCGTGAGCGGAATCCGCTCGCCGCGGTCGTGCTCCATGGCGATGACGAACTGACCCGGCTTGGCGGCCCTCGCCATCTGCGGGTGGAAGATCTCGAGCAGGTACGTGACATCCGAGAAATCCTCGCGTCGGACGATCTCGAACGGAACGGGCATCGTCGTAGGAAACCAACGCGGAACAAAGCGCACATCGGGGATAAGTACCGTCAGAAGTGCGGGATAACCGAGCGCATGGTAAACCGAACCCGCAGCATCGCTAGGAAGCTACTCGGAGTGGGACATGAGCTGGATCACCGGGACGCCGGCGTCGTGGATCTGCGACCAAGCGCAAGGGATCGCAGGCCGCCGCCGAGGCCCAGGAGCGCGGCGCCACAGAGGCACATCGGATCGTCCACCGCCACGTCGTCATCCCCTGGCTTCGTACTCGTCGTGACGAAGACTCGAAACGCTCTCGCCTAAACGCCGCCCAGCAGGCCGACGGTTGGGGACGCGAGCAGCCACAACAACACGGTCGGCGCGCTGTGGGTGGGAGCAGGTCCATGGGAGACCCAGGCCACGAGGCGCCGAAGGTTGCCCGGTGGCCCGCGCGCGTCATCCGGTTCGGATGATGATCGTCGACTTGGGGTTGCGTAGCCTCGCAGGTGGAAGCCGAATCCGTGCGGCGCCGGCATGCGGCGTTCTAGAAGGAGATCCACATGACCGACCAATCGCCAGAGCCGTCCTTCGCGACCGGCCCTGGCTCGAGCAGGGCTTCGTCGTGAGCACCATCCCGAAGGCCGTCACGTGGTTATCGTCGGCGGTGGCTTCGCGGGCCTCGGCTGCGCACAGCGTCTGGCCGACCGCGAGGACGTCACCGTCACCCTCATCGACCGCAACAACTACCACCAGTACCAGCCGCTGCTCTACCAGGTCGCCACCTCGCAGCTGGCGCCGAGCGACATCGCGAACTCGCCGCGTTCCGTCTTCGCCGAGCGAGACAACGTGCACGTCAAGCTCGCGGAGATCGCCGCCGTGGACACGGACAGGAAGACCGTCCGGTCGACGGATAGTGAGGAGTGGAGCGCCGACGCGGACCAGTGCCTCGTCGAGCTGAGCGTCGAACCATGCCGTAGGGGCTTGCCGCGTGCCGGCCACGTTGTCGACCAACGCTCTGCTGCTTGGCATCGGACTCGTCCTCGTCCTGGCGGTCGGCTCGCAGCTCTTGGCAAGGGCTCTGCGGCTGCCGGCGATCGTGTTGCTGCTACCGGTCGGGTTCGTCGCCGGCATCCTCACCAAGGACGTGCGCCCCAGCGACCTGCTCGGGGCGCTCTACCAGCCGTTCGTGTCGGTCGCGGTCGGGGTGATCCTGTTTGAGGCCGGGCTGAGGCTGTCGTTTCGCGACGTGACGCCGCGGATCCGGCCCGTCGTTCTCAGGCTGGTGTCGGTCGGGCTACTGCTTGGCTGGCTTGCGGTTTCGCTCTGTGTGTCGCTCCTGTTCAGCGGCGTCGGCACCGACATACCGCTACTGATCGGCGCGATTCTGGTCGTCTCGGGTCCGACCGTGGTTCTGCCGCTGCTCGCGTTCATCCGTCCTGCGCGGGACGTCCGGTCGGTGCTGAAGTGGGAGGGGGTGCTGATCGACCCGCTCGGGGCGCTGCTCGGCGTCATCGTGTTCCAGATCGCGCGGAGCGGGGGCTCGAGCGGTTGGCACCCGGGCGCGATGCTCGTCAGTATCCTCGTCGGCGCGATCGTCGGTGCGATCGGGGCCGCCGTGCTGTGGGCATTGCTGCCCCGGATTCAGAGGCTCGCGCCCAGGCAGGTGGTGGCCGCGACGCTGGCGCTGACCATCGCGGCGCTCGTCGCGGCCGATCTGATCCGCGATGACACGGGCTTCCTCGCGACCCTGCTGATGGGAGCGTTCCTCGCCAACCAGCGGTCGATCGACGTGCGTCAGGCCGTCGCGTTCCACGAGACGCTCGTGCAGCTGCTGATCGGAGTCCTGTTCGTGATGATCGCCGCCTCGGTGTCGCCGAGCGATGTCCGGCACGTACTGGCGGGGTCCCTCGTGCTCGTCGCGATCATCATCCTGCTGATTCGGCCGGTGGTCGTGGCCGTCAGCACCTGGCGCTCGAGCCTCGACGTGCATGAACGAGCGTTCGTTGCCTGGATGGCGCCACGCGGGATCGTCGCAGGGGCGACGGCGTCGGCATTCGGGCTTCAGCTCGCGAGCGCAGGGATCCGGGGTGCCGACAAGATCCTGCCGATCGTGTTCGTCGTGATCTTCGGAACGGTCGTCGTCTACGGCCTCAGCGGCCCACTCGTGGCACGGCGGCTTGGCGTGGCAGGCGAGCAGGGAACGTTGGTGCTGATCGTCGGAGGTCACGAGTCCGCTCGCGCGATCGGCGCCGCGCTGAAGGATGCCGGCGTCGGAGTTCGCCTGTGGGCGGGGCCGTCCGCGCAGCCGGCCGCCCACGCGGTTGGGCTCGACGCCGACAGCGGACGGATCCTGGTCGACTCGCTGAGTCGCGAGGCCGAGCTGGAGGAGGTCACGGACGCGCTGCTGGTGACTCGCAGCGACGACTTCAATGCGCTCGCGGCGGCCGAGCTGCGCGCCGAGCTTGGTCACGGCCACGTGTACCGGATCGCCCCCGAGCCGGACGAGCCGGACCTGTTGCCTCCGGCGATCGCGGCCGACATCCTCGGTCCCAGAGCGCTGACCCTCTCCGAGCTGGACCGCCGGCTCGCGGACGGAGCGCAGTTTGTCCGGACGACCGTCGACGGCGACAACCGCGTCGACCTGCTGACCGAGCCGGAACTGCTGTTCATCGTCGGCGCCAATGGAGCGATGCGCGCGGCGATCGCTGACAGCCGCCCGGAAAGGCGCGGCGGCGACACGCTGGTCGGGCTCTGCGCAGCAGTCAGTCCTCCAGGCGGAAGCCCAGCTTGAGCCCCACCTGGTAGTGCTCCACGGCGCCCTCGGAGCTGATGCTCCCCCGGAGCTCGGTGACCTCAAACCAGTCGAGGTGTCGAACCGTCTTGCGCGCGCGCGTCAGCGCGTTGTTGATCGCGTCCTCGATCGTGTTGGGTGAGGACCCGACGATCTCGCTGACTGAATACACGTGGTCGGTCATCTCGTCTCCAATGCTGTTGGCCGGGATCGATGCTGGCGTGTGTGCCGCTGTGGGCAGCGGCGAGCTCAGGCGGGCTGAGATAGGGGTAGCTTACGATCCACGCCGGTCTGCTACTTGCGGCCATAGTGTTGGACCTACCTTCATTCGCCGATCTCGCGGTCACGCTAGACGCTCCGATGGATCTCCTCGCGCTGGGGATCGCGCAGGAATTTCGCGATGTCGAGGCAGGCGGCGCGGTGGTCACACTCGACGCTCTGGGTGCGGAGCTGGCGCACAGCGCGGCCGAGACCGGCGGCACTCCCGAGGAGGTCGCGCGTGCGTGCAGCCAGTTGTTGGGAGTCCGACACGGCTTCCGAGGAGATGACGAAAACTACGACGATCCCGACAATTCGATGCTCGACTTGGTGCTTGCCAGACGCCGTGGTCTTCCAATCCTGCTTTCGGTGGTCTACATCGAGGTCGCCCGCCGTGCGGAGATTCCCCTGGGCGGGGTCGGGTTGCCGGGCCACTTCGCAGTGGCGCATTTCGGCGCCGATCCGCCGTTGTTGCTCGACCCCTTTGAGCGCGGTCGGATCGTCGGCGCAGCCCGCGGCGATGACGTGTTGCGGTGTTGGCGACCGCATGAGATCGCGATGCGGATGCTGAACAACCTCGTCGGAAGCTTCCAGCGGCGCGCCAACTTGAGCGACGCGATCCGCGCGGCCAGCATGCGGCTCAGTCTCCCGGCCGAACCTTCACTCAGAGTCACGCTCGAAGCGGAGTTGCGAGCCATGCAAGCCCGTCTCAACTGACCGCGAGGCCCGCTACGCCCGCGGCAGCCGCGGTTCGCGTGAGCCGTGATGCCGGCGGGGCGGTGCTACTCGGTCGCCCGCAGCGACCGGTCACGCCGCTCCAAGTGGAGCAACGCGTTTGTCCACGTGGACGATGACGTCCCCTCATCGGCTTGCGATGAGGCCATAGCTCCCGACCAGAACTCCCCTCACGGCTGATCCCGGAGGCTGAACGCCCCCGGGATCCGGGGGTGCTCGCCGTGACGGGATCGGATGAGGTGTGAACCGCGATGTGCTGCTAAACGAGTTGTCGTTGCGCTAGCGAGCTCTCGGAGCCGACAAGGCGGTGTTTGCTTAGTCGCCGCATCGCGTGCGATCCTGATTGCAATGTCCAGCCGAATCGGCGCTGGCCCGCGACGACAAGGAGGCCCCATTCCGCAGTCCCCACGGAGCCTGACCCTCGAGCCGTGAGCTCGCGCGATCGACCACCGATGCGACTACATACGTCGCACGAGCTCGTCAAGCGGCGAGCCCTGGCGAGGCGCAGGCGCATGCGACGGCGCGCAGTTGCGGCTGCCGCCTTCTTCGGTGCAGTCATCGTGGTGTCCGGCTTGTTGCTCGAGACCGGCGCCTCGCGCCCGCAGCGCCATGCTGCGCCGGCCCGACGCCGGCGGGAGGGGCCCGCTGGAAACCGCCCCCGGACGGATGTGTCACGCGCCGCGAGGGTCAATCGAAGTGAGTCGCAAGGGATCGCTGGGACGCTTCGATACACCTCCTATGTTCGACTGGCGAGTGCGCGCCGCCGGGACCTCGCGCTCACGTTCGACGATGGACCCAGCCCGTACACACCGCAGATCCTTCGGATCCTCCGGCGCACGCACACGCCGGCAACATTCTTCGTCATCGGTCGATCGGCGAGGCGATACCCAACACTTGTGGCAGCAGAGGCGCGGGCCGGCTTCGACGTGGGCGACCACACCGAGACCCACGCGTTCCTCTCGTCATTGTCTGCGGACGGCCAGGCATCAGAGATCGAGCAGGCGGCGAGCGCGATCCGAGGTGGCGGTGCCCCCTCACCGCAGCTGTTTCGCCCACCGTACGGATCGTTTAGCGCGACCACGCTGGCCATCCTGCACGCCCAGCGGATGCTGATGGTGCTGTGGAGCGTAGACACCAGTGACTACGCCCGCCCCGGCCCGGCGCGGATCGCCTACGTCGCGATCAGCGGTGCGCAACCGGGTGCGATCATCCTGATGCACGACGGGGGCGGTGATCGCTCGCAAACCGTCGCCGCGCTGCCACGGATCATCCGGCGGCTGCGCCAGCGGCATTTCCACCTGGTCACAGTCGCGCACCTGGTGGCAGACGACCCACCCCCGGCCTCTCAGCCCGCCCCCCAACCACTCTCCGGTATTGGCTGAGCCCGGCGTCGAGCTTGGTCCGAGCGCTCGCTGGTGACCTCGCGTGGCACGGCCGCGCCGCGCGTGGTCAGCTCGGGAAGTGGGATGTGGCCCACGACCGTCGTCCCCTCCTCTGGGGCGGATTGCACTTCTACGTGGCCGCCCAGCGCCTCCAAGCAGTCACGCAAGTTGACCAGCCCATGTCCGGGCCGCACGCCGCGGGCCTGACCCCGGCGCCGTCATCGCGGACGCGAAACTCGAGCAGCCCGTCGGCCATCCGCAGTTGCACCGACGCGCGCGCGCCGGCGCCCGCGTGCTTGGAGGCGTTCTGCAGAGCCTCCATGCAGCAGAAGTACGCGGCGCTCTCGATCGACCGCGGCGCACGGCCGAGCCCGGTCGAGCGCAGCGATGGCGTGCACCTGCTCGCGCTCCAGCTCCCGAGCCCGTGCCGCCGCCACGCTTCGTCCGAGACCGATCGCGGACATCTCGAGAAAGCTCTGGCGCCCATAGATCAGCGTGAACGAAAGCTCTGGATAGGCTCCGAGCGCCAGCGCCGCCTGCTCGCACGCTTGGCGCTGCGTCGCAGAATCGATCGTCCGCTCCGCCAGCGCCTGCAACGCGTCGATGCGCCGGTCTGCTCACACCCTGGCTGTGGTGTCCTGGGTCACCAGCAAGACGCCACCAACCCTCTCCCGATCGTCGAGGATGGGGCTGTAGGCGTAGGTGAAGTAGCCGAACTCGAGCTCCCCTCTGCGATCGAACGTGAGCGGCTGATTCTCCGCAGAGATCGTCCGGCGAGCGCAGGCAGATCGCACTGCAGGACCGCAAGCTCTGCGGCCACACGGGAAGCGGACCAAGCGGCGTGGCGGCCCAATCGAATTCGCGCACCCGGTCTGCCATCTCCGAATTCCCCAACCAGCCTGTACACCGACTGTCGTCGGGAATCGTCGTCCCGTATTCGTTGATGCCCACAGCCGTTCCCGATCGCGATGCTCGGCCGGCGAAGCGTAGAGCCTTCTGCCTCCCCGTTTGACCGGTGAGCCGTCTTCGCCGAGGTTCTGGCCGGGTTGCAGCGCGTCAGTTGACCGCCGACGCCCGTGTCCTTGAGCACTTAGCCGCGGCCGAGGCGATACCGTTTGTCTATGCCGCGCGAGTGGCCCGAGATCTCGTATGCCGAGTGGAGCGCGACGTGCGACACCCTGCACGCTCACACGCAGGTCCTCGGCAAGCTCGCCGTCAAGCTCGCGCCGCCGGAGCCGCAGCTGCAGCACGCGGCGCTCCGTTTGACCGCACGCGGGTGGGAGACAGCGCCGCTCCCTGCGCCCGATCGGTCGGGCGCGCTCGTCGTGGCGCTCGACCTGCGAACGCATGAGGTGCTCGTCGAGCACAGCGACGGACGCGCGGTGCGAGTCGCACTGATGCCCGACCGACCAGTGGGATCAGTCACACGAGAGGTGCTCGAGGCGGTTCGGCGCGTGGGGGGCAACGTCGAGATCGACCCGACGCCGCAGGAGGTGCCGTGGAGCGTGCCGCTCGACGAGGACGACGAACACAGGCGCTATGAGCCGGCACAGGTCGGCGCCTACTTCGCCGGCGCGACCCACGCCGCGCTGGTGCTCGCTGCGTTCCGCGCGCCGTATCGCGGACGATCGACGCCGGTCAACGCGTGGTGGGGCTCGTTCGACTTGGCGGTGAATCTATTCTCCGGCCTGCCGGCCGATCCTCCGTCTACTGAGTTCATCATGCGCAACGCGATGGACGCCCAGGAGGTGGCCCTGGGGTGGTGGCCCGGTGATCCGCGCTACGGCAAGGCCGCCTTCTACGCCTACGCGCATCCGGCGCCGGAGGGATTCGCCGCCGCGACGCTTTCCCCCGCAGCCGCGCGCTGGGAGCCGGCACTCGGCGAATACATCCTCGACTGGGACGACATTCGGGCCAGCCCCGATCCCCATGCGCTCGCGCTCGAGTTCGCCCACTCAGCGTTTCGACACGCCTGCGCCGTGTGCGAGTGGGATCCAACGCTGCCCGCGAGCGCGGAGGGAACGCCACCGCCGGTCGCGTGATCGCGTCGCCGTCGTGCAGCTCGTCGAATGCTGCCATGCAATGTGCTGTGCCTCGGTGGCAATGTCGAGGTCTGGGCGAAGCGGGAGGACTGCAACTCGGGACTGGCCTTCGGAGGCGACAAGGTACGAAAGCTCGAGTTCGTGGCCGCCGAGGCGCTCGGCAAGGGTTGCGACACGCTCGTCTCGATCGGCGGCGTTCTATCGAACCACGCCAGGCAGGTCGCGGCTGTGGGATAGAGCGATCGGGTCGCCAGATTCCGCTCGCAGTTGCAAACTACGGGATCAGGATGTCGTGGACCTCCGCGGCCGCGCGACGTTCTTCATCGCTCATCTCGTGCTCGCGCAGGGCCGTGACGACTGTCCAATGCCGGCCCACCGGGCAGTACTGAAACCGCCAGCACCCGAGCCGCAGCGATTTCAGCGACGCGGCGGGGATCCAGAGTGTCGTGAACAGGTGGCCCTGGCGACAGCGAACGATGAGGTTGCCGCCGAGCCCACCCTCGAAGCGCCCCGGCTCTGTAAGCCCCCGGCTCCTGCTGTGGATCACCGCGAGTGTTGTGTTCGAGACGGCGGCGCTGTGGCTGCGCGCCGGGCGCCTCGAGCGGCGCGTACGCGGCGCGGTCGAACGCACCTATGTCCTGCGTGTGGCCGCGGCAAGCATCAACCTCGACGAGTTGGACTCGATCAGCCGTGAGGATCACCGCCATGCGTTCATGGCGTTCGTCGCCGGGCTACTCGGCGACGTCGACCGGTACCTGAGTCGCGACCGCATCGATCCGCTCCGCGATGGCGTCGGCTATCGCATCGCGGGCCTCTGGCTCGATGATGTCGAGCACGCAGAGTTTGTACGCGAGCTGACGCGTGTGATCCAGCCGCGGGTGTCCAACGCCCCGAGTCCCGGCCGGCGGCGTCGGATCCTAGGGACGGTGCTCCTGCTCGGAGAAGATGCGCCGGAGTGACCAGCGTCTCGGTCAACTCCGCCAGCGATCCGGCCGCCACCGGCTCGCCCTCAAATACTCCCGGTATTGTCGCGGCGAGCCGGCGGCGCCAGACACGCCCAGCCACTCGTCAGATCCTGCACTAATTCAGTCGCGAACCCTTAGCCTTAGCGCCGCGCGCGACGGCGGCCGCCGTGATGCGCGAACATCCAGGGATGGGCGATCAGCTGGCGCTAGTCGCCGCGACGGGCCTCAGATGACGCAACGGACGACCACGTCTCAGCTCTCGGACGACTCCCTCGAGGAGGCCAGCGCCGGGGTCGCGGCGGCCATCCGTGACGGCCGAGACAATCTCGTGCTTGCGTTGGATCAGCGTCGCAATCGTCTCATCGATCGTTCCGGCAGCGAGCAGGTACCAGGCCGTGACCGCATCGCGCTGACCGACGCGGTGGCAGCGGTCCTCCGCCTGATCGTGGATCGCGGGTGTCCACTCGAGCTCGAGGAAACAGACGTTGGAGGCGCGGGTGAGCGTGATCCCCTGCGCCGCAGTGCGGGTCGCGCACACGATCAGCGGCGGGCCGTCGCGGTCCTGGAATGCGGCGATGCTGGCCTCTCGCGCGGGGAGCGGATCGTCGCCGAGCAGGTGCAGAGCTCGGGGGAAGTGACGCAGCACCGCGTGCTGGACCTCGATGTGGCGCGCGAACAGGACGAGCGGGTCGCCGGACGCAAGGAAGTCCTCGATCCAGGTGAGGGCCGCGGCCAGTTTGCCGCGAGCGGCGAGACGCTGCAGGGCCGTCAGCTGTGCGAGCCGCTCGGCGCGCAGCGCAGCGGCGACGCGAGCATCGAGCTCGGACAACTCAATTGGTTGCGAGCGCAGCCACGCGATCACGTCGTTCTCGGCCAGCCGGTACTCGGTGTCGTTCGTGAGCGCGATCGGAACGACCACCCGACGCTTCGGGGGAAGCTGGGGGAGGACATCCGGCTTCAGCCTCCGCACGAAGCAGCGCCGACGCAGGTGCCAGTGCAGTCGCTCCTCGCTGAACTGGCTCTGGAACTCCCTGGCGAACCGGGCGCCCGAGCCGAACTCCTCCAGCCGCCCGAGGATGCGCAGCTGCGCGATCAGCTCCTCCGGATGATTGAGGACGGGCGTCCCGGTGAGCGCAAGCCGTAGCCCGTCCGGCGCGACCGCCTCGGCCAGTCGCCGGACCGCCTGGGTGCGCTTCGCGTGCGGGTTCTTACAGTAGTGCGACTCGTCGACCACCAGCGCGCGCGGCCGCCGCCGCGCCAGCGCCACCCTGTGCGCCCTGACGACCTCGTAGTTGAGGATCGTGATGTCCCCGGACGGTGGGACCGGCGCGCGTCCCTGAACGAGCGCGACCGAGCGATGGGGTAGCCAGCGCGCTGCCTCCCGCTCCCAGCCGAGCTTGATCGACGCCGGGCAAATAACGATTGCCGGGTACGCGCCGTCGGCTTCGATCGTCGCGAGCGTCTCCACCGTCTTACCGAGCCCCTGCTCGTCAGCCAGGAACGTGCGGCGCGCATCGAGTGCGTAGCGGACGCCCGCCCACTGATACGGCGCCAGCTCGCCGCCCAGCACGGCGGCTGTCTCGGCGATCGGCTCGGCGCGAACGGCGCGCGAGCGGCTGACCGAGTCGTTCGCGTGTCGGTGCTCGTCGCGCAGCCGGGCAAGGATCTGCGCAGTGTGTTCGGCGACCTCGACCTCGTGCTGTGCCACGAACCGGTCGAGCTGATCCGCCATCCACGGGTCGAGCGCCAGGCCGTTCCGGGTGGCGCCCGGGAGCTGCTCGAAGGCGATGCCGACCGCCGGATCCCAGAGCACCTCGAGCAGGAGCCGCTGACCATCGACCCCGCGCGCGAGAACGAGCCGGGCCGGGGGAGGGGAGTGCCCTAACTCGACCATCTCGAGGCATCGGGTGGCGGCAGGGCTGAGGCGCGCCGACCCGAGCACGCGGAGCGCGTCGGCAGCCGTTGGCGTGAGCGGCACCAGTGTCCTGCCCGCGTACTCGACCACGCCCTCGAGCAACGCACCCGGCACCGTGCCGGCGACGGTCTCAAGCGCCCACCACCCCCGGCCCTCGTGCCGCGCCGTCTGCACGTAGCCGACCCAGCGGCGGTTGATCGCGCTCAGCCACTCGTCGACCGCGGCCGTCGTCGTGAGCTCTGGAAAGCGATCGAGTATCTCGGCGACCGCGGCTCCCGACCAGTCGCTCGCGGGCGCGCTCCACTCGCGCCGATCCCAATCGAAGCGGCGGTTGGGGATCATCCTCACGCGGGCGACGATCCGGGCGTCGTACGGAAACGCGAGGACCACGGCGCGGCCCCCGTCGTGGTCCGTGCGCAGCTCGACGTTGGGCGTGGGTTCGACGAGCTGCACGACGCTCACGCTAGCGGGCCGGCAACTACGCCGGGGCGTCGAGGACGGAAAGGCGTCACGCTTCGCGTGCCGGCGGTGCCGTGTTTGTTCGCGCCTCGGTGGATCGGGGTCGACGGCGGAGCGCGGCCCTGATCTTCTGCCGTGGGATTGGCGTGGGTGCCGGGGTGGCCGCTTCGGCGCGGAAGCCGTCGAGGGCGAGCGAGAGGAAGCGCTCGGTTGTCGCTGGGGCTGCGGTGCCGGTGTGCTGGATGATGCCGGCGACGGCGAGCAGGAGCAGGACAATGTCTTCGGGTGAGCAGTCGGCGCGTAGCTCGCCGCTGGCTTTGGCGCGCTCGATCAGTCCGATCCTGGCTTTGTTGGCACGGGTATGGAGGGCGCGCAGTTCTGGGGTGGGGTAGCCGACGGCCATGACGTCGGTCATGCCACGGTCGGCGGCCAGCGCCCGGCAGGTTTCTTGGATGTATCGCGTGAATCCGGCCCACGGGTCCTCGTTCTGCCGGGCCGGCGAACGCCCGATCCAGCACTCGAGGCCGACACGACCAAGCCGGCCGCGTCAACCATAGGATGACCAATCAGCCTCGCTCGTTAGCTTCTAGCGCATTGCACGGTAGCGCCGGATCAGGGCGTTGGTCGAGCTGTCGTGGCGGAGATCAGGCTCGGTCTCGCTCTCGAGCTCGGGAATGATCCTGCTCGCGAGGACCTTCCCGAGCTCCACACCCCACTGATCGAACGAGTCGATCTCCCAGATCACGCCCTGGGTGAAGACGCTGTGCTCGTACAGCGCCACGAGCGCGCCGAGCGTGTGGGGCGTCAGCTTCTCGGCGAGGATCACGTTTGTGGGGCGATTGCCCTCCATCACCCGGTGGGGAACGACGGCGTCAGGTGTGCCCTCGGCGCGGACCTCCTCCTCGGTCTTTCCGAATGCCAGCGCCTCGGCCTGCGCGAACACGTTCGACATCAGCAGGTCGTGGTGGTCGCGCAGGGGATTGAGTGACTTGCCGAACCCGAGTAGGTCGACCGGGATCGGCTTCGTGCCCTGATGGATCAACTGGTAGAAGCTGTGCTGGCCGTTCGTCCCGGGCTCGCCCCAGAAGATCGCGCCGGTCTCGTAGTCGGTGTGACGCCCGTCCAGCGTGACGTGCTTACCGTTCGACTCCATCGTCAGCTGCTGGAGGTAGGCGGGGAAGCGCTTCAAGTACTGGCTGTATGGCATCACGCCGGCCGTCTGAGCGCCGAAGAAGTCGCCGTACCAGGCGGCCAGCAATCCCATCAGCACGGGGAGGTTCCGCTCGAACGGGGCCGAGCGGAAGTGCTGGTCCATCGCGTGGAAACCGGCGAGCATCTCGTGGAAGTGGTCGGGCCCGATCGCGATCATCGTCGAGAGTCCGATCGCCGAGTCCATCGAGTAGCGCCCGCCGACCCACTCCCAGAAGCCGAACATGTTGGCCGTGTCGATCCCGAACTCGCGGACCTTCTCGGCGTTCGTGGAGACCGCGACGAAGTGCTTGGCGACCGCAGCCTCGTCGCCCAGTGCCGCGAGCGCCCAGTCGCGCGCCGAGCGGGCGTTGGCCATCGTCTCGAGCGTGGTGAACGTCTTCGAGGAGACGATGAACAACGTCTCCTCGGCGCCGAGGTCGCGGGTGGCCTCGACGAAATCGGTGGCGTCGACGTTGGAGACGAACCTGAAGGTCATATTCCTGTCGGCGTAGTGGCGGAGCGCCTCGTACGCCATCACGGGACCGAGGTCGGAGCCGCCGATCCCGATGTTGACCACGTTGCGGATCGGCTTGCCGGTGTGGCCCTTCCAGTCGCCGCTGCGCAACCGCTCGGCGAACGACGCCATCCGGTCGAGCACCTCGTGCACCTCGGCGACGACGTCGACCCCTTCGACGATCAGCGAGGTGCCCTTGGGCATGCGCAGCGCCACGTGCAGCACTGCCCGGTTCTCCGAGACGTTGATCCGCTCGCCGGCGAACATCGCGGCGGTCCGCTCGACGAGCCCCGACTGCTCTGCCAGCGCCACCAGCAGCTTGACCGTGTCGTCGGTGATCCTGTTCTTCGAGTAGTCGAGGGACAGGCCCGCGCCCTCCGCCACCAGGCGCTCCCCACGGCTCGGATCGGCGGCGAACAGCTCGCGCAGATGGAGCGGTCGGATCTCCCCGTAGTGGCTCGCGAGGGCCTGCCACGCGGGCCGGTCTCTGAGCATCGGGATGCTCGTCGTCGCGCTGTTGCTCATCAGGGCCTCCGGAGGTCGGCGATCGAGGTCGGTGCAGCGGGCCGGATATTGACGATCGGTCGCCAAAGTGGCCCTCTGGCCGCCGGCCCAGCTCCCCCCGTACCATCCGCCTTGTGAACCGCGAACAGCTCCGCACCGTCCAGGCCCCGCTCAAGGAACGCTATCGAGCCGAACCGGAAGCCGCCATGATCACGTTGTCGGCGACGGGCGAGCTCGGCGCCGACGTGTCCTGCTCGGTGCAGACCGGGCGGGCGATCGTGCAGGCGGGGCTTCACCCCGCCAGCGGCGGTGACGGCTCGCTGCTGTGCTCCGGCGACATGCTGCTCGAGGCGCTCGTCGCATGCGCCGGCGTCACCCTGCGAGCTGTCGCCGCGTCGCTCGGCGTGGCTGTTTCCGCTGGACGCGTCCGCGCGGAGGGAGATCTCGACTTCCGCGGCACGCTGGGCGTCGACCGCGATGCGCCGGTCGGCTTCCGCGCGATCCGGCTGTCGTTCGAGCTCGACATCGACGCGGACGAGGAGCAGCTCGCGACTCTGCTGCGGCTGACGGAGCGCTATTGCGTCGTGTATCAGACGCTCGCCGCGGGGCCGGAGCTGTCGACCGTCATCACCGCCGGCTAGTGCCACGGTGACGAGTGGCCGCCGCCCGCTCGCGGGCGAGGTCATTACGCGTACAGTTCGCTGAGGGGTCACACGTAGGCAGGCAGCTCGCAGGCGGCCGGGCAGTCTCCTTGCGGAATACTGGGACGGGTGCGTCCGCGTACCCCGAGCTCCACGAGCGCCCGCCGCTGATGAGCGTGCCCGCCGGTCAGGGCGGCGCGGGGGCGACGGCGGGCAGAGCCGCCGGTGGCATCGGGCGCGCGACCGTGCGATTCGGTAGATGGAGCGCTCAGCTGATCCGGGGCGAGGTCGTCAAACGCGTGGGTGGGCCCGCCCGCGCGCGCGTGATCACGATCTTCGGCGCAGTGCTCGCGCTGAATGGTGCCGACACGGCGACCGTTGGAGCGGTGGCGCCACAGCTCGAGAAGGCACTGCACATCGGCAACACGAAGATCGGTCTGCTGAGCTCGGTCGCGCTGCTGGTGGGCGCCGTGTTCACGATCCCGGTCGGCCTGCTCGTGGACAGGTTCAGGCGAATCCCGATGCTCTCGATCAGCATCGTGCTGTGGAGCCTGGCGTCGCTGTTCAGCGCGTTCTCGAGCAGCTATTCGAGCCTGCTCCTCACGCGGCTCCTGCTCGGCGCCGTGACCGCCACCGCTGGGCCGGCGATCGCGTCGCTGACGGGCGACTACTTCCCGGCGCGCGAGCGCGGGCGCGTGTATGCGTATATCCTCGGCGGGGAGATCGCGGGCACTGCTGTCGGCTTCATCGTCTCCGGGAGCGTGGCCAGCCTGATCGACTGGCGAGCCGCGTTCGTGCTGCTGGCGATTCCGGGTTTCTTCCTCGCGCGGGAGCTGTGGCGGACCGTGCCGGAGCCCTTACGCGGAGGCCAGAGCTGGCTCGAGCCCGGGGTCGTCGACCTGAAAGCAGCCGTTGCGGAGTCGGCCTCGCGGCCGGCGGTCGAGCAAGATCAGTCCGAGCAGCCGAGCCGGGAGGGCGAGGACCTCGCTCAGGAAGCAGCGCGCCGGCTCGGCGTCGAGCCGAATCCGGACCTGATCCTGCATGAGGATCCGCGGACGCTCGGGCTGGTGCCGTCGATCAAGTACATCCTCAGCATCCCGACCAACTGGCTCATGATCATCAGCTCGTCGCTCGGGTACTTCTACTTCTCCGGGCTCTCGACCTTCGCGCTGCTGTTCGTGCGCGGCCACTATCACGCCAGCCAGGCGACCGCCGAACTGGTGCTCGGGCTGCTGGTGGCGGGTGCGATGGTCGGGACGCTGGTAAGCGGCCGCGTGACCGACGCGCTGCTTCGCCAAGGGGTTCTCGAGGTGAGAGTGTGGGTTCCGGCTCTCTGCTACCTCGGCGCGGCCGGGCTGCTGGTTCCGGGCATCGTCGCCAAGCACCTCACCCCGGCGGTGTGGTTCGACGTCGCCGGAGCGTCGCTGCTGTCGGCGGCCAATCCACCGCTGGACGCGGCCAGGCTTGACATCATGCCGGCCGGGCTGTGGGGGCGGGCGGAGAGCGCCCGGACCGTGTTGCGCTCGCTAGCCCAGGCGCTCGCGCCGCTTGTGTTCGGTGGGCTGTCGCAGCTGATCGCCGGGATCGCGCCCGAGCAGGCCCCAGTCGGAACGCATCCGGGCGTGATCTCGCCGGGAGCCGCGCGCGGTCTCGAGATCAGCTTCCTGCTGCTGCTGGTGACGCTGGCGGCGGCCGGCGTGTTCCTGCTGCGGGCACGCCACACCTACCCCGCCGATGTTGCCACAGCGGCGGTTTCGAACCAGGGCTCGGACCCTGGCCGGAGGCCGCCGCCCGCCGCTCCTCCACGAACGTAGCCGCCCGCGGCCGTTAGGTTAGGTTTGCGACTGAATTAGTGGCAGGATCTGACGAGTGGCTGGGCGTGTCTGGCGCCGCCGGCTCGCCGCGAAAATACCGCGAGTATTCGACGGCGAGCCGGTGGCGCGTCAGGAGGCACTCTGATTCCGCACCTGGACGCCCGCTTGGAGAGTGCGGTGGTGCTCCGCTGCGCCCGCACCTACAGATAATGGATCCCATGTCCGATGTCGTGGTGCGAGTGGCCGGCGGCGCCGACGTTTCCGCGCTTACCGGGCTGCGCTCGATCTGGAGCGCCGCGATCGCCGAAGATCATGCCTTTGAGGGACGGATGGCCGCCTGGCTGTCCGCAGAAGGTGAGCGCCGAACTACCTGGATTGCCATGCTCGACGGCCAGGCGGTCGGGATGGCCTCGCTGTTCGAGTATCGACGGATGCCTCGCCCTGGGCAGGCGCCGTAGCAGGCGCAGGACGTCGGGGAGCAGGCGCACGGCCTCGCCGAGCAGATTGCCCCTGGGCCGAATCGCCAACAGCGCTGCGAGCAGGCCGAGATAGATCAGGACCACAGCGATCGCGATCGTCACGAGGAGGTTCATGTGGTGTCGCTGACGGCACGAAGCGCCGGCTGGTCGGTGGCTGGCTCCGCGTCGCGGGCGAAGGCCGCGGACTCGAAGTCCTCGAGCGCGCGGTTGGGAGTCACGACTCTTCAAGTACTCGGTTTCGTCGGCCGAAAAGCCGATGACGCTTGGTTCCGGACCGTTTCACCAGAGCAGTTATAGAGTCGGATCCTTGGTTGGATCGTTGACCGACACCTCGCTGGCGATCGCGTCGGCCTCATGCTGCGGCATGTTGGGTGCTTGGTCTTGGTCTCGCGCGGTCGCTGCGTTGGCGGCATCGACAGCGCGCTGGAGCGCGTGAGCGATCGTTCGCGCCTCGCGAGCCTCTACCCCCTCGAGTACGATCTGGTCTCCCTGCACGAGGTCTTTGGCGTCGATCCGCAGGTGCCCAACCGCTGGACGGCCGGTCAGCTCTGTGGCCAGTCGAGCTCCTAGGTCGTGCGACCAGCGGCGGCTCGGCCGGCCCGAAAGCTGCACACGGACGCACGCGCCGACGGAGTCGGCCGAACGCGGCTCGCCTCGAGGCCGGCTGATGATTCTGTAAGCCTCTGACATGGTCCCTCTCCTCACGATGTTCGTGTGCTCCACCCAGACGCTGTCCCGCTTCCGGACCGAGCTCGCCGCTCCCAAACGTGCAGCTGCTTTCAAAATTCAAACGTATTCGTCGCTGTCGGTGTTCCCCCAGCGCTGCACAATCAATCATCCCAGTTGCCAGCCGCTGAGACGAATCTGCGAGCAGAGAGCGGATGAGACGTCTCCGCACCCCCGGAGCGCGAACGTCCAGCGCTCCCGTCACAGCGCGAACGCCCGAAGCGCGAAGAACCGAGAGGAGTTGCTTCTCTCTGAGACGTGCTCGAACTCGAGTCCGCTATGTGCAGTCGCTGCTCGTCTGGGGCGGACGCCATCGTAACTCGAACAGCTGCATGTTCAGGCACGCGGTCTGCTCGACGGTCATCGACGACACCGGCCCTGCCCGAGCTGCGGGGTGATTCCTACAGTCGCGCGCGATTATGAGCCTGACTTGGAGGGCTGAGCGATCTGGTAACCGCGCTCGGCCTTGCTCACCTCGCCCGACTTGGCGAGCTTCGACAGAGTTGTGCTGACGCTTGCGCGGCCGAGGCCGGTCGCGCTCGCGACCTCGCCTGCGGTCATCGCCTTGCCGTTCGAGAGCGCCCGAAGGACGGCGTTGCGGGTTTCGCCGGAGGCGGCGCGGGTGCGCGTCTCGGTCGCGCTTGCTGAGCGCGGGGTGCTACGCGGCTTCGCTTGAGAAGCGGGGCCCGGGAGCGGGTGGTTGAGGACTGCGCACGGGATCCCCGACGGCGTACCGATGAGCTCGGCGAGGTCGATGCGCCGTCGTGTGAACCGAGCGCGGTCAGTGCGCGGCGAAGCCTGTCGGCTTCGGCGAGCAGCTGGTTGAGACGCTGCTGGATGTCACTTCGAAGCTGATCGATCATTGTTGTTGGGCCGGTCCTTATGTTGTTGGGGAGAGAGGTGATCGTACTGGTCTCCGGGGCGGTAGTGCTACACCACCAATAGCATCGTTGTCATGGCCGACTGGGTGACGATCTCCTCACTGGCCACTGCCGGCGGGACTTTGGTGCTGGCAGTCGCCACGTTCAGCTCCGTTAAATCGGCCAATCGCTCGGCGCGGACCGCGGAGCGCGCGCTGCTTGCCGGGGTGAAACCGTTGCTCGTGACCTCGCAGGGAGCGGTTCGCGACCCCGGCGATCCCGACTATGACAACTTGCGTCGCGCGATCACGGACGGCAGGCGAGTGCTGGTGGACATCCTGTACGGCGATCACGAGGACGGCCAGCGAACGATCGGCCGCTTCGGCATCTCACCGTGGGACGAGGTCGAAGGTGAGCCGCGCCGAGGTGGACCGGTACTGGAGCGTCGACCTCGACGACCCGCGTGACCGGTAGCGGCCCGCTTGTGGACGGAACGCCGTCCGCTACGGCGCGAGCCGTCTGACCCAGCGGGCGAGCTCGTCCTGCGCTGCGTCGGCACGGTCTTGCGCCGCGCGGTAGAGCGCGTAGGAGTCGCCACTGGAACACAGGCGCCACGCCTCGTAGGCAACTGTCGCCTCGGCCTGGGCCTCGCGGCGGACGAAGCTCAGCTCTTCGAGCATCGCGAGGTCGTGCGTCGACGGACGTGTGACCGAGAACTCGCGCCGCTCGCCGGGGAATCGCAGCAGCGTCCTGTTTCCTTCTGGTTGGCTCATGGTTTGCCCCCTTCGATCACCCGAGCCGGCCCCCCTTGGTGATGTACGGATTGCCCTGTGGGTCGTAACTGTCCGCTCACTGCGTTGCCGCGGCGTTTCCGAGACGTTGCCCCGCGAGCGCGACCCCGGCCGGCGGTGCCGAGGTCGGAATTCAGCATTCCGGGGGCCGCAGTGTCAGACTCTCCGGTACCGATGTCCTACACCAATGAACAGGGCAGGGAGCGGATCCTGCGAGACCTGACGGCCGCGAGCGACCAAATCGAGCTCGCGCTGTCGTATCTGACCGACGCCTATGAGCTGGTCGACGAGGGCGTGGCCGACCGCCTCGAAGAACAGCTGTTCTCGCCGGTCCAGGCCGGCTTCGGCCGCGCCAAGCGCACCCTCAAGGAGTTCGCGAGGCGCTACGCCCTCGCCGTCTCATCCACGCAGGCCGCGGCGCCCGGCTCGCGGCCGCACGGGCCCAGGGAGCTGATCGAGGGTGCCGTCGATTCGGTCGAGCAGGCCGATCACTGGATCGCCGAGCTCCAGGACTCGATGCTGCCGGTCGAGGTGGGGGACACCGGCCTCCGCGCCGGCCTGGCCGAGACGCGGGAGCTGATCGCCCCCGTGCCCGCGCACGCGCGCGAGTTGGTCCGGGTGCTGGGACGATGAGCGGGTAACCGCCCGGCGAGGCCGCGCTCACGCCCGCAGCGCGCTCAGCACGGCGACGCTAGTGACGACGGTCACGACGCCCGTCAACTGAATCCGGCTGAGGCGCTCGCCGAACAGGATGTAAGCGGCGATCCCCGAGATCGCGGCGAACTGCGAGGACAGCACGGCAGCGATGGCGATCCCGTGGCGTGAGCCGAACGTGAAGGCGTAGAAGCCGAGTACCTCGCAGATACCGGAGACGACGACCAGCGGCACCACCCGGCGGGTCAGTCGCAGCCGCCCCGCCCAGGCGAGCGGTAGCGCCAGCGCGATCGTCCCGATCAGCCGCGCAGACAGCACAACCCAGCTCGCCGGGAGCACAGCACCGGCCCGGGCAGTCGCGTAGAGGCTCCCTCCAAACGTCACCGCCGCGCACAGCGCGAGGAACACCGCCCGAGGATGATGCGCGCGATGGTCCGGGGGCTGGTCCGCCGCCGGCACGGCGGAGAGGCATACGCCGAGCGCGATTGCCGCGAGCGTCACGCCGACGCCGGGCGCGATGCTCTCGCCGGCGAGGAGCGCGATCACAGCGGCGATCGCGCCCTCGGTCGAGACGACCGGCGCGACCAGTGCGACCTGCCCGATCCGCATCGCGCCGTAGGCGAAGGTCAGCCCGCCGACGTTTCCCGCTCCTGACAGAACCAGCCAGACGGCGGCGGCGCCGTGCAGCGAGGACGGAATTCCTCGGGCTGCCGCGAAAGGGGCGCTGATCAGCAGGCCGACGAGCATCATCCACGCGACCACGGCGGCGGGGTCGATCATCCTGCTCGAGCGTGAAGAGCACAGGGTGGAGACCGCCCATGCCGCTGCCGCGCCGAGGCCACCAAGGATCGCGAGCATCGATTCAGGCGAGGCTCAGCGTTCGAGCCGCTCGCAGCTCTGGTCGATCTCGTGGTCGAAGTCGGTGACCGCCGCCGCGCCTTGTCGCATCGCTTGGCACATTGTTCCGCGTGGAGGCGTCGCCGTAAGGTCGCCTACGCCCCGAGGTATCAGACGAACGTCTCGTCGATCACAACGATCGTGCCCGCGCGGGCGAGCGTTCGCAACCTGTGGTTCGTCTGTGGTTTACCAGGCTTGGGCTATGCCGCAGTGCGGGCAGCCGATGGAGGTCGAAACGGGCGCTTCGAACACGAACCCGCAGGAGCAGCTGTAGAGCGCCTGGTCCTGTAGTGGCCCGAGTTCGCGCCGGCGGTCGGCACGGTGGCCCTCGATCCTCACTGCGCGCGGCTCAGGGATGCTCGCTGGGCGCTCCTCGCGCGGTGCGGTCCCCTGGTCCCGTCCCCGTGTCGCAAACCCCTGTCGGCGCTGCCGCAACCCGGCACCGCCTCGTTTTGTTCTGGCTAACACGCTCATCGCTCGTAACGCCGTAGACGGAGAAAGGTTTCGCGCTCACGCCGATTAATCCTTGCGACTAACACGACGCTAATCGGGAAGCGTCCCTTCCCTGACGGCCTGCGATGACGGCCCGGCGTCCTGTGGGAGAATCAGCCTCGGCATGGATCCGAGCCGCAAGCGCGCCATCCGCCTCACAATCGCCCTGACCGCAGCGCTGGTGCTGGCGTCCGCGCTCGTGTACACGAGTTTCACCGCCGGACGCGACGAGCTGACCGCCTCGGAGCTGCTCAAGCGCTCCCATCCCGGCCACTCCTACATCCTCGCTGGCACCGTGCTGAACGGCTCGGTCACCCACCAAGGCGACGCGCTCTTGTTCCGGGTGCGAGATCCGAAGCTGAAGGTGTCGGTCCCGGTGCGCTATACCGGAATCGTGCCCGATCCATTCAGAGCCGGCCGCGGGGTGCTCGTCACCGTCCGCCAGCAGGGGTCGGGGTTCGTCGGCGAGCAGGATTCGCTGACCACGAAGTGCCCCTCCAAGTACCAGGCGGCAAGCGCCAGCTATTGATCCGGATGCGCCAGCGCCAGCCGAAGGACCACCTCTAGAGATGGCACTGCTGGGTCGTGCGCTCCTGATCCTCGGGCTGCTGGTCGCGCTCTACGGCATCGCCGCGTCGCTCTATGGGGCAATCGCGCGCCGCCGCGAGTGGGTCGATTCGGGGCGCCGATCGGTCTACGCGCTGGCCGGGCTGATGACGTTCGCGTTCGCGATTCTCGAGGCCGCGTTTCTGCGCTCCGACTTCTCGTTCAACGTGGTCGCCGCGCACTCCTCGACGACCACGCCGACGTTCTACAAGGCGACGGCAGCGTGGTCCTCGCAAGAGGGGTCGCTGCTGCTGTGGGTGTTCCTGCTGTCGCTGTGGTCCAGCCTGATCCTCTTCCTGACCCGGCGGCGCGTGCGCGAGATCGCCCCCTACGCGACCGCCGTGCTGCTGGGCTTCGCCACGTTCTTCATCGCCCTGACGTTGCTCCTGGCCAACCCGTTCGCGACCAGCGCGAACGCGCCGGCGGAGGGGGCGGGGCTCGACCCGCTGCTGCTTCACCCCAGCATGATGTTCCACCCGCCGATGCTGTACTCGGGGTATACGTTGCTGACGATCCCGTTCGCGTTCGCGATCGGCGCGCTCGTCACCGGCCGTCTCGGCAACGAGTGGATCAGCGTCATCCGCCGGTTCGCGCTAGCGGCGTGGCTGTTTCTCGGGATCGGGATCCTGCTGGGCGCCCGCTGGTCCTACACAGAGCTCGGTTGGGGCGGCTACTGGGCCTGGGATGCGGTCGAGAACGCCGCGCTGATGCCGTGGCTCGCGGCGACGGCGTTCATCCACTCGATCATGATCCAGGAGAAGCGGGGGATGTTGAAGGTCTGGAACGTGTCGCTGATTCTCGGCAGCGGCACGCTCGCGATCCTCGGCACGTTTCTGGTGCGCTCGGGGATCCTCGACTCGATCCACGCGTTCGGCGCCTCGACCCTGGGCGTGCCGTTCGTGCTGCTGATCGCCGCGATGGTCGCCGGCTCGGTGTGGCTGATCGCGAGGCGCCGGGCCCAGCTGCGCTCGGACGCCCAGCTCGACTCCCTGCTCTCGCGCGAGGCGGTGTTCCTGTTCCAGAACCTCGTGCTCGTGGCGATGGTGTTCGTGATCTTCTGGGTCACGTTCTTCCCGCTGATCTCCGAGGCGATCACCGGCACGAAGGTCTCGGTCGGGCCGCCCGCGTTCCGGCCGTTCATCGTGCCGCTCGCGCTGACCCTGGTGCTGTTGTCCGGCATCGGCCCGATCGTCGCCTGGCGGCGCGTGACGGTCGCGAATCTGCGCCGGAACTTCACTTTTCCTGTGATCGCCGGGGCGGTGACCTTGATCGTGCTGGTGCTCGCGACGAACGCCGACACGCGCCCGTTCGCGCTCGTGATGTTCGCGCTCGGAGCGTTCGTGGTCGGGACCGTCGCGCAGGAGCTGTGGCGCGGGACGAGCGCACGGCGGGCAATCACCCGCGACTTCGTCCCGGTCGCGTTCGTCGGGCTGATCAGGCGAAACCGCCGGCGCTACGGTGGCTACATCGCGCATCTGGGGCTGGCGGTGCTGCTCGTCGGGGTCGCCGCGTCCTCGTCGTTCCAGCACTCGCAGAACGTCAATCTCTCGCCCGGACAGCACGCGCTCGTCGACGGCTACAAGGTCACCTACCTCCGCCCCACCGCCCGCGCGAGCGCCGCCAAGATCTCGCTGGGCGCGGTGCTCGACGTCTCCAAGCACGGCAAGCACGTCACGACCCTCACCACCTCGAGGGGCTTCTACCCGGCGCCGCTCGATGCGAGCGTGGGGCCGATCTCGGAGGCGTTCAACGGCCAAGCCGACAGCAACGTCGGGCTGCGCGCAGGGCTGACGCGCGATCTGTGGGCGGTCGCCAACCCGAACCTGGATCCGCTGCAGTCCGAGATCAATAAGGGCGATCGGCTGTTCGAACGGCTGATGACCAGCCTCACGCCGGCGCGGGCCCGCGAGCCCTCGATCGTCAACGGGATCCGCGCCGAGCGCACGGTCGCGATCGTCGGACTCACCGCGCGTTTCGTCAGGCATCCCTGGCCGGTCAACTTCCTGCTGATCGTCTCGCCGCTGGTGAGCTGGATCTGGCTCGGGGCGATCATCATCGCCTTCGGGGGACTGATCTCGCTGTGGCCGCTACCGGCGCCCGCGCGGCGGCGCAGCGCGGCCACGGTCCGAGCGTTGCCACCCGGACTCCCCGCGCACGAGCCGGCGTAGACTCGCCGATCCGTCGTGGAGTTTCTGATCGTGCTGGCCGTCCTGGCCGTCGTGGTGTTCATCGTCACCGGCCCGCTGCGACGCCAACCTGACCTACCGGGAGGCGACGGACTCGACCCCGGGCAGCTGGCGGAACTCGAAGCGGCGCGCGATGCCAAGTACCGCGAGATCCGCGACGCCGAGCTCGACCGCCGCACCGGCAAGCTGTCCGACGCGGACTTCGAGGCTGTCGACAGGGCGCTGCGAGCCGAGGCGATCGAGATCCTGCACGAGCTCGACCGCGCCAGGGGGTCTGACGCGACGCCCGACGCCGACGGCCGGCGCCCAGATGGTCGGGGCCCGGACGGCCCGCCGCCGGACGGCCCGTGCGCGGACGACCGCCCGCCGGGCGAGCAGCCGTCGGCGCGGTAGCCGCTACCATCGGGCGGCGATGTCCACGATCCTCGGCGTCCTCCAGGTGTTCCTCTGCGGCGTCCTGATCTTCCTGATCCTGATGCATTCGGGCAAGGACGCGGGGCTCTCGGGCGCGTTCGGCGTCGGTACCGGCGCCGGCCCGTTCGGCGGCGGCTCGCTCGTCGAGCGCAACCTGAACCGCTGGACGATCGGCTTTGCGATCGCGTTCGTGGTGAACACGATCATCCTGATCAAGATTTCTTAATTTTGGGGGGTTTGCGTGCAGGGCCGGTGCGTTTCGGGCCGGCGGAGGCGCGGCAGTGGGGCGGATGAGATTTCGGCCGACGTTGCGTAGTGTCGGGGTCCTCTGCGCCGTCGCGGTTGCCGCGTGCGGCGGCGGATCGGCGACCGACTCGTCGAGCACCGAGGGGTCTGGCGGCGCCGCGGCGGGGCCGATCCCGAGCGGCGACTGGCTACGGTTCAACTTCGACGCACAGCGCAGTGGGGTGGGCCCCGCCAACACCGGCATCACCGGCACCAACCTCCGCACGCTGAGGCAGCGCCGGGTCCACCTCGACGGCACCGTCGACTCGTCGCCGATCGAGCTGCACGCGATCCGCGTGGCGGGGCGCAGGCGCGACGTGATCGTCGTCACGACCACCTACGGCCGCACGATCACGCTCGACGCGAGCACCGCCCGGAGGCTGTGGGAGTTCGTGCCGGGAGACATTCACGGCTACGAGGGCAGCTACCAGATCACGAACACGACCCCGATCGTCGACCCCGACCGGCGTTTCGTGTACGCCGCCAGCCCCAACGGCTTGATCCGCAAGCTGGTGCTCGCCAGCGGCCACGAGGTCCGCAGCGGCGGCTGGCCCGCGCGGGTCACGTTCGACCCGGGGCACGAGAAGCTGGCGGCGGCGCTCAACATCAGCGGCAATTCGGTCATCGCCACGACCGGCGGGTACATCGGCGATGCGCCGCCCTACCAGGGGCACGTGGTGATGATCAATCGCGCCGCGGGGCGCATCACGCACGTGTGGAACTCGCTGTGCTCGAATCGCCACCACCTGATCAACCCGCGAAGCTGCCCCGCGAGCGATTCGGCGATCTGGGCCAGGTCCGGCGCGGTGATCGAGCCGGACACCGGCCGCATCCTGCCGGCTCGGATCAGCTATTCACGGCGCCCGCGGTGTGGACGCAGGCCGGCAGGACGCTCGTGTTCGTCGCCGACGGGTCGGGAACCGCCGCGTATCTGCTCCACGGGGGCTCCCGCCCGAGGCTCACAGTCGCCGCCGAGAGCTCGACGCCGGGCACCAGCCCGGTGATTGCCGGAGGGCTGCTGTACGTCTTCGACGCGCAGGACGGCACGGTCAACGTGTACGAGCCGGCCCACCTGCGGCGGCTGATCTCGCTACCCGCGGCGACCGGGCACTGGAACAGCCCGATCGTCGTCGGCGGGCGCGTGATCGTGCCCGAGGGCAACGCGAACGACCACGCCACGAGCGGCACGCTCGACATCTTCCACCTGCCGGGCCGCTGACGACGAGCGCAACCGAACGCTCGCATCTCACCGCCACCCGCTGGCGGTGAACTGCGATTCATCGGCTGCGGGGGCGTCGGGCGGCAGTTGTGACGAATGTCCGCTTGCGCTTACCCCATTTTTATGTATCTTAAGTTGCCTCTTAGAGTTCGATCGGGACCGACTTCGTCTGGGGCGCGGATGTCGCATTGTACCTGTTCTGGCTGCCTGTTTTCCAAGCGCGAGCGATGCTGCGCTCGTTGATCGCCGTCTCGTTGCGCTTCCGGATGCTGCTCGTCGGCGTCGCGGCAGGGCTGATCGCGCTCGGGATCATCTCGCTCCCGAAGATGCACTCCGACGTGCTCCCCGAGCTGTCCCAGGGCCCGGTGCTCGAGGTCCAGACCGAGTCGCCCGGACTCTCGAGCCAGGAGGTCGAGCAGTACATCACGGTCCCGATGGAGAACAACCTACTGGACGGCGTGATGGGCGTGTGGGACGTCCGCTCGCGCTCGACGCCCGGGCTGTCCACTGTCGATCTGTATTTCGAGCCTGGGACGACGACGCTCCACGCCCGCCAGCTCGTCGAGGAGCGGCTGACGAACTCGTTCTCGCTGCCCGCGGTCAACAAGCCGCCGCTGCTGATGCAGTCGCTGGCGTCGTCGAGCCGGGCGCTGCTGATCGGGCTGAGCTCGACGAAGCTGAGCACGCTCGAGCTCTCCTACCTGGCGCGCTGGGTCGTCAAGCCGCGCCTGTCCGGCGTCCCCGGGGTCGCGAACGTGGCGATCTTCGGCCAGCAGGATCGCCAGATCCAGGTTCAGGTCGACCCGGCGAGGCTCGCCGCGCGGCACATCACCCTGCAGCAGATGATCGACACGGCCGGCAACGCGCAACTGGTGTCGCCGCTGACCTACCTGGAGGGCTCGGCGCCGGGCACCGGCGGTTTCCTCGATGGGCCCAATCAGCGCCTCGAGATCCGACCCGTGCTGCCCCTCGGCGCCCCGAAGGACCTCGCAAAGGTGCCGATCTCCGATGCCGCGGGCAAGCCCAGCCTGGGGAGCGTCGCGAGCGTGATCGAGAGCCACCAGCCGCTGGTCGGCAACGCGCTGACCCGCAACGGCCGCGGGCTCGTGCTGCTCGTGCAGAAGCTCCCATCGGCGAGCGTTCCTGGCGTCACCAAGGGGATACAGCGGGCGCTGGCTGATCTGGGGCCCGCGCTCCAGGGGGTGACCATCGACAGCTCGTTCTTCAAGCCGACGAGCTACGTCGAGGGTGCGCTGCACAACCTTGCGCTGGCGCTGGTGATCGCCGCGGCCCTGGGGATCCTCGCGATCGCGGCGCTGCTGCTCGACCTGCGGGCCACGGTCCTCGCGGCGACATCGGTAGCGATCTCGTTCCTCGCGGCCGTGATCGTGCTGGGCGCGCTCGGTTACACGCTGAACGCGCTCGTCGTCCTCGGCCTGCTCGTCGCCTGCGGGGTGCTCGTCGACGATGCGGTCGGCGGCGCCACCGCGCTGGTCAGCCGGATCCGGACGCGGAGGGAGGAGGGCGCCGAGGTTCCGCTCCAGAGCGTGATCGTCGACGGCGCCGCGGAGCTCCGAAGCACGCTCGGCTTCGGCGCGCTGATCGCGCTGCTGGCGATCGCCCCCGTGTTCTTCGCGAAGGGCCTCACTGCGACCTACCTGCACCCGATGGCGCTGGCGTTCGCACTGGCGGTGGTCGCCTCGACGCTGGTCGCGCTCACGTTCACGCCGGCAGTCGCGATGCTGCTGTTCGAACGCGGTCGGTCTCGGCGGCGCGCGGTCGCCCTCGCCGCCCGCGCCGGCGCCGGCTACAGCTGGGTGGTTCGCCGAGCGCTAGGGATTCCCCGCGTCGCGCTGGCTTGTGCGTGCCTGGTCGGGCTGGCCGGGGTGATCGCGATCCCGTTCCTCGGGCAGCCCTCGCCGCCGCGATTCAAGGACCGCAGCATCGTCGTGCAGTGGACCGGACCGGCGGGCACGGGCCTTGGCGAGATGGACCGCATCACCGGCCGCGTCAGCGCTCAGCTACGGGCGCTGCCGTCCGTCGCGGACGTCGCGGCGACGCTCGGTCGCGCCGTCAGCGGCGATCAGATCGTCGACACGAACTCGGGGCAGATCTACGTTCAGATCAAGCCGAGCGCCGACTACGACCGCGCGATGAGCGCGATCCGGGGGATCGTCGAGACGGTGCCGGGAATGCGCGCCTCCGTGTCCACATACGAGGGCGACATCCAGGCCGGCGTGCTCGCGCCCGCGAGCAACAAGGTCACGGTTCGCGTCTACGGCCAGGACTACAACGAACTGCACGCGCTCGCGACACGGGTTGCGGGCGTGATGACGCACCTCGACGGCGTCGGCAGACCGCAGATCTCGGCGCCGACGATGGAGCCGAACATCGATGTCGCGGTCAACGACACCGAGGCTCGCAACGCCGGTGTGCTGCCCGGCGATGCGCGCCGCCAGGCGTCGACGCTCGTCTCGGGTCTCACCGTCGGAAACTTCTTCGAGCAGCAGGCCGTGTTCGACGTCGTTGTCTGGAGTATTCCGTCGGTTCGCGCCAACCTGCAGGCCGTCCGCAACCTGCCGATCGACACCTCGAGCGGCGGCCACGTCCCGCTGTCGAGCATCGCCAAGGTCAGCGTCGGCCCGGGTCCGCTCGACATCCAGCACCAGGCCCTGTCGCGCTACGTCGACGTGACCGCCCCCGTCTCCGAAGTCACCGGCATCGGCGAGGCCAGGTCGGCGATCGGGCAGCGACTCTCGCAGCTCAGCTTCCCGCTGAGCTACCACGCGGAGCTCCTCGGTGGGACGCCCGAGAGCCCCACCTCGCACCTCAAGTTCCTGTCGTTCGTGCTCGCGGCACTGGTCGCGATCCTGCTGCTCCTGCAGGCGGCGTTCGGCAGCTGGAGGCTCGCCGCGATGTTCTTCCTGGTGCTCCCGATCACGCTGGCCGGCGGGTTGATCGTCGCGCTTGCCACCGGCCAGGCGCGCTCGCTCGGCGCGGACGCCGGACTCCTCGCGGTGTTGGTGTTCGCGGCGCGGCAGGGAATGCTCCAGATCGTTCGGATCCGCCGCGTGCACGCGCAGGACGGGGGCACGCTGTCGGCGGACATCATCACCAGGGCGGCGCGCGGCCGGCTGGGTCCGTCGCTGAGCGCGGCGCTCGTAACCGCGGCCACGATGATCCCGTTCGTCGTGATGGGTGACGTCGCCGGCAACGAGATCGCCCACAGCGCGGCGGCGGTGATCCTCGGCGGCCTGCTGACCGCGACGCTCGTCAACCTGGTGCTCTTGCCGGCGATGTGCTTGGGCCTCGGTCCAACCGAGCCGGTCGCCGCCGAGGAGCCGGAGGCCACCGATCGGGCGACAGTGCCGACCGCGCCAGCGGGCGTGGGCTGAAAGGGGAACTTCCAATGCAGTTCGTCAGACGTCCACTCGCCGCGATCATGATGGTGCTCGGGCTGGCCGCGGCCGGCTGCGGATCCTCGAGCACGCATTCGATTCCCCCGTCCGCCGTGCTCGTGAACGCCACGTCTAAATCGCCCGGAGAGATCGTCGTGACCCGGCTCGGCGCGGAGCGGATCGGCCTGCAGACGACGCCGGCGCACGCCGTCCCGGCACCGCCGCCGATCGTCGAGACGAAGGCCGTGGCTGGCGTCAAGCACGTGATCAGGATCCCCGCGCCGAAGCCGGCGAGCACCGTGACGGTTCCGTACTCGGCCGTGGTCTACGACCCGAGCGGCAGGACGTACGTCTTTACGAACACCCGCGCCGCTCACGTACGTCGAGGTCCCGATCACGGTCGATCATATCTCCGGCAACTCCGCCTACCTCTCGGCCGGGCCAAAGCCCGGCGCCAGGGTCGTGTCGGTCGGCGCGGAGGAGCTCTACGGCGTCCAGACCGGGGTGCTCGCGCAGACGTGACCAGCGCGCGCTAATCGACCTTCCCGGCGTTGCAGCTGAGCCCGATGCGCGCGCTCGTCTACTTCAGCCTGCGGTTCCGCTACCTGGTGATCGCGGGCGCGGTCGCGCTGATGTTCTTCGGAGTGCAGACACTCGGCCACCAGAAGGTCGACGTGTTCCCTGAGTTTGCCCGGATCACGGTCGAGATTCAGACCGAGTGCCTGGGCCTGTCGCCCTCTGAAGTGGAGTCGCTCGTGACGGTTCCGCTGGAGAATGCGCTGCAGGGCGTGGCACGGGTGACCGAGATCGAGTCCGAGTCGGTCCCGCAGCTGTCGGCGATCTTCCTGTACTTCAAGAACGGCACCGACGTGCTGCAGGCGCGCCAGCTGATCCAGGAGCGCCTGGCCGCTGCCGCGCCGACGCTGCCGTCCTGGGCGGCGCCGCCGGCGCTGTATCCGATCGTGTCGGCCACCAGCCGCGTGATGCAGGTCGGGATCACCTCGAACACGCTCAGCAACCTCGACCTCTCGAAGATCGCGTTCTTCACGATCCGCTCGCGCCTGCTGCAGGTCCCGGGCGTCGCCAACGTCGCGATGTGGGGAGAGACGAAGAAGGAGATCCAGGTTTACGCCGATCCGGCGAGGCTGAACTCGCAGAAAGTCCCGCTCGACGCGCTGATGACCGCGGCCGACAACGCCGTCGATAACGGTCTGTTGTCGTTCACGACTGGGTCGACGATCGGCACCGGCGGCTTCATCGAATCGCCCAACCAGCGGCTCGGGATCCGCAACCAGCAGGTGATCCGCACCCCGCAGCAGTTGGCGAACGTGCCGCTCGCCAAGCGGGGGTCACGGACACTCACGATCGGAGACGTGGCGCGCGTGAGGTATGGCGCCTCGCCGCTGATCGGGACCGCCGTCGTGAACGGCGGCCCGGGGATCATGCTCGTGATCGAGAAGTTCCCGGGCGCGAACACGATCGACGTGACCAACGGGCTCTTGAAGGCGTTCAGGGAGCTCCAGCCGGGGCTGCCGGGCATCCACATCAACACGCACATCTTCCGGCAAGCAAACTTCATCCACACCGCGATCCACAACCTGTCGTTCGCGGTCGTGCTCGGGTCGATCCTCGTCGTGTTCGTGCTGCTGGCGTTCCTGTTCCAGTGGCGGGCGGCGTTCGTCAGCCTGCTGGCGATCCCGCTGTCGCTCGGAGCCGCCGCGATCGTGCTCGACGCCCAGGGGACGACGATCAACACGATGATCCTGGCCGGATTCGGCGTCGCCACCGGCGTGGTCGTCGACGACGCGATCATCGACATGGAGAACATCGTCCGCAGGCTGCGCAACTGGCGCGCGGCGGGGCGGCGCACGACGCCCCTTCACCTGCTGCTCGCGGCCTCGCTCGAGGTGCGCACGGCGATCCTGTACGCGACGCTGATCAACATCGTCGCGGTCCTGCCGGTCGTGTTCGTCGGGGGGCTGACGGGCTCGTTCTTCCGGCCGCTAGCGGTGGCCTACGCGCTGGCCGTGCTCGCATCGATGGCGGTGGCGCTGACAGTCACACCCGCGCTGGCGATGCTGCTGATGCCGAGCGCGAGGCTGAGCCCGGGCGATCCGCCGTTGATCCGCTGGTGCAAGCGCGGCTACCGGGCGCTGCTGGGGCCCGCGATCCGCCGGCCGATCGCGGCGATGCTGGCGGTGCTCGCGGCGATCGTCGCGGGCGCGCTGGTGCTGCCGAGGCTCGGCGAGGACCTGTTCCCGACGTTCAAGGAGCAGGACCTGCTGATGCACTTCGACACGAAGCCGGGGACCTCGCTACCCGAGATGAAGCGCCTGGTCAGCACCCTGCAGCAGCGGATGCTGCAGGTTCCCGGCCATCCGGTGACCCAGGTTGGAGCGCACATCGGTCAGGCGCTGCTCGGCGAGGAGATCGCGGGACCGGAGTTCTCCGAGCAGTGGATCACGCTCTCGAAACGCGCGAACCTGAACCGTGCCACCGATGCGGTCAGAGCCGTGGCGGCCTCATTCCCGGGCACGTTCCTCGATCTTACGAGCTACCTGCACGAGCGGATCGACGAGACGATCACGAGCGACACCGAGGACCTCGTGGTACGGATCCAGGGGCCCGACTTCGCGACCTTGCAGCGCCTCTCGCACGAGGTCACGAACAAGCTGACCGGGACCCCGCACCTGGTCGACCTGCATCCCCAGTCGCAGGGGTACATCCCGCAGATCCAAGAGACGGTCGACGCCGCGGCCGCAGCGCGCTACGGGCTGACGCCGGGCGACGTCCGCAGGCAGGCGGCGACCCTGCTCGGCACGCAAGAGATCGGCGAGTTGTGGTACGGCGGGGTCGCGATCGGCGTTAGCGGCTGGAGCATCCCGGAGGTCCGCAGAAACCTGACCGACATGCAGAACCTGCTGATCGACACGCCAGGGGGCGGCCACGTTCGGCTCGGCCGAGTGGCGCGCATCGTCGTCAATACGACGCCCAGCGACATCACCCGGATCGACGGATCGAACAAGATCGACGTCAACGCCAACGTCGCCGGCGCCGGGAACCTCGGGGCCGCGACGTCGGCGGCGCAGGCGCGGCTGAAGCAGGTCAAGCTGCCGGTGGGCTACCACATCTCGCTGCTGGGCCAGGGAGCCGAGCGCCAGGCGGCGCAGAACAGGCTCCTGCTGATCGGACTCGGCGCCGCGATCGCGATCCTGTTCCTGCTGCAGGCGGCTTTCCAGAGCGTGCGGCTGGCGACGATGATGTTCTTGACGCTGCCGGTCGCGCTGGTTGGGGGCATCCTGGCAGCCTGGCTGTTCGTGGGCGCGACCGACCTCGGTGCGCTCGTGGGGTTCTTCGCGGTGCTCGGGATCGCGGCGCGGAACGGGATCCTGATGATCAGCCACATGCAGCACCTCGAGGACCGCGAAGGCGTGCCGTTCGGCCGCGAGCTCGTGATCCGCGGCGCGTCAGAGCGCCTTTCGCCGATCCTGATGACCGCGCTGGCCACCGCGCTCGCGCTGGCGCCGTTTGTGATCTTCGGCGAGCGGCCCGGCCAGGAGATCGAGAACCCGATGGCGATCGTGATCCTGGGCGGGCTCGCGACCTCGAGCATCACCAACCTGTTCGTGCTGCCGGCGCTGTATCTGCGCTTCGCCCACGGCCGCGCGCGTCCGGAGCCCAGGCGCGACGATCCGGGCTCAGAGCGCAAGCACCCGACCGATCCAAACACCGACGGCTCGGGCAGCGAGCGGCTGCAAGTTCCGCTGCACGCCTAGGGTAAGCACGCCCTCATCGCGACGGCTTGCTAGCTTGGCCGACGCCGGGCCGCCGCGCCTTCAGTCCCGGAGCGGGGCGGGCGAGCCCGTCTCACCCTGCCTATGCTCGCCGTCAAGGGTCGTGGAGAACGCCGCGCCGCGCTCGACAGCGCCTGTCATCCGCTCCTGCGCCGCGCCGCGATCGCTGGAGCGTTGGCAGCACTCACGCTCGCCGGCGTCGCCGTCCCCAGCCACGCGGACCTCGCCAGCCGCTACGCGGCCGGCCAGCGGCAGGCGGGCGCTCTGCAGTCGGCGATCCAAGCCGAGAGCAACCAGATCGAGGAATACCGCGGGACGATCTCCTCGCTCGAGGGGCGTCTGCGGGTGATCGAGCGGAGCGTCGAGATCCAGGAGCGGTTGCTCGGGCAGGTGCGCAGCGAGCTCATCGCCGCCCGTGCGCGGCTGCGCACCCTCCGGGCCGAGTTCGCCCGCGACCAGCAGGTGCTCGCCGCCCAGCTGCGCTACGAGTACGAGGCACCGCCTCCGACGATCATCAACGTCGTCGTCAGCGCCCACGGGTTCGACGATCTGCTCAACCGCGTGAGCCAGCTGAAGGCGATCGAGCAGCGCAACGTCCAGACGACCCGGATCGTGAGCGAGCTGCGGAGGGCGGTCGCCGTCCAGGCCGCGCGACTGTCCGTGATCGAGGCGCGCCGGCGGCGCGCGACCGCCGCGGTGGTGATCGAGCGTGATCAGATTGCGCGGCTGCGCCTCTCGATCGTCGGCCGCCAGCTCGCGGTCGCCCGCGAGCGCGCGGCGAACACGAGCCGGCTGCACGCGCTCAGGCGAACGCTCGCCCGCCAGGCGGCGGCGCTCGATCGCCAGGCCGCGGCCGCCGCGGCGCTGTCGACGGGGGGCGCACCCGCCGCGCCCGGTGCCTGCGCTGCCGGGCCTTTCATCCCGCACGGCGGATCGTTCGGCTTCTTCCCGGCGCCGGGCACGAGCTACTCCGTCGGCGAAGAGCCCACGATCGCGGCACGCCTCGATGCACTCGGCCGGGCGCTGCAGCTGCACCTCGAGGGCATCTCCGGGTTCCGCACGCCGCAGCACTCGGTCGCCGTCGGCGGCTTCGCCAACGACCCGCACACTCGCGGCGAGGCCTCCGATACCCCCGGCGTCGAGGGCGTGCCCGAGGCGACGCTCGAGCGGTTCTGCCTGACGCGACCGTTCGGCGGGGCTGCTGAGGCCGACCACATCCAGTTGTTGTAGGGTCGCGAGGGCCACTAGTACACGCAATCGGATACGGCACGGCCGCCGTTTCTCGCCGAGGATTGGGCCTTCCTCCCGGTTCCGCGGCATCCGTTGCCCAGTGGTTGAGGTATGCCCAGACCGTCGCGAACAGCCCGATCGGGACCGAGATCAGGAACACCAGCCGCCAGCTGACCGGAGCCAGCAGGCAGCCCAGGACGAGACCGACGAACATGCCGCTGACGCCGACGATGTTGTTGATGCCGAGCGCCATCCCGCGCTGTTGTGCCGGGAAGGCGTCGGTGATGATCGCCGCGGAGTTCGCGAGCAGACAGGCGCCGCCGATCCCCTGGGCGATCCGGAACACGATCAGGTAGGTCGCGCCGGCGCGCCCGGTCATCCAGTCGATCGTCAGCAGGAGCGAGGCGACCGTGTAGATGAGGAACCCGAGGTTGTAGATCCGGACGCGCCCGAACATGTCGCCCAGCCTCCCCAGGCTGACGATCAGCACGCTGGCCACGACCATGTACCCGAGGATCATCCACAGCAGGTAGAAGCTGTTCGACGGGATCAGCGGATCGAGGTGGATGCCGCGGAAGATGTCCGGCATCGCGAACTGCTCGCAGCCGCGATCGCCGTCGAGCTCTCGGAACGCGAGCAGGCGATCCTGGCGGACGCCGTGCCGCTGCTCCGGCGGCTGGCGGACGCCTGAGCCGCGCCGGCTGGCGGACAGGTGAGCCACGGGGCGTCGCTGCCCCGGCAGCCGGGTCTTCCACTACCTTCTGGCAGCGTGGTGGCGGCCGTCCGGATCTACTTCAAGCTCCCCGAGCACTTCCTCGACGTGAAGCCACAGCGACACGGCTTCATCCTGCTCGGGGCGTTCCTCCTGTCGTTTCTGTTCATCCGGACGAGCGCGCGGTTGATGCGCAGCCCGAAGGTGCCATGGTGGCCCGGAAGCGTGACGACCGAGAGCGGCCTTCACCTCCACCACCTGGTGTGGGGGATCGTGCTGGTCCTGCTGTCGGGCTTCCTGCGGTTCGCGGTCGATCCGGGGAGCCCGTGGGGCGAGATCCTCGCGGGAATGTTCGGGATCGGGGCCGGCCTGACGCTGGACGAGTTCGCGCTGTGGGTGCACCTCGATGACGTCTACTGGGCGAATGAGGGGCGCGCGTCGATCGATGCCGTGATCGTGGCGACGGTCATCGCCGGCTTGGTGGTGCTCGGCATCGCCCCGTTCGACGCGTCCGACGCGACCCCGGCCGAGGAGCTGCTGCTGCTGGTCGCGATCGACGCGCTGCTATGCGCCGTCGTGATCGTCAAGGATAGGCCTCTGCTCGCGCTGATCGGCGCGTTCATCGTGCCCGTGTCGTTCGTGGTCGCACTGCGGCTCGCCTCGCCGACCTCGGCCTGGGCGCGCCGGCGCTACAAGCCGGGAAGCGCGAAGCTGAGGCGCTCGGAGGAACGCTTCGCCCGGATGCATGCCCGCAACCGGCGGGTGCTCGACCTGGTCGGCGGCCGGCCCTCGGCGGGCGTGGCGACAGGGGCGATCGGCGGGCCGGACGATCGCGGCGAGACGTAGCGGGCTGGCCGGGGTTGCGCCTCGTGCGGGGGTTGCGCTTGGTCCGGGGGTTCGCGGCAGCCGCCGCGTGGCTCGGCCTGATCGCGGTACCGGCGTCCAGCGCCGCGGCGACCGCGCCGTATACGCGGAAGTTGCCGCCACTGACGACGCCGTGGACTCGGGCGGTTTCCTCCGCGGCGCCGCTGCCCGGGTACCCTCGCCCGCAGCTCCAGCGCGCGGCGTGGCTGAACCTGAACGGACAGTGGCAGTACCAGCGAGCGCGGCCAGGGGAGCGGCCGCCGTTCGGTCGCGGCCTCGCGCAGACGATCCTCGTGCCATTTCCGGTCCAGTCGCCGCTGTCGGGGATCGAGCGAGGCGACGGCGCCGGCTGGTACCGGCGGGTGTTCACGGTGCCCACCAGTTGGCACGGCAGGCGGGTGCTCTTGAACTTCGGCGCGGTCAGCTGGGTGGCGCGTGTGTACGTGAATGGCCGCCTCGCCGGGACGCACCGGGGCGACTACGACTCCTTCTCGTTTGACATCACCCGGCTGCTTCGCCGCGGCGCCAACGAGCTAATGGTCGGCTACGTCAACCCGATCGGAGCCGCCGGCGAGCCGATCGGTAAGCAGATCGCGGGCGCTCCGGTCGGCATCCACCACACGGCTTCGAGCGGGATCTGGCAGACGGTGTGGCTCGAGCCCGTGTCGGCCGAGCACCTGACCGGGCTCGAGCTGACGCCGGATCCGCCTTCTGGCCGGGTGATCGTGTCGGCTGCCGCGGCGCGGGCCTCGGGGCGGTCCCGCGTCGCAGTCGAGGCGCTGGCGGGTGGGCGGGTGATCGCGCGTGCGGTCGGTCGTCCCGGTCGCGCGTTCTCGGTCCCGATCGCGCATCCGCGCATGTGGTCCCCGTCGGACCCGTACCTGTACGGGTTGCGCGCGCGGTTGCTCGATCGCACTCGGCTCGTCGACACCGTGAACAGCTACTTCGGGATGCGCTCGATTTCGCTCGGGCGCGTCGGCGGCGTCACTCGGATCCTCTTGAACGGCCGGTTCGTGTTCCAAAGCGGGGCCCTGGATCAGGGCTTCTGGCCCGACGGCGTCTATACGGCTCCGTCGGACGCCGCGCTGCGCTTCGACATCGCCGCGGCCAAGCGCCTCGGCTACAACATGCTGCGCAAGCACGTGAAGGTCGAGCCGGATCGCTGGTACTACTGGGCCGACAGGCTCGGAGTACTCGTCTGGCAGGACATGCCGGACACGCCGACCTTCGCCAAACGTGCTCCGACTGCGCTCGGCAGGGCCGAATTCCGCCGCGAGCTGGGAGCGATCGTGACACAGCTGCGCTCGCACCCGTCGATCGTCACGTGGGTTCCATTCAACGAGGGCTGGGGGCAGTTCGCCCCGGCGGGCGTGACCGAGGAGATAAGACGGCTCGACCCCAGTCGCCTGGTCGACACCGACAGCGGCAGCGCCAACTGCTGCGACGCGCGCGAGTCCGCCGTCAGCGATATCCGCGATGCGCACCTCTACTACGGGCCGTTCGCGGCTGCGCCGGATCGACGAGCGTCGGTCATCGGCGAGTACGGAGGGCTCCTGCCGTACCCGCCTCGCGCACATCGCTGGCCGGGCGTCCCGCTCAGCATCGGCAGCCGGTCGCTGTCGTTCCCAATCGCTGACGTCCGCGGCTTCATCGCGGCGCAGTACGACGACTTGGGAGAAGAGATGCGCGTCACGGGGGCCTCGGCGGCGGTGTTCACCGAGCTCGCCGCCTACGAGGACGAGCTCGGCATCCTGTCCTACGATCGGCGCGTGTACACGATCGACCCCGACATCATTCGGCGGCTGAACTCGGCCCTGATCGCCGCGTCGCAGACTCCGGCGGGGCTGCAGCCGCACGGCCCCGCGGTCCCGGCTGGCGAGACCGGACTGTGGACGTTCGACGAGGCACGCGGGAGCTCGGCCGCGGATTCAAGCGGCGCCGGGCACAGGCTAACGCTCACCGGGGGCGCCGGCTGGACGCTCGGCGTGCGCGGCGGCGCGCTGTCGATCTCCGGGCCGGGTCAGCTGGCCAAGACCGCCGGGCCGGTGGTCGACACAGCGCGTTCGTTCACGGTCTCGGCGTGGCTGGAATCGAGCCGGCCTGGCCAATCGGGGTCGGCGGTCAGCCAGCCCGGCAACCGTGGCTCGAGCTTCTCGCTTGGCCTGCAGACACTCCCACCCGGCGCGCAGGAGCACCCGGGCCAGGTCGCATCGGGAATCGCCCCGCCACCGCTGCGTACCTGGTGGACGTTCGAGGTGCCGCGGTTCGGAAACTGCCCTTCGCGGACGTGCGGCGTGCACGCGAGCAACCACTTCGACGACGGGCGCTTTAACCCCGTGAGCGGGACCTGGCACTACGTAATTGGCGTGCGCGATGCCCACAGCCACACGCTCTCCGTGTACGTGGATGGGGTTCCCGAGGACGTCGAGCAGAGTGGTGCTCTGATTGCATCGACCGGGCCGCTGACGCTCGGAGCCGGCCTGCTCGATTACGCGGGGTCGGATCGGTTCGTCGGCGCGATCGACGACCTGCGGACGTTCGACCGGGCGCTCACCGCCGAAGAGGCGTGGCAGCTCTACCAGGCCGAGCTCCACCCCTCTCCCGGTCCTCAGGGTTTGCGACGGAATTAGTATTAGTGGCAGGATCTGACGAGTGGCTGGGCGTGTCTGGCGCCGCCGGCACGCCGCGATAATACCGGGATTATTTGACGGCGAGCCGGTGGCGTCAGGCGCGTCCAGACGCCGTCAGAGACGTCAGTAATTCAGTCGTGAGCCCTCAGCCGGCGGCGACCGCCTCAGGCGGGCGGCGGCCGCCGCCACCGACCACCAGCGAGAAACCGCTGAGCTTGGCGGCGCTGACCAGCGCGACGAGGCCGGCGCCCGCCACCAGATAGGCCGCGCGAGGGGAGAACGCGGCGGTCAGCGCGCCGCCTAGCACGATTCCCACGCCGGGCGCGATCGACGCAAGTGCCTCGAGCACCGCGGTAGTCCGCGCGCGGAATGCCTCGGCGACGAGCGCGTGGAGCGCGGTCTCGACCGACGCCCATTGCGTTCCGTTGCCGATCCCCCCGATCACGCTCGCGCCGCAGGCGACGATCAGCGTCGGCGCCAGCGCGGTGCCGAGGTAACCCGCGGCGACGGCTGCGGTCGAGGTCAGGATCGCGTTCGCGCCAACCCGGCGGGCCAGGCGCACCTGCACCGCCGAGCCGATCGCGATCCCCGCACCCCAGGCGCCGAGCAGAGCGGCATAGCCGCCGGCTCCTGCGTGCAGCGACCGCGTCGAGTAGACCACGGTCACCGGAACGACGAGGTAGAAGAACACGAACGCGATGCCCTCGCCGGCGATCAGGACCCACAGCGATCGCTCGCTTGCGATATAGCGGAGGCCCTCGCGAAGCCGACCCCGCGCCGACCCGCCATCGCCGGTGCCGGCGCGGTCGCCGGGATCCGGCGCAGCACGCAGCGCCGGGGCCGCCGCGATCGATGCTGCCGCTGCCAGAAACGATCCGGCATCGATCAGCAGCGCCGCCGACGGGCGCAGGAGCGACACGGCGAGCCCCGCCATGGCCGGGCCGCCGATCATGGCGAGCGCCAACGCGAGGTTGAATGCAGCCTTGCCCTCGGGCATCAGGTCATGGGGGATCAGGATCGAAGCCGCGGCCGAGCGGGTGACGGTGCGCGCCGTGAACGCGAGCACGGCGTCGAGGCAAGCCAGCACGATCAGCGGTGCGATCGTGCCGTGGTGGACGAGCGCCGCAAGCGCGAGAAACAGGGCCCCCTCAATGAGGTAGAGCGCCGGTAGGAGCCGTCCGGGTGCGATCCGGTCGAGCCGTGACACGAGCGCGGGCCCGATCAGCGCGGGCGCGAACTGGGTGGCCAAGAACAGCAGCGCGGTGGCGAGTGCCGAACCAGTCACGCCGAAGACGACCACCGCCAATGCCAGCGCGCCGGCCACGTCGCCCGCGCGGTTGATCGCATACGACACGAGCAGCGTCCCGAACCCTGGGACGCGAAGCGCTGCGCGGATTCCGGCCACCGGGCGTACCCACTCAGACCGCGACTCTCGGCCGCGCCAGCTCGCGGACACTCGTCTCCTTCGCGAGCTCCGCCTCGAAGTCGGCGTCCTCGGCATGTGTGAAGCCAATGCCTCCGCGCTCGAGCAGGCCGATGAACAGCTCGACGAGGTGGGCGTCGAGCTGGCTCCCGGCCACGGCGCGCAGCTCCGCGATCGCCTGCTCGGTCGAGACGGGGTCCCGATAGGTGTCCCGCGAGGTCATCACGTCGTACGCATCGCCGATCGAGATCATCCGGGCCAGTCGCGGAATGTCATCGCCGTGCAGCCCCCGCGGGTAGCCGGTGCCGTCGATCCGTTCGTGGTGCGAGAGGATGATCGACGCGATCTCCTCGAGGCCCTGAACGCGTCGGACCAACTCCGCGCCGTTCCGGGGATGTGCGCGAACAATCTCGTAATCCTCATCGCTTAAGCCGCCGCTGGCAAGCAGGATGCGGTCGGGGAACGCGAACTTTCCGATGTCGTGCAGCAGGGCGGCGGTGTGGACCGTGCGCTGCTCATCCTCGGAACAGCCCGCAGCCTGCGCGATCGCGTACGCGTACCGCGCGACCGCGGCGGAGTGCCGGGCGGTGAACCGATCTCGCAACGACAGCGTGCGGACCATCGTCACCAGCACGCCGACCTGCAGCGAGGCGAGCTCGAACGTCCGCTGTTCGAGTTCTTCGCGGCGTCGCTGAGAGTCCAGCAGCTCGACGAGCAACGCATAGAACGCCGCGATCAGCGCAAGGCAAAGCAGCAGCGAGCCGGGGCCCACGTGGAGGTAGAGCGCGACCAGCGCTCCCGCGAGGAAGTTGGGGGCTGCGATCCACGGAATCGCCGGCACGAAGCTCCTCGTGAACTGATTGCCGACCGGCGTTCCGTTCGAAGCGCGGATCCAGATCGCGGCGAGCAGGAAGTTGATCACGTTGGCGACGCTGAGTGCGGCCACGACCACGAGCGCGTATCCGGTGCTGTCGCGCGAGACGCCGGCGTCGACGGCGGCTCTGATCAGAACGCTTCCGATCAGCACGCCGAGGTACAGGCCGAGGTTCCAGACGAGCGCCAGTCTCCGCCCGTGGAGTCGCATCCCGTCGGCGAGGATCGCGTCCAGGATGCGCGAGACCCAGCAGATCGCGACCGCGGGCGCCGGGCCGAGCAGCCCCATTGCCAGGCCGATGATCGTCAGACCCGCGGACAGGCGCATCGGCCCCGTACGGGCGTACACCCGGTCGCCGAGCACCCCTAGGACGAGAAGGGTGAAGAACAACCAGAGCGGTTCCCAGTCCTCCGAGCTAGAACTGACCGCAGCGCCGATGACCGTGATCGACATCAGCGCTACGGCCGCGCATTTGAAGGCTCTCCCGTGGCCGGAACGCACCCCGTGATTCTCGGCTCCTACATAGGGGATCTGAGAAAACGCCCCCAAGGAATGGAGGTTTGTTGCGCACTTCTGGCTATTAGATGCTCCAATGCATCATCGTTCCTCCCGCTCCGCAACCGACGTGTGTCGTGCGATTCGAGGTTTCGAGCTTCTCGCTCCCGCCCGTGCTGCCGGCAGCTCCTGCCCCGGCGTCGGTTACGTGTCGGCGGTGCGCGACCGACGGGCGATCTCGACGGCCTGCTCTAGACGGATGTCTCAGCGTTTGCGTGGGAGATCGTGCGCTGGGCACGTGCCACCGCCCACACAGATCAGGTGAAATATCACGCTGGGTGCCGTCGCGGACGGGCGCTGATCGACCGTCGCCGGCCGGCTGTGCCAGTGCTTGTGGCCGCTATCGCATGGGCTCGCTGCTTGTGCCGCTGCTCTCAGCGCTCAGCAGCGCTGGCGTAGGGCTCGTCGCGACAGGAGCGCAGCTGAGCAGGCGGACGCCTGCGACTGCCGGGGGCATCGGTTGGCTTCTAACTAGACGCTGAAGCCCTGTAGCCCCATTGCCCGAGCCTCGTCGACAGACACGATCTCGCGCCCGAGTGGAAGCAGCGAGATCGGGATCAGCTTGAAGTTAGCCAGCCCAAGCGGGATCCCGATGATCGTCAGGCAAAGCGCGATGCCGGTGATCAGGTGTCCCAGCGCGAGCCACCATCCGCAGAAGATGAACCAGATGATGTTCCCGATCGCGGAGGCTGCGCCCGCGTCGGAGCGCCGGACGACCGTCCGGCCGAACGGCCACAGCGCGAACAGCGCGATCCGGAACGCGGCGATACCGAATGGGATCGTGATGATAAGGATGCAGCAGATCACGCCGGCCAGTACATACAGGAGCGCCATCCACAGGCCGGCGAGCACCAGCCAGATGATGTTGAGGATCAGCCTGATGCGATCAGTATGGCGTGAAGTCCGCCGGGCTTCGGATTTTCGGCGGTGGCGGGCGCTATGCGGGCTGTGTTTCGGCGACCGCGCCGGGGTCGGGCGCCGCGGGCTGCTCCGGTGGCCTGGATGGATGTGACTCCGCCTGCAGATGTGCGCCGACCGCTCCGGTCACGCCCGCCGCGAACGCCGCCAGCGCCCAGCCCGGACCGCGTCGCTCGGTCCCGAGCGCGGCGTCGAGCGACAGCTTTCCCGGGCCGATCTCGGTCAGCGTGAGCACCGTCCCGATCAAGACGAGGTTGTATTCGTAGCCGCCGTTGGTTGTCCAAGGCCCGTTCTTCAAGTGGACGCGGTTGATCGCCGTAAGCATCGTCGCGATCAGTCCAGCGGCTGCGAGCGGCGTCGCGAACCCGAGCGCCAGGGCCGCTCCACCGCCAGCTTCCGCGGTGCCGGCGGCGATCGCGTTGCGGCGACCCGGTCGCATCCCCAGGGCTTCGAACGCCTGAGCTGTCTGCTCCAGCCCGGCGCCGCCGAACCAGCCGAACAGCTTCTGGGTGCCGTGGCCGATGAACAGTCCACCGACGATCAGCCTGAGCAGCAGGCGCGCGATCTTCATGTCCGGAAAGGTAGCAAATAGTTGTTGGAACAAGTGTTGTGTCGACTCTTGCTGCCACGAGATCGACGTACATGAAAGACTGCGCGTGCACGTCCCATCGAGAGGAGGATAAGCATGGCCGACAGTGTCTACCGAGTCACCGAGGTGATCGGCGTCAGCAGCGAATCGTGGGAGGCAGCCGCCCGCAACGCAGTCGATACGGCGGGGAAGACGGTACGTGACCTCCGGGTGGCGGAGGTGCTGCGCCAGGACGTGACGATCCAGGACGGCCAGCTGGTGGCCTTCCGCGTTCGCCTCGGGATCTCCTTCAAGTACGACACCGGCGACTGAGCCTCCGGTCGGGCCGACTGCGGGTGCGGTCCGTCAGGCGGCGCCCGCCGCGCTTACCTGCTCTGCGAACAGGCGGGCGGCGTTGGTCTGCAGGACCGCGTCCCGCTCGGTCCGAAGGGGGTCGACCACCAGCCGATCCGAGCTGTAGAGCAGCTGGTGGGTGCCGACGCGCTCCGCCATCGCGTCGATCGCGGTTGGGCCATAGTTAGCTGGAGGTGTCGTAATACGTGCGCGGGTCTTGCAGCTGCACGGCGGGCCCGCCGCGCGTCTGGAGTCGCTCGCTGAGCATCGGAGCCACGCCGCGAGCATCGCGAACACCACCACGAGCGCGGGATGCTCGCGCCGGCCATGCGTGGCGAACGTCAGCCACGCTGCCTGCATCTGTGACACGTAGCCGGTGGGGCCCGCCACTACAGCGGCTCGGTCATCGCCGCCACATCGATCACATATCGACCATTCGTTGCTGCCGCTCGGGCGGAGGCAGAACGCCAGGATTCGCGAGGAGCTGTTTGCCGAGCTCACCTGCCACGCCGCGTACGACCCGCAGCGCGCGATCTGCACGAACTGCCACAAGCTGATCCGCCCCTTCGGCGAGCACCTAGAGACGGTTCTCCCCAACGTCGACGACTCGCCCTCGAAGTCGCTGCTGATCGAGGCCGGCTGGGGCTCGCATCGCCGTCCCCGCGTCGAGTTCTACGACCTCGTGATGGATCCGGGCGAGATGTGCAACCTCGCCGACAGCCCCGACTACTCCGATGTGCGCGGCGATCTCGAGCACCGCCTGCACGAATGGATGGTGCAGACCGACGATCCACTGCTGCAGGGTCCGGTCCCGCTGCCGCCGGGCGCGTACGTCGACGATCGCCAAAAGTCGAGTTGCAGCACTTTTCCCCAATATGTGGGGACAACTGCTGCAACCCGAAACGAGACCCGATGCGCCGACGAGCGGACTACGCGCGTACCGCCGGGCGCTCGCTGAGGGCGCCCTCGAGCCGGAGGATTCGCCGCAGGATCGCCAGCGACGAGGCGTACGTCGAGTCCATCCCGAAGTAGCTGAGCCCTCGGGCGCCGAGCGTCCGCGCCTGCGTGTACGGCGTGTCTGAGGCGTAGTGGATGATCCCGAGGTCGATCGGCAGCGTCGAGAAGCTGACCGCCTCGCCGACCGGGTAGCGGTCGGGGTCGGCGATCTCGTAGACGGCGTCGCAGTACGGCCCGGTCTCCATCTCCACCACCGTAAACGCCTCGCGGTAGTAGAAGTCGAGGTAGGCGCGGTTCTGCAGGAACGTGCTCTTGACGGTGACCGCGCGCTGGTTGTCGAGGCCCGAGCCGAAGCGCAGATCGGCGGCCAGGTCGTTCAGGCTGAAGGCATTGTCGAGCCAGTAGGTCGAGTTCGAATGCTCGTTGTGGACGACGCTCGAGATCATCACGTCGCCGACATCGGCGTTCAGGGTGGCCGCCTTGCCGAGGATGTAGACGCCGCGGAGTACGCCGCCGCTGGCGACAGCGATCTCGCGAAGGATGTTGTAGGCGGCGACGCCGAGCGGGTAGTCGATGTTGACGATCACGGCGGTGCTCGCCGCCAGCGCCTCGGCATCGACCTCCCCGAGGCGGGGATCCATGCGCTCCCCCGCCAGCGCCGCGAGCGGAATCACCTGTGCGGGGACGCGGAGCGCGGTGGTGCTGACGAGATGCGTCACCCCCGCTGCTTGCTCGGCGCTTCGGCGCTCGGCGCGGCCGGCCGCGCTACGCGAGTCCCACCATTGGCGGGCGACGAAGTACAGGAAGTTCTCCCACGAGCCCTCTGAACGGCCCTCACGGAACGCGTCGAGCTCCTCGCGCAGGATGTCGCCCGGCGGCAGCGTCTCGACGAACCGCACCAGCTCCTCCTCGCGTTCGCCCGCCAGGCCAGTCGCGATGTTGACGATGCTGTGCGTGTTCGAGCTGACGAAATACAGCGGGCGATCGGCCAGTCCCTCGCGGGACAAATGGGCCTGCACGGGCGCCCACCACTGGCGGGTCAGGCGTGCGTACTCGACGTTGCTTCCGCCGAGCATCCGCACCCGCAGCGCCAGCCGCTCGGAAGCGATCAGCTCCATCCGCTCCTCGAACCTGCTTTCCCACGCCTCGCACAGCCGCTGCCAGTCGTCGGCCTGGCCCCCGAGCGCACGAGCGCACGCCTCAGCGGTGAGCGGGCCATCGGGCGGCCAGCCGCCCGCCCGCGCCTTCACCCGGATCTTGTTCCACTCGATCTGGAAGGCGACCAGCGTCGGCAGGAGGTCGTCGACGTCCGAGCTCGACGCGAGCAGCACCGAGACCATGCCGGCGCCGTCGTCGTACCAGTGGCGTCGGCGCGCCAGCGCCTCGGACTCGTGCCAGCTGTCGAGGTCGATGCCGTGCTGCGCGAACACCTCGGCGTTCTGACCCATCAGCACGACCCGCGCCCCGAGGATGCAGTCCGGGAGCCGCCTCACCGCGTAGATGAACGCGCCGAGATCGATGTCCTCCGAGCCGGCCAGCGGGTGCAGGCTCGAGCGGGTGGCGCGATGCGAGGACTCAAGCACGCGCAGCTGCGTCTCCCCACTCGAGCGCAGCAGCGTCGTGTACGTCCGCTGGTATAGCTCGATCTCGTCGCTGAGGCGGCCGGAGTCCTCGGCTGGAGTGGCCAACGCAAGACGGGAAACAGCCACCGCCCTACTGTGACAGATGGCGGCGCCCGTTCAGTGCCGAACCCGGCCGTGGCCGTCGAGCGTCCGGGGTCGTCTTGCCACCGGTCGCCCGACGGCGTGCTGGCGACGCACGACTGGCGAAGCAGTTTTTTGGTCCATGGAACTCGGACTGAAGCAGGCATACCTGGGTTTCGTTGATCTCGCCGCTCGCGTCAGATCGCGACCACGTCCGGCACGCCCATGCAGAGGCCGATCTGCCGTTCATCGAGGTGCACGTCGACACGCCGGTCGCCGAGTGCGAGCGCAGGGATCCGAAGGGCCTCTATGCACGGGTGTGCGCCGGCGAGATCGGGGGTTTCACCGCGTCGATACGCCCTACGAGGCTCCCGAGAACCCCGACGTCGGGTGCGAACCGCCGAGCGCACGGTGGAAGACGCAGCGGCGAACGGCTAGACGCGCGATCGAGACTCACGGTTGCGGGCGCTCACTCCGCGACCATCCCGGTGCGCGGCGGCACGCCGTCCTGCTCACGATCAGAGAAGTTGGCGATCAGGTCGACCTCGCCGCGGCGGAAGCGCAGCAGCCTCCGATCTTCGTCGACTCGCACGTCGTCAGCGGGACCGTCGGGGAGCTGCCGCCGCAGCTCGAGCAGGTCCCGGTAATAAGCCATGTGATCGCGATCGCCACGCGAGGGGTCGAGCTTCGAGCGCGCAAATGTGGCGGGGTCCTGGGGATCGGGGATCCCCTCGGCCCGGAACTCGGAGAACTCGGAGAACTCCGTGCGTCTGCCCTCGCTGGTCAGCCGGGCGATCTCCGGATCGATGTGATCGGTGAAGTACTGGAACGGGTGCGACTCGTCGTACTCCTCTCCCTGGAACAGCATCGGCGTGCCTGCGGAGAGGATCGAGCAGAACGCCGCGAGCCGGAGATCACGGCCCCGCAAACGGTCGCCGAGCGCGCGGTTACCGACCTGGTCGTGATTCTGGGCGCACACGATGAACCGTCGCCCCTCGGGGCGTCGGAGCTCGCCCGCGACGTCCTCGACGCGGCCGTACCTCGCGTAGTAGCCCTCGTGCTCGCCCGTGATCAGCACATGGACCGCGTGGTGAAGCGCGTCCTCCCACTGCGCGTCGTGGCCCCACTGCTCGATCGGCCGCAGGTCGCCGATCTCCATCTCGGAGATCAGCAGCGCGCCCGGGTTGATCGCCTTCACCCGCTGCGCCAGCTCGGCCATCACGTGGGGGTGCGAGTCGTCGACGATCGCGTGCGTGGCGTCGAGCCGCAACCCGTCGACACCGTAGTCGCGGACCCACATCTCGGCGTTCTCGATCGCCCATTCGCGGACGGCGCGCTGCGAGTAGTCGATCGCCTTGCCCCAGACCGTCTGATGGCGGTCGGTTAGGTAGCCGCCGAAGGCCTCGATCGCGTCCGAGCCGGCGCCGAGGTGGTTGTAAACGACGTCCAGGATCACCCCGAGGCCCGCCGCGTGGGCCGCCTCGATCAGCCTGGCGAAACCTTGCGGGCCGCCGTAGGCGGGGTGGGGGGCGAACGTGTATACCCCGTCATATCCCCACCCCCGATTGCCCGCGAACGTCGCGATCGGCATCACCTCGATCGCGCTCACGCCGATCCGGCGGAGCTCAGTGAGTCGGGGGATTGCGCCCGCGAACGTTCCCTGCGGGGAAAACGTGCCGATGTGCAGCTCGTAGACGAAGAGATCCTCGAGCACGACACCGGCCCAGCCCGACGTCTCGCGGCGGAGCCGGTCCGGAGCGACCACGCGCGAGGCCCCGAGCAGCCCGTACGGCTGCGAGCGCGACCAGGGATCCGGCCGGCGCTCGCCGCCGTCGAGGACGAGCTCGTAGTCGGTGCCGACCGGGGCCTCGATCTCTGCCTCGAGGATTCCGTCGCCGGCAGGAACGAGCTCGTGCTGCTCATCTCCGATCGCGGCCGCGACCTTGTCGGCGCCCGGCGCCCACACCCGGAAGGTCGTCGTGCCGTCGGCGGCGGGGAGCGCTCCGAGCACCGGGAATCCCGTGGGGGCCGTCGCGCGATCGTTCACGGAGTGCGCGTCTTGCGCTCGGATTTGGCGCGACCGGGGGCCTTGCGAAGGCGCCGCGCCTCATTGCCGGGCGAGCGGCTGATCACGGTGTCGAGACGCACGCGCACCAGCCTCAGATAACAATCGACCGCAGCTCTCGGTATCCGTCGCACGCTCACTTGCTCTCCTCGCCGCCGGTGACTCGCTAACTCATCCCGCTTAGTTTCCTACAGTCCCCTGGCCTGCCGGAGGTTCCGCTGAAGGTCGCGCACGCGTAGCTGGCCGCCCGGCATCCGCGACGCCCCGGCAACCTTCGCTACTCGGTCGCGGAGCTGGCAAACACGCGTTCGCATTCAGCTCGCCGGCCGCATTCGGATCGCCGGCCGCATTCGGATCGCCGGCCGCAGCTGTATGGTCGTGGGGTGGGCGCGCACGGCCGAAACGACGACGCCGCTTACGACGAGCTGCTCTCGCAGATAACGGTCGGCGGGTCCGAGCCGCTGTCGGGGCCGATTCGAGTGTGCGACTACGACCCCCGCTGGCGCCAGGCATTCGAGCGCGAATCCGCTCGGATCCTCGGTGCGCTCGCCGAACGGATCGAACGGTGCGGCGAGCAGCAGCGCGGCCTCGGTCCCGCGCGAGCTGGCCTCGATCCAGACCCGACGCGGGTCGACATGCGGCTGCGCGCGCAGCCACTGGATCGCGCGCGTGAAGTACTCGATCGGGATGTCCTCGAGGCGGCTCGGCAGGCCCGGCCCGTCGAAGTAACCGAGCGCGAGGGCGGGGATGCCGTGCGCCGCGAGCAGTGCCGCCTTGCTCTCGATGTCCGCGAGGGCTCCCTCCGAGCCGCCCCACAGGACGACGGCCGGCTGGCTCGCGGCGTCTTGCGCCGCAGCCACGAAGAACTCACCGGCGAATCCCTCCTCCGAGACCGTCGTCGGCCGGCCTGTTGTGGTCGCCGCGCCGGCCAGGCGTCAAACGTGTCGACGCGAGTAGCCTGCCGCCGCGCGTGACGGTGAAGGTCGTGACGGCCTCGGCGCCCGGTGCGCCGTGGCGCGGAGCGAGGAGCCGCTGTGACCAGAGCAGCCCCATCGCCGATGCGCCTCGATAGCGGCGCCCGCCTGCTGAGGTCGACGGTCCCCGACACCGAGGAGCCCGGAACCGAGAGCTCGACCACCAGGTGCCGTCGGGCCGCTGAGAGACGGCGCTTACGGTGGCGACTTCGCCGGGCGAGAGGCCGGTGATCGTGACCGACCGTGCGCGGTCGGTCAGCCCGCTCGCCGGGCTGACCACGATCGCCACTCGGTGAGTGGGACCGCCGCCGCAGCACCTCGGCGCGGCACCTCGGCGTCAGTTCCCGCACCGCGGCGACCGCCTACGCACACCGTCGCGGGCTGGCTTGAACGAGCCCGCGCCGGCCAGGAGGTGGCCAGAACTGGCCATGTCCGAAGACGGCCAGTTGTTTTCGAAGAGAGAACGCGCTTCGCTCCCTAGCTTCGACGGCGACAGCGAGTCATGGGAGGGCGACGATGAGTGAGAACCTGGGCGCCGTGCTCGAGCGGGCCGGACGGCTGTTCGCGGACCGCAAGGCCGTCGTCGATGGCGAGCTGCGCTGGAGCTATCGCGAGCTGCGCCGACGGGTGGCCGCGTTCGACGCGGCGTTGGACGGGCTCGGCTTGGTCGCGGGGGATGTCGTGGGCGTGCTGGCGTTGAACTCGGCCGCTCACCTGGGTCGGCGGCCGGCACGTGCTGATCCCAGCGTTCGACCTGGAGCTGTGGCTGGCGACGGTCGAGTCCGAGCGGGTTATGCAGGGCACGCTGGTGCCGACGATGATCAACATGGTCGTCAACCACCCCGCGCTCGCAGCCCACGACCTCTCGAGCCTGCGCGGAATGCTCTACGGCGCCTCGCCGATGCCGATCGAGCTGCTGCGGCCGACGGCTACCTCTACATCGTCGATCGCGTCAAGGACATGATCGTCTCAGGCGGCGAGAACGTCTACTCGACCGAGGTCGAGGACGCGATCCAACAGCATCCCGCGGTGCTCGAGTGCGCGGTCTTCGGCGTCCCCGACCCCGATTGGGGCGAGCGCGTCCACGCCGTATTCGTCCTGAGGCCCGACGCCGACATCGACGACACCGAGATCGTCGCGCACTGGCGCCGCCTGATCGCCGGCCACAAGCTCCCCCGCACGATCGACTTCCACGACCAGCCGCTGCCGAAATCGGCGGCGGGCAAGGTGCTCAAGGCCGAGCTCCGCCAGCCCTACTGGGCCGTCCGCGAACGACAAGTCTCACCGTCGACGTGCTGGTTCAAGCGGATCGTCACGACGTGGTGGCGGCCGAGCGGCACGCGTCCGATCGTGATCTTGCTGCCTCGCTTGAGCCGGTGGACGAGGATGCCGATCGCGGATGGTTTGGCGAGTGAGGTTGTGATCTCCTGCTCACCGGCGGTGACCTTCTGGGTCGTGCCGGCGCACAGGATCGGGCCGCAGAGCTGCACCCGCGCGATCTCGTTGCACACACCGACGGCCTCGCCCAGCGCCTGGGCAACGCGCCAGTCACGGTCGTTACCGGCGCGGGAACATTTGCCCTGTCCGCCTACTACCCTGACGCGCTACGACCCGCCGCCGCGCTTCCCGATGACCGCCTTTGACCCCTCAGCACGAACGCGGATCGTTGCCAGCTCAGCCGAGATCGCGGGTCAGTGCCGATCATGAAGCGGGGATGCGCCCGCGCATTTCAAATGTTGACTTCGGCGAGTCGTCGCTGAATCCTGGAACCAGGCCCCCGTGAGATCGATCAGGATCCGTAACGCAGGCGAGTCAGAGGCTTCGGTACTCGAGGCATTACAGCGCCGGTCGTCCCATGTCTGGGAGGAGTATCGCGAGCAACTGGCCGCCTATCCCGATGCGATTGAGTTCCCGCAGGAGCTCATCGACCACGGCTGGACCCGCGTCGCCGTGCTCGCCGACGACACACCCGTCGGTTTCTCAGTGGTCATCCCCGACCGAGTCCGCGCCCACGAACTCGACGGCCTGTTCGTCGAACCCAATCATATGAGTCGCGGAATCGGAAGGTCACTCGTGGAGGACGCATGCGACCGCGCACGAAAGACAGGCGCGCACCGGCTCGAAGTAACCGTGGGGCCAGCCCAGGCCTTCTACGAAAAGCTCGGGTTCCACGTCGTGGGAACCGTCCAAACGCGCTTCGCCCCTGCAGTGCGGATGCATCGGGACCTGTAGACCGCCCCCATGACGGGCACACAGTTCGCACCGCTTGGCCTCAGGACCTCCGAAAACGCCTCGCGGCCCGCCGCTGGCACCCACGGCTCCTGCTCAGCGCCGTGATCGATGCCTGACGCGAGCGATCGCCTCTGATCTCGGATCAAATCCGACTCCGACCAGTCCAAACGTCCGCGATGGGGCCAGTTCACACATCAGCACCCAAGCGAGCGGACACGCTGACGCACCGTGGTTCGCGCGGAGACCGCTTGAGGGTCCCAACGCCGATCCCTGCAATTGCTTCGCCAAGAAGGACGGCGCCTTACCCATGAAGACCCAGACGCCCCCTTTCGACGAGCAGCGAGTGGGCTGGCCAACGGCCGACCGCCGCTCTCGCAGCGCCGGCGTTGCGGCAGCGAGCCCGTCGGGCCGTCTGCCGGGTCGGCGATGCTCAGCTAACCCCTCGCGGCTAGCGGCGCGCTCCGGTTGCGGGTCGCGGCGGAGTGCTTCTTGCCGCCGGATTCGCGCTGGCCGGGGCACATGCCGCCCCAGGACGCGAGGTGATGTTCGGTTGGCAACTGGCTCATGTCGGGGCCGATCTCGGCCAGGAGCATTTCCGCCGCGCGCCTGTCGGCGCCGGGGATCGTGTCCAGCAGCTCGAGCTCACGGGAGAAAGGGGCCGTCGGCTCCTCGATCCGCACCGACAGGGTCTGGATCGTTTCGTCGAGGAAGTCGATCTGGGCGAGCATCTGCCCGACCAGCAGTGCGTGGTGGTCGGTGAAGCGGCGTTGGAGCGCTTCGCGTAAGGCGGGGATCTTCTTGCGCAAGGCGCCCTTCGCGAGCTCGGCGAGGATCTCGGGGTCGTTGGTGCCGGAGATCAGCCGCGTCGAGCATCCGTCGGGCGGACACGCCGAGCACCTCGGAGGCGACCGAGGACAGCCTTGATCCCGGCGTCCTAGTGCCGAGCTCGCGCCCGCCGGCCGGCACGGCGACCCAGCGCAGCTCGCCAAGGCGGCAGCAGATCAAGGGATCGAGATCCTCGGCCCTCCCTGGACGCTTCCCGCCGAAGCGTGAGCGATGATCGCGCGCAGTCAGCCGCCTCGAGCGCCGCGTACAGCGCGGGGTGGTCCGCCAGGCGCAGGTCGCGACGCAGCCACAGAAGCGCGATCGACACGGGCTATCCCACGAGTTGCTGGCGCGGGCGCCGATGCGTCCTCATCGAGCGAGCACGTCCCGGAGAGCCGCCTCGAGCTCCGGATGCTTGAAGGCATAGCCGAGCTCGATCAGGCGCCGAGGTACGGCGCGCTGGCCGGTGAGCACGATCGACGCCATCTCGCCGTACATCAGTCGCAGCGCGGCTGCGGGCACGGGGAGCACGGCCGCGCGGTGAAGCACGCGGCCGAGCGTGCGCGAGAGCTCGGCGTTGGTGACCGGCTCCGGGGCGGTGAGGTTGACCGCGCCTGTCGCTCGGTCGTCGTCGAGGCAGTGCAACAGAGCCCCGATGACGTCGTCCAGGTGGATCCACGGGACGTACTGGCGGCCGCCCGCCACCGGCCCGCCCAGTCCCAGTTTGAACGGGGGAAGCATCTTCGCCAGCGCTCCGCCCCGGGGCGCGAGCACGACGCCGGTTCGCGTGAGGACGACGCGGGTGCCGGCCGGTGCCCCCAGCGCCTCGCGCTCCCATGCGGTGGTCACCTGAGCGAGGAAGTCCTCGCCGGCCGCCGCCTGCTCGTCGAGACGCTCGTCGTCGCGGGGCCCGTAGTAGCCGGTGGCCGATTGGGAGACGAGCGTTCGGGGGCGGCGCTCCTTTGAAAGCGTGGCGAGACCCGATGACAGCATCCGCGTTCCGAGCACGCGCGAGTCGTGGATCTTGCGCTTGGCCTCGTCGCTCCAGCGCTGAGCGATCGGCTCGCCGAGCAGGTGGATGAGCGCGCTGGAGTTCTCTACGGCGGTCGGCGGGGGAGGAGTCCGCTCGGGCTCCGGCCACTCCTGCACCTCAACGCCGGCGTCGAGCGCCGATCGCGCGTGGTCGGCGCTCCGCGTCACCGCCACCACCTCGTCGCCCCGATCCCGCAGTGCTCGCACGACGGCGCCTCCGATCATTCCGGTCGCTCCAGTGACGGTCACGCGCATCGCAGACTCCGCTCGCTCGACACAGAAAGCGAGCGTACATCATGTGTAGATTTTTTCAAACACAGCGTCTAGAGGCTGAACACATTGGCAGCTCTCGGTCGGGTGGGCGCCTCCGGCTGCCAGGCGGTCGTTCAGAGCTCGGCGTAAAGCCGCGTCCAGTTGCGCTCGAACGCCTCGTAGCCGAAGCGCTCCCGGGCGCGATTCGCGAGCGCGCGTGGATTCGGCTGCGGGGTCCGGCGGAGCGCGGCGGCGATCGCGGCGGCGAGCGCGTGCGAATCCCGCGGCGGACACAACACTCCGCCGTACCCATCGAGGATCTCGCCGACGCCGCCGACGGTCGTGGCGACGCAAGGTAGGCCGCTCGCGGTCGCCTCGATCAGGCTGCACGGCAGGTTCTCATACAGACTCGGGAGCACGAACAGGTCAGCCTGGCGCATGAGCTCGGCGACCTCGACTTTCGGCTGCTCTCCGTGAAAGCGCACGGCATCGTCGAGGTCGAGCTGCCGCACCAGCTGTTCGAGTCGCTCGCGCTCCTCGCCATCGCCGACCAGGTCGAGCGTCAGTTCCCGTCTCCCGTTGTCGGCGCGCAGCTCGGCCAGTGCCTCGAGCAGGTACCGATGTCCCTTCTTGGCCGCGAGCGCGGCGACCGTCAGCAGCCGCGCGGTCCCGTCGGGCGGTGCCAAGCGCGGTTCGGGGCGGGGGTGGAACACGTCGGTATCGACCACGTTCTCGACCACGCGAACGCGGGCGCGAGGCTGCACGGCCGCGACCGTCCGGGCGAGATTGGCGCTGACCGGCGCCACCAGGTCTGCATAACGGAACGCGACCCGCGCCGTCAGCAGGTCAGAGCCCCTGATCTTCCCGCGAGCGAACCCGGTGTAGTGCTCGGTGACGACGACGGGGGCGCGGCTGAGCCGACCGAGGATCAGCGCGGGGAGCCCCGCCGAGTAGACGTGCGCGTGCACGACTTCGGGCCGCCAGCGTTGACGCCGGAGCTTGATCAACGCCGCGAGCATTCCCGCGAGCTGGCATGCCATCCCGGCGGGGCGAAACCGCGGCCGGCGGTAGCGCACCCGCATCGTGCGCAACCCGTACTCGAGCGCGTCGGTGAGCTCGAACAGGAGGAACGGCGGATTGCGGACGGCGTCGGAGGCGAGGACGATGACGTCGTGGCGCCGTGACAGCGCCCGAGCCTGCTCACGGCAGAAGATCCCGAACACGGGCCGGTTGGGCCACGGGTACCACTTGGGGACGATCAGCACGCGCATCCGTCAGTACAGGCTGACGCGACGCCGGCGGCTGAGCGCCTCGGCGAGCCGCCCGGCGGAGTGGGCGCCCATGATCACGCCGTGCGGGCAGGCGTAGTGGGCGGTGTGCCACGCGCAGCCCGCCAGCACGCGCAGCTCGAACAGCACACGCGGGGCGCTCCCGCGCCGCTGGTCGGTGATCCGGGCTGCGCGGCCGCGACGGTAGGCGGCGCGGGCGAGTGCGCCGAGGCGCGCGTCGGCGGCGATCCTCCGATGGTCGACCCCGGCGGCGGCCAGGTACACGATCTTGCCGCCGGCCGCCCGCAGCGCGAGCAGCCAATCCTCCTCGTCGCCGTGGCCCGACAGGCGCTCGTCGAAGCGCCCGACGCGGTCGATCGCCGCACGCCGAAGGACCATGTTGGCGCCCCACACGACGGTGGCCTCGACGTCCTCGCCTCCCAGTTCGAGGGTGGTGATGGCGGGCTTCTCGCGCCCGCATGCGGCCGGCGTCGGACCTTCGAAGCGGGCCCGGATTGGGCCGCCGAAGGCTTCCGCATCGGGGTGGCATTCCGCCCCCTCGACAACCGCCCGCAGCCAACCGGGCGGCACAAACACGTCGTCGTCGAGGAACGCGATCAGCGGTGTGCGCGTCGCGGCGATGCCGGCATTGCGCGCGGCGTTCAGCCCCCGGTCGGGATCGAGGCGCACGTACCGCGCGCAGGATCGCTCTACCGCGGCTTTCGTGCTGCCGTCGTTCGAAGCGTCGTCGACGACGACGACTTCGTGCGGCGCGTCGAGGTCCTGCCGGTCGAGCGAGGCGAGCGCCACGCTGAGGTAATCGGCGCGGTTGCGGGTCGGGATCACGATCGAGACGAGGGGTGGCATGTTCTGCCGGCCAGGGTACGACAGCCCGACTTGACTGCCTGCAGCCAGCCCGGCATCGCGCCTACCGCGGTCACTTGTCCGCGCTGAGCGACCAGTCGTGCCGAGGACCCCGCTGGGCGAAGGTTGCAGCCGTCAGACAGGGCAAAGGTTCGCAGGCGGGCACCAGTCAAGCGACGGCTAGGAAGTGGGACTGCCATGGCTCGAGCCCGACGTACAGGCCCCCGCTCGACAGCTCATCGCCGGCGCGCTCGAACCGCTCACCCGAGAGCCTGTCCTCGAGCTGCCAGGAACGGTTCCCTAGATCATCCCACGGCAGCTGCACGCGGGCCTGCGCCGGGGCGTCGGCGAGGTTGACGACCACGAGGTGCCGGCTCTGCGGTGATTGCCAGCACCATGCGACGAGTTGTGCTTGCGACTCGTTGTCGGCCCATCCCGTGCAGCCGCACAGCCGCCAGTCTCCTTCCCGCAGGTCGCTGTCGGCGACCGCGCGAACGAGCCGTTCGTAGAACGCGCGAAGCTCATCGTCCGACGGCTCGTCCGGCCCGCGGGCGAGGAACACCGGGATATGGGTTCGGAATCCCTCGAACTGGCCGTCGTGATAGAGGCGGGCGCCCCGTAGCGTGGAGGTCACGACCGCTGCCGCCCGCTCCTTGGCGGGGTCGAACACGGAGGCCGCGCGCGGCTCGTCGTGGTTCTCGATGAAGCGGATCAGCCGCTCTTGGTAAGCGGGATCGGCCCGCAAGTGGCCCCGCACCGAGTCGGCGGTCTCGTGCACGAGGCGGTCGTACAGCCGCTTGTCGTAGCAGAGGTCAAACCCCTGCTGCTGGAGCACCCATTCCATGTCCCAGTAGACCTCGGCCATGAACAGGAAGTCGGGATGGGCCTCCCGGACGCGGCCGATCAGCGCCGGCCAGTAGTCGCCGGCCGGAGCCGGCCCGGCGCGCTCTCCCCAGGTGCGAGCGAACACCGCGTTGGTCATCAGCATTGCCATGTCGCAGCGGAGCCCGTCGCACCGGGCGGCGATCGTAATCAGCGCCTGCCCCACCGCCTCGCGCAGGGCTGCGGAGAAGGCGTTCAGCTGGACCACGTCCGGCCATGGCGGGAAGTACGGGTCGCGTCCGTTGGCCACGATCCCGCCGGCGGTGCGGATGAACGCCTCGGGATGCTGGGCGAGCTCGGCCTCGCTGCCGGCGAGGAAGCAGTCGGGGCGCTCGGTCAGCCAGGGATGGTCGGGGGCGACGTGGTTGGGGACGTAGTCGAGGATCAGCCCCAGCCCGCGTGCCGCGAGCTGCTCGCGAGCGGTGGCGAGCGCGTCGGGGCCGCCGAAGCGCTCGTCGACCCCGTAGTCGCGGACGCAGTACGGCGAGCCGATCACGTCGTCGGTGCGCAGGTCAGAGAGCGCCGCGCGGTTGCCGGCGTCGAGGTCGGGATTGCTCCGCGCGATCCGAAGGCCCGTCGGGCTTCGCTCCCACACCCCCATCAGCCACACCGCGTCGACGGGGAGCGCGGCGAGTCGATCCCATTGCGCCGCCGGGACCTCGTCGAGGCGCAGCGGCCGCCCCCGTTCGCGGCTCAGGCGTGTCAGCCAGACGGCCGTATTCAGCTCGTAGATGGTGGGGCGGGCCGGCAGCCGCACGACGTTCTCCGTTCAGCCCGCGAGACCGGCCGCCGTGGCGGCCTCGGCCTGCCGCCCCGCAAAGAAGAACAGCAGCGCGACGGTGCCCGTCCACCCGGTCTGGTGACTGGCGCCGATGCCGGCGCCGTTGTCTCCGTGGAAGTACTCGTGGAACAGGATCAGATCGCGCCAGTGCGGGTTGCTCCGGAACTGCTCGATCCCGCCGAATACCGGCCGGCGACCCCGCTCATCGGTGAGGAAGGTGCTCGCGAGGCGCCTGGCGATCTCGTACTGGACCTCGTTCAAGGTCATCTCCTGCCCGGAGCCGGTTGGGCACTGCAGCTTGAACGAGTCTCCGTAGTAGCCGTGCAGCTGCGCGAGCGCCCGCAGGATCACGATGTTCATCGGGAACCACACGGGGCCGCGCCAGTTCGAGTTGCCGCCGAACATGCCGGTGTCGGACTCGGCCGGGAGGTAGCGGACCTCGTAGTGCTGATCGCCCCAGTCGAATTCAACTGGCTGCTCGAGGTGGCGGCGCGACACCGCCCGGATTCCGTGAGGCCCGAGGAACTCATCCTCGTCGAGCATCGCCGAGAGGATCCTGCGCAAGCGGTCCTCCGGGACGAGCGACACGATGCGGTGGCCTTCGGCGTTCGGTCCGGGGAGGTACCCGAGCGCCGGTATGGCATCGGCGAAGTGATGGGCGAACGCGAGCACCTGCTCCATGAACTCGGGGTGGCGATCGACGATCTCCGCGTCGAACACGGTTGCGGCGCAGAGCGGCAGTAGACCCACGAGTGAGCGGACCCTGAGCTGGATCACGTTTCCGTCGGGGAGCCGCATGACGTCGTAGTAGAAGCCGTCCTCCTCGTCCCAGAGCTCGGTGTCGGCCTCGGGCGGGTTCAGCGCGATCGAGATCCACATGAAGTGGGTGATGAACTTCGACGCCATGTCGGCGTACGCGGGCTCGTGCTTGGCCAGCTCGACCGCGATCTGGAGCATCCACTGGCAGTACAGCGCCATCCACGCGGTGCCGTCGGCCTGCTCGAGCGTTCCGCCACCTGGCAGCGGCGCGGAGCGGTCGAAGATCCCGATGTTGTCCAACCCGAGGAAGCCGCCCTGGAACAGGTTGCGGTCGTCGGGGTCCTTGCGGTTGACCCACCACGTGAAGTTCGTCAGCAGCCGGTCGAACACCCGCGCCAGGAACTCGCGGTCGCCCTCGCCGCGGATCTCGGCCTCGCGCTCGTACACATACAGCGCCGCCCAGGGCGTGACAGGGGGGTTGACGTCCGAGAAGTTCCACTCGTAGGCCGGGATCTGGCCGTTCGGATGCAGGTAGCGCGTGCTGAGGAGCAGCTCGACCTGTTCCTTGGCGAAGTCCACGTCGACGATCGCCAGCGGCGCGCAGTGGAACGCGAGGTCCCAGGCGGCGAACCACGGGTACTCCCACTTGTCGGGCATCGAGATCACGTCGCCCGCGATCATGTGAAACCAGGGGACGTTGCGCGTCGAGCTGGTGGGCGCGCGCGGATTCCACGGGTCGACGCCGTGCTCGCGCAGCCAACGGTGCACGTCGTACTCGTAGTACTGCTTGCTCCACAGCAGCCCGGCGAGCGCCTGGCGCATCACGAGCGCCCCGTCCGCTGCCAGCGTCGACGGGATGATGTAGGAGTAGTACTCGTCCGCTTCGCCCCGCCTGGCGTCCAGCACGGAGTCGAAGTCGGCCCCGAGCGTGGGAGCGGGAGTTGCGGCGCGGCGGCCGGTTCCGGGCGCGGGGGTCTTCGTAAGCCGCAGCCGGATCGATGCGCTCCCCCCGGCGGGGATCTCGAGCTCGTGGTGGGCGGCGAGCTTCGTTCCGACTTGCGCTGGATTGACCGCCCCGGTGGCGCCGTGGATGACGTACTCGCCGATCCCGTCCTTGACGTACGGCGACGAGTTGGGGGCGCCGAACAACCGCTCGTTGTTGGTCTCGTTCTCGCAGAACAGGAGCTTGGCGGAGGCCTCGGCTGCGAGCATCCATTCGCCGAGCTCGCCGTGGGTCGCGCGCGCGGTCGTGATCCCGGGGGTGCCGTCGAGCGCGGCGATGGCGGGCCTGTCGACCTGATCGCCCCACGACCAGGTGTTCCGAAACCAGAGCGTGGGGAGGAGGTGCAGCGTCACCGCGTCGGATGCGCGGTTGTGGGCGGTGACCAGCATCAGGATGTCGTCGGGCGCGGCCTTCGCGTACTCGACGATCACGTCGAAATAGCGGTCCTCGTCGAACACGCCCGTGTCGAGGAGCTCGTACTCCATCTCCTGCTTGCTGCGGTCGCGACTCGTCGCGACCAGATCGTTATAGGGGAACTCGCGCTGGGGGTACTTGTACTGGCACTTCAGGTACGAATGCGTCGGCGTGCTGTCGAGGTAGAACCAGTACTCCTTGACGTCCTCACCGTGGTTGCCCTCGCTGTTGGTGAGACCGAACATGCGCTCCTTCAGGATCGGATCGGCGCCGTTCCACAGCGCCAGCGCCAGGCACAGTTGTTGGCGCTCGTCGCTGATGCCGGCGATCCCGTCCTCGCCCCAGCGGTACGCGCGCGACCGAGCCTGCTCGTGCGGGAAATAGTTCCACGCGTCTCCGCCGGGGCTGTAGTCCTCGCGCACGGTGCCCCACTGACGCTCGCTGAGATACGGGCCCCACGCCTTCCACGCCGCCTTGCCGGTTCTCGCATGCTCCAGCCTGGCGTGTTCGGGGGTGTGCTCGGTGGTGCCCAGGGCCATCGCCGTCTCCTTACTGTCACGATTTGCACACGGAATCATCCTCGCGTCGGCGAGAAGTCATCACCCGGACCGGATGATCCGCGGCGCGGCGCAAGCGGGCGGTCGGGCGAGGCGCAGCGGGCGGTCAGAGCCGGCGCAGCGTGTCCCGGAGTGCCTCGAGGCCGGTGTACCTCGGCTCCCAGCCGAGCTTGCGCTTGGCCTTGCTCGTGTCCATGATCGCGGGGTGGCTGATCGCCTCGATCCAGTCGGCGGCGGGAGGAGCGAACGGGAGCTTCGGGAGCGCCGCGGCGGCGCGGGCCGCGGCGTGGATCACGCCGGCGGGAATCGGGACGGGCGCGAGCCCGAGCTCGCGTGCGACGTCGGCGGCGGTCAAGACGCCGTCGCCGGCGATGTTGTACGCGCCCGGCGGCCCGTCGGCGAGGACGCATCTGTGCAGCGCCTGGCCGACGTCGTCCTCGTGGATCAACTGCAGCTGGGCTTCCGGGGCAAGCGCGGGGATCGGTACGGGCAGCTGCGCGAGCAGCACGAGCACTCTGCGCCCCGCCGCCGCGAGCGGCTGAGGCACGCTACCCTTGGCCCCGACGGCGTGCGGGCCGAGAACGATCGGCGGGCGCACCAGGTATAGGGCGGGACGCTCGGCCGCGCTCGCCTCGTCGTCCAGCAGCTGCTCGAGCTCGGCCTTCTCCTGCGCATAGAACAGCCGGGCGGCCGGTCGCGCCGGCCAGTCCTCCGTCATCCCCACCGGGTTGTCGCGATGGAACCCGTAGGCCGCGACCGAGGAGGCGTACACGAAACGCTCGGCGCCCTCGTCGCGGGCGGCGCGGAACGCGTTCAGCGTTCCGTCGACGTTGATCGCGCGGATCGTCTCCGGCGAGGACGTACCGGTGATCATGAACGCGAGATGGACGACTACGTCGCTGCCGACGAACGCCTCGCGCAGAGCGTCGGGATCGCGGACGTCGCCGCGGCGGTACTGAAGCTTGCTCCAGCCATGCTCAGCGGGATCGAATGGACGGCGCGCGATCCCGACCACGCGGGCGACGCGAGGCTCGGCTTCGAGCAGCGGCATCAGGCCGAAGCCGAACGTCCCGGTCGGGCCGGTCACCGCGACCGTGAGCCCGTCCGCAGAGGTGCTCATGTCGACGTCGTTCCCGATCTGACAGCCCGTAGTAGCGTCCTCGAATCATGGCGACTATCGCAAGCCTCGACGGCCCGATCGGCAGCACCGAGCTACAACACGGTCTACTGAGCGGGCTTCGCCTCAATCCGCGCCGGATCGTCGCCGTGCAGCCGGCGATTGTCGAGTTCACGCTGCCGCACGGACGCGCAGCGCCGGCGGGCCCCTGATCATGCCCGGTGCGGTGATCTTCGACCTCGACGGCGTGCTCGTGGACTCAGAGCAGCTGTGGAACCAGGCCCGCGAAGAGCTGACGCGAGCATCCGGGGGCCACTGGCGCGCGGACGCGACCCGCGCGATGATGGGCATGAGCTCGCCGGAGTGGTCGCGCTATCTGCACGAGGAGCTCGAAGTGCCGCTCTGGCCGGACGAGATCAGCCGCGAGGTCGTGCGCCGGATGGAGCAGCTCTATCGGGAGCGGCTGCCGCTGCTGCCCGGCGCCTCAGACGTCGTTCGTGCCCTGAGCGATCGCTGGCCGCTCGGACTGGCGTCCTCCGCCAACCGCGAGATCATCGACCTAGTGCTGGAGCTCGCCGGATGGGCGGACGCGTTCGAGGCCACCGTCTCCTCGGAGGAGGTCTCGCGGGGCAAGCCCGCTCCCGACGTGTATCTCGAAGCGGCACGTCGCGTCGAGGTCGAGCCACATCGCTGCGCGGCGGTGGAGGACTCGAGCAGCGGCCTGCGATCCGCGGCCGCCGCCGGGATGGCCCTGATCGCGGTCCCGAACCCTCACTACCCGCCGGACGACGACGCCCTGGCACTCGCGACCGTCACGCTCGGGACACTCCAAGAGCTGACGCCCGAGCTGATCGACCGCAGCCGCCCCTGAGCGGCACGGCCAGGCGGACGCGACGTGGCCGGGCCAACCCTACAGGAGGTTCACGTGACAGCAACCGCGTTGCGGCTCTCACGCGGGGCGGGCCGGCGGTTCGCCGGCCAGCTCGCGCGCGAGCGTGTGCAGTAGCTCGTCGACGGCAGGGCGTGGACGTAGGCGTGCTCGTAGGCCGCCGAGCTTGCCGTAGATCGGCGTGACCGCGGTCTGCGCCAGCAGGAACGCGCTCGTCACCCAGGAGAGATGGCTGAGGCCGCCCAGGTCCCCGACAATCGTCGGCAGCGCGGTCGCGACGATCGTCTGGTCGAGTGCTGCCAGCAGCATCACCAGCATCAATCCCCCGAAGATCAGGCGCAGGCGTGGCCGCGCTACTTGGTCGGACCCGGGAGCAGGCAGGGAATTCGTGGCCATCGCTGCGCTGCCGAGTGATCCTATACCGTCGCCTCGGGGGCGGCGATCACCCGCTTGTCTACATATGCGATGCTATGGCACTGACGAGCGGCACCGCGCCCGTACATGCAGAACGAGTGGGGAGTTGCATAGGCACTAAAACGACCAAGAGGAGGACGTGAGTGGCGCGTCGTACGGTGGTTGCAGGGTTCGCGATCGTCGCGGTCGCGGTGTCGGGGTGCGGTGGCGGCAGTAGTTCGAGCACCTCGAAGAACGGAAGCTCGGGCGGCGATCGGCCGCAGCTGACGGTTTCCGCCGCGGCTTCGTTACGAGCTGCGTTCACCGCTTATGCGGGCATGTTCTCGCAGGCCACCGTCCGCTACTCGTTCGCCGGCTCCGACATGCTCGCCGCTCAGATCGAGCAGGGCATCAAGCCCGATGTGTTCGCGTCGGCGAACACGAAGCTCCCGGAGATGCTCTATGCGAAGGGTCTGGTGTCAAAGCCGGTGAAGTTCGCGGCGAACAAGCTCGTGATCGCGGTTCCGGCGACCTCGACCAAGGTCAAGCGCCTCACTGACCTCGAACGTCCCGGAGTGACGATCGCGATCGGCTCCTCGACGGTGCCGATCGGTTCCTACACGAGGCAGGTGCTCGCGAGGCTGCCGCCGGCAGCGGACAAGAAGATCCTCGCGAACGTTCGCTCCGAGGAGCCCGACGTGAGCGGGATCGTCGGCAAGCTGACCCAGGGCGCGGTCGACGCCGGGCTGACGTACATCACCGACGTCAAGGCGACGGGAGGCGAGCTCCGGGCGATCGCGCTGCCACCGTCCGTGCAGCCGGTCGTCGCGTATGGAGCGGCGATCGTCAAGGGCGACGCACACCCGGCGCAGGCGCGGGCGTTCATCGCCGGCCTGTTGAACGGCCCGGGGCGAAGCGAGCTCTCGCATGCCGGGTTCCTGCTGCCATCTGCCCAGTGAGCGCCCGGACCTGGTTTCCCCTGTTGCTGGGAGCGGCGCTGGCCGCGACGCTGGTGTTTCTGGTGCTGCCCGTGGTGGCGATCTTCGCGCATACTCGCCCCGGCCAGCTGATTCACAGCCTTGGCGATCCGGTCGCCACCGACGCGCTTCGGTTGAGCCTCGAGACGACGCTGATCGCGATCGTGGTGATCGTCGCCGTCGGCACCCCGGCCGCGTACCTGCTGGCGACCCGTTCGTTTCGCGGCCGCTCGGTCGTGATCACGCTCGTCGAGCTGCCGCTGGTGCTCCCGCCGGTGGTGGCGGGGATCGCCCTGCTCGCAACGCTCGGCCCCAACGGAATCCTCGGCGGCTGGCTCCACGACCTGCACATCGAGCTGACGCTGCAGACGGCCGGCGTGGTGGTGGCGTTGACGTTCGTGTCGGCGCCGTTCTACCTGCGCCAGGCCCAAGCCTCGTTCGAGGCCGTCGACCCATCCCTGATGGACGCCGCGCGGACGCTCGGCTCGAGCGAGGCCGCGAGTGTCGCCCGGGTCGCGCTGCCGGTCGCGTTGCCCGGTCTGCTGACGGGGCTCGCGCTCGCGTGGGCGCGGGCGCTGGGGGAGTTCGGGGCGACGCTGATGTTCGCCGGGTCGTTTCGCGGCATCACTCAGACCGTGCCGCTGGCAATCTACGACCAATTCGCGACCGATTTCCCCGCGGCGCTGACGCTGTCGGCGATCCTCGTCGTCGTGTCCGCCGCGCTCCTGCTGGCGGTGAAGCTCGTGCCGGGCCAGGCGATCCCCGCGGGTGCTGCGCGCTGAGCTCGTTCATGCGGTCGGCAACATCGAGCTCGACGTCCGCTTCGACGTCCTGGCCGGCGGCTGTCTGGCGCTGGCGGGGCCTTCGGGTGCGGGCAAGAGCACGATCCTGCGCCTTCTCGCGGGAACGGCTCGCCCGGACCGGGGCAGGATCAGCGTCGGCGACGAAGTCTGGGTCGACACGGGCCACGGGACGTGGTGGCCGCCGGAACGCCGCCGGTGTGGCTACGTCTTTCAGGACTACGCGCTGTTCCCCCACCTCAGCGCGTGGCGAAACGTCGCCTATGGGCTGCGATCGGCGCCGTTGAAGAGAAGAAGGGAGATCGCATTCGCGCTGCTCGAGCGGTTCGGCTTGACGGCGCTGGCCGACGCCAGGCCGGCGACCCTCTCAGGCGGCGAGCGCCAGCGAGTCGCGCTGGCACGTGCGCTCGCCCCCGGCCCGCGGGTCCTGCTGCTCGACGAGCCGCTGTCGGCGCTCGATGCGCGCACGCGAGCGAGCGCGAGCCGGGAGCTCTCGGCGATCCTGCGGTCGCTCGAGCTGCCCGTCGTCCTGGTCACGCACGACTGGGGCGAAGCCGCGCAGCTCGGAGACGAGATTGCGGTGATCGACCGCGGCGCGATCGTCCAACGCGGAAGCGCGAGCGTGCTCGCCGCCGCGCCGGCGAGTGCGTTCGTCGCGGACTTCGCCGGCGCGGTAGTGCTGACGGGCATCGCCCGCAGCGCGGACGGCGAGCTGACGATCGTCGATCTCGACGGCGGCGGCGTCGCTTGCACCACCGATCGCGGCGAAGGACGCGTCGCTCTCAGCGTCTACCCGTGGGAGATCACGATCAGCGCATCGGCCGATCCGGCCGAGGAATCGGCGCAGAACCGGGTACGCGCGAGGATCACCTCGGTCACGGCCGTCGGCAACCGGGTGCGGCTGGGTCTCGCGGCCGGCCAGCCGCTGGTCGCCGAGGTCACGGGCAAGGCGATCAGCGATCTCCGGCTCGACGTCGGCCGTGAGGTGACGGCCACGTGGAAGGCAACGGCAACCAGACTCGTCACGCTGTAGCGTTGGGCGCGATGGCACGGGACCTTTCGCTCGGGGAGGCCGCCAGCGCACTCGGCGTGAGCGTCGACACGTTGCGTCGATGGGATCGCGCCGGCCGGATCAAGACGCGTCGAGACCGCCGGAACCGCCGCTTGGTGCCAGCCTCGGAGATCCGGAGGCTGAGTGGGCGCCCCGAGCGCCATCGCACCGGCACGCCGCGTTCGGCGCGCAACCGCTTCGAGGGCACCGTCCGCTCGGTCGACGCTGACGGCGTGATGGCGCTGGTCGAGATCGAGGCGGGTCCATTCCTGGTCACGGCGGCGATCACGCGCGACTCGGTCGAGGAGCTGGGTCTCGCGCCGGGTGTCGCGGCGACCGCGGTCGTCAAGGCGACATCGGTGATGATCGAGCGCGACTGAGCCTCGGCCCGTAGCGTCCATCGCGGGACCTCAGCATCGCGTCCCGGTCACGATTGGCTGGTCGTCACCGAGCTCGGCGAGGACGAGCTCGACTGCGTGGAGCTCGACGACCCGGATCCGGAGTTCGTGCTCGAGCTGGATTGCCCCGAGCCGCTCGACCCGGTGCCGCTCGACCCGGTGCTGGCCGTGGAGCCCGTGCCGGACGTCGTGCTCGCCTGGGTTGCCGCCGCCGAGCCGGTCGCCTTGCTGCGAGCAAGCGCGGGATCGTGGCCGGTGACGAGGTTCGCGAAGATCAGCGCCCATACGGCCAGGAACACGGCGACGGCGATCCCGATCACCCACCTGCGGATCCTGCGGACGCGATCTCGGCGGGCCGCCAGGCGCTCCGCCGCCAGCTGTCTGCGGTCGAGGACGGTCGCACGCGGCCTCCGCCGGGCGAGCGGTCGTTCGGCCGAGTAGTCTGAACGGGGAGGTGGAGTCATCTGCTCTTCGCTTTCCGTCGGGGTCGTGTCGACCCTCAGAGTCCCGGGGGCGCTTATGACGCGGTTGTGATTCGTGTAGGACGCGCGTATGAAGCGACGTTCCAGTCAGCCGCGCACGCTCAGCGCGCCGAGCTCGCGCGCGCGTCGCAGGCACTCCCGGCGGCTGCCGAGCCCGAGTCCCCGAAAGACGACCGCCCCGTCCTCGGTCATCAGCGACCAGCCGTCAGCGCTCGGTCGGATGATCATGTGCAGGTGAGCTGTGCTCCCGGGATCGATCACCGCCGCGCAGCTCGAACGCCGTCGATGTGTGTGCGTAAGCGGTCATCTTGCGGAGCTTCGCGCCAACCCGTGAGACCGACGTGAACTGGTGTTGAGAGATTCGTAAGAGCGATCGCACCCAGTGACCACTCTCGGTGCAACCGACACCATCCGCGTGCGCCTGCAGCAGCGCCCGGGCGCGTTCGCCCGGGTCGCAGCCGCGATCGGTGAGACGGGCGCGATCCTCGGGGCGATCGACCTGGTCCGTGTCGAGCGCGGCGAGGTGGTTCGCGATGTGACGATGTCCTGCGTCGACGCGGCGCACGCGAGGAGGTGGCACGGGCCGCGGGGAGCCTCGATGGGGTGGTCGTGGAGCACGTGTCAGACCGGACGTTCCTGATGCACCTGGGCGGCAAGATCGAGATCACCTCGAGGATCCCTCTGAATAACCGGGACGACCTGCCGATGGCGTACACCCCCGGCGTCGCGTGCGTATCGGTCGCGATTCACGACGACGTCGAGAAGGCGTGGTCGTTGACGATCAAGGGCAACACCGTGGCGGTGGTCTCGGACGGGTCGGCCGTGCTCGGGCTCGGCGTCCGCAACGTGGTGGTGTGCGATGTCGGCGGCGCCCTGTACGTGGACCGACCCGGGCTCGATCCGATCCACACGGCGCTGGCCGCGGCAACGAACCCTAACGGCGAACGGGGGACCGCTGACGAGGTGCTGAGAGGCGCCGACGTGCTCGTCGGTGTCTCCAGGCCGGGCGCCGTCTCAGCCGCAGCCGTTCGTACGATGGCGGCACGTCGGGTCGTGTTCGCGATGGCCGATCCGCAGCCGGAGGTGCCCGTGGAGGCGGCCGGTTCCGAAGTCGCGATCATGGCCACCGGCCGCTCCGACTATCCGAACCAGATAAACAACGTGCTTGCGTTCCCCGGCGTCTTCCGCGGCGCGCTCGACGTGCGAGCGGCCGCGATCAATGACCAGATGAAGCTCGCCGCGGCGCAAGCACTCGCCGACCGGGTCGCGGACGACGAACTGCACGCCGAGTACATCATCCCGAGCGTCTTCAACCGCGACGTGGCTGCCTCCGTCGCCGCGGCGGTCGCGCACGCCGCCCAGGACAGCGGCGTGGCGCGACGGCCGGCTAACGCCAACGAGGCGACGTAGTCACCGGATCTCCGCGCAGTTCGCCAGCGCCCGCGCCCGCGCGGTCCCCTTACGAGCGGGTCGGGATCCCGCCGGCGTCGGATATGCAGAGCTCAGCGCATGGCGGCGAGCCGGCGCCACTGGGCCTGCCGCTCCGGATAGCCGGCGGGGAGCGTCCCGTCCAGCTGCTCGACGACCTCCAGCCAGCGCAGCGCCGAGCGGTAGTCATCGCTGCCGGCATCGGCGAGCGCGAAGCTCAGGGCCAGCTCTCGGGCCTCGCGGTGCCCCGCGTCGATCCCTCTCGGATCGTCGCTCGAAGCTCTGCGGTACTCGAGCTGAGGGTCGTCCGAGACCTCAACGGCGCCGGCGAGGTATGGGCCCAGATAGCGCCCCGCGATCTTCGTCGGGGGCCACCACAGGGGGTCGGCGGCGACCTCGCCGCGCCCGGCGGGCTCGTCGCCGAGCGCGGCGCGGAGATACGTTGGCGCGACCCCCGTCAGCAGCATCCCGCGCAGAACCCGCTGAAACGGGGCGGGTGTGACGCCCGCGCCGAGTCTGGCAGCGATCGACTCGACGGCGGCGTCGGCCTGCTGGGTGGCGATGCCACCCTGCTTGACCTCGAACGCCGTCGCGTCACCGGCGGCATAGATGTCTGGATGCCCGACGACCTGGGCGTAGTCGTCGATCCGGATGAATCCCGACTCGTCCATCGGAAGCCCGGCCAGCGACGGCCCCGCGAGCCGGGGGAGCGCAATCACCTGCTCCAGGGCGAGGACGGTTCCGGAGGACAGTTCGAGCGCGCCCGGCGTCACCGTCTGGGCGGTCTCGCAGAGTCGAAGGCGGATGCCGCGGTCGCCGAGAACATCGCGCATCGCGCGGCCGGCGGCCGGGCCGAAGCCAGCGAGCGGCTCGCTCTCGGGCGTGATCAGCGTGAGCTCGATGTCGGTCAGATGCCGTTCCGCGACCCAGGCCGCCGTCAGCAGCGCCAGTTCGTAGGTGGGAACCGTCCAGCCGGTCCCGGCCGGTGGGATGAACGCGAGGCTGGACAGCTCGCCTCGTTCCAGGCGCTCTAGCACCTGGCGAAACGATTCGATGTCGGCTGCCCCGGTGAAGTGCAGTGCCCCCGGCAGCCAGGCGGACCGACGCGCGCCCACCGCCACGATCAAGCTGTCGTATAGGAGCGTGGTGCCGCCCGTGAGCACGATCCGACCCCGGTCGGGCTCGACCGTCTCGAGCGAGGCGATGTGCAGCTGTGCGCCGTACTCCTGGGCGATCTCGACGAGATCGAAGAGGCAGGTCTGTGCCAGGCCGAACGGCTCCGCTACCGCTAGCGGCTCGTACACGAACCGGCGGCTGGGCGTGATCAGGTCCACGTGCGGCGCGAGTCCGAGCAGCGCTCGCAGTCCCAGCAGCGCCTCGATCGCGGCGACGCCACCGCCACAGATCGCGATCCGTCTCCTCCCCCCGTACGGGCGGGCCCCTTGATCCAGCGCCTTCATCCGAAGCCACCCCCTTTCGAAGCGAACAGAACCAACGATCGGGTTACCCGGTGGCCGTCGGGCGAGCCCAGCTACGAACAAGAGTAGCGGCGATGTCGGGAAGTCGCGGGAACCGGACCGCCGAAGGGTACGCCCAGAGTTGGGGAAGCTCGGAATCGCCGATCACCCGGATGGGATGACGCATGCTGCCGCGCAGATGCGAATATCCGCGGATGCCGAGAGTCGCGCAGAGACCGCCGGGCAGCGTCCTTCCGCACCTCACGGTCGCCGAACGGACTGCCCGGGGCAAGGCGGCGCGCGCGGAAGTGCCACGCTCGAGCCATGGCGTGTTCGAGCCGCCGGCGAGCCGTGCGGATCCGATCGAGCTGCTCGAGCAGCAGGCACAGAGCCGCGTGCCGGAGCTTGTACCGATCCGCTATGGGCGGATGCTGATCTCCGCGTTCACGTTCTATCGCGGCGCTGCGAAGATCATGGCCCATGATCTCGCGGCCACGCCTCGCTCGGGGATGAACGTGCAGTGCTGCGGCGACGCCCACCTGTCGAACTTCGGCGTGTTCGCCTCGCCCGAGAGGCGGCTGGTGTTCGATATCAACGACTTCGATGAAACGCTCCCGGGACCGTGGGAATGGGACGTTAAGCGGCTCGCGGTGAGCATGCTGATCGCCGCGCGTGACAACTCGTTCCGCGCCAACGACCAGCAGCAGATCGTGCTCGAGACCGTCTCTCAGTACCGCAACGCGATGCGCGGATTCGCGGCGATGAGCAACCTCGAGGTGTGGTACGCGCACCTGGAGATCGAGTCGCTGCTGCGCGACCGCGCGGCCGACCTACAGCCCCGAGCGGTGAAGCAAACCGAGAGGACGCTGGCGAAGGCGCGAAGCCGCGACAGCATGTCCGCGTTCTCGAAGCTGACTCAGACCTCCAAAGGCAGCGTCAGGATCATCGACCAGTCGCCGCTGATCGTGCCGATAGACGCCCTCGCCCCCGGCCAAAGTCGCGCGGCGATCCTCGAGGAACTACATGTGCTGCTGCGGTCCTACCGCGAATCGCTCGAGTTCGACCGCCGCGTGCTGCTCGAGCAATTCGAGCTGATGGACTTCGCGCGGAAGGTCGTGGGTGTCGGGAGCGTCGGCACCCGCGCATGGATCGCGCTGCTGCTGGGCCGGGATAGCGCCGACCCGCTGTTCCTGCAGATGAAGGAGGCAGAAGCGTCGGTGTTGGAGGAGGCCCTTGGGCCGAGCGAGTTCTCGAACCACGGGCAGCGCGTCGTCACCGGTCAGCGGTTGATGCAGGCCGCCAGCGACATCTTCCTCGGCTGGTTGCACGTCCCCGCCGGCCTCGACGGCCAGACACGCGACTTCTATGGACGGCAGCTGAAGGACTGGAAGGGATCCGCCGAGATCGACCAGATGCTACCCGTGGGGATGGCCGTCTACGGCCGGCTCTGCGGCTGGACGCTCGCCCGAGCTCACGCCCGCAGCGGAGACCGCATCGCGATCGCCTCATATCTTGGGAAGGGAGATGCTTTCGATCGGGCGATCCTCGGCTTCTCCGAGGCCTACGCCGAGCAGAACGACCGCGACTATCAAGCGCTCGCCGGGGCCGTCGAGTCGGGCAGAATCACGGCGCAGGCGGGACTCTGAGCCGCAATGAACGCGCGACGGGCGTGCGCGCTCTTCTCGCTCGTGTGCGTCGCCGCCGCGGTTGCTCTGGCGGTGGTCGTGTTCGTCGCCGGGTTCCCGCGCGGCCTCACGGTGCTGGCGGTGATCGTGCTGGCGGCGCTGGCAGTGTGGTACGGTGTCCGCCGCCGCGGCGCGGTCCGTCTCGTTGGGGTGCTCGCCGCGATCGTGCTGGTGGTGGGCGTGGTCGTGGTGATCATCGCCGAGGGAAAGCCCGTTGCGAACGTGCTGGTGGTGGCGGCGATCCTGGTCGCGCTCCTCGCCGCTCGCGTCGCGTTCCGGGTGCAGATCAAGTTGCCTCCGGCCGCGCCTCCCGAGCACCCCGTGATGTTCTGCAACCCGCTTTCGGGTGGTGGCAAGGCGCAGCGCTTTCATCTCGCCGATGAGGCGCGGCGCCGCGGGATCGAGCCGGTCGAACTGAGGCGCGGCGACGATCTCGAGCAGCTCGTCCGCGCTGCGGTGCGCGACGGGGCGCGAGCATTGGCGATGGCCGGAGGTGACGGATCCCAGGCGATCGTCGCGAAGGTCGCGGCGGAGCTCGATCTCCCCTACGCCTGCATCCCCTCCGGCACCCGCAACCACTTCGCGCTCGATCTCGGCGTCGATCGAGATGACGTGGTCGGGGCACTGGATGCGTTCGCCGCCGGGGGTGAGCGGAGGGTCGACCTAGCCGAGGTCAATGGTCGGGTGTTCGTGAACAACGTGTCGCTCGGGCTCTACGCCGAAGCCGTGCAACAGGCGGGTTACCGGGACGCGAAGATCCGCACGCTGATCGAAACCGTCCCCGACATGATCGGGCCGGGGGCGGAGCCGCAACGACTGACGTGGAGCGCCCCGGAAGGCCGCCAGTCGGGAGCTGCGATTCTGATCTCCAATAACAGCTATCGGCTGGGCGCGGTGATCGGCTCTGGCACGCGTCCGCGGCTGGATCAGGGCGTGCTCGGCATCGCCGTGCTCGGACCGGAGGGGCGTGGCGCGAGCCGAGCGAGCGTCCCCTCGCTCGCGATAGAGCAATGGTCGGACGAGACCTTCGAAGTGGACTCGAACGAACCGGTCGCGGCGGGCATCGACGGCGAGGGGACGATGCTCGAACCGCCGCTTCGGTTTCGCACCATTCCACGTGCCCTGCGGGTCCGGATTGCGCCGCATCATCCGGGAGCCTCGCCTTCCGCGATCATGCCCGACTCGCTGTGGCAAACGGTCGCCGCCTTGGCGAAGCTTGCCCTCACGCGGTCGAAGGCGAGCGACCGGGATGCGGACGCGTCACGCGCCTCGCTTCCCCACGTCGCGGGGAAGTAGCATCGCCGCTCCAAGACCGATCAGGCCGGTGGCGGCCAGCACGATCATCGCCGCGAGATACGAGCGATTCCCGGCCGAGGCGTCGGCCACGACGATCGGGCCGGCGATGGCGGTCCCGAGCGAGGATCCAAGGTTCGAAACCGCCCGCGAGAGACCGGAGATCTCGCCCTGCTTCTCCTCGGGGAAGCTCGACTGCACGACGTTCACCGACGGGGTCAGCATCACGCCGATCCCGAAGCCCATCACGAACAGCCCGGGCACGAACACCCAGACGCTCGGAGACACCTTGTAGAGCCCGAGAAGCAGCCCGGTCCCAGCCAGCGTCAGGATGAACCCCGCCCGAATCAGGGTTCGCTGTTCGCGCCGCTTGGCGAGCCTCTCGGCCGCGAGCGACGAGATCAGGACGCCGGCCGTCGCGGCCGTGAAGATCACGCCGGTGCGGATCGCGCTGTATTCCTTGACCACCTGGAGGTACGCCGAGACCACGAACGCGCTGCCCAGCAGCACCAGCCATTGGATGTTCTGCGTGACGAGCGCGAGGTTCGACGCGCGGTTCCGGAACAGATCGGTGGACAGCAGCGGCTCCTCTTCGCCCGCTCCATCGCGCGGATGTGGCGGTAGAACCAGAGCTGAAGCGCCGCGCCGACCGTGAGGAAGACAACCAGCAGCTCGTTTTGCCGGCCTGGAGGATCCCGACGACGATGAACAGCATTCCGCTGGCGGACAGGATCGCGCCGGTCGTGTCGAATCGCCCCGTCTTGTCGGGCGGCAGCGGGTCGACGATCCTCCGGCCGAGCACGATCACCAGCGCGACGATCGCGGCTTGGAGAATGAACGACCAGCGCCAGCTGATCGCGGTCGTGATCAGCCCGCCGATCTGCGGCCCCGCCGCGGAGCCGATCCCGGCCATGCCGCTGATCACGCCGAACGCGCGAGCCCGGGACTCGAGATCATCGTAGAACATCGTCGCGAGGATGTAGATCGGCGGGATCATCAGCGCGGAGCCGATCCCCTCGAACGCTGAATAGCCGAGGATCAGGACTCCCAAACTGTGGGCCAGCGCGGCGATCACCGCGCCCGTCCCGTAGATCGCGAGTCCCCAGATGAAGCAGCGCTTGCGGCCGAAGAGATCCGTGAGCTTGCTGCCGGGGATCATCAGCGCAGCCATGCACACCAGGAATAGCGTGATCGCCGTCTGAACGCCGTGCACGGTCGTGCCGATGTCCTTGCTGATGCTGCTGATCGCAACGTTCATGTTCGAGCCCGCGAAGCTGGCGACGAACTGGGCGAGCGCCAGCGGAGCGAGCATCCTTCGCGCTGCCCCGGCAGACGGGAGCGTTACGGCGGCGGGGGCGTCGGCGCTGCTCACGTCATCAGGATTGAGCCGCCGCGGCCGGGCGCATCACCCGATCGAGGTGAGCGTGCGTGGCCGATGCCGGGCATCATCTATCTCGTGAGCACCGACAGCGAGTCAGGCGACCGCGGGCGCGGGCCGCGTTCCTGGCTCGCGGAGGCGCAGCAGGTCGATCTGGCGCTGTACAGGGCGGTGGCCGGAACTTCGACGCCGAGGCTCGACGTGGCGATGCGGCGGCTGTCCCAAGCGGCCAACTACTCGCGGCTGTCGATCGCCGCGAGCGCGATCCTCGTGTTGACCGGCGGAAAGGGGGGAAGGCGCGCGGCTGCGTCGGGTCTCACTTCGGTCGTCGCGACCGCGTCGATCGTCAACCTCGTGGTCAAGCCGTTCGGGCGCCGAAGGAGGCCGGACCGCGTGGCCGGCGACGTCTCCCCTGAGCGGCACGTTTCGATGCCCACATCGCGGTCGTTTCCCTCCGGTCACACTGCGGCTGCGGTCGCGTTCGCCTCCGGTGCGGGCCGTGTCCTCCCGGCGGCCGGAGTGCCGTTGCACGGGTTGGCCGCGCTAGTCGGCTATTCCCGCGTCCACACCGGTGTTCACTACCCGGGCGACGTGGTCGCCGGGGCGCTGCTCGGCGCCGTCATCGCCGATCTCGCCACCGGGACGCTCGCCCGTCGCGCGCTGCTGTAGCCGAGCGGCACAGCACCCGCCTTGGCGATCCGCAGGATGTTCATCCGAGGAGGCCGATCAGGCCCTTGACGATCAGCAGCACGCCGATGACCGTGAAGCCACGCGTGGCAAGCTCGGGTCCCCTCCGGCCGATCCACGCCTTGGCCCGTTCGATCGCACCCGGCGTCCAATCCGGCGCGAGCACGAAGCTGACTAGCGGGACCTCCAGAAACGCGAGCATCACGACGTTGAAGGCGACGACCAGCAGGACCGTCGCGGCGGTACCGTAGTTCAGCTTGTGGATCTGGTCGAGGCCGGCGAGGTACGAGGCGCCCGGAAGTGTCAGCAACGCGCCGATCACGAACGTCATCCGGGCAGAGCCCTTGCTCAACGCCCGTTGCCAGTGCGGTGGGCCCTTGTCGGGCTTCGTGGCCTTTCGCGCGCGTCTTCGCTGCGCCACGCCAGCCGCGCGTCCGCTCGCCAGCACGTACGCGAGCAGCAGCGCGATCATACCGATCGCGACGTCTGCGGCCGGGCTGAGCGTATTCTTGGTGGTGCTCACGGTGCTCGAGCTGTGAAGCGAGAAAACGATCACGATGCCGAGGGTGATGCTTGTGAGCATCGCGCCGAGTAGGTAGCCGAGCATCAGCCTCACCGGGTTTGGCAGCAGCATCATCAGCGTCGATGCGGCCAGCAGCGTCGGGTTCAACGTTGACGTCAGAGCGAAGAGCAGTACTGAGCGCACGTGGGTTGTAGATCGGAACGGCCACGATCAGCTGTCCAACCGGTGGCCGCTGAATCGAGCCGCTGCATTTGGGCCACGAATCGAAGCTACGCCGACTCGCGCGTCGGTTACATCCTCCCAACCGGGTGAGGAATTCGGTTCGCTCATCCGATTCGGGTGATGACCGAGCTGCTGGTCTTGCCCAAGCTGAGCTTCAGCGTGCACGTTTCACGCCTGACCCGGCGGATCGTCCTCAGCGCGCCGGGCACCCTCAGCAACTCACAGCCGAAAGGAGGAGTCGATATGGCGACGCTTGTTGCGATTGGCTATCCGGATCAGGGCACCGCCGAACAGGCGAGGCAGACTGTCGAGCAGCTCGAGGCGGAGTTGATCATCCAGGCCGACCAGGTCGCCGCGATCTCCCGCGATCTGGAAGGCAAGTACCACGTCAACACCACTCACGGTGGCGCGTCGGCAGGCGGGGGCGCGATCTGGGGCAGCTTCTGGGGGCTGCTGTTCGGCTTGCTGTTCTTCGTTCCGTTCGCGGGGCTGGCGCTCGGCGCCGGCTTCGGCGCGCTGTTCGGGCACCTGGGCGAGAAGGGGATCGACAAGGCCTTCCAGCAGCAGGTGCGGGACTACCTGAAGCCGGGCACATCGGCGCTGTTCATGGTGATCGAGCACGCGACGCCCGACAAGGCGATCGCCGCGCTCGAGCAGTACGGCGGCACTGTCATCAGGACATCGTTGTCCGAGGAGGACACGCGCAGGCTGCAGGAGGCACTCACGCCCGAGACGCCGGCCGGCGCTTCTTAGCGGAGTGAAGCACGTGACGCTGGAGCCGCCGACTGCCGGTGTCCGCGGCGGCTGCAGCAGTTTCGGCGCGACCGTGCCGGAGCGGAACGCAATCGAACGTGAGGAGTTGATCGATGAATGAGGTAAGAGGGCTCGGCCGGGCCATATTCGCGGCGGTGCTGCTCATGGTCGGCGGGGTCCTGAACGTCATCTACGGGATCGCCGCGATCTCGAATTCGCACTTCTTCGTCCATAACACCCACTACGTGTTCGCCGATCTGAAGAGCTGGGGTTGGATCACGCTGATCATCGGGATCCTCGAATTCGCGGCGTCGCTGTCGCTGTTCGGCGGGGGAGAGTACGGGCGGTGGTTCGCGATCGTCGTCGGCGCGCTCGCGGCGATCGCCGCGTTGCTCGAGATCCCGGCATACCCATTCTGGTCGCTTGCCGTATTCGCACTCAGCCTGTGGATCATCCACGGTCTGGTGATCTACGGCGAGCCGGAGGACGCCGGGGCGCGGACCTCTACGGGCCCCACGATGAGGCCGCGGGCTCCGCAACCTCCGGCGTGAGGGTGGTGGGCCGCGTCGCAGCTACGCGGCTCGAGTGTTGAGCACACCGGGCCGTCGGCGGTCTCCTCGCGGGGCCACCCGACGGCCTGGTTCTGCAGTGGCCCCGGTGCGGCCGCGGCTTGCTACCAGGTCCGCGGCGACGGCCGGGAGTCGCGCTCTTGTCCGCGATTGTCGCGCTTATGTCCGGGAGGCTCCGCCCGGCCCGCGGCTTTGTCGAGATGAGCGCGCTGGCCGCGCTTATGTCCGAGAGCCTGCGGGATCACCGGCGTCTTCCGGACTTATGCTCGCCGAGGTTCGGGCACGGCCGGGTCGTGGAGATGCTCATCGTGGCGAAGTTGCGGCTCGCTTGAGACTGCGTCACGTTATGCAGCTCACAGCTGCTTATCGTGGCGGGGTCGCCGCCGGCGCGGCACGCTGGCACGATAGGCACGCGCTCATGGTGTCTCCCGTTGTGGGGCGCCTTCAGGTGCGTGGATGACCTCTTGCTCGAGCGCGAACACGCACATGCCGAGGCGCCGGCAGCTGTCCGTGATGGGCCCGAAGCCGTGACGGAGTGCCCGCCATCGAGGCCCTCCCTCGATGGCAAACCCGACCCCCAGCGCACCGCTCAGCAGGTGCAGCTTGTCGGGCTGACCGACGCGATCACGAACGCCGCAACGGCCAGCAGCACGACGACGCCACTCAGTTAGGGGCCCGCCGATGAATAACTGCTTGTTGACGCGTCCGAATGAGCTTCGCCTGGCTGCGTCCTCGGACCTCGATGTGGCAGGGCCACACCTTCGGTCCTGCGTCCTTGCCATGCTCGCTCCTCGAACGCCTCAACGGCGCACTTACTCATCGCCGGACCCTTAGGTTAGTGTGCGATCAGAACCTCCATGGCAACGATCGTGAGGCCGAGTGCCAGGTTCAGACCGACGGTGACCAGCGCGCCGACGCGGCTTAACCGTTCAAGGCGTGCGTAGCGCACCCCCTGGGCAGTAAGGGTGGTGATCCCGAGTCCGAGCGCGGCCCGAACGGCGGCATGATCGTCGACCAGCCCTAGAGCACCGAGCGTTATCGCCGCGACCGGAAGAGCCGACGCGAGGATGATCGAGTACTCGTGGCGCGCGATCGTCCCGAGCTCCTCGATCGTGAGGCGCCGCCTGCGGCTGAGGCTTTCGCCGAGACCGTGGGAGTAGACGTGTGCGACCCAGAGCACGATCGCGCTGAGCGCGACGAGCGCGTCAAGGCGCCACAGGCGGTGCTCGAACGTGGTCGCCCCGACCGACAGCACCGACAGGACGATGATCGTCCCGTAGACGGTTCCCGCGATCGTTCGGCGGTCGCCGAGGACGAATCTCTTCAGCTTCCTGTTGAGATCGGAAAGGGTGCCCGCTCCGTCGCGGCCGCTCGCGCCCGCGACGGGCCGAAGCCGATCGTGATCGAGGTCTCCTGCCACTATCCGGTTTGGCTCGGGACGCACCCCGCCCTGGTTCGACGGGCGCCGTGAGAGCCTAGGCTACACGCTCTCGCTAGGGGAAGTGGCTATTCGGCGACCTCGCCGATTGCGGCCCCGAGTCCGAAGGCCTTGACCAGGTTGACCGTCGCCGTGACCACCCTCGCGGTGCCGACGATCGGAGCCACCGCCACGAGTACGCCTTCGACCTGCTCGGCGGTGACGCCCACCTCGCCGGCGGCACCAAGGTTCATCAGATATGACGCAGCCGGGGCATCGGCCGCGACGAGCGCGGCAATCCGCACGAGCATCAGCGTCTGCTCGTCGAGGTTCGAAGCCTCGAGCGAGCTGGCTGTCATCTCGGCGAGAAGGCCGAGCAGGGGCGTGTCGTCGGATTGGGTGGACATGAGCGTCTCCTATCTTCGAGATCGATGCTTGCGCGTCAGGCGAACGGCACGGCGCCTGTCGCGCGTGTCGTTGGCCCTCCCGCGCAGAGGATCTCGGCGATGGGCGCGCGTAGCAAGTGTGCCCACCGGTGGACGCTGAGGCGAGCACACACCACGACCCTGCCCGCGCCAAATGGTGCGGGCACGCAGCACCGAGTGGTGGCGGCACAGTTGTACAGCCGCTCGGTAGCGGCGACAGTCTGTGGTTTGACGCAAGCGATTGGAGGCGCAATGGAGCTCGAGCTCAAGGAGAAGCGCACGATGTCCCGTGACGCCGCGGCCGCTCGCATCCGCGAGATCGCCGACGAGCTCGGCTCGGGCAACGACATCGTGCTCGAGCGCAACGGAGCCAGGTTCGTCGCAAAGGTTCCAAAAGAGGTGGCGCTCAAGATCGAGTTCGAGATCGAAGACGACAGGACAGAGTTCGAGATCGAGCTGGCACGGTGAGGGACGGCTAACGGGCGAGCCTCAGGCTCGCCCGGGTCGGCGTCGATCAGACTGTAGGTATGCGGTGGCCGTTCACGGCGCGCGACACCGAGGTTCGGCTCATCGGCGAGGCGCTCGCCGGCGAGGCGGCGGGCGGGGTTGCGATCGCGGGCTCGCCCGGCGTGGGCAAGACCCGGCTCGCGAGCGAGGCCGCGAAGATCGCATCCGTACAGGGGTGTGCGGTGGAGTGGGTGCGGGCGATGCGCTCCGCGCGGTCGATTCCGCTGGGAGCGTTCGCGGCGCTGCTGCCGGCGGTATACGGGCCGCTGCCGGAGGGCGTCGAGCTACTGGCGCACGCGCGTCGCGCGCTGGCCGAACGCGGAGCCGCCGGTCACCGGCTCGTGCGACCGCCCTGCCCGAGCTCGAGCGGCTCGCGCGCAGTGTCGACGGACCGTTCATCGCGACGGCAGTCGCCCACGCAGAAGCGCTCGTCGCCGGGGACGGTGCTGCCTTGGTCGAGGTCGCCGAGCGCTTTGCCGCCGCGGACGCCCTGCTGATCGCCGCCGAGGCGGCGGACGCCGCGGCCGTCGCCCACCGACGCGCGGGCCGCCTGAGCAGCGCGCGCCGCGCCGCAGCACGCGCGACCGTGTGGCTGTCGAAATGCGAGGGAGCCCGGCCCCCGACGATGCTCGGCGCGCCGGAGGCCGCCGGCCTGACGCGGCGCGAGCTCGAGATTGCGCTCCTCGCCGCCGGCGGCTCGAGCAGCAGGCAGATCGCCGACCGGCTCGTGATCTCGGTGCGCACTGTCGACAACCACCTACGGAGCGTCTACCGCAAGCTCGGCGTCTCGCGCCGCCAGGACCTCTCCCCCGTCCTGGGCTAATCGGTGGATTTCGCGCGGACGTGTGAGCGATCCGCGAGAATCAGCAGCGTTGACTCGGCTTTCCGTACCCAGAAGCGAGACATCGCCATCCCTCGCCGCGATCGTCGACGAGATGGGCGCTGAGCTTCCGGTGTGCCGGGAGAAGACCTCGCCCGACGGCATGCTGACGGTTGCGTTCACCGACATCGAGGGTTCGACCGAGATGATGGAGAGGCGCGGCGAGGACCGCTGGGTGGAGGTGATGTTCATTCACAACCGAATCATCCGCGACTGCGTTGACGAGTCCGGTGGCGAGGTCATCAAATCGCGTGGCGACGGGTTCATGATCGCGTTCGCCAGCGCCAGCGCGGCGCTCGACTGTGCAGTCGAGCTTCAACGGAGGCTTTCACGCTATAACGCGACCGAGCCCACCGATCCATTGCGCGTGCGGGTCGGACTGCACACCGGCAACATCTTCCAGCTCGACGACGACTTCCTCGGCAAGGCGGTCGTGCTGGCCGCCCGGATCACCGGACGCGCGCGCGGCGGTGAGATACTCGTGTCCGCCGCTTGCCGGGAGTTCACACGCAGCGTCGGGCGATGGCGCTACGGTCAAGCGACGGAGCTGAGGCCGAAGGGGTTGGCGAGCGTCGAGCGGGTCTATTCCCTGCACTGGAAAGCAGCCGACGAAGGAGAGACCGATGAGTAGATCGAGGGGGAGCCGATGACAACAGCCGGCCAGCGGCCCGACACCGAGATGCTCGTCGATCTCGATCGGCTGATCGGGGCCTACTACGACGAGCATCCCGATCCGTCAGACCCTCTGCAGGCGGTCTCGTTTGGGACCTCGGGTCACCGTGGCAGCTCGCTTACGGGCACGTTCACCGAGGACCACATCGTCGCGGTCAGCGAAGCGATCGCGCGCTACCGGGCGGCGGAGGGGGTCGAGGGGCCCTTGTTCATCGGGCGCGACACGCACGCTCTGTCCGCGCCCGCGTTCCGGACCGCGGTCGAGGTGCTCGTCGCCCACGGGATCGACGTCACGGTCGACTCCGAGGACGGCTTCACACCCACGCCCGCTGTTTCGCACGCGATCCTCACGCACAACGCCGGGGCAGGAAACAAGGCCGACGGGATCGTGATCACGCCCTCGCACAACCCGCCCGAGGACGGCGGTTTCAAGTACAACCCGCCGCACGGCGGGCCGGCCGACACGGCCGTCACCAGGCAGATCCAGGACACCGCCAACGAGCTGCTGAGGGAACGCCTCAGCGGAGTTCGGCGGCTCGGCTACGAGCAGGCGATCGCGCGCGCCCGCCGCTACGACTTCCGCTCGGCCTACGTCGATGACCTCGGAGCGGTGGTCGCGATCGACGAAATCGCGCGGGCTGGGCTCAAGCTGGGCGCCGATCCGCTCGGCGGCGCGAGCGTGGCGTACTGGGACGCGATTGGCGCTCGCTACGGGCTCGATCTCGAGGTCGTCAACGACCGAATCGACCCCACGTTTTCGTTCATGCCGCTCGATCACGACGGCAAGATCCGAATGGACTGCTCGTCTCCTGACGCGATGGCGGGTCTGATCTCGCTCAAGGACCGATTCGATATCGCGTTCGCCAACGACCCCGACGCCGATCGACACGGCATCGTCACGCGCAGCGCGGGTCTGATGAACCCGAACCACTACCTGGCGGCGGCGATCGCGTACCTGCACGGCGGCGCGCGGGGGTTGTGGGCAGTGGACGCCGGCGTCGGCAAGACGATGGTGTCGAGCAGCATCATCGACCGGGTCGTGGCCGGGGCGGGACGCCGGCTCGAGGAGGTTCCGGTCGGCTTCAAGTGGTTCGTGTCAGGCCTGCTCGACGGCAGGCTCACGTTCGGCGGCGAGGAGAGCGCCGGCGCGAGCTTCCTCCGCCACGACGGACGGGCCTGGAGCACTGACAAAGACGGCCTGATCATGTGCTTGCTAGCGGCCGAGATCACAGCCCGCAGTGGTCAAGATCCAGCTCAGCTCTACGGCGAACTGACCGAGCGCTACGGGGCACCCGTCTACCGCCGCATCGACACGCCCGCGAGCCCCGAGCAGAAGTCGCAGCTCGGCAGCCTGTCGCCCGACGACGTGACGGCGACGGAGCTTGCCGGTGAGCCGATTGAGCAGGTGCTCACCGCCGCGCCCTCGGGTGCGCCGCTCGGCGGGGTCAAGGTCGTGGCCCGCTAGCGGCTGGTTCGCCGCGCGCCCTTCGGGGACCGAGGACGTGTTGCAAGCTCTACGCCGAGAGCTTCAACGGCGAGCAGCACCTCGAGCGGATTCTCGAGCAGGCACGAGCGATCCTGAGGTGCTGTGAGTCGCGGCCCCGCCCATCTCGCATCCGACGACCGCGTCGGGACCCGGTTCGGGGAGTACCGAGATCGAATCGCTGATCGGCGTGGGCGGGATGGGTAGGGTGTACAGGGCGACGGACGCCGAGGCGGCGCGCCGGTCGCGCTGAAGATCGTCAAGCGGGACCTGGCGCGCGACGAGACGTTCAGGCGCCGCTTCAGGCGCGAGGCGCGGATCGCCCAGACGGTGCGCAACCCCCACGTGGTGCCGGTTCGCGACACCGGCGAGCAGGAGGGGCTTCCCTTCCTTGCGGCGCAGTTCATCGAGGGCTCGACGCTCGATCAGAAGCTCGCGGCGGAGGGTCGGCTGGATCTCGCCACGACCGTCAGGATCTGCGCGCAGGTCGCCGACGGCCTGCAGGCGCTATGGAAGGCCGGGATGGTGCATCGCGACGTCAAGCCCGCGAACATCCTGCTCGACCTGAGCGGAAACGCGTACATCACTGACTTCGGGCTCGCCAAGGACAGCGCGGGCACGGTCCTGACCCGACCGGGACAGCCGCTCGGATCGATGGACTACATGCCGCCTGAGCAGATCCGCGGGGAGCCGGTGACCGGTGCGGCCGACATCTACTCGCTCGGCTGCGTTGTGTTCGAGTGCGTGCACGGAAGGCCGCCGTTCGCCGACCGCGAAGGAATGCGGGTGCTCTGGGCCCATCTCCAGGACGAGCCTCCGGATCCGTCCGCCGATCGGACCGACATCTCTCCCGAGTTCGTGCGCGCGCTGAAGGCCGCACTACGCAAGCAGCCCGCGGAGCGACCCCGCTCCAGCATCGAGTACGCTCGCTCGCTGTCGCAGGCTGCGGGCATCCCGATCGGGGACACGGCGGGTGAGCCGGCAGGGGAATCGCGATCGCCCTCGCTCTTGCAGAACGTCGCGCGCGCCTCGCTGCCTGCGCTCGCCTGTCTCGGGCTGCTGACCGCCGGGTGCGGCTCGAGCTCGGACGTCTCACACTGCAAACGTTGCAGCAGCCGCCGCCGGGCGGCACGGTGCACGTCGGCGATGAAGATCCTCGAGTTCATCCCCGCCGCCGTCGCCGCGAAGGTCGGGCAGAGGGTCGTGTGGACCAACGACGACAGCTCGCCGCACAACGTGACGTACGTCAGCGGCCCGCGGTTCGGGTCATCGCGCGACGGCTGACCCGGGCGCGCAGGTTCTCGATCACGCTCACGTCGCCGGGACGATCCACTACTTCTGCACGCTTCATCCGTGGATGAAGGCGACGATCGTCGTCTCGCGGTGACGGCGGCCGCGGATCAGGTCGCCGTCGGCCGGCGCCGCCCTGCGGTCGCCGCGCCCCGTGGTGTCGACGCCCGAGCAGGTGGCACAGGAGCGTGAAGCTCGTGTCCCCGGCGCGGCCGCCGCGACGATCGGCGGTGCAGGACGAACGCGTATGTCGTGACCGGCGCCGGAGGTCGACGCGGTCTTGGTCGGCGCCAGCGTGCCGCATAGCGCCGGCGCGGTCGCCTCGCCGGGCAGGCTGTTGCTTCAGCTCGCTCCGGTCGAGGACGTTGTCGTAGATGCCGTTGTGGTCGTAGTCGATGCCGTGCACGATGATCACCGCGTTGCCGGCGCGGATCGCGTCGGCGACGCCCGGTGCGAACCGTGATCTGCCGCGTGTAGCGGATGTCCCCGACGTGCGGGTAGCGCGAGAAGTCGACGATGCTTTCGCGCTCGTGTCGCCCGTCGAAGTCAGCGACACCTGCGGCGGCCCGTAGTAGCGAGATCCCGTTCGGTCGTGCTGATCGACAGGTGCCCGTTGTGCAGGCGCGCGGCCGATGCCGGCGGGCAGATGCCCTTGCCGCCGGCGTGGATGTGCATCGCGTGCGGTTGGCCGTCCAGTAGGCCGTTCGTATCGACCGTCACCGATGCGACGTCGCCGTTCAGGTGGATGGTTGCGGAGCCGTCGGCGGTGACGCGGTTTGTCGGCACGGGCTTCGCGGCGGCTGCGAACGGCTCGCCGGCCGGCTTCGAGGACCCGCCGCCTGAGACCACCACGATCACCACGATGACCGCCGCGACGATCAGGGCCAGGCCGGCGAAGATCGGCAGGCGCGAGCGCTTCTTCGGCGGCTCACTGGGGCCTGGTGCGTGGCTCCCGCCCGAGGTGGGCGGCGGACCGGCCGGCGGCTGCTGGAAGCTCGGCGGCCCCGCAGGCGACGCCTGCCGAGAGCCGGGGAGCCCTGGCGGAGTCGACGGCGCCGCGGGGCGGGCGCCGGGGTCGAGGGCGTGGACGCGGCAGGCGGCGGCCACTTGTCCTGATCGCCCGTGACCGGGGCTGCGGCCGCGGCCGCCGCGGCGATTGCGGCCGGCGCGATGACCTCGCTGCCTCCCGGCGGGAACCGCGGCGGTCTGCGACGTCCGACGCGGGCGGAGCGTGTCGCGGGCGGGGCGGTGTCCGCGTCGGAGTGGCGGCGGCTCGTCTCGCGAGGCCCGGTGTAGCCGCGCGTCGTCGTGCGCTCGGCCAGCGAGGTCGCGTCGTCCGGGGGCGGCTGATCGGCGCGTGTGGGTCTGATCGAGGTGGCGTCCTCCGGGGCAGCGCTCCGCGGCCTCCGGCAGCGTGGGCGGCGCGGCCGGCGGCGCCAGCTCGGTGGCCTCTGCCGCTCGGCGGCTGCCGGCCTCGTGAACGTGCGGCTCGCCCGCGGCGCGGCTGCCGGCGCTTCGGTCGAATCGACCAGCGGTGTGGCCTCGCCCGTGCCACGATCGTCGGCGGCGCCGTGTCGCGCATCCCTCTCAGCGCCGCCGCCGCATCGCGCGCGAAGTCGCCGGCCGAGAAGTAGCGGTCGCTCGACTCCTTGGCCATCGCCTTCTCGAGCACCGCAGCGAACGCCGGATGCGTGTCGCTGATCGTCCCCCTCGAGCGGCGGCGGCGGCTCGTGCACGTGCGCGAACAGCGTCGCGACCGAGTTCTCGCGCTCATAGGGCACCTTGCCCGTGAGCATCTGGTAGAAGACGCAGCCCAGCGCGTAGATGTCGGTCCTGGCGTCGGTGCGGGTGCCGGTGATCTGCTCCGGCGCCATGTAGTCGACCGTCCCGACGACCGAGCCCTTCGCGGTCAGCCCGGAGGCGGTGTCGAATTTCTTTGCCAGCCCGAAGTCGGTGAGGTACGCGTGCTCCTCGCCGTCCTTAACCGTGATCATGACGTTCGCCGGCTTGACGTCGCGGTGCACGAGTCCCCGCCGATGCGCGGCGTCTAGCGCCGACGCGAACTGCTCGAGCAGGTCGACGGCCCGGTTCGGATCGGCTGCGCCTTGCTTGAGCAGGATCTCGCGCAGGTCGGTCCCGGTCACGTAATCCATTACGAAGAACAGCAGGCCGTCCTGCTCGCCGGCGTAGTGGATCCCGACGATGTTCGGATGATGCAGCGACGCCGCGATCCGCATCTCGCGCTTGAAGCGCTGACGGAACTGCTCGTCTTCGGCCAGTCCAGGCGCCAGCACCTTCAGCGCATAGATCCTGTTCAGCGCGACGTTCGTCGCCCGGTACACGAGCCCCATGCCGCCACGCCCGATCAGCTCGTCGATCCGGTAGCCCCCGATGACCGAGCCGCGTCCCAGCTGATCGCCTCTCACCGCCATTGTTGGATCCTTTCAGGAGCCGTCGCGCCCAAACTGTGAGAACTGTCGCAGTTCGCCCGCGCCTCCTCGCGCAAGCCCTCGGAGCTTACCGGCGCCGACCTCTGAGTCAAGGCGGAACCGCCCGCGGCGTCGCCGCCACGTGAAATGTCGTCGCCTCGGAGCCGACGCGCCCGGCCCACCGAGAGCACTCCTCGTCAGCGCCAGCGAACGCCGTAGATGACGTGCTCGCCGAGGAGGCCCTTGAAGTGGTGCTCGCCGCGCGGCTCGAACTCGAAGCTGGGATCGGTCTCGGTGTACTGCTTGAGCGCCGAGGAGACGAGGATCTCGCCGGCCTTGGCGTGGGCGGCGATTCGCGAGGTGAGGACCACGTTGCGGCCGAGGATCCCCTCCTCGCCTGTGATCACGAAGCCCGAGTGCAGCGCCGATCCGCAGTTCAACGTCGGCGGAGTCGTTCCGACCGTCGCCGCGGAACGTCCGCTGGAGATCGACGGCCGCGTGCAGGCCGCCGTGGGCGCTGTTGAACGAGGCAAGGAAGCCGTCGCGCTCGAAACGGACGACCCTGCCGTCGTGGTGCTCGAGCACCCGCTCGACGAGCAGGTGATGGTCGCTGAGGAGCTGCTCCCAGCGCTCCTGGCCGAGTCGCGACGCGACCGAGTCGGCGTTCGCGATGTCGCTGAGCATCAGTGTCATCGCTCCGTCGGGCGAGCTCAGCTGGCTGACCGGCAGGGTCGCCGGTTCGAGCGCCGAGGCGATCACATCAATCGAGGTCAGATTTGCCGAGCGTTCCACATCGAGACCTTGCGCCCCCGCAATCCGGCGAGCATAGCTTGACAGCGATTCTGAACCACAGGAGAATCGCCCGGCGGCGATGAAGGGGGCTTTTGACCACGGGAACCACGTCAGCGCGTTCCCGCCGATCGCTGACTACGCGTTCCTGTCGGATTGCCAGACGACGGCGCTGATCGCGCCGAACGGCAACGTCGAGTGGATGTGCCTGCCGCGAATGGACTCGCCGAGCGTGTTCGGCGCGATCCTCGACCGCGACGCCGGGACCTTCCGGGTTGCGCCGGCCGATGTCAACGTGCCCGCGGCACGGCGCTACATCCCGGGGACGATGGTGCTCGAGACGACGTGGGAGACGAGGATGGGGTGGGCGATCGTGCGCGATGCGCTCAGCATCGGCCCCTGGCACCACCACTCCGAGCGATCGCGCACCCGCACGCGCTCGCCCACCGATCACGACGCCGACCACGTGATGCTGCGCCTGATCGAGTGCGTGCAGGGCTCGGTCGAGATGAAGCTCGAGTGCGAGCCGGCATTCGACTACGGCGGGCTCGCCGCCGACTGGTCGTACAGCGGGTCCGGGTACACCGAGGCGGTCGCGAGCTCGGAGGGGATGGACCTCGAACTGCGGCTCCAGACCGATCTGCGGCTTGGCTTCGAGGGGCCTCGCGCGCGGGCGCGGACGATGCTGCACGAGGGGGACGTGGCGTTCGTCGCGCTCGGCTGGTCGATGCACCCGGCTGCCCGGCGAGCTACGAGGAGGCGGAGGAGTGGCTGGCCCGCACCGGGCGGTTCTGGCAGGAGTGGCTGAAGCACGGCACGTTCCCCGACCACCCATGGCGCGCCCACCTTCAGCGCAGCGCGCTGACGCTGAAGGGGCTCACCTACGCGCCGTCCGGGGCGATGATCGCCGCTGCGACGACGTCGCTGCCGGAGACGCCGGGCGGCGACCGCAACTGGGACTACCGCTACAGCTGGATCCGCGACTCGACGTTCATGCTGTGGGCGCTGTACACGCTCGGCTTCGACGAGGAGGCGAACGACTTCTTCTACTTCGTCGCCGACGTGGTCGAGGCCGAGGAGGCCCAGCTGCAGATCATGTACGGGATCGGCGGCGAGAACAGGCTCCAGGAGCAGGAGCTCGAGCATCTCTCCGGCTACGACCACGCCCGACCGGTGCGGATCGGCAACGGCGCCTACAACCAGGATCAGCACGACGTGTGGGGCGCGGTGCTCGACTCGATCTACCTGCACACGCGCTCGCGCGACCAGCTGCCGGACCGACTGTGGCCGATCATCAAGCGCCAGGTGAACGCGGCGTTGAACCGCTGGCGCGAGCCCGACCGCGGCATCTGGGAGGTCCGCGGCGAGCCCAAGCACTTCACCTCGTCGAAGCTGATGTGCTGGGTCGCCGCCGACCGCGGTGCGCGACTCGCCCGCATCCGGGCCGACGAGCCGACGGCGGCGCGCTGGCAGGACGCCGCGGACGAGATCCACGCCGACATCTGCGCCAACGGCGCTCGATCGAGCGGGGGGTGTTCGTCCAGCACTACGAGACCGACGCGCTGGATGCCTCGGTGCTGCTGATGCCGCTGGTGCGCTTCCTGCCGCCCGACGACGAGCGGATCCGCGCCACGGTGCTGGCGATCGCCGACGAGCTGACCGACGAGGGGCTCGTACTGCGCTACCGGGTCGATGAGACCGACGACGGCTTCTCCGGCGAGGAGGGCACGTTCACGATCTGCTCGTTCTGGTTGGTGTCCGCGCTCGTCGAGATCGGCGAGCTGGCGCGTGCCCGAGGGCTGTGCGAGAAGCTGCTCTCGTATGCGAGCCCGCTGGCGCTGTACGCCGAGCAGATCGACCCGATCACGGGTCGCCACCTCGGCAACTTCCCGCAGGCGTTCACGCATCTGGCGCTGATCAACGCGGTCGTCCACATCATCACCGCCGAGCGGCGGCTGGAGCTGCGCGCGCTCGCCCGTGAGCCCGAATTGGATCGTCTTGGGAGAAGCCTCTGACGTGCGATCCGTCACGCCTACCTACCCCGGGCTAGGTTAGAGTGGCCCGAACAGATATTCGCGTCCAGGGGCACTGATCTGTTGCAAGCGGTCAAATCGAGACGGAGCAGCTCACCCGGAACGCTGTTCACCCGCCTGCGCGGCGCCCACGAGGCCGAGCTGTTCGGCCCGCGTGGTCGTCTTCCCCGGCGGGGTGAGCCGGACGTCGGCCACAACAACGCCCTGCTCATCCTCGGCGGGCTGGTGCTGGTGGGATTGGCGCTGCGATTGGCCGTTCCCCGCGGGATCTGGCTCGACGAGGCGATCAGCATCCACCAGGCACGCCTGTCGCTGCACGACCTGTTTCAGAACCTCTACAACGGCGATCGGCAGCCGCCCCTCTACCACCTGACGCTGTGGGCCACGATCCGCGCGTTCGGGCACAGCGAATTCGCCGTCCGGCTGCCCTCGCTGATCGCCGGGACGCTCGTGATTCCGGTGCTGTACGAGCTCGCGCGAGAGCTGTATGACCGCCGCACGGGTCTCGTCGCCGCCGCGTTCGCCGCGGTCTCACCGGTCCTCATCTGGTACTCACAAGAGGTCCGGATGTACGAGTTCGCGGCTCTGTTCGGGCTGCTCGCGCTGCTCACGCAGCTCCGCGTCATCCGCAACGGGACGATGCTGAACTGGGCGGCGTACATCCTCGCCACCGCCGCGCTGCTGTGGACGCACTACTTCGGCCTGATCGTGATCGGCGTCCAGCAGCTGATCTTCATCGGCCTGCTCGTCCACCGCCGGCGAGCTGGCGAGCCAGTCAAGCCTCTCGCGCTGGGCTTCGCGTACTCGCTCGCGGTGCTCGTGATGCAGCTCGTCCCACTCGCGGTGTTCGCACACCACCAGTACCAGGTCACGACCGGTGCCGCGGGATCTCCGAGCGGGACCTACGACCTCCTGTCGTTCTACTCGGTCCTCTCGAACCTCGCCTGGTCGATCTGGGGGTACCAGCCCGACGCCGCGACGGTGCTGCTGGCGGCGATGTGGCCGCTGGCGCTGCTCGGCTCGCTGGTCCTGCTGGGCCGCGGAGGCTCGCGCCAGACGAACGCGCTCGCCGTCGCGGCGATCCTCCTCGTCGTCGCGCTGATCGTCGCCTCGGCGTTCGACAAGTCGTACTTCGAGGTCCGCAACTTCCTGATCCTCGCGCCGCTGGTCCTGCTTCTGGTGGCGCGGCTGATCACCGGCTGGATCCGTCAGCCGCGTGCGAGGCTGCTCGTCGCCGGCGCGGTGATGGCGACGCTGGTGATCGGGCTCGTCGACCAGCAGCTGAACAAGTCCAACCCGCGGCTGTTCGACTTCCGCGGCGCGATCGACGACATCAAGGCGGACGCGGGACCCAACGCGCTGGTCCTGTACGAGCCGTCGGACATGCGCTACGTACTCGAGTACTACGCGCCCGGGATCCGCAGCCAGCCGCTGACCACGTCGATCTCGGTGCAGCGGGAGGGGAGCCCGGTGTTCGTGCTCGCGTCGTTCCAGAGCAACAAGACGTTCTTCAACCAAACGAACAAAGTGGTGGGGCAGCTGACGTTCTTCAGAAAGCTCGTGCGCCGTTTCAAGACCCCGCAAACAGTCGTCTGGGAGTTCCAATGAGCAGCCGACCCTGGGATGTGCGACTGCGACGGGTCACGTGGGAGCCGGTGCCGAGCGGTTGGAGCGTACGCAAGCGCTGCCGCCTGCTGATGCTGCTCGGCGTGCCGTGCGCCGTCTGGTATTTCGGCTGGCTGCTGCAGCCGCATCGCGTCGGCACCCCGGTGCTGTACGCGATCCTGATCGCCGCCGAGCTGTTCAACGCGATGCAGGCGTTCGGCTTCTGGTGGACCATCTTCCATGAACAAGTGCGGCCAAAGCGGGCGCCGACCAAGCGGGTCGCCGTCGACGTCTTCATCCCCGTCTACAAGGAGCCGCCGGACATCGTGGATCTGACCGTCGCCGCCGCCGTCGGCCTGCGAGGAGCGGAGGTCAGGGTCCACATCCTCGATGACGGCAACGACGACGAGATGCGCGACCTCGCGAACCGCTACGGCGTCGGCTACATTCGCCGCCGCGAGCACAAGGGCGCGAAGGCGGGCAACATCAACCACGCCCTGACGAAGACGAATGCGCCGTTCATCGCCGTGTTCGACTCCGACCACGTGGCCGACCCGGGCTTCCTCGAGGCCACGCTCGGGTGGATGGAGGACCCCAAAATCGCGTTCGTGCAGACGCCCCAGTACTACGCGAACACCGAGCACAACCGGATCGCGGCCGCGTCGTGGGCACAGCAGGCGCTGTTCTTCGGGGCCATCTGCCGCGGCAAGGACGGGATGGGCGCGGTGTTCTGCTGCGGCACGAACGTATTGTTTCGGCGCGAGGCATTCGAGAGCGTCGGCGGGTTCCCGACGAACTCGCTGACCGAGGACTTCGAGCTCTCCATCCACTTGCACGAGAAGGGGTGGCACTCGGCGTACATCCCGGACGTGCTGTCGCGGGGGCTCGGTCCGGAGGACACCGCCGCCTACGTCTCCCAGCAGCAGCGCTGGGCGCGAGGATGCCTGTCGGGGATCCCGCGCGCGCTGCGCGCGAAGCTGCCGTTGAAGCTGAAGGGCCAATACCTGCTCTCGGGCCTGTACTTCCTCTCCGGATGGACCGTGCTCATCTACATGACGTTCCCGGTCGTCCGCCTGCTGGGCGGCGGCCAGCCGATCGGCCACATCGACGCGCCGACGTTCCTGCTGCACTTCGTGCCCTACTACGCGATCGCGCTGACGATGGCGGCGGTCGCGGGCGCGGGCTCCTATACGTTCGCCGCGTTCGCGCTGTCGGCGGCGAACTTCTGGATCCACATTCTCTCGACGATCTACACGGTGCTGCGCAAGAGCGGCTCGTTCGTCGTGACCCCGAAGAAGGGGGCCGAGGCGCGCCAGCCGGGGGCGGTGATGCCCGCGCTTGCGGCTGTCGGGGTGCTCGTCGCGGTCAGCGCCTACGGGCTCCTCCGCAACCCGGACGCGGCGACGATCAACAACGTCTCGTTCGCCGCCGTTCACGCCTCGATCCTGATGACCGGGTGCTGGGCGGCGCTTCAGAAACCGCGCGCTCCGGCCTCCGGGGCCCTCGAGCCGGTCGAGGCCGTCGCTTGACTCGGGCGGTGAGAGAGCTGGTCGTGATCGTGGCGGCGGTTGCGCTGGCAGGGATCGCCGGGTCCTTCGTAGCCGGGTGCGGGGGGTCGAGCTCGGGTGGGACGAGCTCGACTCACAGCAACGCCACCCCGCAGCAGCGGGCCGAGGCCGCGGCCCGGCATTTCCTCGAGCCGCTACGTCGACGGCGACGGGCGCGTCGTGCGGCGAGATCAGGGCGGGGACACGGTCGGCGAAGGCCAGGCGTACGGGATGCTGCTCGCGGCGGCGATCGGCGACCGGCGTCGCTTCGACAAGATCTGGACGTGGACACAGCAGAACCTCCGGCGGCCTGACGGGCTGATCTCGTTCCTGTGGCGCGACGGGCACGTCGTCAACCCGGACGCGGCGTCCGATGCCGATCTCGACGCCACCCGGGCGTTGCTCGTCGCAGCGTGCCGCTTCAACCATCCCGCGTACCGGCGCGAAGCGCTCCAGCTCGGCGACGCGATCATGAAGGTCGAGGTCGGCTCCGCCACGTTCCAGGGTGAGCCGGTGCTCACAGCGGGTAACTGGGCGATCACGCCGCCGCCGGTGACCGTCGACCCCAGCTACTTCGCGCCCGCAAGCTTCCTCGCGCTGCGCGCCGCGTCGAAGGACCCGCGCTGGGGTGGTCTGGCCACGAGCGCACGGGCAATCACCGGGAAGCTGATCCCCGCTCCGGGGCGCCTCCCACCCGATTGGGCGCACCTCCAGGGCGATACGCCGGTCCCGATCGGCGATCCGGGCAACCCGCAGACTCCGCCGGCGTTCGGATTCGATGCGGTGCGCACGCTCGTCCGCTTCGCCGAGGATCCGAACCCGGCCGGCCGGCGGATCGCAGCGAGGGCCTGGCCGGCGTTCGAGAATCAGGATCCGACCAAGTTGCCGGTCGAGCACAGCCTCTCCGGGCAACCCGCCGGCCACACCCTGCATCCGGTCGTGCTCGTGTCAGCGGCGGGAGCCGCCGACGCGGCCGGGCAGACCGCCGCGCGCGACGGGCTGCTCGACGCGGCCGAATCGCTCGACCTGCGCTCGCCCACCTATTACGGCGCGGCGTGGGTGGCGCTTGGCCGGATCTTCCTGACGACGAACCTGCTCGATCCGACCTGCTCCTAGCTGCTACGCAGGCGACACAGAGCCGACGCAGTGCTCTAGGACGTTGCGCCGACGGCCTTGAGGACGGTTCGCCGGAACGCGGCGGCGGTCGGCCGTGCCTCTGGCCGCTTTGACATCGCCCGCCGTGTGATCTCCTCGAGCCCCGCGGGTACGTCGGGGCGCTGCTCGCGCAGCGGTCGCGGCTCTGCGTTCACATGGGCCCACATCTTGGCCATCCCGCCCTTGTGATCGGCGAACGGAGCCTCGCCGCTCAGCATCTCGTAGAGCACGCAGCCGAGGCTGTAGACGTCGCTGCGGGCGTCCGGCTCGCTGCCCTCGATCTGCTCGGGAGCGACGTAGTCGACTGTCCCCAACATCTGATCGGCGCCTGTCAAGCCGGGGTCGGTCGCGGCGCGCTTGGCGAGGCCGAAATCGGTGAGGTAAACGTGATCATCGGGGGTCACGATCACATTGGAGGGCTTGATGTCGCGATGGACAAGCCCCTTCTCGCTGGCGGTCTCGAGCGCATCGGCGATCTGGGCGGCGATCCGCGCAGCTTGTCCCGTCGCGAGCGGCCCGGCCTCGTGGATCAGCGTCCCGAGCTCGGTGCCCTCGACCCAGCGCGTGACGATGAACACGGTTCCGTCCTGCTCGCCGGCCTCGTACAGCGGCACGACGTTCGGATGATCGAGCGAGGCGACCGTCCGGGCCTCTCGGCGCAGGCGCTCCCGGATCACCGGGTCGCGCGCGATTGTGGGCTCTACCAACTTCAGCGCGACGTGGCGGTCGAGCCGCAGCTGACGTGCGCGGTAGAGGACCCCGATGCCGCCGAGCCCGACGACGCTCTCGACCTCGTAGTCGCCGAATTTGGATCCCGGGGACAGCATCCGTGCTCAGAGGTCGCGCTCGGAGATCGCGCCGGCGGCGAACGCTCGCTCGGCCAGTCCCACTCGCTTCTCGATCCCCGGCGGGCCCTCGATCCCGAACTTGGCGTACAGCACTCGCACGTGACGCTTGACCTCGCTGACCGACAGGACGAGCTCGTCGGCGATCTGCTCGTCCGTGGCCGGGGTTGCGAACGTGGACCGCTCCTTGTACGGACGGCACAGCGCTGCCAGGACGCGGCGCTGGGTGCTCGACAGGCTTACGGCGCGGGGCGTCCGCACCTCGCCGGGTGGCCGGCCGCTGGGCTTCGGCGAGTCGCGCTGCGACGGCGGCCGCCGTTGTGCCGGGGCGCGATACGTGACCGTGGTGCTCCCGAATCGCAGCACGTCACCGTCATTCAGCCGGCGGCTGCCGGTGACGCGCTCCTCGTTGACATAGCTGCCATTGCTCGAGATGCCGTCATCGACCAGCACCCACTCCTCCTGCTGCGCGCGCTCGAATCGCGCGTGCAGGCGCGAGACCTGGTCGTCCCAGGCGAGCGCGAGATCCGAGGACGATCGCCGCCCGACCGTGGCGGATGACGCGCCGGGGTCGAAGAAGAACAGTTGTTGGCGGCCCTCACCATCTCGGAACACGAGGAACGGACGGCCTGAACGCTCGGCCTGCTCTACAGCGCGGGCGTCGGCTGTGGACGGGGCGCTCGCGGGAGGGTTCACGGACACACCCAACATTATTGCCGGTAGCCTTCGAGGTCGATGGCCGGCGACCAGCTGCGGGTGACCGAGGGGAAGGAACGCGGCAAGTTCCTGAGCGTCGACGTCGACCTGCTCATCGGCCGCCATGCGCCGGAGGATGAGGGAAGGCTCGGCGGAGACCCGGAGATCTCTCGCCGCCACGCGCGCGTCTCGCGCGGTGCCGACCGGCAGCTCGCGATCGAGGACCTCGGATCGGCGAACGGTACGTACGTCAACGGCGAGCGAATCGCCGCCCCGCGGACGCTCGAGGCCGGAGACGTGATCCGCATCGGCAAGACGGTTCTGGAGGTGACCGACGCCGCGTCCGAGCCCGTCTTTGAGCCGCCGCCGGCCGAGCTTCCGGGCTTCAGCGCCGAGGCCCGGGCGGTGCTGGTCATCACGGCCGGAAACGCAGTTGGCCGCCGCCTGACCGTCGGCGAAGAGCTCGTGATCGGGCGCCGCGCGGAAGGGGAGGGGAAGCTGAGCGACGACGTCGAGCTCTCGCGGCGTCACGCTCGCGTGATCCGCAGTGCCGGCGGCCAACTGACGATCGAGGACCTGGGTTCCGCGAACGGGACGTTCGTGAACGGCGAGCGGGTGCGCGGCCGGCGAACGCTGAAGGTGGGCGACTCGATCCGGGTCGGCTCCACGACGATGGAGCTGGCCGCGCCCGAGGCCGAGCCCGCGCCTCCGGCTGCTGCGGCTCCTTCGGCTGCTGCGGCTCCTCCGGCTGCTGCGGACGCGGCACCGGCACCGTCCGGTCCCGTCGCGTCGGCCCGTCCGGCTCCGCCGGCCGCGCCGGCCACACCGCGGCGTCGGCCCCCCCCGTCACCGCCTCCCCCGGGGGGAGTGTCGGAGCTGCCGCTGGGATCAGTGTTCGCGGGCTGCCGCGTCGAGGCGATGATCAGCCAGGGAGACATGGGTGTCGTCTATCGCGCCGACGAGCTCGCGCTGCAGCGTCCCGTCGCGCTCAAGCTGATCCTGCCCGAGTACTCGCGCGACGAGCGCTTCCGCGAGCGCTTCCGCCGCGAGTCGAAGATCGCTGCAGCGATCGACCACCCGAACGTCATTCCTGTGTTCGATGCCGGCGACGAGGGCGGTGTGCTCTACATCCTGATGCGGCTCGTGGAGGGGACCGACCTGCGCGCGCTGATTGCCGCGGAGGGGCAGATCGATCCGCTCCGTGCGGCGCGTATCGTCCGCCAGGTGGGTGCCGCCCTCGACGCCGCGCACGCCCGCGGGATGCTGCATCGCGACATCAAGCCCTCGAACGTCCTGCTCGCACGTCGAGATCACGTGTACCTGACCGACTTCGGCCTCGCAAAGGAGGTCACGGCGACGGAGGCGCTGACGCGCGGGCAGACGATCGTCGCCCGTGCCGAGTACGTGGCGCCTGAGCAGATCCTGAACGAGCGGGTCGATGCGCGCGCCGACATCTATGCGCTGGGGTGCCTGCTGTTCGAGGCCCTCACCGGCGAGGCCCCGTTCGCCAGGTGGACGGGTGGTCCGGGAGCACTGGCCCACCTCGACGCCCCGCGGCCGATCCCGAGCGACATGCGCCCTAACCTGCCACCGGAGTTCGACGTCGTGGTGCAACGCGCGATGGCCACCGATCCAGCCGAGCGATACCCGTCGGCCGGCGACCTCGGGGAGGCCGTGCTCGTGGCCGCTGGAGGGCTGCGCCGGGCGCGCCCCGAGTCGGTCGTCGCCACCGGCGAAGCGGCCTTTCTCCCCGGCGCACGGCCGGCTGAAGCGCCGGCTGGTGCAGCTCGCGTGGCGGCGTCGGCCGGCGCTCGCGCGGCTGGCAGCGACACGCTTCGGTGGGTGATCGCGCTCCTCGGCCTTGTGATCGTCGCGGTGGGCATGGTCGCGGCGCTGCACGGCATCTCGACCCTCTGAGACGACCTCGCTCGGCGTCACACCCAGGGCTCACGACTCGCGAACCCCTAGGGTGGGCGCGGGGCAACACCTTGGGGGACCGCGGTTCACCCCTCGGGTCCGTAGCTGCACCCACGGCGCTCTCATAGCTTGGCCAGCACGAACCGACCCCCCCCCGTCGTCCCAGGAGGAAAATCATGCTCGTCAGCGAGCGCAGCAAGGAGCCGGTGCCCGCGAACCGGCCCCAGGACAAGCACACCCGCGGGCCGAAGCCGCGTCGCGCGCGACGGCGCCTGCCGCTGCTGATCGCCGGCGCCGTGGCGATCGCGGCCGCGGTGCTGGCCGTGCTCTTGCTCCAATCGCATACGCAACCGCACCAGCAGCGCGTATCTGCGAACGCGCCGGCGCAGGACGCCGCACGGGCATTCCTGAGCACGTACGTCGACCCCGACGGCCGGGTGGTCCGCCGCGACCAGGGCGGCGACACGGTCAGCGAAGGCCAGGCCTACGCGCTGCTGCTGGCGGAGGCGGCCGGCGATCAGGCGACATTCGATCGGGTGTGGACCTGGACTCGCAGCCATCTGCAGGAATCGAACGGCCTGTTCGCGTTCCGGGCTGACGCCACCGGCTCCGTCCTCGATCCCCAGCCGGCCAGCGACGCGGACGTGCTGATCGCTTGGGCGCTGATCCGGATGAACGGCCCGCGCGCCGACGAGTACCACCGCGCCGGGCTCCAGGTGGCGAGCGCCGTGCTCGCTGACGAGACCGTCCGGCGCGGCTCCACGCTGATGCTGGCGGCCGGTCCCTGGGCCATCGGTGAGCCGGTCACGCTTGACCCGAGCTACTGGGCGCCGACCGCGTTCGAGCAGCTCGCCGCGGCCACACACGACGTCCGCTGGACCCAGCTCGACGACTCCACTGTCACCCTGTCCTCGGAGCTCACCTCGGGCGGCCGTCTGTTGCCGCCTGACTGGGCGCGCGTCGACGAGACCGTGCCGGAGCCGACCGAGGCGCCGAGCAGCTCGTCGCACTTCGTCCAGTACGGGCTCGACGCGCAGCGCCTGCCGGTGTGGCTCGCCACGAGCTGCAACCCGAGCGCCCGCCAGCTGGCGGCCCGCCTCGATCCGCTCCTGACCGATCGTGAGGACGCGCTCGCGCTCTCGCCGATGGGCCAGGTGATCGATCAGCAGACCAACGCGACTCCCGTGATCGCGGCCGCCGCAGCCGCCCAGGCCGCCGGACGGACGGCCCGGCGCGACAGCCTGTTCGAGCGCGCGATCGCTGAGAATCGTCAGACGCCGACCTACTACGGGACTGCATGGATCGCGCTGGGAAAGACGCTGCTCACCACGCACCTCCTCGGCGGCTGCCCGGAGGTTGGTTCGTGAGTCGACCCGTCGGGGCGCCGATCCGGTTGCTGCGCTACGTCGCGGTAACCGGATCGGCTCTCGCCGTTAAATGAAGGGTCCGGCGATGAATAAGTGCGCCGTTGAGGCGTTCGAGGAGCGAGCATGGCAAGGACGCAGGACCGAAGGTGTGGCCCTGCCACATCGAGGTCCGAGGACGCAGCCAGGCGAAGCTCATTCGGACGCGTCAACAAGCAGTTATTCATCGGCGGGCCCTAACCTCGCGGTGCTCGTCGTCCTACGAACAGTCCGGGAGAACCCGCAATGCGCCGCAGCTTCGAGCTCCGCGACGTCCCTGCGCGTGGTAATTGGTAAACCCTCGCGCCTGAACATCGCGGGCGATAGACACACGTATCCGCGCAGGCGATTGCCTGCGCGGGAGGGTTACAACTTTCGATTGATGACGGCTGCGCCGGCAGTCGTCAGCGCCAGTTGATCGTTGCGATCACTCGTCCGCCGAGAGATGCCGGCCGGAACAGCGCAACGCGAGTTCGCGCTTGTAGCGCTCCTCCGTTTGGGTACCCCACCCGTTTGGAGTTCGCCGCCCGGGAGCTTTCGGCTACTGATCCGTTCGGGTGAGACGCGGGTTTGACTTCCGCGTTGCCTGTGTCCGGGCCTGTGTGATTCACGGGCACATCGTCCAGCACTTACGCGGGCGCTCCTAGGCACCCTAGGGGTGGTCGGCATTCACCCGAATCAGTGCCACCAGGACGCTCGTCGTTGCTCGGCGACGTGCATCGCCGGCTCCACGACCAAGGGGGCGTGCTCGGCCAGGTGGCGAAGGTGCTCGTCCACCCAGATCAGCGACACGCATCGATGATCCGCCGCCCGCTCGAGTCCGTCGAGTGCGGTCGGCGGCGGCGGCTCGAGCACCTCGATCCGTCCATTTCGCCTGGGACGGCCGACATTTTCGGCAACCCGCTGGTACCAGCTCACGAGGTCATCGGCATGGCGAATTAGCGCGTCGCGTGCGGGGACGGGATCGGCATCGAGGACGGCAAGCCCGGTCAGCGATTGCGCGGTCATGCGCAGTCGCTGCGTGGCGCCGACGAGGTGCCACAGGTCTTCCTTGCTGACCCGCTTGGTCCCCTGCTCCGCCAGGAACGCTCGCAGCGCCCCGTCGATGCGGGTGCCCGCGGTGGAGGCGGCGACGCCGGCATCTGCGGCAAGCTCGCGGTGGCTCAGCGCCCATCCGACCGCCTGCCGCAGGTAGTCGGCGCCCCGGCGGAACGCGTCGGCTAGGTCGTCGCCGACGACGGCCGCGGCCCCGCGCGGCCAGAACAGAAGCCCGACGAGCGCACTGACTGCGCACCCCAGCGCCACATCCTCGATGCGCACGACGTCGATCTTCGAGCCAACCGGCACGATCAGGTTGAAGAGGACGGACACGAAGACCGTGAAGGCCGCCTGGCCGACCTCGAAAGGGGCCGCCCCCGGCGCGTAGGATGCGATCAGCACGGTGATCGGCAACGCTATCCACAGGGCGGTCTCACTCGTCCCGATCGCCGAGATCAGAGCTGCGCCGAGAACGAAGCCGACGACGGTGCCGAGGAGCGCTCGCAGCGCGGTCGACCCGGTCGACGCGGCATTGGTCCGCAGCACCGAGAGCGTGCCGAGCACGACCCAGAACCCGTGTTGGACGCTCGTGATGTCGGCGACGGCGACGGCCGCCGCGAGCGCGATCGCGCCGCGGACGCTGTTGAGAAACCATACCGACCGCAGGCTCGCCTGGCGCGTCACCACCGTCGCGATCCCGCGCAAGGCGGCCAGCCGCCGGGGCGGCGGCTCGGCGTCAGCAGTCCCGCCGTACCAGCGATAGCGCTGGGCATCGACCGTGTCCGGGTCGGCGCGGCGAGTGCAGATGAGCGTATCGGCCGCAATCGCACGCACCGCCAGCGCGATCGTCTCGGCGTGGAAGGCCAGCTTCACCTCGGTCATGTAGCTCGCCCCCTCGACGTCCACCCGAGCCAGGTGCGCAAGGCTCTCCCGCCGCAGCCGCTGGAGCACCTCGAAGTCCGGCTGGGCCTGGGAGCCATTCATCAGCGCCGCGACGTCATCGAGCATTGCGGCGGCCGCGACCAGCAGGTCGCGCTCAGGTGGCTCGGCGGCCAGGACCTCGCCGCACTCCTGGATGCAGTCGCGGACGAGTCCGCTGGCCCACTCGAGCAGCTCGACGACGTTGGCGAGCGCCTGGTCGGCCGTGGCCAGACCGGTGGGCCGGTAGGGCGTGGAGGTGAATGCCCCGAGCAGTCTGGTCTTGGCCTCGATGACAGCAGTGGCCGTGAGCGGAGTCGCATCGCCTCGAAGGCCGCTGCGAAGCGCATCGCTGAGCGCTCGGGCCGTGTCCGCCGCCGTCGCCCGGAGCCTGTCGCCGGGCGCGGGCGGCGACAGGGTCAGGACCGCGATCGTCCCCAGCACCGAAGCCATCCACCAGCCGGCCAGGCGCGACGGGATCATGTCGGCGGTCCCCGCCGAAGCGGCAGGGAGGACGTATGCGAGCAGCGCAGCCGTGACGCCCGAGGCCGCGTTCGGCCCGGCCACGGCGGCGAAGAAGACCATGAACGTGACCGGCACGGTCACCAGCGCCGCCGCTGCTGTGGACGCGCTGACCGCGGTGCCGATTGCGAGCAGCACGCTGCCGCTCACGGCCAGCACGAGGTGGGCGATCGCCTTGTCGCGTCTGGTCCCGCCGAAGTTCGCGAGCACGAGCGTCGCGAATCCACCGAATGCGGCGAACGTCGCCATCTGCAGATTGCCGATCGCCTTGTCGGTGAACGCGAACAGGCCGGGCACCACAAGCGTCGCCCGGACCGCGCGCAGCGCGGAGACCCTCGAGCGCCTCGGCACCAACTGGGACCAGTCCACGGAGGCGAGGAAGCGACGGGGCGGCGTCGGCTCGGCGCGAGGAACGGCAAGCACCGGATCGGGCACGCCGCGAGTCTACGTCACGGGTCCTTGACGTCTCGGGATTGCGTGCGTTGCCTTCGCCGCGCACGGAAGATCACAAGCCGGTCAGTGAGGATGCCAAGAGCGAATGCGAGCGCGATCACCACGATCAACGGGGTCTGGCCGGTCCCGATCAGCCAGTCGACCTTCACGTCGTTCAGGTTGAGCAGCGCGAACGCGGTCACCAACCCGCCGATGATCACCGCGGCGATGATGCGCGTCCGATCGCGGCGTGTCGTCGCCTTGGTGGATTTCTGATCGGCCGCGGGCGGACGCGCAGGGAGCTCCGAGTCACTCATCGCCTTGCCCCGCGGGATCTAGTGGCCCATCCTGCAAGTCCGTCGCGGTCTGGCGGCTGCAAATCTTCGCGTGCCGGCGTCCTCGGACCTCGATGTGCCAAAGGCACACCTTCGGTCCTGCGTCCTTGCCACGCTCGATTTTCGCTCGCCAGCCCATCAAACATCAACGGACTCACAGGATGAACCACTAGAGCGCATCGTCGTATTTGCGAAAGCAGCCACTAAGTCGGTAGGGTCGTGCCCGGGTGCGTCACGTCGAGCTCGCGTGCGACGCCCCGGATCATCCACGCCACTATGCACGCGCCGACGCCCCGAACTACCAACGAGAGGCCGATCAACAGCGCCAGGGTGGCGACGCCGATGCCGGGGCTGGAGACGATCACGATGCCGCCGATGAGCTCGAGCGCCGCCAGTAGCGCCGACCACAGGCCTCGTCCCGGTTCCGCGAACACGCGGAACAGCCGCAGCACGCCCGCGGCGATCAGCCACAGCCCGAGCAGGAGCGCGATCGCGACCACGGCGTGCGTGGGGTGGCGGATCAGGATCACCCCGACGATCGCGGTTATGACTCCGAATACGGCGACGAGGGCGCGGTTCTGCCGGGGATCGAAAATGGCCCAGGTGACCTCGAAGATGCCGTCGACCAGCATGAACACTCCGGTTATGACCGCCAGCGCCCCGAGGCTCGTCGACGGACGGGCGCGGACGATGAGTCCAGCGGCGGCACTTAGCACCCCGAGGACAGCCAGCAGCCACCACGCTCGCGCCAGCACACGAGCATCGGAGACGAGGGCGGGCTCAGCTCGCATACCACGCTCCCTTCATGTGACGGGTCAGCCAACGACCTCCAGCCGGAACGACCATAGCTCTCGGAAGCTGGATTGTCCATGGCCGTGAGGTTTTGTTCAGGCGTGCTGCCGGCCCGCAGGGATCACCCGGACTCGCGTGGCATATGCGAGGTTCGAGGGGCCACTGATCGGCAACGCTGTGCCACAGCTCCGCCACTACGCGGCCGTGAGCCGCGCGACGAGCACCCGAGCGGCATCAACCAGCTCCGGCGGCTCCAGAACCTCCATCGGCTGGTCGAGCAGCGCGGTCCAGACGAGGAAGCTGAGTGACCAGGACCCGCGGGTGGTGACGATGCAGTGACTCTCCCCGTCGGGTTCGATGGTCGCGTGACGTCTCGGAATCCGGTTTCTGATCGGTGCGGCCGAGGCTGCTAGACGGATCCGTCCGGGAGCGGCCTCGGGCTCGCGGGCGCCGCCGGCGCGGATCTGACGCTGGACGTAGGCGGCCGGATCACCCCCGGCACGGTGCGCCGGCGGCCTGGCTCGCCGCCTCGGACCCGACCGCGGATGCGGTCGATCCGGAAGGTCCGCCAGTCGTCTCGTTCGAGGTCGAACGCGAGCAGGTACCAGTGATAGCCGCTGTGCACGACGGCGGAGGGCTCGGTGTTGCGCTGGGAAGCCGTTTCGTCCTTGCTCGTGTACGAGAACCGCACCCGAGTGCCATCGCGACAAGCGGCGGCCAGCGTCGCCAGCAGCTCGGGCTCGACCGACGGAGCGTCGACCGCGAAGGCGGACGTGGCACTGCCGAGCGCGTTGACGCGGTGACGTAAGCGGTTCGGGAGAACCTGCTCGAGCTTGGCGAGCGCGCGGACCGAAGTGTCCTCGATGCCCGCGATCGAGGCGGCCGCGGCCGTCCGCAGTCCGACCGCGACCGCCACCGCCTCGGCATCGTCGAGCAGCAGCGGCGGGAGCTGCGCGCCGTTGCCCAGACGGTAGCCGCCGGCGACGCCGGGCGCAGCCTGGACCGGGTAGCCGAGCGAGCGGAGCTTGTCGATGTCACGGCGGATCGTGCGCGGTCCGACCTCGAGGCGGTCGGCGAGCTCTCGACCGGTCCATTCGCGGCGGAGCTGCAGGAGCGAGAGGAGGGCCAGCAGGCGGGCAGATGTCTGGACCATCGTGGCGTCCAGCCTGCCACAGATTGCGGACCAAAGTTGACCGCGAAATCGTGATTGCGGACCATAACTGACCGCAATCGACGAGAACCTGTCGGGATGTCAATGCGCACTTTCAATTTCTCCCCGCGGGAGCGGGGGGCCTCTTCCGAGCGGCGAGACACGCCGCGCGCCAAGAACCTGGCGCTGATGCTGCTGGCGATGACGCAGTTCGTGCTGGTCATCGACGCTTCGATCGTGAACGTGGCGCTGCCGTCGATCGGCCGGGCTCTGAGCTTCTCGCAGGCAGACCTGTCCTGGGTCGTCAACGCATACACGCTCACGTTCGGAGGGTTTCTGCTGCTGGGCGGGCGGCTGGCGGAGCTGCTGGGACGCCGGCGCATGTTCATGAGCGGCCTGGTGCTGTTCTCGCTGGCCTCGTTCGCGGGTGGGTCGCGCAATCGGAGGCGTGGCTGATCGCGGCGCGGGCGCTGCAGGGGCTTGGCAGCGCGATCGTCTCTCCGGCCGCCCTGTCGATCATCACCACGACCTTCGCCGAGGGCGCCGAGCGCAACCGGGCGCTCGGAGTGTGGGGCGCGGTCGCAGGCGCCGGCGGGGCTGCGGGCGTGCTGCTCGGGGGCATCCTGACGACCGGCCTGAGCTGGCGCTGGGTCCTGTTCGTCAACGTGCCGATCGGGCTGGTATGCGCGATGCTCGCGCCGCGCCTGATCGGCGAGAGCCGTGCGGATGTCGAGGCTCGTGAGTTCGATCTGCCGGGCGCGGTTACGGTCACGGCCGGTCTGGCGCTACTCGTCTACGCGCTGGTCGATGCGGTGAACGCGGGCTGGGGCTCGGCGGCGACGATCGGCAGGCTCGTCGGAGCATCCGTCCTGCTCGCGACGTTTACGCGACCGCACGAAGCAGGTCTAGCCTCCGGTCTGGTGAACACGGCCCAGCAGGTCGGCGGCGCGCTCGGGTTGGCCTTGCTCGCCACGGTCGCGAACGCTCGCACACACGACCTGCTGAGCGGCGGCCGGCATGACCTCACGTTCGCGCTGACGAAGGGGTTCGACCGCGCGTTCTTGGTGGGCGCAGGGTTCGCGCTGCTCGGGGCCCTGCTCACGCTCATCCTGATCTCCTCACGCGACAGCCGCTCGCACTCGCGGGCGGCGCGCGGGGGCGAGGAGTCGGCGCCGGCCGTGGCCGGATGACGCGAATGTCGACTCGCCTCGACCTACGCCTGGGTCGGAGCCCGGGCTTGGGCGAGCTCGTCGTCTCCCAGCCGCCGGCCGAGCTGCACCCGCGCACTGACACCAGCGCCGAGCGGCGACGGTCAGCGGGCGTCTTCGTCCGGCTCGTGAACGACGATCACGGGGCACCGTGCGTGCTTCAACAGGCCCTTCGACGTGCTGCCCTCGAGCCTTGCTCGAAGGCCGCTGAGGCCGCGCGAACCGACCACAATCGCCGTGGCGTCGTGGGATCGGGCCAGGTTCAGGATCGTCTCCGGGACCGTTCCGTCGTCGGGCACAGCGAGCGCCTGGGCGTCGAATCCGACCGACTTCGCGAGCTCCGCTCCGTCACGCGAGACGCTTTCGGCGTGATGGTGAAGCTCGCGGTCGACGCCGGACGCGAGCGCAGGGTCGACCATTGGGGTCATGGTCATCCCATCCGGCGGCATCGCCGGCGTCGCGTATGCCAGACCGGCCTCCCACACGGTCACGATAAGCGCTCGGAATGGGCGCAGAATGTTCGCTGCCTCAACCACCGCTCGGCGCGCCGCGCGCGAACCGTCGTAAGCGATCAGCACGGGCCGATCGGCAGCGTCCATGACCCGCAGGATACGTCAGCCGGCCCGCATCGATGCTGCGGAGCCGTGCTCGGCCGCGTTCACCCGCCGAGGATGCGGGCCTTCTCTGCGGCGAACTCCTGGTAGTCAGGACTCCCTGTGCCTTCAGGTCGGCCAGGTCCTTGAGTTGCGCGATCCGGTCGCTGTCACCAGCGCTCGCCGCGGGCGCGCTCGGCGCCGAAGCGACGGCCGCCGGCGCCGGCTGGGGCTCCTGGTAATACTGCTGCTGGTCCTGCTCGGCCCAGCGGTTGTACTGGCGACGGCTGACGCGGTTGGACACGGCGGTCGCGGTTCCGGCAACGACGGCGGTTCTCGCCATTCCTCTAAGTAGTCCCATTTCCTTCCTCTCAGTTGGCAGCTGGTTCTGCGGCGTCGAGAGCGTCCATGAGCTCCTGCACGCCGATCCTGTGGTTTGCGATGAGCACGCCCCCGTTCCGGCGTATAGCGGCAGCGAACGGCGCGGCCCAGCGGTTCTCGTAGACGATCATTACCGCCGCCGTGCCCGGCTCGATTTCCGCCGCGGCCAGCGCGACGTCCTCGTCGTCGAGCAGGCCCGTCGATGCGCCCGCGAACACGGTCAAGTCGCCGGCCGTGTCCTCCTCGAGATCGGCGATGTCAAACCCCGAGACGGTCCCGTCGGCTTCCCTGCGGACAATCAGCGCATCGAGAACGCGGACGATGCCGCGGTCCACGAGGTCGAGGAGAATCGGAACCGCTTCACCGGTCATCGGCACTCCCGCCGGGTACCCGATCACGACGACATCGATCGGGCCGAGCTCTACTTCTGTGCCTTCCATATCTTCCTCCGCGGATCTAGGTCGTGGAACGAGCGACCTTGACCACTGCGTAGAAGTCGATCAAGTCGGGCCGCTCAGCGCATCACCCGCTCCGGGTGATGTGGCGCGACTGGGCGCTCGGCGAGTGGGACTTGCGGTATCGTCGGGGTGGTGCCGCGGGCGATCTGCACGCCCGTGGCGAAAAGGCCACCCGCGCACCACGCGGCCAGTTCGAGATCGAGGTTGCGATGTCCGGCCACTCGCATGTCTCCGGCGACGCCGACCGGCGGCGATTCGTGGCCGACCGTGAGGTGCTCGCCGAGCTCAATCTGAGCGTCGACGATCTCGCCGATCCGGACCTGCGTGCCCTGGCGATCCGCCATGAGCATCCCGAGTTCGAGCAGGCGTTCGAGGAAGGCCTCCCTGAGGTCGATACCGGCTACGGGCCGATCAATCCCCGGTTGCATCTTGCGCTGCACCAGATCGTTGCCACGCAGCTGTGGGATGACTCGCCGCCTGAGGTGTGGGAGACGGCGGCCCGCCTGCTCGAAGATGGCTACGAGCGCCACGAGGTTTTGCACATGCTGGGCGGAGCGATGTCGGAACAGGTGTGGGCGGCTTGGCACGATCAGCGACCGTATGACCGCGACCGTCATCTAGCCGTACTTCACGCGCTCCCAGGTTCATGGGAGCGGGACCGCCGTCCTTGAGCCGTTCGAGGGGAACAGCCGCCGAGCGATGAACCCGCCGATGGGCCCGTCGCCACGAGCGCGACTGTCATGAGGTCTCCGTTGCGGCGCGCTCGATCAGTCTCGCGATCGGCCGGGGGTGCGAGATGAGCGATGCGTGACTGCTCGGCAGCTCGACGGTGTGTGCGCCCATCCGGTGAGCGGGGGACCGTTCGAGGTCCGGATTGATGACCTGGTCGTGCGTCGAGACCTGGAAGTAGGTGGGGATCGTGCGCCACCCCGGCGGGCCGGCTTTCTCGTTGAGCGCCGTCGCGTTGATCGGCTTCTGCACCGCGGCCAGCACGCGCGCCCGCGTCAGCGGGATCCGTGTGGATCGTGTGGTCGCTCACCGGTTCTCACGCTCCGTGTGGATCGTGTGGTCGCTCACCGGTTCTCACGCTCCGTGTGGTCGGTCGATCGCTCACCGGCCGACGGCCTGGAGAATTACCTGTGGTTCGAGGCCCCAGCGCCCATCAGGGTGGTGCTTGAAACACACTAGCGAGCCGTGACCCTCATGCCACGACCGGTATTCGAGCCCGTGCGGGTTTTGTGAGCCTGCGGCCACCTTTGCTACTTTGCTCCAACGCCGAAGTTTCCGGTGCAGGATTGCTCGCGGCCGCTGGCCGCCAACTGGTTGATGTAGTAGCGCAGCTCATCGGCGGTCATCCCGGTTCCGGTGTCCATCACCGACAGCTTGCGCACCCGGCCGCCCGAGGCGTCGAACCCGTTCCCAATCGAGATCCCAGACCACCCGACCGCGAGCATATGCGCCGAGAGCTGCGATCGCGTCGAGTCCGTTGACCGTCAGCTCGCGCAGACCCTGAACGTCGGTGCACTCGCTGCCGAGGCGCTCGAGTAGGAACGTGGGGTTCGCGACGGCGAGCTCGTGCCTCCCGTCCGGATCGGCTGTACTGCGATCGGTCGCAACCTCGCATTGAGCGAGCTGGTCTGGCATCTCGCTTGATAGGTACCGGACCGGGCAGCCGAGGTCCCCTCGCCGATCGCGTCAGTTCTCGGCAAAGGCGCCAGCTTGGGCGGTCGCCCAGGTTCCGTAGAGGTCGGTGACGGTTGAGGGGGCGGGCCAATCTCCGTCTCGCAAGCGTTTGAGCGCTTCGCCGCCGCGTCTGCTGGCGTGCGTGCGAGACCAGTCGGTCGACGGGGGTTTCCTGCCATATCGCTGCCCCAAGCCCGCATCGAATCGCGCACCCATTCACGCGTCCGCATCGGCGAGAAGGTCGCAGCCGCCCAGCAGCGTGTGGTGGCGCGCGGTGTGCTGCCCAACTCCAGGATCTCGCCCGGCTACGTGCGCGGCGAGGACGGCGTGCTGGTCGTGGAGCGCCCCAAGGCCCGGATCGTCGTGCAGGCGTTCAAGCGCCGTGACCGCGGCGCATCGCTGGTGGAGATCCAGGCGTTGCTGGCCGAGAATGGGATCGAGCGCTCGATCTCCGGCGTGGCGTCGATGCTGCGCTCGCGGATGTACCTCGGCGAGATCCACTTCGGCGAGCTGCACAACCTGAACGCCCACGAGCCGATCATCAAGGATCGCGCCCTGTTCGAGCGCGTGCAGCGGCGGACGGTCTCGCGCGGGCGTCAGGCCAAGTCCGAGCGGCTGCTGGCGCGCCTCGGTGTGCTGCGCTGCGGGACGTGCGGGTCGCGGATGGTGATCAACAGCTACAGCGGCAACTACTGCTGCGGCGACACGAGCGCGAACCCGTGCCAGCGACGAGCGGCGGTCAAAGCCGACCGCGTCGAGGAGATGGTGCTGCACGCGGTCCGGGCGTACTCGGCCACGGCCGACGCGCACGGACGCGCGTCGCGCAAGCAGCAGATCGGCGAGGCGGACGAGGCGATCGAACGCGCCAACGCGGATCTCGATGACACGATCCGGCAGCTCGGCGAGCTTGGATTGTTGGGCAGGCCCGCGAGCCAGGAGACCTTGGAGAAGCTGACCACGGCCCTCGATGACGCGCACACCGTCCGGGCCCGACTCGGCGATCGGGGCGAGAGCAATGTCATCGGTCCTGACGACATCGACAGGCTGCGCGAACCCGCGAAGCGGTCAGCGGCTTGGCGACGGCTGATCACCGACACCGTCGAGTCAGTTACCGTCACGCCGGCGATGACGGCGGATGGGCGCCCCAGTCGCCTCTGGGACCCTCGCCGGATTGACATCAGGTTCCTGGGACAGCATCCATAAGGAAGCCGCCAGCAGCGGCTTCTCGCGCTTCCGTCGACACCCTCCGGTCGTACGACTCACACAACTCTGCCGACCGTCGCGGAGTCGGACGTCGTCGTCGGGCACGACTTCCGCAACCGCGAGAAGCAGCAGAGGGAGACCGGCGTCACCGGTGTTGCGAGATTCGTCCCGAGCGACAGCGACCCCGAGGTCCGCGCTCACTTCCGCTTCGACCGGATCGTTTGCAGCACCGTTGCAAACAGCGCCGCCGGCGAGACTTCCCCTCTCGTGGCGGAGCGGCCATCTCGCTGGCGACGATTCGAGCGCTATCGAACCTCGTCCGGGCCGGGCGTGTCCGAGCCGTCGATCTGGGCGTGATCGACGTCTGCATCGTGACCGAGCAGAAGTCCTGCCTGAGCGCTCAGAGAGTTCTGCTTGGCCTGCGGATCCGGGCGTTTCCCCAGCGCGACCGTCTACGCCGATGCTCCTCGTCCCAGGCGGGCAGGACAGCACCGAGCGCGTGGCTGGCGCTCGCCGAAGGCGAAGCAGGCGTCGCTTCGTCGTCCCTCCCGCGCGGACACGGTTGGGGCGTCAGATCGCGGTCGTGCCTGGAAAGAATCGCATCGATCCCGCACGAGCAGCACCGTGGGGATGATTTGGATTAGTCCAGGGGCAGAGGCGACGGTTCGGCGTCGTCAGGCGGGTCCGCTCGCCGGCGGGAGGTGGGCCATGGCCCGCTCGGCGAGGGCCGTGATCGTCAGGCTCGGGTTCACGCCTACGTTGGCGGGGACGGCAGCGCCGTCGCACACGAGCAGGTTCTGGTAGCCGAATAGACGATGCAAGTCGATGACGCCGCTCTGTGGGTAGCGTCCGATCACGGCGCCGCCGAGGATGTGTGCGGTGCTCGGGATCGACAGCAGTGCCTCTGTTACGACTGCCTGCGGTGTGCCGCCGATTCTCTTCTGGATCCACTCGGCGGCGCGGTAGGCGGCCGGGATCTTGTCCGGATTGGGGTTCTCGGGGTCCTGTTCGGTCGTCAATACGACGTTCCCGTTCGGCCACCGGCGCTTGACCTTCAGCCGTATCGCGTTTATCGAGCGTCTGCATCACGAGCAGGATCATCGTTCGCCGCGACCACCCGCGGATCCGCGTCGCCCGTGCCGCCAGGATGGGGTGGCGCGCCATGTTCGCGAGCAGGTGCACCGGCTGGTTGTCTCGTCCGCCCTTCTCGGTCATGAGCGCATACAGCTGCGACTGCGAGTCTGCGCCTTGGCCGTAGGTGACGGGTTCGATGTGCGTGTCCGGGTCGGGGTAGATGCTTGAGGTAGATCGCGACGCCGCGGGTGAAGTCGCGACGGTCGTCGGGAGCGGTGACCGCGAGGATCGACTCGCTGTTGGTGCGCACCTGGTAGCCGAGCCGGTCAGAGATGTTCGGCAGTGACCCGCGCAGCTTGCAGCTGAACAGCAGTTTGTTCGTGCTCAGCGCGCCGGCCGACACCACCACGCCGCGGGCCGTCAGCTGCTGGCGATCGCGGGGCAGCCACGAGCCCGAGCGTTCGTGCGTCACCGCATAGCCGTCAGATCCGTCCGCAGCTCCGAGCGGACGGATGTCGGTCACGGTCCGCTCGGGCAGGATCTCGACTCCGCGCCGCTCGGCGAGGTACAGATAGTTCTTCACCAGCGTGTTCTTCGCCCCGTGGCGGCAGCCGATCATGCACTGGCCGCACCGCACGCAGCCGGTACGCTCCGGCCCTTCGCCGCCGAAGAACGGATCCGGCACCGTCTTTCCCTCCTCGCCCACGAACACGCCCACGCGCGTCTTCGTATAGGTGTCGCCGAACCCGTTCTCCTGCGCGTACTCCTTCAGCAGCGGATCCGCCGGCGTCTCCTGGTTGTAGGTGGTTACGCCGAGCATCCGCTCGGCCTCCTCGTAGTGGGGCGCCAGTTCGTGCTCCCAGTCTGCGAGTTCCGCGATCTGCGGGTCCCGGTAGAACGCCGGTCGCGCGCGGTACAGCGTGTTCGCGTATCCGAGTGAGCCGCCGCCGACCCCGCAACCTGACGCGACCAACACGTCCTTGAACAGGGTCAGCCGGAAGATGCCCTTCAGCCCGAGCTTCGGCATCCAGTAATAGCGGGCGGCCTCCCACGTCGTCTTCGCGAGGTCCTCATCCGCGAACCGCCGCCCGCACTCCAGCACCGCGACCCGGTAACCCTTCTCCGCCAGTCGGAGCGCGCTCGTTGACCCGCCAAACCCGGAGCCGATCACCAGCCAGTCGTAATCGTGGCGCCCAGCGGCCATCACGAGCAACTCTCCAGGACGGAGATAGGTCAGTTGTTGCATTGAGCCGGCTCCTCGCTAGCTTGCTAAGCGTTCAGCAAGTATATTACTCCGACGGATGAACAGAGCGAGCAGCCAACGATCCGTGCGTGACGCACAGCGTTCTCGGTCAGCGATCCTTGATTCGGCCGAGGCCCTCTTTGCCGAGCGTGGGTTCGAGGGAGCCAGCCTCGCTCAGATCGCCACCCATGCCGGGCTCTCGAGGGCCACGCCCAGCTATTTCTTCTCCAACAAGGAGAGCCTCTACGTGGCAGTCCTCGAACGACTGTTCGCCGAGCGTGAGGCGGCCACGCGTAACGCATTCTCTCCCCTGAGAGCCTGGACAGAGGAGCACGCGGCGGGTTCGCTGCGCTCGGCGCTGACCGCTGCCGTCGACGGATACCTCCGCTTCCTCCAGCGCCGGCCCGCGTTCGCGCGCCTAATCCAGCGCGAACAACTCGATGGTGGCAAGCGCCTGCTCGCCGTCAGGCGCGAATCGCGGGCGATGGCCGACGCGTTCTCGAGCCTGCGAAAGGTCACCCGTACGCGTGGGCTGCGCTCGTTCGATCGCGATGACGCAGTTCTCATCTGCGTATCGCTCACGTATTCGCCGCTGACTCAGAGCGCCACCTTCCTCACCGCGCTGGGTCGGGACCTCGACGAGCCCAAGACACGACGCCGACACGTGGCGCTCGTCGTCGATCAACTCCTCGCGCTGATCGAGGGACCTAGTAGCGAACGAGGAGGCGGATCGTGATGCGCCAAGTGACGTTCTACTTCGACCTTGGATCACCGTTCGCGTACCTCGCCGCGGAGCGAATCCCCACGCTGATCCCAGAACCGATCGAGTGGCAGCCGGTCCTGCTCGGGGGACTGTTCAAGCTGGCCGGCAGGAGCTCCTGGGCGCTCGGAGACCACGAGCGGCGACAGGCTGGCATGGCCGAGATTGAGCGCCGCGCTCAGAGCTACGGATTGCCGCCGCTTGGCTGGCCCGACCGGTGGCCGACCGACTACCTGACCGCGATGCGCGCGGCGACGTACGCGTTCACCATCGGCAAAGGGCGCGAATTCACGCTCCAGGCATTTCGCAACGCATTCCGGCACGGCCGCGACATGCGCATCGCTGCCAACGTGCTCCAGGCCGGTGAGCGGGTCGGAATCGACCGTGATCAACTTATCACCGCTACCAGCGGCCCGCTGATCAAGGAAGCGTTGCGGCGCGCGACCGAGGCCGCCTTTCGGCTCGGGGTGTTTGGGGTTCCGACGCTCGCGATCGACGACGAGCTGTTCTGGGGCGACGACCGGCTCGAGGACGCCGCCGCTCATCTGCGCCGCTCAGACCCTATGGAGGTCCGGCTGCCGTGATGTCGAAGGTTGGTCGGCACCCCCCGCGCAGGTTGCGGGGGTGAATGCTCGCGTCGAGTTTTACGGCCTCGACGCGGCGCCACACAATCTACGAGAGGAGTGCCTTGATGGCTGACGGTATCCGTTGGATCGGTCTTGACGTGCACGCGCACGAGTCGACGATCGCGATCTTCGACCAGGCGACGGGCGAGGTGATCACCAGGCGGGTGGTTGGTCGCCCGCATGCGCTGATGCCGTGGCTGCGCGGGGTGGCGCGGCCGGCGCGGATGGTGTATGAGGCGGGCCCGACCGGCTACGGGCTGGCGCGTCGTGCGCTGGCGGAGGGGATCGAGCTTGCGGTGTGCGCGCCTGGGCGCACGGATCGTGATCCGACTGATCGGGTCAAGACCCGACAAGCGAGATGCGATCCGCTTGGCGCGGCGGCTGGCGGCGGGCGAGCTGACGATGGTCGCGGTCCCGTCGGTCGAGCATCAGCGGCTGCGCGACCTGGTTCGCTGCCGGGAGGACATCCGCGCGGATCTGATGCGCGCGCGCCACCGGCTGGGGAAGTTCTGTTGCGCCGCGAGATCTACTACGGGGGGCCGCACACGGCGTGGTCGCGCCGGCATCGGGCATGGCTGGCGTCGTTGCGGTTTGCCGATCGCGCCTCGCAGCTGACGATCGCCGACTACCTGCACTCCCACGACGTGCTGCTCGCGCGCCGCGCGCAGATCGAAGCAGAGCTTGAGCAGCTCGCCGGCGACTCGCCGTGGGCGGTCACGATCGGCAGGCTGCGGTGCCTGCGCGGGATCGACACGCTGTCGGCGCTCGGCTTGTGTGCCGAGGTCGGCGCGTTTGACCGGTTCGGGCATCCCGACCAGCTGTCCGCCTACCCTGGGATCGTCCCGTCGGAGAACACGACCGGCCAGCAGCGCCGCCAGGGCGCGATCACCAAGGCCGGCTCGACCCACGCCCGCCGGCTGTTGGTCGAGGCCGCCTACCACTACCAGCGCAACCCCGGGATCGGGCAGGCGCTCGAGCGCCGCCAGCGCGACCAGCCGGCGGAGATCATCAACATCGCCTGGCGCGCGCAGCGACGGCTGCACGCCCGCTGGCGGCAGCTCAAGCACGCCCGCGGCAAGCGCAACGGAATCGTCGCGGTCGCGATCGCCCGCGAGCTCGCCGGCTTCTGCTGGGAGCTCGCCACCTGGGAGCAACCCCATCCGGACCGGGTTCCGCCGGCGTCGATGCCGGCGGGCGACCCCCTCACGCAGGCAGCCTCGCTCCCGCCGAAGCACGAGGTTGGCGCCACAGCCTAACCAGCAATCCACAACCGTTCTCGGCTGCCGGGACGGCGCGGCGCCTCCGTACTCGCGCACAATCAGTCCGCGACTGGCTTGTGAGCAACCCGCCACCAGCGGGCCGCCACCCTCGGTGATCTTCGCGAGCGAGATCGACCCCTTCAGCACGAACGCGTTGATGAACATGCACGCGACCGTCCCGCCAGTCGGGATGTCGACCTCGACCGGCTGCATGGTGAAGCGGCTCGCGCCGCCACACCGGACCTGCACCAGACGCCAGTCCCCGTCCGATGAAGCGGGCGAGCTTTCGCTGATCCGGTAGCGACCCGGCGCGAGCGCCTGCAGCGACGGCTGCGCGTCGACGGCGAGGTTCGGCTGCGTCGTCGTCGCGTGCACGTGGCGGGTCCTGCCGTGGCCCGACACGGGCGTGACCGTGTAGCCGAATTGGCCCACACCGCCGGTGGTCAGCTTGCGGATCGTCCTGGCGTTCGCTTGAAACCCTGCTCAGCACGACGAAGCCAATTCGCACATCACACGGCGCAGGACAGCGATCAACGCGCACCGACGACAGCGCACACGATTCCGGCACAACGTCCAAGCCAATCGAGGCTGAATCTCGGTGCGAACGGACCCTCATGGAGCGACCGTCTCACGCCGGTACATGCCTCGCCAAGTGCAACGGTGCGTGTGAACGCTCACACACGCCGGGACGTGGGATCACACCGTTACCGCGCGCAACGATCGGGCGTCCGCCGACCAACTGCATCGTTCTGTGCATAAACGCAGGACCGGCGCTCTTGGTAACACTTGATCTCGCTCCTCGCCAAGAAAGGGACGGCGCGACAAACTCTCAGGTCTTCGCGCGTACGCCCTTGACGTTGACACATCCACCCGTATAGTGACGCTGAAGAAACACGGGGAGCGCTGTGTTTCAGCGATAGCAAACCAACCGGGGAGACAACGTGACCGACGTGATCACAAAACCTAGCGCCGGAACCATCCACGATGTGGAGGGCGATATTCGGGCCCGAGATCTCGGGGATCAGGCATCGGCCGTAGCGAGCGGCCCTTCCGTCGGCGTACCGACGAGCTATCTGTTCGACCCGACGCGAGGCAGCGAGAGCAAAGCCGCGTATCTGTTCGACCCGACGCGAGGCTGCGAGAGCAAAGCTGCGTATCTGTTCGACCCGACGCGAGGCAGCGAGAGCAAAGCCGCGTATCTGTTCGACCCGACGCGAGGCTGCGAGAGCAAAGCCGCGTATCTGTTCGACCCGACGCGAGGCTGCGAGACCGAAGCCGCGTATCTGTTCGACCCGACGCGAGGCCGCGGAGAGATCGACGCCTCTCTGGACCTGAAGCGTTGGGCCCGCACCAAGGGGCTGAGCGCTGCATCCGCCTGAGCCCGTCGCGAATCGCCGAAGGACACCGACCCACTGGTCGGTCACGCGGGCGTTCTCGCCTGCGGCTCGCTGGTAAGCGTCAATGACGCACCAAAGCGAAGATCTCGGTCAGGCGCCGATCTTCGGCCGCTCGCTGTGCTGATTGGATAGCTGTCAGACGGCAGTTGAGAAGTGTGCCGGGCTTCTGATCCGCGGTGATGGGAGCCCGACACGCACGATCTCGGCCCGTTTAGCAAGCGTATGAGCTTCCAGGCACCAGTCGGCCATGCCGCGAGGAGCTGGGCGCCTCCCGTGTACCCGACAGACAGCCAGTGTCCCTGACTGTCTGCCCAAGCGGCTGCAACCGCGCGAACACGCCGCCGCACGAGATCGTCGAGGCACCCACGCGTCACGCGCGACGAAATGCCATCAGTCCGTTGAGTACCACGTATCAGGACCGGATTCCTCCTCCGCGGTCCACAGATCCGATCGATCAGACGCTCAAACTCGAAGGTCGCGACTGCAATCAGAGCGCTTTGGACCAGTCGATCACGAAGAGCATGTCCTGCTCGGGATCGAGCCCGCGTTCGACCAGATCGGACAGCGGCGAAGTGACGACCGTGGCGTTCTCGGTCGAGCCTTGCCACAGCCCGAGCGGGATCTTGACGCCCTCGGTGGTGATCCTGAGTGCGACGATCATCGTCCGCTTTCTTGAGCTCGATCCCGTCGATCATAATCACCGCCAGTCGCACGTTGACGAGCTGGCGGGTCATCAGCTCTGAGAGCGACTGGCGGATGCGCTCCACGAACGTCCTGCTCGCCGCCGACTTCGACGTCGACCGCGACCTGATCTCGACATCCTCGCCAAACCGGCTCCTGCGTGCGCCGATAGTGGCGGGTTGAGACGCCGGCGAGCATCCGCTCCAATCGAACACGAGGCGAGCGAGCGAATCGCGATCGGCGAAGTGCTCGTAGCTCGCAAGCCGCACCTCGGACTCCCGTCCGCGGTCCTGGCCCGCGGGCGGCGGACCTCGACCCGGCGACCACCGAGCGTCACCTGACGATCTTCGTTGCGATGCCGCACAGCCGTCCGATCCGGGGGTTCCACTCGCCTTCGGACCGACGACCTCGTCGGCCTCCTCCTCCAGCAGCTCGCTCAACACGCCGAGCCCGACGCCCACATGCAACGCGAGCAGTCCGTCCGTCGCTGCCCCGACAACCTGGCCGAGCGCTTCCTGCACGCGCTCCGGGAGCACGGCCTCATTGTTGGTCGCCTGCGCGACCGGCACGTTGCTGCTCACGGCGGTTCCTCCCTTGGATCTTGGCGGATCGCCCATCACGCTCCCACCAGGAGCGGACGGGCCGGACGGGCCACCGTCACCTCAGACTTCACGCGCCGGGACAGCCTCTAGCGCGAGCCCGGCCCAGCTCTGCGTCGATGATCCACAGCTCCTGGCCGTGGAAGTCCAGCTGGCGCGACAGCTTTTCGACGGTGAGGGCCTCATCGGGCGGCAGCGGCTGGTTCGCCAGCCAAGAGCGGCCCGTGATCCCGAACAGGCCCGCCACCGGCGGACGCGGCACGAGGCTGCGGGGCAGGATCGACTGCACCTGGTTGTTGAGCCGGGTGCGCTGCTTGACGACGCGCGCCCGGCCTGCGGCGCCAGCGTGCTCTCATCGGGCATCCACACCATCGGCAGGTAGTCGGGCTGCCAGCAGCTGCGCGAGCACCTCCGCGCCTACCTCGTCGGTCTTGACCTGCCGCTACGCGAACGCGCGCGTCTTCATCGGGTTGGAGATCACCAGCCGCGCGGCCCGCGGAGCGATCAGCCGCACGATCGTGTGTGCGTTGCATGTCGCCTCGATCGCGACCTCGTCGGTCGCCTCAGACTGTCCGCGAACGACCCGTAGCGCCTCCGGTGTGTCGCGACCTGCTCAGCCCGGCGCACCAGACCGTCCTCCCACACCGCGCTCTGCGCGAACTCGCGGATCCTGCGTACCACCGCTCTGCCTTTCTTCGATCGAACGATCGCTGGGAGAACAGGCGGGAAGCGACAATACGGATTCACGCCCGCAGTGCATCGGGGTGAGTTGCACGGGCCAAGTACTAACCCGGAGGGAACTTCGGACTAAGCGGTCACGACTTAAGTAGTGCTCGGTTTCGGGAGGTTCGGGTGGCGTAATGTCGAACCAGTCGGCATGGTTGACGAGAACGCAATCGCTCAGCGGTGGGAAGCGATGAAGGGCTGTTTGGATGAGCGCCAGCGGCGGCAGTGGGCGGCATCGGAGGCACGCTCGCACGGTCGTGGCGGGCTGACGGCGGTGTGCAGGGTGACCGGGATGGCGCAGACGACGGTCCGTCGTGGGTTGCGGGACCTTGAGGCGGATGAGGAGTGGGAACCGGGGCGGGTTCGCCGCCCGGGCGCGGGCCGTCAGTCGGTGGTTGAGCGCGACCCCGGGGTGGAGAAGGCGCTGGATGGGCTGCTTGAGCCGGTCACCGTCGGCGATCCGGAGCGGGTGTCGGTGCGATGGAGCTCCAAGAGCGCGGCGCATCTGGCGAGCGATCTGCGGGCGCTGGGTCATGAGCTCGTGGATCGCACGGTGCTGCGGCTGCTGCACGGGATGGGGTTCTCGATGCAGGGCAACTACAAGACCCGCGAGGGGAAAGATCACCCGGATCGCGACGCGCAGTTTCACTACATCAACGACACCGTTGCCGGTGCGCTGGCCGCCAAGGAGCCGGTCATCTCGGTGGATACGAAAAAGAAAGAGCTGGTCGGCGAGTTCAAGAACGGCGGGCGTGAGTGGGCGCCCAAGGGAGAGCCGATCGAGGTCAACACCCACGACTTCCCCTCCCACGCGCGCGGCCACGCGCGCCCGTACGGAATCTACGACGTCGCGCTGAACGAGGGGTGGGTCTCGGTCGGCGTCTCATCCGACACCGCCCAGTTCGCGGCCAACTCGATCGCCGCCTGGTGGCAGCACCTCGGCAAGAGCCGCTACCCAGACGCGAAGATCCTCACGGTCACCGCCGACTCGGGTGGGTCCAACAGCCCGCGCGGGCGGCTGTGGAAGGTCGAGCTGCAGAAGCTCGCCGACCTGATCGGGATCCCGATCCGGGTGCTGCACTACCCGCCCGGCACCTCGAAGTGGAACCGGATCGAGCATCGCCTGTTCAGCTTCATCTCGATCAACTGGCGCGGCAAGCCGCTGACCAGCTACCAAGCGATCATCAACCTGATCGCCTCCACCACCACAAGCACCGGCCTGAAGGTCTACGCCCGCCTGGACGAGAACCACTACCCCACCAAGATCAAGGTCACCGATGCCGCGCTCGCCGCCGTCAACATCGAGCGCCATGCCTTCCACGGTGACTGGAACTACAACATCCACCCGAATCCCAAAAGCGAGCGTTAATAAAGTCGTGACGCCTAACACGGGCTCCAGGTCCTTCGAACCGATGACGGCCTGCCCGGCCTGCGTTTGCTCCCGGATGCCCCTGTCCCGGACGGCCACACCGTACTCACCAACCCGGATGCCACCGCGGGGACGGCACCTATGCGCCGCTGCTGGTACATCGAGGCAATCAGGGGTCACAGGGCGCATCGAGCCGCCGACCCATACCGGTGACGAACCCGATCGAGCCGAGCTTCGCGACCGGGAAGCTGCGCACCCGGGCGACCAAGGACGCCGGCTCGAAGGCCGCAGCGTTGGCGATGGCCTACAAGCTGCTGGTCATCGCGCAGGAACGCTGGCGGCAGGTCAACGGCCACGAGCTGAATGCGGTGTATCTGAGCCTTTGATAGAGCGGCCGACTTTTTCACACCAAGCCTGTGGGCTGTGGCGGGGCGGGTTGGTGGGTGTTCGGAGCGAGCTCCGAGGCGTCGTCCGTGCCGGGTTCCGCCGGCGTCCGTGCCGGCGGGCGACCCCCTCAAAAGCGCCCCTCTTCCCCAGGGGGGCAGGCGGGAGCGGTGGTCGGGATGGTGCTCATCGCTTGTGGGCTCGATTCTGCTTGATGCGCTCGGCGTGTGCTCGCTTGAGTCCGGCGATGCGGGCGCGGCGGATCTGCGGGCCGCGGCCGTTGTGCTCGTCCTCGGGGGTGACGTAGCCGATCGAGGCGTGCAACCTGACGGTGTTGTACTGGCCGCGGATGCGGGCGAGCTCTGAGTCGAGCGCGGCCGGGTCGGCGATGGAGGTGAGGTGCGGCCAGTCGCCCTTCAGGTGGCTGAAGAAGCTCTCGACGTGCGCTTGGTCGGTCGGGGTGCCGGGCCGGCCGTGGTGCTGGGCGATCGCCATCAGCGCCATGAACTGGCGGGTGTCGATCGCTTTCATCTCCGACCCGTTGTCCGACCAGGCGACGAGGATCGGGATCGCGCCATGGTGCCAAGCGATCCGGCAGGCGCCGCGCGACCGCTGTTACCGAAGCGGGAGCGCAGGCTCTCGGCTTAGCGAGACGTCCTCCGGCACAGTCTCGACGACTGGAGCAACCCGCACAGCTCGCAGCCCCATCGCACGCAGCTCACGGGGAAGAAGCGCCCTGACCTCGAACGTCGAGCAGTCCTCGAGCCCTACCAAGACAACCTCGCGGTCGCCCTCAAACCGCGACACCACGCGAAACAGTCGCCTGCCATCCGTGAGATAGCCGCCCGGTGCCGGAGCCCGACGGCTGAGTTCGCCGATGCCAAGCGCGTGCACAATAGAGAGGGACATCGCGTAACCAGCTTGGCGATCGTGCCGGGCGCGGACATCCGGACAGTCAACGGATTCTCGCCGCTGAGAACTACGCAAGTCACGGCCGCCCGCGGATTGTGCGGATTTGCGGCCACTGAGCGCGGCGAGCGCACGGAGACGCCGGCTGGGTGGCTCGTACTTCGTGGGCTGGCTCTGGGCGTGCTCGAGAAGATGGGTCGTATCCGGCAGCACGGTTGAGCGTGCTCGTTGTTGGGGAACGCGCTGGCCAACGACGCCGCGCTCGATAGCACGATGCTGACCGCGAGCCGCGGTATCCGCCGCACGCGGGTGGCTAGCAGCTT
>CAWDYK010000013.1:0-280131 GCA_963806475.1 uncultured Solirubrobacterales bacterium
GGGCTGCCGTTTGATCGCGGACGCGCGCTGCTGAGCTTGGGTCGAGCGCAGCGTCGGCTCAGGAAATGGGGCGCGTCGCGCGGCACGCTGGAACGCGCGGTGGCGGCGTTCGAGCAGCTTGGCTCCGAGGGCTGGGCCGACGCCGCGCGGTACGAGCTCTCGCGCGTCGCGGCTCGCCGACCGAGTCCCAGTGGCGAGCTCACCCCAACCGAGCGGCGGATTGTTGAACTGGCGGCGAGCGGATGCTCTAACAAGGAGATCTCACAAGCGCTCTACGTCACCGTCCACACCGTCGAGGCGCACCTAACGCACGCCTACGCGAAGCTCGGCGTGCGATCGCGTACCCAGCTTGCGGGCCGGCTCTCCGCGTAGCGCGGCGCGCCAAAGTCGGGGGGTTTCCCTAATTGCGCGGGCGCCGAATCGCGCTTACGGTCGCTCGCGATGCCGGAATATCTGATCGAGCTGTACGTCTCGCGGACCGATGCGCTGATCGTGACCGAGCGCTGCGAGAGCGCTCGGACCGCGGCCGAAGAGCTGACCCGGCGCGGGACGGTGGTCCGCTTTCGCCGGTCGATCTTCGTTCCCGACGAGGACACCTGGTTCGTTCTATTCGAAGCGGAGTCGCCAGAAGCCGTGCGCGACGCCGCCCGGCTTGCGGCGATGCCGTGCGACCGCGTCAGCAGCGCGATCACCCAGACGTGAGCAGCGATGAACGAGCAGCAGAGGGGGAAGATATGAGCAAGGCCAAGCAGCATGACGGTCCATCGCGCCGAGACTTCTTGAAGGGAGCCGGGGCCGCGGGCGCCGGTTTGGCGGTGTCACTGGGCGGCGGCGGGTTGACGACGCCGACTGCGCGCGCCGCCCAGTCGCCGCCTCATCTCCGCGCCGCGCGTGGTCACTCGTGCGGCGGCGCGCCGGCGAGCAGCGCCGAGTTCGGCCGCATCTTTCCGTCGCTCGCGCCGTTCGCGGAGCCGACCGACACGGTGCGCTCTGCGCTGCTCGAGGTGGGTCGCCAGGGCGGGATCATGGACGCCGGCGATCACTTGGACGCCGGCCCGAAAGCGCTGATCGTCGACCCGGCCGTCAACGGCAATCCGAGCTCCACGAACCCGTACGGCACCAATCCCGACAATCCCACAATGACCGCCGGGTCGACGTTCATCGGCCAGTTCACCGACCACGACATCACCTTCGACCAGACATCGCAGCTGGGAGTTCCTCAAAACCCGCTGATCTCGCCAAACACCCGCACGCCGGCTCTCGATCTGGACTCGGTGTTCGGCGGCGGCCCCGGCAAGCGGCCCGATTTGTATGCGTCGAACGCGGACGGGTCCGTCGGGCCAAAGCTCAAGATCGGCACCGGGGGAGTGCACGAAGACGTCCCGCGAGTGGCCAACGGCGACGGGACGTACAGCGCGTTGCTGGGCGACCCGCGCAACGACGAGAACCTACTGATCGCCGGGCTCCACTGCGCCCACATCCTGTTCTACAACCGCGTCCTCGACGAACTCCCGAACTTGAGCCTGCGCGCCTTTCCGTCCGCGCGCGACGCCGATCTGGACAACACGTATGCCGCGTTCTTGGTCGCTCGCGAGATCACCTTGTGGCATTACCACTGGCTGCTGGTCAACGAGCATCTTCCGCAGATCGTCGGCCAGGCGATGGCTAACGACGTGCTTCGGCGGGGCAATCGTTTCTACCGGCCACCGGAGCGGGACGCGTTCATGCCGATCGAGTTCGGCGCCGCCGCCTACCGCTTCGGACACAGCATGGTGCGCCCGTCCTATCGCGCCAACTTCACCAGCGGAACCGGCGACAGCACGAGCCCGACCGCCAACCCTTTCTTCGCGCTCCTCTTTGACTCAAACGAGCCGGACTTCAGCTCGCCCGTCAGCCATGACCGCACCGACCTCCTCGGCGGGTTTCCCGCACCAAGACGCTACGTCGGGTGGCAGACGTTCTTTGACCTCGGCGACGGGCAGGTCAAGAACAACAAGCGAATCGACACCACGATCTCGAGCGTGTTATTCACCCTGCCACTGCCGGCAATCGCTCCACACACCCAAACCTCGCCGGTCGTACTGCCGCAGCGTAACCTGCTCCGACAGCTCACCTGGGGGCTGCCGTCCGGGCAGAGGGTCGCCGCGGCCATGGGCCTCCCTGCGCTCGGCCCAAGCGACCTGACCGACATCGCCAGCGTATACCCACCATTCGGCCGAAGCACCCCCCTGTGGTACTACATCCTCGCGGAAGCCAAGGTAACCACCAACGGGTTGAATCTCGGTCCCGTTGGCGGCCGGATCGTGGCCGAAACGCTGATCGGCCTCCTACGTGCCGACCCAACCAGCTACCTCAACATCTACCCCCGCTTCCATCCGTTCCTGGGCACCGATCTGTCCCTCGGCCCCACACCCAACCCCAACATCACAGGCAACCGCAGCTACACCAGGGCCCACTTCCTGCATTACGCCGGCGTCCTGACCCCCGGAACCTACCGGTGACGGCCCGACCACTGTCACCGGCGTTCGACCTTCGTGCCGGAGGAGGAGACGTGTTTGGTGCTTTATGACGCGCCGTCGCGAGATGCCGCTCGCCGCGGGGCTTGCGAAGCCGGGGCCTTGGGATCAGATATGGGAGCAGGACCAGCTTCCTTCACATCTGGCGCATATCCACGGTGATCTGGGTCGGCCGACGACGCTGCCGGCGCGTCGGCCCACTATCAAACGCTCTGCATATGCACACGTCCCGTTTGCACGCCTAGTGCTCACAGTCGCCTGTAGCCCCAAGCGACACGCTCACCCTGGATCCGGCTTACGCGCGGTGGCGAGTTTGATCGCGACCGGCAGCTCTAAGCCGTCACCATGTCGGTAGCTCCCCGCGAGGCGATCGAACGCGAGCCGGATGCGTTGCCGGACCTCCACCGGCTGGCGCGTCAGGAGCGCGGATACTCGCACCGTCGCGCCGAGCATGCCGTCCCAGAGCTCATCCGCACTGGCGAACCGCTGCACGAACGTGATGTCCGTCACGTCGAGGCTCGCCAGACCCTGCTGGCGGAGCGCCGCGGCGAACGCTTCGTCGTCGGAGAAACGGAAGAAGTCAGGGCCACGTGGGAGATCGGCGGGCGGCATCGCTCGCGCTTCCGCGACCGCGTCGAGGAACACCCCGGCCAACCGGTGCTGGGAGGGATGAGCCCATGCCGTGAGGGCCAGCCTGCCGCCGGGACGCAGCACGCGCGCGAACTCAGCGATGGCGCGCTCAGGACGCGAGAGGTGCATGACCGCCAAGTTGCCGACTACAGCGTCGAAGGATGCGTCTGCGAACGGCAGGTCGTGCGCGTCCGCGCGACGGAACTCAAGCCCCGGGTGAGCGCTTCGGGCTCGCGCGATCATCGCCTCCGCGACATCGATGCCCACCACCGATGCCCCGCGCTCTGCAGCGTGGGCGGCCACCCACCCCGGCCCCGTGGCCACGTCCAAGACTCGCGCGCCGACACCAACTGAGGCAGCGGCCAGCAGAGGCGCAACCACCCGATCGGTGATCACGTCGAAGAATCGCTCGTAGGCGACGGCTTTCTGCTCCCAGCCCGCTGCCTCGAAGGCGTCGAAAGCATCGGGGTCAACGGGCGGGTTCCCCACGGTAAAGACCGTACGACCCTGCAGCCTCCGCGTCGAGGGCTGACGACCGGTCGCTGGCTACGCTTGCGCAAGCCATACGACGCAGCGGCCAGGAGCGACCGCGCTCCTGCTGCTACTCCTGCCTGAGCGCGGTCGTGTTCGCCCACGCCAACGAGACGCCTGCTTCGATCGAGACGCAGCAGCCCGGTTCGGCCCAGTCCAGCAGGAATAATGCGTCCCATGGGTGCGCAGCCCCCGCGTTCGTCGGTCAAGCTAGTCGCGCTGCTCGTGCTCGGCGGTGTAGGGCTCGGGTTAGTCGCCGTTGGTGTCACTACCGCGTGGGGCTGGACACTATTGGTGCCGGGTTTCATCGCGCTTGTGCTGTCTCTCTCGGGGGTCTGGATCATCCAGCAATCGCGCGATAAGACACTCCGCTAGCCGGCTTGCATTTCGATCGAGCTGCGACAGCGAGGCTTACTCCGGCTGGCCATCGCGACAAGACCAGTCGCACCGGCGGCACCCCGGAAGGCTCGCCGCAGTCGGATGCCGAGGGACGTCAGTTCCGCCGAAACACCCACAAGAGCCGGTGCCGCGTGGTCGTCGACAACGGCCGATATTCAGGTCGCGGACGGCCGCGTGGCGTACCCGTTGTCTCGGTTGGGGGGTGTGGCGACACACACCAAGGGGTGGTTCCCAGGTGTCCCGAGGCTCGTGAGACTTGCAGGTGAGTTGGGTCACGCGAGTGAGGAGATGGGCTAATGGCGGGCCTGCGTCAATGGTGGCAACGATTCCGTGAGCGGCGTCAAGCTCGACGTCAGCGAGCGATCGAAAACCGAGCGATCAACCGACGAGATTTGCCCGACGCGCACGCCGAACGCTGGAAAGGGGTCGGCCCAGGCGGGGGCGGGGTTTAGGCGCGGTGAGGGAGTGTCGCTGTGATCGAGTTCCAACACTCTTAGTGAGGCGACAGCAATCGTCCGAGCGGCTGCTACCCGCCCGACCGGCGCGTGCGCCTTCGCCGAAGCAATAGCTCACCGTGAGCAGGCAGGATCGTGAAAGACGTCCTGTGTCAATGGGTAGCGGTCTGATCTGCCATCTGATGGGTGGCGGGGAGATCGGGCTGGGGGCCCGGTGTGCTGGGGATGGTCACGAGGATGTGCTGTTGCAGTCCGGTGTGGCGGGCGGGGTCGTAGGGGGTGTGGTTCTGCCAGCAGCGCCAGATGATCCGGGCCCAGGCGCGGCCGAGGGTGCGTAGCGCGCGGCGGTGGTTGTGGCCGCGTTGGCGGGCGTTGGCGTAGCGGTCGGCGGCCCACGGGTTCCAGCGGCAGGTGCAGTGCGCGAGCGTGGCGAGCGCGTTGCGCAGGCGCTTGTTGCACGCCCAGCGGAACTTCGCGTGTTTGCGTTTGCCGGACTCGACCGCGACGGGTGCCTGGCCGGCGTCGGCGGCGATCGCGTCGCGGTGCGGGTAGCGGCGCCGGCAGTCACCGATCTCGGCGAGCAGGGTCGCGGCGCAGATCACCGAGTCTGTCTTGAAGAAGCTGCGGAAGATCTCCCCGTCGGGGTGCGCGTCCAGCGCCTCGCCGATCTCGGTCTCGAGCCCGTGGATCTGCTCGACGAGAACCTGGAGGGTGCCGACGAGGCGGGTGACGATCGCGCGGCGGGTCCGGGTCTCGATCTCGCCCGCTCGTCCGCTCGGCGCGGATCGCAGGCGCTCGAGCAGCTGCGCCGGCGTCTTGCGCGCGTACCGGTGTGCCTTCAGGAAGGCGGCGATCCGCTTCTCACCCAGCCCACGTGTGTCGGCCGGGCTGGGATATCGGGCGAGGAACGCGAGCGAGATCGGGCTATCGAGCGCAGCGAACAGGCCGACCGGTCCGGGCCAGAACCGCTCGAGCTCCGCGCGCAACTGGTTGGCCAGCGCGACCCTCGCGGCGACCAAATCCTCCCGCGAGCGGGTCAACGCTCGCAGCGCCTTGGTCTGATCCGAATCAGGTTCCAGGATCCGGAAGCGGTGCGCGTCGGTGCGGGCGAGCTCGCACAGCACGAAGCTGTCGAACCGGTCAGACTTCCCGCCCGAGGCGCGGAACCGGTCGCGCGCGGCCTTGACCTGATTGGGATGCAACGCCAACACGCGCACCCCGGCCTCGAGCAGCCGCTCGACCAGCACGCCGTCGCCGCGCTCGATCGCGACGACATCGACCTCGAAGCAGGTCAGCGCGTCGCACAACGCGGCGATCCCTTGCTCGTCGTGCATGAACGTCTCGGCCAACAGCCGCCCGCCGGCCTCGTCGGCGATCAGCACGTCGTGCTTCTCAGAGGCCCAGTCGATCCCCGCGTAGCTACCCATAGCCGCCAACTCCTTCCGCTCATAGACACACTCGACCGTGCCCCGACCAGGAGGTACCGTTGCGGGTGCTGATAGACAAGGCCCTCCAAGAACGGGGGCTACGTCCTGTCGCCGCTCGCGGCACCTCACCACCGTCGGGACGGGCTGGTCTTTCATAGGCCCTCCGCGAAAGGGCAAGCGATCGAGGCCCTCTCCCGGCGGCGGTCGAGGCAACCCCTAGGTTGACCTATCAGCGATCGTTGGACGACGATCGGTGCTAATCCGCTGCAAGCCCGGCACGTTTTCGATCGAACTTACGTTCCAAGGCCCGTAGCTGCTGACGTCGCTCTCGCGACGCTTGGCCTTTATTCGGCCACGAGCGGCAGCTCATTCTCCCGCCTCGTGTCCCGTCACGATGTGAACGAATAGCCGGTCGTCCTCACAACCGACAACTACAAACTGCGTAGTCGGATCGTAGGTATCGACCATCGCCTTGAAGTTGCCACTTGCCGGGTCTCCAGCGCCTACCAGTCCGTCGTTAACAAAGCGGCGCAGCAGGTCTGGCATCCGAGCAGCGGCGTAGTACATCGCCTCGCTCTTTCCCAACGCCTTGACCTGCTCTTCGTCACTCGTCACCCAGAACCCTCGCCCGGTTGCTTCGTATGCCTCGCGCGATGCCTTAAACATTTGATCGCCATGGTCTGCCACATTCAGCCACTCTATGTAGCGATCTCCGGGTTTGTGGGTACTCATTGCGGGTTCTCTCCTTCAGGCTTGATGGGTGACAAGGCCACAAGAGGGATTAACAAGTTTGCGCATCACGGTTCCGCGTACACCGTCGTTCCAACCGTTGGGGGAAGCGAACACCGAGCGCCACCCCTCGGGTTCGCTCCAAGCTGCTCGAGCAGGTGCCGGAAGTCCGCGCCGGCGGGCGTGCCATGCGCTTCGGTGCAGCCTTCCACTCTGCGCCGCGCGGCCGGCCCACGGTCTGCCGGGCCGCGACAGTCTGGCCGACACCCAGTCGTGGGGCGAGATTGAAGTCGCCCAGAACCACGTTGTAGCCGGTCGGCAACCGCTCGGCGAGGGTCTGGAGCTGCGCTACCCGCCTCGCGGCGCTGTATGGATTGAGGTGGACGGAATGGATCGCGAGGTCATCTACGAACACAGTCTGCCACCACTCCCCGGGGCGGTCGACGCGCGGCCGACCGATTCCGTCGCGGCTCGACGCCGCGAGCGCAGCGTCTCCATCCAGAAACTGCATCCCCGACGGCGGGGCGGGCCGGGCCCTCCTGCGCGCCACGCCTACGACCAGCGTCAGCTTTCGACGCTCCAGCCACAACTCAAAACGTTCGCGGGCAGCCACCGCGCCGAGGTGCGTCTTCGCACTGATCGAGCCGACGATCATTTCGCACTGCCCGAGGCTAGGCCACACGCCCGCCGTCCGTGCCGGTGCCAGCGCCGGACCTCGGCATGTTCTTCGCTACAGACCAGCTCACACGAATCACGACGCCGTCGCGCTGCCCGACGCTGCTGAGTCTCGAGGAACCGTGCACGCGGGTCGCCAAAGACTCACTCGCAAATGCGGCCGAAAGAGAGATCCGAAATCCCGCCGCGGACAGCCGGGGTCCGCAATTGGTCATCAGGGTGCAAGTCCGAGGAGCCGGTGGATCAGATCCCAGCGGTCGCGATACCGCTCAGGCTCATCCATATGGCGCATGTAGACCTTCCCCCATGAGGCGTCGGGACGCTGTGCCCCGCGGACGACCTCCACTGGGAAACGTAGTAGTCGGGGTCCCGGATGCCGTCGTCGTTCGGGCGTCTCTTGCGGGAGCTGCCGGACGAGGCTCGTACCGTCCGATGCCGACGTACGTCACGCCGGCAAAGCGTCACCGTCCCGGGGAAGTCATGACAGCGGCGCTGGCGCAGGGTCCTTCGTCGCCAACTCGATCGCGCGGTGCGCGACGACGCGCCGAGCAAAGCAGTCGTCAGCGGCGGCGCCGGGAGACGGCTCCCTATGGGTGTACGGGCGCCGGCGCGTCGCCCAAGTGACGGAAGCGTTGCCTATGCAGACGCACCTGTCGCACGCCTAGTGCTCGCTGTCGCGTGTAGCCGGCCCAGGTTCGCTCGTTGCCCTCGCCTACCTGCCCGTCGGCGGGCAGGCGGTGATCGGCGGCCAGGAGCCGTTCACGCCGCCATGGACCATGTAACGGCCGAGGAACCACTCGGACGACTCCTCGCGATGGCGCTGAGCGCCGTCGTCGAGGAGTTGCACGAGTCCCTCCAACGGCGCGGATGGGGACCCACGCGCCCCCTGTGGGGGTTTGTCTTGCTCGCGTTGCGCGACGAACCGCGAAGCATTTCGGAGGTCGGCGTGCTGCTTGGCGTGAGCAAGCAGGCCGCTGGGAAGGTCGTCGATGGCCTAACCGAGGCCGGACTCGTGCAGCGGTCACCGAACACTGCCGACCGTCGCGCCACAGTGATCCGCCTCACGAAGCGGGGCTCGCGCTTCCTCGCAGACGTCGAGACCATCTACGCGGAAATCGAATCCCGCTGGGAGGACGCGATCGGTAAACGCCCACTCGCCGATCTTCGAACCGGCCTGGCAAGCGCGCTCACGGTCCGCTACGGCGCCGGACGGCCACCGCTACGGCCTGCCCTCTGATCGCGGCCCCACGACCCCATCGACCTCGTTTCACATTCCCCGGACCCACGGATCTGGCGACTTGCTAGACCGGGTGGATTCTCGCAGCGTGCTCGCCTCCCAGCAGCACGCGGCGGTGCTCATTCGTCGCGCTGCCGGGTGCGCATGCCGCGGGCAGGCGGGGCGCCCTCGGTTTGTGAGTCGGACGAGCCAGTAGTGGGTACGCGTTAGCTGATGCCGAACTCGCCCCTGAACGCCCTCGCCGCGCGGCTTGAGTCAGTCGAGGCCCTCGACGGTCCGGGGGGAATCGCGGGACGCGCGGTCCGAGGGCTGATTCCGGCTGGCGCTCCCAAGGACGTGCTCAGCGGCGCGTGGCTCGGTCACGCCCTGCATCCGATCATGACCGACATCCCGATTGGCGCGTGGACAAGCGCTGTTCTTCTGGACTGGACCGGCGGAAAGGAGAGTCGGTCGGCCGCGGATCGGCTCATCCTGACGGGCGTGCTGGCTGCGGGCGCGACCGTCGCCACCGGCTGGTCAGACTGGGCGGATGCGGAGCAGGGTAATGCCGGGGTGCGTCGTTCCGGCCTGGTCCACGCCGCCGCGAACGGAACGGCGACCGCGCTGATGATCGGCTCCTACTTCGCGCGCAAACGAGGCGCGCGTGGACGGGGCAGGCTCCTCTCGCTCGCCGGGTCGGCTGCGCTGGGCGCCGGCGGCTGGCTGGGCGGGCACCTGAGCTACACGCTTGGCGCCGGGGTCACGGCCGCCGCGCCGGCGGCCGGGATGCAGGCGACGGCGGCCCCTGGGGTCGCCTGACCGCCGCCGCAGGCGCGCAGGCCGAACTGCAGGGGCCCCCCTTAACTGCCCGTAGACGGTTAAGCAGAGGTCCGGCGCGCTTCGGCGGTGTCGGTGGTCGTCCAACGCGCAAGTCGATCCGGGTTGTGGTCCCGGTCCTCCTAGCTGGTCGGATGTCACGCGCGCGGGCACGACTGTGTCTGGCCAGCGACCGTTCCAGCCGGCACGTGGTACCTAAGTCGAGCGCCAGTTCAACGAAGTCCCTCCAGTACTCGCGCCGCTCAACGAGCTTGCACTAACAACGCGCGGGTTGCTCAGCGCGTTGCCGACGCGGTAGCCGTACAGGGATGGGTTTCACGGTTATCAGGCCTGGGTGCCGTTGCTCGGTGGACGAAGAGATGAGCCGGGTACTTGGGCCGCTGGGGTTGCATGCAGGTCGAGTGTGGCGTACCCTTGGTCGGTCTCCGCGCGGGGTGGTTGGTTGCGTCGGATCGAACATCGGGTGGGTCGCCGGTCGCCGGCCATGTCGTCGGTTGATTTGTTCAGGACCGCGATCGCTTGCGTAGCGATGGCGCTGGGGCTGCTCGTGAGTGGGGCGGACGTTTCGATGGCGGCTGCACCTGCCAGCGTGACCGTCCATCTGTCTCCTGCGTCAATCCTTGCCGACGGAATTTCGACAGCTGCGGTCACGGGCACTGTGACCGACTCAAGCGGAGTGGGCATCGGCGGCGAGAACGTCATGCTGTCGGCTCCTTCGGATGCGGGGATCAAGTTCTCGCCTAACCCGGCGACGACAGGCTTCGACGGCAGCTACACGTCCACGCTCACCAGCTCGCTTACCCCCGGGCAGATTGTGGTGCTCGCGGTAGACGGACTCGCGGTTGTCCATCCAGACCGCCTGACGCAGTTCGCTCCGAGCACGACGTCACTCAAGGTGCTGACCAGCGAAGATCCTCCCGTGACCAACGATAAGGTCACCCTGATCTCCACCGTCACATCGCTGGCCGGTGGCCTGCCACCGGCCGGAACGGTCTCGTTCGAGAACGGCGGAGTACCGATCGCGGGTTGCTCGACCGTACCGATTCCAGTGCAGCTGACCCCGTCGGTCGATGTCACATGCCAAACGTCATTTGGCGCCACCAGCTCCCCGTCGCAGCTGTCGGCCGTGTTCACGCCTGCGGCGGGCTCGCTGATTATCGGCTCCAGCAGTCCATCGCAGCCGCTCTCGACTAACAGAGCGACGACCGCGACGATGCTGAGTTCTATGAATCCCACGGCGACGGTCGGTGCCCGAGTAACGTTCGCCGTACGCGTCATCCCAAGCCGATCAGGGTCACTTACGCCTACGGGCAGGGTCGTGTTCGCCGATGACGGACGGACGATCGGTCTGTGTCGCGGCACGCCGCTGGCGGCATCGTCCTCGACGGCCTTCTGCACGGTCAGCTACAGATCTCCGGGTGCGCACACTATCTCGGCGGCCTACGACGGGGACAGCAACTTCGCCTCGTCGACCTCCGGCCCCGCAACGGTGGCTATCCGTGTTCGGGGAACGATATCCGTCACGATGCAATGGACCTTCACCTTCACGCCAACATACGCGCAGCCTCTCGTCCTGACCGTAGACGGCGCCCCCGGCGACGCGACCATCCTCCTCAAATGCCGCGGCCATGGTTGTCCCTTCGCTGCTCGGTCCATCGCTACCGAGGCGACACATCACTGTGCTTCCAAACCTCGGCGCCGCTGTGGGCCGCCCGGATCGATCAACCTTCTTCACTGGCTCGGCCACCACAGGCGCCTTCGTGTTGGAGCCCGAATCGTCGTGCGGGTCAGCAAGCCCGGCTGGGTTGGCAAGCAGTACGTCTTTGTCATACGCGCCCGACGCGTGCCGCGCGTCCAGATAACGTGCCCAGAACCTGGGGACTCCTCCGCTGGCATGGCATGCTGATCCAGCCCTGCGACCGGGGATTGCCCAGGGCAACTGTCGCTCGCCCCGAGTTATGCCCCCCCAGTCGGGCGATCGCTTTGACATTGTGATCGTCCCGATCAGGCCGCGTCCGAGCGAGAACGCGCTTGCGGAATCGCCCGGACGCATCGGTGCAACAGCGACCGGCGGCGCTCCCCCGGCGCCGGACGTGGCGGACGTTCTTTGGTTTGGTGACACAACATTGTGGAACTCCATGTCGCCGCCGTTCACTCGTGAACGAAGGTAGGCCGGGGAGGGGCATATGCGGCTAGCTCGCGAGCCAACATACTGATGACCGCGTGGGGCATCTCTTCGGGACGTTCGACCTGTCGGTTCGACTTCGCACCTGGGGTATGGCGACGCTGCTCGGGGCCGGTTTGGCGTTCGTCGCGTCCTCGCAAGCCAGGGCCAAGCATCAGCCGGTGAACAGGTGCCAGGCGGGCTACGTGCGGCGAACCGTTCACGTGCCCAAGCGCAAGCACGGTCGCATCGTGCGCGCGCACGGCAAGATCGTCTACATACGCGTGCGGCGGTGCGTGAAGGTCAAGCCTCATTCGCCGAAGTGTCGCGCCGGCTATGTGCTGCGTTCCGTCAGGGTGCCCGTGCGCCGCCACGGCCGGATCGTGCGCAAGCACGGCAAGATCGTCTACAAGCGCGTATGGCGGTGCCTGAAGGTCAAGCCCAAGCCGCCGCCCCCGCGACCGCCCCCACCGCCGCCACCCCCACCGCCACCCCCTGTCACCTTAGTCGCGGTGGGTGATATCGCGTGTCCTGCAGGCGATACGACGAACCCCTGTAAGCAGCAGCAGACGGCGACGCTCGCGGCGAATCAGGATCCTGCCGATGTCCTGGTGCTCGGCGACAACCAGTACGACCACGGGGCGTTCAGCGAGTACCAGGGGGTCGGCGCTTACAACGCGACGTGGGGAGTCTTAAACCCGTTCGTGCATCCGGTTCCAGGCAACCACGAGTACGACACGTCGGGCGCCTCGGGCTACTTCCAGTATTTCGCCGCGGTCGCCAACCCGCCGGACGGCTATTACTCCTTCAACATCGGCACCTGGCACATCGTTGCGCTCAACTCCGATTGTTCGGACTCCGGCTGCGCAGACTCGCTTGCAGGCGCGACATCGTCGAGGCAGGTGTCGTGGTTGCAGGCGGACTTGGCGGCGCACCCGGCGGCATGCACGCTGGCGTACTGGCATCACCCCCTGTTGTCGTCGGGGTTCATGTCGAACAGCCCGGGCGTCGGTCCGTTGTGGACGGCGCTGTACAGCGCCCACGCCGACATCGTGCTGAATGGCCACGACCATCTCTACGAGCGTTACGCCCAGCAGGACCCGTCAGGGGTCGCGGCGGCCAACGGGATCCGCGAATTCGTTGTCGGTACCGGCGGCGAGAACCTGGATGCGATCTCGACCCCCGAGGCCAACCTGCAGGCCTATGACGCGAGCGATTTCGGTGTGCTGGTGCTGACGCTTCACGCCGCCAGCTATGACTGGGCATTCAAGAACACGAGCGGCGCGGTGATCGACAGCGGCTCGACGGCCTGCCAGGGCTCCCGAACCGGAGGCGCCGGCCATGCCGCTGCGCGTCACGTCGGTGCGCTCCACGCCCTACGCCTGGGCGGGCCGAAGCTGCTCTTCGATGCCCGCCCGCTACGTTCCTCGCTGACGGCGGTGGCGCGTCGAGGGCTCCCGGTGGCGGTCCACTGCTCCCGCGGCTGCGACGTCTCGGTGACCACGTCCCTGCGGCGCGGAAACAGCCTGCAGCGGATAGGAGTGTTCCGCGAGACCGAGTCGGAGGTTCCCCAGCCGTACAGCCAGATCCTCCTTCGTCTACCCGCGCGCCGCCTCCAGGGCTTGCGTCATGCCACGCTCGTCCTGCGCTTCGCCGCGATCGATGCGGCTGAACACCACCGCGTCGTGACCTGCGTCATCCCACTTTGGTCGCGTTCTCTGGTCCCTTCCTGTCCGCCGCAGGCGCGACCGGGCCGCCAAGACTAACTTCGTTGCAGCGCAGCCGAAGGGTCTGCAGCTCGACCTGGTGGATTGACCCGCCGCTTACCTACTACTTCGGCGAGTCGACGCGAGCGTTAGTTATGCCCACGGACAGGATCGTCGGCAGCGCCACGGCGTCCCGCTCGCAATGCGCGACCAGCAAGCGCGCGGCGGGTAGGACCAGGGGCGACCGCTGGCCGGCTGCTCGTATTCGTCTAACGCGATCGCGAGCTCGCCGTCGCGAGGGTGCCGCTCGGAGGCGTCGATTACGATGGCTCTTCGAGCGCGCGCGAAGTCAGGCGTGAGAGGGTTGAGGGCGATGGACGGGACGATCGGGATTGTGTTGTCGGGCGGTGGCGCGCGGGGGGCGTACGAGTTTGGGGCGCTGGAGGTGCTGGCGCCGGTTCTCGACGAGCCGGCGCGGATCGTCGTCGGCACGAGCGCCGGAGCCCTGGGTGCCGCATACTTGGCCGCGAACGCGGACGAGGGGCTCGAAGCCTCCGCGCGTTCGGGCGGAGAGAAGTGGCTCGAGGTCGAGATCGGCGATGTCATCGGCCCGCTGTGCTCGCCACGCGAGCTTGCTCGTCTGCTGTCGTACGGGCTGGAGCTGCTGGGCATCCGTGCGCCCGCCCCGCCGAGCCTGCTCGACACCAGCCCGCAGCCGGAGACGATCGCGGCGCTGATCGACTTCGAGCGGCTGGCCCAGAATGTCGAGGATGGCACGCTGGCCGCGGCCGCCGTGGTGGCGACTGCCTACGCGACTGCGAGAAGCGTCGTCTTCCACTCCGGGGGCGAGTCACCGTCCACCGATGACCGGCGCGGCATCGACTATGTCGCTACCCGGCTCGCGGTCGAGCACGTCCACGCCTCCAGCGCGATCCAGTCGCTGTTCCCGGCCGTGCTCGTTGGTGAGCGCTGGTATGGCGACGGCGGCGTGCGGCTCAACACGCCGCTGAAGCCTGCGCTCAGGCTGAACGCCGGTCGGCTGGTGGTGATCGGGCTCAACTCGATCGCTGGGCCGCCGCTCGAGGACGACGATCGTCGCCCGGACGTCTTCGACGGCGCCGCAGCCGTCGCGCAGTCGCTGCTCGCTGATCAGCTCGCGCACGATGTCGACACGCTGTGCACGATCAACGACGACGTAAAGGAGAGCCGTAACCCGATCACGCATCGGGTTGTGCCGTACATCTTCGTCGCGCCGACGGACCGGCTCGCGATCGGACGGCTGGCGACCGACGTCTACAACCGCTATTACGCGGGCGCGCGCGGGCTGCACCACAATCGCGAGCTGGCGCTGCTCGGGCGGCTGCTGGACGCCGGGCGCAACCCAGTCCGCGGCGACTTGCTGAGCTACTTGTTCTTCGCTCCGGAGTTCATCCGGCCGCTGATCGAGCTGGGCCGTCGCGACGCGCAGGCCTGGCTCGATCGCCAGGGTCGCGCGGATCCCTGGCGCACGGAGCACCCCGGGCCCGCTACTGCGGCGGCGAGCTAAGCCAGGTGCCCTCAGAGGGACGGCGAGCAGGTCCGCACGTTCGTCGTCGAACGCTTGCGCTTTCCATGCTCAGCAGCACTCTTGCGCTGGGCGTACAAGCGTGCCGTCACCGCGCGTAAGACGGCCGGGTCGGCGTGCCTGCGGCAGCGACGTGTCGTGAGCGGCTTCCGTGGCGTGCGCCATGGCAGCGGCCGAGGTTTGCTTCCAGCCCGGTCGATCTCGACCAGGCACGGCGGCCGCACGCCGTAGTGGTCCGACCGGTCCTGCCTTCGCGTCCGGACTTGTATGTGTCGTCGCGACAGCGCTCGCTTGGCGGCACGGATTCTGGCGAGCCTCTGGCGCCGCCGGTCGGCGCATCCAGCCGGTCGCGCCGGCACCGTGCGTTAGCTCGCGCCGACGTGGTCTCGGAGCGAGAGGCCGTGGTCCGCCGCGATCATCTCGGCGGCTTTCTCGCCGATCATGATCACCGGGGCGTTGGTGTTCCCGCTGATGACATCGGGCATCACCGAGGCGTCGGCGACCCGCAGGCCCGCCACCCCATTGACCCGGAGTCGGGCGTCGACGACGTCGCCGATCCGGCAGGTGCTGGTCAGGTGGTAGACGGTTGTCGAGTAGTGGCGGGCCATGTCTCTGATCAGCTCGTCGCTCGGCCTGTCGCCAGGCTCGTGGTCGTGGGTCTTGGCCAGCACCTTAGGCACATACATCGGGCCGAGCGCGTCGGTGCCCGGCCAGTTGTCGACCACCTCCAGCGCCTTTCGCACGACCGCCACCATGACGTCGAGGTCGTGCGGGTCGCTGTAGTAGTTCATGCGGATGTCGGGCGCCTCGGCCGGATCGGCGCTGGCGAGCACGATCTCGCCGCGGCTATGGGGCTTCACGGGGTTGGCCAGCACGATCACGTTCTCGGCGTCGGGACCGAGCGCGACGTCCGCGTCGTCGAAGAACTCGGTCGGGTCCATTCGCAGGCAGTCGCGCCAGAGGTCGGGGTTGTACCCGCAGATGAAGAACCCGATCTGGGCGTCATGGGTGTGCGCGTCCCCAAGGCCGGTCGAGTACCACGCGCACGCCTCATACAGCGACGAAGACACGAGGCCGTGGCCGGTTGTCGCCCACAATGCGACACGGCGCTCGGCTTCGGCCCGGATCGCCTCCAGCTCGGGAGGCAGCGAGGCGTCGTCGGCAGGATCGGCTGGCAGCGGTCCCGCGGGCGCGCGCAGGGCGTCGGGTCCCATCGAGATCCCGACCTCCGTCATCGACACGCCGATACCCGCAGCCGGGAACACGAGCCCAAGCTGGAGGTGGTCCTGCAGGTGTTTACCGACGTCGGGTGCGTTGTGCCGGCAGGTGATGCCGAGAAGCTCGAGTTCGTCCCTCGGGCCGATCCCCGAGAGCAGCAGGAGTTGCGGTGACCCGACCGCCCCCGCGCTCACCACGATCTCCTTTGCGGCCTTGACGACCGCCGTCTCGCCCGCAGCGGTCCGATACGCAACGCCCGTCGCCCGGAGTCCGTCGGGACCGTCCTCGAGCACGAGCCCGGTCGCCTGCGCATGGCAGATGACGTCGAGGTTCTCGCGTCCCTCCGCTTCGCCCTCCAGGAACGCGTGGTACGTGCTCGCGCGCTTGCCGTCCCTGGTCGTGGTCTGCAGCAGGGAGACGACGCCATGCTGACCCTCGCGGTCGCGGCCGTTGTAGTCGCCCATCGGGATGCCCGCGGCCACGGCGGCGTCGACGAACTGGCGTGCGCCCGGCAGCACCGGGCCGCGGACCGAGACACCGAGCGGCCCTTCGGTGTTGTGCGCCTCGAAGTCGACGACGATGTCGCCACTCGGTGCCAGGCCCTCGCTCTTACGAAAATACGGCAGCAGCTCGTCATAGCCCCAGCCGGTCGCCCCACCGTCAGACCACGCATCGAAGTCACCCGGATGGCCGCGCACATAAGCCATGTAGTTGATGCCCGACGATCCGCCCAGCATCTTGCCGCGCGGGACCATCATCCGGCCGTCCCGCAAGCCCAGCCCCGCCCGGCCTGCGTCAGCCGTGTACATCCAGTCGGTTTCTGGATTCACCTGAAGCGACGCGCACGCCGCCGGCATCGCCTCGGCCGCGGGCGGCCGATCGCCTGCCTCGAGCAGCGCCACTCGGCAACCCGGATCCTCCGACAACCGCGCCGCGATCACCGCACCCGCCGAACCCCCGCCAATCACCACGAAGTCGTATGTATCGCCCATATGGTGAACCTATCCGACTCGTCGCGTCCTCGGTATGACAACTGTGTGCGCGCACCTCGAGTCCGTCGCCCGGGTCCATCACCAGCCCGAGCATCGCGGCAGAATCAGCAAGCACTGCGCGGTACAGCGACTTGATCGACTGAGCGCTCAACAACGACCATCGGGCGTCGACCGATCCGGGGTTGAGCAGCCCGCCCCGCAGCCGGCAGCCAGGTCGCTCAGCCCTGCATCCATCGCCGCCCGGGCAGCTTGAACCATCGCGTGACGCGCCCCCAACGCGCGAAAAAGCGAGCGAGTGGTCCGCGATCGCTCATAGGTCAACCTGGGATTGCCTCGACCGCCGCCGGGAGAGGGCCCCGATCGCTTGCCCTTATGCGGAGGGCCAGCGAAAGACCAGCCCGTCCCGACGGTGGTGAGGTGCCGCGAGCGGCGACAGGACGTAGCCCCGATTGATCGAGGGCCTTGTCTATAAGCACCCGCAACGGTACCTCCTGGTCGGGGCACGGTCGCGTGTCCGCGAAGGGAGAGGTTGATCGATGATGGGAAGCGTCGCTGGGATTGATTGGGCGTCTGAGAAGCACGACGTGCTGATCGCCGATGCCGCCGGAGAGCGGCTGTTGGCCGAGACGTTCGCGCACGACGAGCACGGGATCACCGCGTTGTGCGACGCGCTTTGCTGCTTTGACGTGGAGATCGTGGCGATCGAGCGCGGCGACGGGGTGCTGGTTGAGCGGCTCCTCGAGGCCGGGGTGTACGTGTTGGCGTTGCATCCCAATCAGGTAAAGGCCGCGCGTGATCGGTTCCGCGCCTCGGGTGGGAAGTCAGACCGGTTCGATTGCTTCGTGCTGTGCGAGCTCGCCCGCACCGACGCGCACCGGTTCCGTCTCCTGGAACCTGATTCAGATCAAACCAAGGCGTTGCGGGCGGTGACCGCTGCCGGGAGGATCTGGTGGCCGCAAGGATCGCGCTGGCCAACCAGTTGCGTGCCGAGTTGGAGCGGTTCTGGCCCGGGCCGATCGGACTGTTCGCTGCTCTCGATAGCCCGATCTCATTGGCGTTTCTGACCCGCTACCCCAGTCTGGACGACACACGCGGACTGGGCGGCGAACAGTAGGTCGCGACCCATGTTGCGGCACGGCGCTGCATTCATGCTGGCGCGGGTCTCGGCGTCCAGACAGTGGGAGAGGCGGCGCACGTTCTGAGCGTCCTCGGGGCGGCGTTCGGGAGCGTCCACCGTGGGGCGCTTGATCACTTTCCGGCCGGTTATCCACCCTGGTTTCGGGACGGGCTGAAATGCTTGTTGGTCTGGTGGACATGTAGCGTGACATGAGAGACGACGCCCATCTGCCGGACGTCACCGTCGACGCGCGCCGCCGGCGCTTTGAGGTGCTTTACGCCGAGCACCGGGATTGTGTGTTGGGCTACGTCCTGAGGCGCACCGACAGCACCCATGACGCTGCCGACGTGATTGCCGAAACATTCCTCGTCGCTTGGCGTCGGCTCGACGATGCGCCGACTGGCGCGAGCGCGCGTTTGTGGCTGTACGGCGTCGCGCGTCGGGTGCTGGCAAACCATCGTCGCGGCGAGCGTCGCCGCAGTCAGCTCGCCGAGCGCCTGCGCGGCGATCTGGCCGGCCGGGACGCGCCCGAAGCTCCTTCGGGTGAGTTGGCGGAGCTTGCCGCCGCATTTGGGTCGCTGGCTGACGGCGATCGGGAGGTCCTGGCGTTGGAGGCCTGGGAGGGGCTGAGCGCCGGGGAGGTCGCGGCGGTGCTTGGTTGCTCGCGCAACGCGGCGCGGATCCGCCTGCACCGAGCCCGCCGGCGGCTGCGAGCCGCGATCGCCGCATCTCAAGGTCACGGACCAGACGGTGCGCCGCCCGCGCGTGCGGCCAATGGCTCGCCGACGCGGATTGTCGAGGCACCGGGGACAACGCATCCCGGTGCACGCGAATACCGACCCGGGCACGCGGACGACGTGATTTCGATGACAGGAAGTGTGTAATGAGTACGACCCGGCCTCAGAACCCGGTCAGCGGTCTGAACCCGATCAGCGACGCCGACGCCGCTCGCGCGGTGAGTCCGCAGACGCTGGCCGACCTCGCGGCAGCGATCGTCGCTATGCCCGCACCGCCGCAAGCACGCGGGCGCGGCGGGTTTGGAGGAGCTTCTCGTTACGTGCGTCGACCGGTGCTCACGTTGGCGGTCGCGGCCGGGGCGCTGACAGCGTTGATCCTGGGGGTGACCGGAGTGCTCTCGGGGCAGGGCCCGGCCGCACCGCAGATCGCAGACGCGGCGGTCCTGCGCGGAGCGGCCGCTGCGCTGGCGCACCCGCCAGGATCGATCGTCATCGACTTCGACAGCAACGTTCAGGAGACCAATCCGAAGCTCTTGAAATTCGCTCCGGGGTTCAACCCGCCCAAGGGCATACAGACGGTCCGCTGGAGTAACCACGAGATCATCGAGACACGGGTCGGTAACGGCCCGCCGAACTTGGTCAACCTCGGAGGGCCTAGTGTCACCAATGGAGTCGAGGTCGGCGAGGTCAACGGCAACAACGAGCTCTACGACCCGACCACCAACACCGTCTATGTCTCAAGCGAGTACGGGTCTGACATCACGGCCGGCGCAAAACCGGGCACCTTCATCTACACGCAGCCCAAGCTGCAAGGCGCACCTCCTGGTTCGGCGGCAGCAGAACAGAATGCTCATCGGCCGCCGCCGCTGACGATCACGGCTGCGCAAGCCCGAGCGTTGCGCAATGGCACGTCGCAGGTACAAATCCTCGGGAGCCCCGAGCATCCGAGCACGTACCGGATGAAGATCACGCCGGCCTTCCGTGTGACCAGCACGACCGCCGAGATTCAGGCGCAGCTGAAAGCCGGGAAACTCAAAGTGGCTGGGCCGACTACGATCGACGGCCGCAAAGCGATCGAACTCATCCCGATTCACGGCCCGTACGGATACGTATACGACGTCGCGCCTGGCACCTACTACCCGATCAAGCAGGTCTTCCGGACACGAGGTATCACGGTTACCACTGTCTACAACGAATATCGGGTGCTTCCCGCGACGCCCGCGAATCAACAGCTCCTCAGCCTCGCTGCCCGCCACCCCGGCGCCCGCATCGACCACAGCCCCGCCGACTACCGGGCCGCTCAGGCACGACTGATCACAGGCAGCTGAACAGAACCGGAGCGATCGGCAACGAGACCAGCATCGTGCCGGACCGATGGTCGCGACACCTACGCTGCCTCGCTCGATCGGAGGGCCCGGTGTGATCGACAAGTGGCGTCGCCGGCCGCACGGTTCGCGGCGGCCGATCAAAAAGGGCATGATCGTTCTCGTGGACGACTTCTTTAGTAAGAGGTCCGCTTGGCGACATCCGGACACCGATCCACGCACGCTGGGTCGCTCCGGACAACTGCTGTGGGTGGCTTACACGCCTTTGCGCATCCTCCAGTGGCAACTCGTCCCCCGAGGTCACTACAGCTACCCGCCGCGCACGCGAGTGGGACGCGTGCGCAACCGACTGATGCGCCATCTCTGAGCCCTGGGCGACGAGAGCCCCCGCTTCCCTCTGATCGACCTGCGGTAGCTGCAGGGGTCGGTGGGGGTCGCCGTTGCAGTGCTCGATAATTGGGCGCACAACGCCATGAGAGAGTTCTTGAGCAAGCTCAGAGCGCAGCCGTCACCCGGGGGCTGCGCATTGGTGGGAATGATGCTGGCAGGCGGCGTTGGAGCGATCGTTGGGCTGGTCGTTGGCCTGCATGTGTACGCGGCGACTGCGTGGGCCGCGATGTTCGAAGTCGGCATTCCGGCGGCCGTCGCCGGCGGCACGGTCGGCCTCCTTCTCGGTTGGGTGATCGCGGTGGCGAACCGTCGCCACCCATCAGCCTGACCCCACTTCCCCATGGATGGAGTTGCGACAGCGCCTCCCGTAGCCCAATGCGGCGTTCGCGGAGCAGACTCCTTTCGAGGGCCGAGGTGCTTGGCGCTCAGCCGCCGCCAGGACCGGGCCCGATCCGCCCCTCGTCCCTAAAGCGTTCCTCGTACATTCGATTCGTGATTTCGATGGCGCGCTCCTTGTTGCGCGCGCGCCGTTTGCGCCAACGAGCGAACCAGCCCTGCTTGTTGGTGTCTGCCTTTTCTTTGGCCACGTGTGCTCCTTAGCTACGGAACTCGAGAGCGGCCGCCAAGGCGAAGATAACGGCTGATACCGCGAGCAGCGAAAGGGCCGCCCGCATACCGATGTGGTGCTTCATGCCGACCCCGGGTGGTCATTGATGGTTTGCCCCCGTCACCAGAGCGTGGCGACTCGTCGACCGGAGTCTCGCGAACCGGCGGGCTCGCGGCAACCCGACGGCCTGGCCCGCACGGTGCCGCCTTGATCGAACCGCGACACCGATGGATCCTCGCGAGCAGCCAACGCTCCAGAGCATTCGGTGCAGCAGCGGCGGCTCCGCGTCTGTCCGGACGCGTCGCGAGAATCTCATGATGACCGTCGGTCACAATGGTGCTGCTCACACCCTCCTGTGGAGCAGCGAAGATGATGCACGGCTAAAAGAGCCTCAGCGGCAGCTACTGGACGCGATCGCTGCCGGCGATCTCGATCCCCACCTGGTGGCGATCGCAGACGCAGTCCAAGCCAGGCGCGAGCTGCTTCGAACCGTCGCCGCAGCCACGGCCCTGGCGCAGCTGTGCGTCGGGGACGACGTCATGATCAACCGGAAGGTCCGGCCTCGCTACCTCGCGCACGAGGCCGCAACGGTCGTCGAGGTAGATGACCGCTCCGTCGTGGTCCGGCTCTGGCGCCCGGTCGGTCGCTTCCATGACGGCATCGTCCGATGCCCGCCCCTCGCATTGCACAAGCTTCGAAACGCTGACGCGGGCGCGTAGCGCCGGCGGGGCGCTGCCCGTTCGCGACTCCAAGCCCGTGTGTGTGGCTGCCGTTGTGCGGAATTGGCTCGGTCCTGATTCAGACGCAGCTTGGCTGCGCGCGCGCAGAGTGCTGAAACTCGATGACGCTGTCGCACAAACGAGGGACGTTGTGCGCGGGGCAGAACGCGAGGGTGCGCGGCTCCGCCGCTGGAGGCTCTCAGCAGGGGTTGGACGTGAAACGTCCGATATATCGCGGTTTCGCATCCCGCCTTGACCGCCGGGCTGACCGCGTTGTGATCGAGCCACAAACAGGCCCTCACCAGCCGGCTTCACGCGACAGCCTCCGATCATTGCGACACTCTCGGGCCGCCTCTGCCGTGGACCGCATAATCGAAGTAGGCTGATCTCGTGCCGGGACCAAGCCAGACAGCACTTTGGGACGGCAGCACCTGGCCTGTTGGTACCGAGGATGAGGTCGCCTGGATCAACGCAGGTGTGACCACGGGGGTGTCGATCACAGCGAGCATTCCGCCGGTGTTCGCGGCCTACGCGACCCTTGCGTTCCCTTTGGACCTCGACGCCCCGCGCGAGCGGCTGCGCCCACGCGAGGACCGTTTCGACGACACGCTGCTGCGTGTGCTCTCCGCGCACACTGAACCGCAACCGTGGTGGCTCGGGTTCCTTGAGACCGGAGCTAGCGATGTTGTCCTGGATGAAGCTCCTCGCGTGCACGTGTACAGCAACTGGCCGTACGTCCTGGTACAAGCGGGGCCGCAGGAGGCTCGGAACTGGCGCAGCGAAGAGGGACGCTGGCACACCGCCCTACCCGAGCTGATGTTCCCGGTAGATCACAGCTGGCTCCTGTCGAGCCTCTGGGATGACGCGTGGGCAGCTGTCGGCGGCTCGGACGATCTGATCTCCGCGCTTCTCACCGAACCAGACCTATCCCCTGAGAAGACCGATCCGTCAGTTCCAGATATGTGGCCGTCAATCATGCCCGACGAGATGCATCACCGTCTCGGGCGGTAGAACCGCGCGGCAGCAGAAATGGCCGATATCCGCTTCCGCTACCGGCTAGACGCAGCCAGCGGATGCGCTACACCAGCGACATGCAGCGCTGGGAATACATGACCCTCGATCTGCTGGAGCGGAAGCTCACGATCGAAGACCTCAACCGGCTAGGCCGGGAGGGCTGGGAAGCTGTCGCGACGGTCGGATCCTGGGGCGTCGCGCGGAATTTTCAGCACCCCGTTGTGCTGTTCAAGCGACCGCTACCGAACGACGCTGAGGGATCATCTGTGGTTTGAGCGCCGCTTCTGGCTACCGCAGCGCTGTCGGTGATCGATCAAACTGACAGCCGTTCTGATGTGTGCATGGTTGGACTCGCCGCGTGGGCGGCGAACCCGGTCCGAGCCTGCCGCATACGTCGGGCGAAGGCGTCGGGCGAGGTCGCGGTCTCTGACGCGGGTCGCGTGTAGGGGTCAGTTCAGCTGGGCAGTTCGTGCGCTACCAGCGTGGCTCCAGGTGAGGGTGTGCCCTGATAGCGCGAGCTGGCTTAGCGACGAGGGCGTGGGGTTGTAAGGGCCGGTGGTGGTGATGCTGTCGAGGGTGTGCGTGCCGGTGCTGTCGTTCGCGACGATCTGTTCCGCCGTCGTACATGTGGATCCACAATTGGTGAAGAACGTGTGAGCGGCCGTGGCCGCGTCGGCGCCGAGGACGAGCTGGTCGACGCCGGTGTAACAGGGTATGTCCTGGCAGGTTGCCGATTCGCCGCCACGGTCGGCAAGCGGGGACCCGGTTCGCAGGTCAAAAACAGCGACGGTGTCCTTGGAGCCACCGTAATGGGTGTTGACCCGCCGGTTCACTAGCGCCGCGTAGTCGCCCGCGACTACCACCGCGCCCACACCGAGCGCGTTATCAGAATCCGACTGAGACATGCTCTCGAGCAGCCGCTCGCGGCCATCTGACGCCAGGCATCCAAGAACGCTGAATGCCGGAGCAGTCGGGTCGGGGTACTGCCCTGTCGGCCCAGGGTCGATCACGACCGTGGCGTCCGGCGACGCTGCCACTACGCTCGAGCCGGCGGGAGCGTGGCACCCGCTCGGTGGTTGTCCGGTCACCGGCTGCCAATCGACCCGCGCGGCGTGAATGTGGCCGACGGGGCGTGGTCTCCCGCCCCGCGCGGCGATCACGAACAGGCGATGGTGAGCGCCTACAAATGCGATCTCCTTGCCGTTCGGCGCCCAGGCGGGGGCGGCGCCGCGAGTTAGCCGGCGCACTCGACCCCCGCCCGCCCCGATCAGCTCAATCCAGCCACGGTGCACGACGGCCAACCGACGGCCATCCGGAGACCAGGTCGGCGAACTGGCGCCATTGCGGGTCACCTGGCGAGCCGAACGGATGCGCGGATCAATCGCAAACACCTCAGACTTGCGCCCGACCCGTCGGACGGCGGCGAGTCGTCCGGTCGGCGACCACGCCGGTTGGCGCCAGAAGCCAGAGATGGCGAACGGCCGAAACCCGATGCCGTCGGTGCTCACGGCTCCCAGTTGCGGTGCGGGCGGGTAGCCGACGGGCGGGTAGGCGACATCTATTGACACCACCAGGCGCCCGTCGGGCAAAAAGCCGGGCCTGAACTTCGGATCCCAGCCGTCCAGATAGAAACTCCCCGACGGTGCCGGGACCGGGCACGCCAAGCAGCTGCCGTCGGGATAGATCACGAACGGTTCATTGAGACCGGGCGTGGCGAATGCAATTTCGGATCCGTCGGGCGACCACACTGGATCCTGTGCCCCATCACATCGCGCCGCAACTGTGCAAATCTGGCGAGGGTGCGCACCGTCTGCCCCGACCACGACCAGTCCCCTGCCACCGGCTGGCTCCACCACCAGAAGACCGTTACGCCCCGGGAACGCAGCACGCGCGGGCTCCGCTGCAACGACCACCACAAACACAGTCGCAGGCACAACCACAAGCAACATCGCGACTAAGCGTCCGGTCCGCCCCATCGTGTATGACTAACGCCGAGACGGCGCTGAAGTTACGAACATCGCACGAGCGGATTGCTGGCCAACGCAGCCGTCCCCGGATTACCCCGACGGGTTACACCCCGTGCGTGGCTGTCGCATCGGGTTGAGGCTGTCGCACAGACGAGGGACGTTGTGTGCTGGGCACAACGCGAGGGTGCGCGGCTCCGCCGCTGAAGGCTTTCACCAGGGGGTTGGACGTGAAACGTTCCGATATATCGCGGTTTCTCATCCCGCCTTGACCGCCAGGCTGACCGCGTTGTGATCGAGCCACAAACAGGCCCTCACCAGCCGGCTTTACGCGACAGGCCTCCGATCAAAGGAGAAGTCCTCTCGGGTGTCGTCCGCCCGGTCAAGGCCGCTGCGTTTTCGTGGAAGCAGCAGCGTATGGACGGCGGCGCAAAGGCCAAGCTACGGCCCCGTCGGTGCGGAACGGATCCAGCGGACTGTCGTCTGGGCTCGATGCCAGATATGGGCTCTGCGGGCCGCAGGACTAGGTCAGTCCGACCCGGGTCGGCGTAGCCGTGCAGGTCAGGACCGCAGATCCCGCAAGCGGCGACCGCCACGATCACGTCGTTAGGGCGGGCTGGGGTGACCACGGACCCCTCGAACCCCATGCCGATCAGCTTGCGCCGGGCGGTACCGCTGCCGTGGGGATGGCGTTGTCGACGAGGACTTCTGCGATGGCGGCGGCGGTGGAGAAGGTTGAGGTGTTGAGGACTCGGCTGCGGGCCGAGGCGCCATCCAGGAGCAGCGCCAGTTGCTCGCCGAGCTGTTCGGGGTTGGTGGCGCCGGCCTCGCGGGCGGTTTCGGTGAGCCGCGCGGCAAGCGCCTGCTTGTAGTCGCGGGCGTATACGCGGGCCGGGTGGCCCGGGTCGTGGATTTCGACGGCCGCTGCGATGAACGGGCACAGCGGCGAGTCGATGTCGAAGGCGGCGATGAGCCGTTCGCGGGGTGTGAGGTCGGTGCGGTCGAAAACCTCGGGCAGGATGTCGGGATCGAATCGGCGTAGGTGTTCGGCGATCAGATCGTCCTTGCCGGGGAAGTGCTGGTAGAGCGTGCGCTTGGACACCTCGGCCACCGCGCAGAGCTGGTCCATGCCGGTGCTGTTGATGCCTTGATCGCGGAACAGCTGTCGTGAAGCGCTGAGGATGCGTTCCCGCGCGCCCCTGCCGCGGCGCAGGCCTCGCGGCCCCTTCTCCAAGTCCGTCATATGCCCAGCGTAGCCCAGTCGGTACTGACCGGTGTGCATAGCTTGCATGCTCCCGCGATCACCTGATACGTTAAGCACTCAGATCGGTGTACATAGCATCGGAACCACTAATCGAACGGAGTAGTTATGGGAAAGCTCGATGGCATGACCAGACTGAGTGGAAAGACCGCCGTGATCACCGGCGGCGCTACTGGCATCGGCCGCGCCGCGGCAAAGCGCTTCATCGATGAGGGCGCCTTCGTGTTCATCTTCGGCCGCCGGCAGGAAGCGCTCGACGCCGCTGCGGCCGACCTCGGGACCAACGCCCGCGCGGTGCAGGGGTCGGTCTCGGATCTGGACGACCTCGACCGACTCTATGCGGCGGTGAAGGCCGAGCGCGGAACCCTCGACATCGTCTTTGCCAATGCCGGGGCGGGAAGCCAGCTTCCGCTCGGCGAGATCGACGCCGAGCACCTTGACGAAATCTTCGACACCAACGTGAAGGGTTCGATCTTCACGATCCAGAAGGCGCTACCGCTGATGGGCGAGGGCGGTTCGATCATCCTGACCGGATCGAGCGCCGGCACGACGGGCGCTCCGGCATTCACCGCCTACAGCGCAAGCAAGGCGGCTGTGCGCAACCTCGCGAAGACCTGGGCGCACGACCTGAAGGGCACCGGCATCCGGGTCAACGTGCTGACGCCCGGACCGACGGCAACCGAACTCGCGAAGGAAGCGCTCGGCGAGGAAGGCCAGAAGGCCTTCGCCTCTATGAACCCGCTCCAGCGCATGGCCGAACCGGCGGAGATCGCAGCGGTGGCCGCCTTTCTCGCGTCGCCTGACAGCAGCTTCATGACCGCCAGCGAGGTCCACGTCGACGGCGGCCTAGCGCAAATCTGACGCACTACGCCCGGCCGGTCACTCCATTCGATATTCGGAGCCCGTAGGGCGTGGCAACACAAAAGGAGAACACATGAGCTATGCAATTATCGGCTTCGGCAACATCGGCCAAGCTCTTGCCAAGGCGTTTGCCCGAAGCGGCATCGAAGTATCCGTTGCAACCACTCGCGCCCCGGAAAGCCTTGCATCCGCCGCGGCCGCGATCGGACCCGAGATCATTCCCACCACACTCGGGGAAGCGGTCAAGGCGGACACCGTCTTTCTGGCTGTCCGTTACGAATCACACGGGGATGTCGCGAAGGCGCTGCCGAGCTGGAAGGGAAAGACCATCATCGATGTGACCAATGCCTACGGGGTGTCCCCTGAGGAACTGGGAGGACAGCCTTCTTCCACGGCCGTCGCGCGGGCCTTCACTGGTGCAAAACTGGTCAAGGGCTTCAACCATTTGGTCGCTGGCGTCCTTAGCCAAGACCCGGCCGTGAACGGTGGCAGGAGAGTCGTGTTCCTGGCGAGCGACGACGACGACGCAGCAGCGGAGATCGGTGCGCTTGCGGAGAATCTCGGTTTCTCTCCGATCCAGCTTGGCGGGCTTTCGGAAGGTGGACTGCTCGTCCAGGCGCGCGGAAATACTTGGGGTCAACTGATCTTCAAGGACTTGGTCAAGTTTGACTGAGCTGCCGTGGCGAGGCACCTGCGCCGCGGGCCGTTCAGCGGCTCGCGGCGCTCAGCTTCGCGTTCTGGGCAGCCCGCAGTCCGGCCGCGGCGAGAGCCGGCCTGCCCTATTACCGCTTCGCGTCCCCTCAACGCTTCTGAGCCGCGCCGGTGATGCCGCGCACAAGTTGCCGCGCAGCGTCCGCCAGTTGGGTCGCGTCGATGTCGCCTGAGCTCAGCGTCCGGTCCAGCACAGACGGTGCGACGGCGTTGAGGAGACAGGCGGCTAGCTACCGGCGGCGGATTTACCGTTGATCTCGGCGATCAGGACGTGGCTCGCAGCTTGGGTAGCCACACCGACGATGCCCCGCTAGACGATCATCCGCAAGACAGTCGAACGCGACCAACTAGGCGCCGGCGGCGCACCTGCTTCGTCGCCGACCGAGGCGTCTCGGCCCGGCTGCCGCTATCGACTCGCGCCGAGGCAAAGGAGAAGCCTGGTGGGAGGCCTGGCCTCGGCCGATGTGGCTGCTCGTTCGTGGATGCGGCACTGTCGCATGAGCCCGTTGTATCGGTTTCGAACGCCTTAGTTAAGTTAGTTAGTTAGTGCGAGCTGCGCGGCTGCCGGCCGCGCACGTAGCGGATGGTCCACCCCTTGCCCCGGCACCTGCGCGTGATGCGATCGCGCCGGTCGGCAACGATGTGGTTAGTCGAACCGGGCGCGCACACCACCCGATCGTCGCCGCGGCGATCGGCGACGTCGACCCGATTGGTTCCTGGTCCCGGGAACACGGTGGTGGCGCCGCGCTGGTCGACGATCTGGTCTTTGGTGGGGAGATGGGTCGTTGCCCGGGTCCGCCGTAGATGCGGTCGTTGCCGGGGCCGCCGTAGAGCTTGTCGTTGCCTGCGCCGCCGCGGATGCGGTCGTTGCCGCGACCGCCGCGGATGACGTCATTGCGGGGGCTACCATTGAGCCGGTCGTTGCCGGGAGTCCCCGCCAGTGGCGCCCCGGACGCTCGATCTCTTGAGATGCTCGGGCTGGTACCCGTCATCATCCCCAGGCCCGTATCGGTACTGGTGCCTCCCGGTTTCCAGATCCACAGATCGCCGTTGGTCCCCTGGAACGCGACGTCGTCGTTGTCGTCGATGCTGGGGCTGGTGCCCTGCATCATCTTCACGCCAGTGTCATTGGTGCCACCCTCGCCGAAGTCGACAGATATCACAGAGATCGCCGTTGCTCCCCTGGAATGCGATGTCATCGTTGTCATTGATGCTCGGGCTGGTGCCCGCCTTCATCCCCAGGTTAAAGTGCGTCGCCCCGGATAACCCAGAGATCGCCGTTGCTCCCCTGGTATGCGACCCGATCCTCGACCGAATTGATGCTCGGGCTGGTGCCCGCCATCATCCCAGGGCCAGTACCGCCGCTCGCCTAGCGAGATACAGAGTCCCCGGTGTTCGCCTGGAACGCGACGACATCACTGACCTCATCGACGCTCGGGCTGGTGCCCGCCATCATCCCTAGGCCAGTATCACCATTGCTAAGGAAGGCGTTCCCAACTGTCCAGAGATGGCCGCCCTTGGCTTGAAATGCGACGTTACCGCCGTTGACGCTCGGGCTGGTGCCCGCCGCCATCCCATAGATAGTGGGACCATGGCCACCGGATCCGGTTGTCCACAGATAGCCGGTGTTCGCCTGAAACGCGATCTCACGGTTTGAGCCCACCCTGACGGGTCGACGCTCGGGCTGGTACCCCTCATCATCCCCATGCCAGTATTGCCAACCCCGGACTGCGTCCAAGTCCAGAGGATGCCGGTGTTCGCCTGGAACGCGATCTCAGTGTCTTGCGGCATCGCTTGTGCCGGCGGGACGCTTACGCACGCTGCTGCCACGGCCACCACGACCACGACGCCTGCACGCGCCCACGCGCGGCGCACGCGCGTAAGTCGAGCGAGGCGGCTGCGGGTTCGTGAACGCGGCACTGTCGGGTGAGCCCGTCGGATCGGTCTCGAACGCTTAGTGCGCGCTGCGCGGCTGCCGGCCGCGCACGTAGCGGATGGTCGACCCCGTGCTCCGGCAGCTGCGCGTGATCCGATCGCCCCGGTCGGCGACGAGATGGTTAGTCGAACCGCGCGCGCACACCACCCGATCGTCGCCCCGGCCATCGGCGACGTCGACCCGATTGGTTCCCGATCCCGGAAACACGGTCATGGCGCCGCGGTGGTCGACGATCCGCTCGTTGCCGGTCTCGCCGTAGATCTGGTCGTTACCCGGGCCGCCGTAGATGCGGTCGCTGCCCGGCCCCCCATAGATCTGGTCGTTGCCCCGGCCGCCGTAGATGCGGTCGCTGCCCGGCCCCCCATAGAGCTGGTCGTTGCCGCGGCGGCCGTAGATGCGGTCGTTGCCCCGGCCGCCGTAGATGAGGTCGTTGCGAAGGCCGCCATTGAGCCGGTTATTGCCCAGGCCCGCGATCTGCGAGGTCTGCGGCCGTGCCCCTCCGACCAGCCCGAAATCCTTTGAGATGCTCGGACTGGTACCCGCCATCATCCCCAGGCAGTGAGTCGTCGGGGATTCCTAGGTCTCCCGGGTGTACATCGTGGGTGACGCCGAGCGTTATGGTGAGCCACTGGCAGCCAGATCGACACCGCGAGTGTCGCCGCTTCCGGGCTCAAACGTACGGAATCGTTGGCAAAGAATGCACGATGGCACTAAAGAAGATCGGCGAATTCTCCTTTGCACAACGGCGGCGGATTCGTGGCACGAGGGACAATGGCGTGGATAGACGCCAACGGCGGAATGCACCTCGCGGCGCCGACGACACACGCTAATCACAGGCTTTACAAGTCTTCTTTCCTCATCCGCCCCGCAAATCGGTGGGTCAGATCGTGCCCGCCTTCTGACATGTTGCTACCTGCCCGGGTGTGCCTACGCGCCTCCTTCTACCCCATTCTTCCGTCGAGCTGCGCCGCGATCATCTCTCGTTTGATGTCACGTGTCAAGAGGAAGACGCGTAGTCATCACCATGTCGCTCATAAACGGAGCACACGCCTACCTAAAGGTCATGATAACTAACTGGGCTCGCTCGGCCGCCGCCTGATCAGATTTGAGCCGCGAGCTGGAGGCAGGGTTGACGTTAGCTGCTTAGGCGATCGGCATTCGTAATGAGCCGCGAGGCAATGATTGGGCGGCTGCCCCGCAGTCGGGGCCGTGTCAGGGGATCGTTATGACCGGCAACCCATCCACCACCGGAGCTCGCTCGCGGGTGGCTCGTGGAACACGCGGATGTCCCTCGCGCTTACCGAACTGTCGCAGCGTAATCTCTATTCACAAGGATTGAGCCTCAATCGATAGCTTATGACTTACTCGCCGGCAGGCGGGACCTCATCGCCCTCTTGACAACGACCACATCGGATGCTTAGGCTCCATGTAGGCCTGACCAGCGCAATGGCATCGGGGGCCACCGTTACAGATCTCCTTACTGCACGCTGGCGTCTAGGATCGAGTCTCACAACCGCTGGATTGAGGTCAAGATAGTGAGCGCGTGTTCATCGTCCCCCAGGTTCGCCTACCCTTACCACGTCGGCCATCTTTACGCCCTGCTCAAGATGACGAGGCGATTGGTATGGCGGGAGCCAGCATGGAGCACAAGGCAGCAGGCCAGCCGGTGTACCTCGTTTTTGTGAGCCAGGGTCAAGACAGTGATCTTCTCAATGTCATGAAGAACACGGCCTCGCAGTGTCCGTGGTTGCAGATCGATTCGCAGAAGCTCTGCTCGATGTTTGACCCTACGCACATCCCCGCGCTCAACTGCCAGATGGACGATTTGGTTCGAGCACGGACGTCCGAGTTTGACGCTTCGGCAGCAGCCGTTGACCCGACAGGGGTAAGTAACCTCGCGATGTCCGATACCCGCCCGTACGGGGAGGCAATGGAGTACAACGGTGTTGCGGACGAGCTGGCGAAGCACATACGGAGGTTGAACCAGCTCTACCCTGGAGCCTCCCTTAAGTTCGAGGCGGGATGGCGTGACGGGGTGCCGCCCGACAACAGACTAAACGCGCCAGGTTGGTTCTGCGACCAGCATTTGGCGTTCACCGTACGCGAAAGGGTGCCCGGGAATCTGTTGGGCGCCGCGGATCCCGCGATGCCGAGCTTGTGTGAGAAGTCTTGCGGGCGCTCACGATGACGGATCCGACGCCGACCCTCAACTTCTCTCTTGTCGACATGACGGGCGGAGGCATTCCGGCGGAGGACAACGAGCCGTACCGGATGCTGATCGACCAGGCGGTCTCGGGCGGCCAGGGCACAGCCGGCTACCTCAACCGCATGCTCCAGTTCGCGAAGTTCTCCTCGTACCTGAGCCACACCGGCATCTCGGCCTTCAGCCAGACGCCCGGCCCGAACGGCTCCTTCCAGGCGACCGCGACGGACCGGACGACGACGATGAACGTCGGCGTCCAGCTAAACGACAACCTGCACGAGACCGACTACAACGGGATTCCGGTGCGGGGCGTCGCGACCGTGCGCATGTCGCTCCCGGATCCCCAACAGGTCGTGAAGATCGTCAACTTCGGACTTGGTCTCGCCGAGATCCCGCCCGGCATCGTCGTCACCAACACGCTGATTCAGTCGCTCTTCAAGCCGCTGCTCCAGCAGCTGACGAAGTACGTCCAGTCGACGATCGAGAACTGGCTCGAGTCCGACGTTGGCGAGACCGTCGAGGAGCTCGGCGATGCGTTGGCCGAGACGACAGAGGATGTCGCCGAGACGGTCGGCGAGGAGACGGCCGACGTCGTCGTGGAAGAAGCCGTCGTCGCGGAGGTCGCGATCGACCTCAGCGCCGCGGTCCCGGCCTTCGCTGCCCTTGCCCTCCTGATCGCCGTGCCGATCATCGTGGAGGCGCTCGAGAAGGATTTCCAGCTCTTCCTGGAGATCGACAACCTGACGGCGCACGACTTCAACTGGACCATCGAGTACCAGTACGAGAACGGGATGACGGCGCAGCCCAAGGCGGCGTTGATTCCAAAGATGGGATACGCGACCGACTCCTGGGGCGACACGACGAACGTGCAGGTCGTCTACCAGGCGAACTTCTCCTCGATGAACAAGAGCGGGTTCGCCGGCACCGGCTTCGCGATGCGGCTGTCTCCAACGGACCTGACCGGCGCGGACATTGGGGCCTGCATCTCGATCCCCTGGATCGACGATAACGCGCTCTGGCTCGGCGACGTCACCCCGGGGATGGACTGGGAGGTCGCGTTCAACAACAACCCGGTCCCGCAGCTCAGCGTCAGCCACGGGAACCAGCACTTCTACACGACGCTCGCCGTTGACAGCCTGTCTGGCAACCAGGACATCTACCACTGCGTCCTGCGGATCGAGCCGCTGTGACCGACCATCCCGATCGAGAAGGAGGTTCGGCTGTGACTCAACCAGGCGCGCTGCCGAGCGAGTTGACGTTCACCGTCCAGCCGCTCAGCAACGGATACCCGGCGTTCGTCGACAGCAGCTTCACGGCCGCGATCGCCTCATCGGAGGCCGGCGGAGACTCGACGCAGTCCTTCTTCGACGCGCTAAACAGGACCTCGGACTTCTGGACGCTCGTCGCGAACAAGACGATCACCTTCGCGCCGGGCATCGACCGGCAGGGGCGCCCGGTAATCATGGCCAGCAGCGGCAACGTCGAGCTGCGGGCCGAGGTGGTTCCCGCGGCTACCGATCCGTCCCTCGACGCGGTCCTCACGATCACCACCCGGAACACGACGACCAAGGTCTCCCAGATGGTCTCGTTCGGCCTCGTTGCGAGTTCCACGATCCGGCCGGCGGACGTCGAGGCGCTGGCGCCTGCGATCTACGAGAGCGTCCAGGCGTTGCTCGCCGGCCTCGCCGGTCAGCTCGCCGCCGAGAGCGAGGTCGAGAGCCCCGAGATCGACGCCTCGAAAGTCGTGGGGGCGGTGGTGGCGGACGTGAGCTCCATAGCCATCAGGGCCGCCGGCAACACGCTCCTGCACATCGACTGGATGGCGGTGCAATGGTCGGCAGAGGTCGTCGCCAGCCTCAGCGTACTCAGCGTGCTCGTCGCGATCCCGCTGATCATCGAGTTCACCGGCCACACGATGGCGCACTCGCTGATCGTCCAGAACCTGACCGACGCGGACTTCACGTGCACGCCGACGCTCGAAGCCGGCCAGTACAGCGTGAAGCCGTCGTCGTCGACCGTGCCGGCGAAGTCGACTCAGGCCGACCCGCTCGATCCATCCCAGAACGACACGTTCTCGTACGGGGTCGCGATGCAGACCGGCTCGACCGAGTTCGGCAGCATCGGCCTCGTCGTCGACCTTGCCTCGGCGGGCGGAGACAAGGCGCAGCTGCTCGTCTCGATTCCCTGGTCGGGCGGCAACACGATCTGGGCCGGGCCGTCGGCCGGCTCGGCCGACGACGCCTGGGCGGCTCACTCCCTGCCGGCGAGCAAGAGCATGATGACGAGCGCCACGTTCGGCCCGTACAAGATCACGCTCTCGATCAACGCTCTGAGCGGCGAGACCTACGGCAGCTACTTCTACTGCTCGACCGCCGTCGTCGAGCCGGCGTAGGACGATTCCATCCACGAGCTCATCTCGAAAGGGGAGACCAATGGCTGATCCCTCGGATTCGAACACCGTCAAGATCGCCCTCACGCCGCTCACGGCCGGCGGCAGCACGCCGCCGAACATCTGCGACGACAAATTCCTGACCGCGATCAACAGCGCGAAGGCAGGCGGCAGCGCGACCCAGGCCTACTTCGACGCGACCAACCAGACGGCCGACTACTGGACGTGGCTGACGAACACGCTGGGCAACAAGGAGGACCCCTGGGCGCCCGGAACCGACCCCCAGGGCAACCCGATCCAGATGTCCTCGAACGGCAACCTCGACGTCCGCATGGGCACGTTCTACCGGGACTCGCCCGCCACGGCCACGGCGGCCGCCGCCGCGCCGCCGGTCGTCGGCATCGCGACGATCCAGACGCACAACACGACAACCGCCGTCTCGTCGGACATCTCCTTCGGGCTCTCGCTGGCCGGGATCCCGCCGGGGATCGTCATCAGCAAGGCGCTGTTCGGAGACCTGCTCAAGCCCGTCTACTCGAACCTGAAGACGGCCGTCAACTCCCTGGCGCAGAAGTTCAAGCAGGCCTCGGAGGTCGAGGAGCCCGACATCGACCCCCAGTCGGAGTCGGAGGATCCGCTCGACGACGCGAGCGGCGAACTCGAGGGGGTCGGAGGCCAGCTCGGAGAGGAGGGCGCGGAGTACCTGGCGATCGACTGGGGATCGGTCGCCCTCGAGGCTGGCGGAATGGGCGCGATCATGGCGATCCCGCTGATCGTCGGCTTCCTCGGCCACAAGATGGTCAACAGCCTCATCGTCAACAACCTCACGGACCACGACTTCGCCTGGGCAATGACGAACCAGTTCTTCGGCAAGTCCAGCGTGATGCCGGACCCGACGACCGCGAACAAGCTCCCGAAGATGGACTACAACGTCGACTCCTGGGGCGACAAGACGACCGTCAAGGTCGCCTACGAGGCGCAGTTCCAGTTCATCAACACCACCGACCTCGGCGACATCGGCTGGCTGATCACGCTCACCCCCGACGACGGGTCGACCGCCACCGACATCATGACCTACGTGCCATGGGCCGGGGACAACATCCTCGGCGTGGGAGCGACCGGATCGATCTCGGTTCCTCCCGTGCAGCAACCGGACGGCCAACTCACCAAGACGGCGACGGTCGGCAACTTCAAGACGACCATCGCCATCAACGCGCTCCACGGCGAGACCGACGGGGCGTACTTCTACGGCGCCATCGTCACCATCGAACCGGCATAGCCAAGCCGACGCGACCGAAAGGAGATCGAGGAACGATGGGATACGGGGCTTTTATGCACGTCACGAACAACCGCTCGAACCCGATCCTGCTCTTTATCACCGACGTTACGTGCGTCTACGACAACGGCGACCAGGGATCGGACCTTTCGCTGTTCAACAACGCGACCGTTCCGGCCACCTCGCAACTGCCGGCCTCGGGCAACCAGTACATCGAGGCCCGCAACAGCGGCGACTGTTTCCTCGCGCCGTCGTACTTCACGCTAAAGGTTGAGGACCAGCGCAACGATGCCATCATCGGTTCGGTCGTCTTCGAGGAGTCCAGCGACAACTGGGGCGTGAGCAGCAACTCGAATAACGACGTCATCGACGTCGATATCGACAACAGCGGCGACCAGGCACGCATCGCCGTGACGGTCGAGGCGACGTCGTAGGAGCAGGGTCCGACCCCCGCGTGCCTTACACGCAGCACCGGTCAGCGGGCTGCTGGTCGAGCTCGTAGGAGATCTACGGCTCGGGCGATTACACCTGGCCTTCGTGAAGAGGAGCGCGAAGAACAGCACTTCTTCGAGGCCACTGGCCGTGCGTCGCCACCGTGCGGGGTGCGCCTGCGGGCCTGGCGCTGAAACAGCAATCCCTTGTCGCGGCCTGGGCGGTTCGCTCGTTGAGGGCGACGCGTGAGCCTGCCGCCCTTGCCCTGGACCAGCAGGTTCAGACGGCCGCCCGGTTCGCGCTCGAGCCGCTCCACCAACGCCGACCACACCTCGGAGACATGCAGCCCGTTGGTCACAAGCAGTCGGACGATGAGCTCGACACATATGTGACGACCGCGGCTCGGATGCCATTGTCACCCTGGGACTGCTACGTCCCCAGCTCGTGAGCCGCACGCGCCTACCCTCTCAGGCCGTGCCGCCGAGGCCCGGGAGCTTCAACGGCACGCGGTCAAACCGGGGGGACCATGCCCGTACCAAATGTCCAGTTCGCCGAGCGCCTGTACTACATCGTTTCGCTGGCCGACGAACGTACCGAGGAGATCGGCATCCTCTGGCAGGGTGACCGCGTTCGCAACTCCCCCGTGGTATGGGCGGGTGCCGGGCGAGCTGCCGAGTCGCTTGAAACGCGTAAGAGTTCGCCGTCGTCCGCGTCGGGGCCCGGCCGACGTTGCCCTACCGCGACCGCTGGGACCAGCTGATCCGCGAGCCAATCCGGTGTGCACGCGTGGGAGTGCACCGCGCCTGGCAGCGGGACTAGGATCACGACATGCCTGAGCTCGCCGACTTCCGTGCTGCGGTGGATACGGCGTTCAGCCTCGGTGACGGGAAGGTGCTCCGGCTAGTGGAGGCGGAAGCTTCGGGAGAGCGCGCGGTGGGGATGGAGCGCGACCCGTTCCGGTTGGTATTCCTTGGGCCGGTCGACCCGATCCTCTCGCAGCGGACCTACCGGCTCGAGCACGAGGCGTTCAGCGCGCTTGACATCTTCATCATGCCGATCGCCAGGCATGCGCACAGCACGACCTACGAGGCGATCTTCGCCTGAGCGCGGATCAACGGTTGTGCTTGGCGCGTAGTTTTGGCATCGCGATCATCGAGGCAGCCGAACGCCTCGGGGTGGGTCTGTCCTCATTTGTCTCGATCGGAAACAAGGTGGATCTGACGGGCAACGAGTTCCTGCAATATTGGGAGGAGGATCCGCTGACTGACGGCGTGATGCTGTACCTGGAGTCGGTGGCGAACCCGCGTAAGTTCTCGCGCCTCGCGCGGCGGATCGCTCGTAATAAGCCTGTTCTGGTAGTGAAGAGCGGTCGCTCCGCGGCAGGCGCGCGAGCGACGAGCTCGCATACGGGGGCCGTATCTCTGCCTCGGACGTCACGGTCGGGGCGTTGTTCGAGCAGGCCGGCGTGATTCGAGCCGACACGCTCCACGAGCTGTTTGACGTCGCCACGCTGGTGTCCAAGCAGCCTATCCCGCGCGGTGATCGAGTCGTGATCGTCACCAACGGCGGAGGACCCGGGATCATGTGCGCCGACGCGTGCCAGGCAAGGGGCGTGATGGTGCCGGAGCTCCCGGACGAGTTGAAGGCCGAGATCGAGAAGTTTCTGCCAGCAGCGGCGTCCGTCGGGAATCCCGTCGACTTGCTCGCGACTGCGTCGGCGGACGACTATCGACGGACGCTTAGCGTGCTTCTGGCCGCACCATGCCGCCGACGCGATCATCGCGATCTTCGTTCCGCCGCTGGTGATGCGGGAACCGACGTCGCCGCGGCGATCCGCGAGGTCGCCGAAAGCAGCGATGACGTCCTGATCTCCACGGTGTTCATGACCAGCGCAGGGCCACCAGCGGAGCTGTGCTCCGAGCGTGTCGAGGTGCCGGCGTTCGATTTCCCCGAAGACGCTGCGCGCGCCGTCGCGCTCGCCGCTCGTCATGGTCGGTGGCGAGCACGGGGAGAGGGGGCCATCTGGACGCCCAGCGACGCACGGCCGGAGCGGGCCGCGGCGATCATCAGCGACGAGCTTGGGCGCGGTGGCGGCTGGCTGTCCCCGGCGAGCGCGATCGCACCGCTCGACTGTTACGCGCTGCCGCTTCTCGAGACGCGCGTCGTCACCAGCCCCGACGAGGCCGTCGCCGCGGCCGTCGAGCTCGGGACTCCGGTGGCGCTCAAGGCGAACGCGCGAGGACTTGTCGGCAAGAGCGCGGCTGGAGCAGTCAAGCTCGGGCTCCCCGATGCCGCGGCGATACTCAGGGCGGCGGCTGAGATCGACGCGAACGTGGATCGGGCGGGTTATCGGCCGGATGGATTGATCGTGCAGAAGATGTCGACCGGCGGGATCGAACTGATCGTCGGCATGGTGCACGACGCCAGCTTCGGGCCCGTTCCTGCCTGTGGTCCGGGCGCCAAGACCACTGGAGTGATGAATGACATCGCCGTTCGGATCACACCTGTCACCGACCTCGACGTCCGCGAGATGCTGCACTCACTGCAATCGTTCTCGATGCTCGAAGGTGATAGCGACGGACCGCATCATGACCTCGCGGCGGTCGAGCAGTTGCTCATGGGCGTTAGTGCACTGGTCGAAGCTCACCCCGAGATCGCCGAGCGCGACCCAAATCCCGTTGTGGCCAGCCCAGATGGCGCATTGATAGTGGACGCTCAGGTGCGCGTTGAGCCGGTGTCACCGCCATCGCCGATCCCATCTCTGGACGCCTGAACCCGCGCGGCGGGTCGGATCAGGCTCGCCCTACGGGCGCCCGAAAACGTTCAGGGCTGCAGATTGGAGCGTGATTGAATCGCGGTCAAAGCGAGGGTGTAAATGATGTCCTCGACCAGGGCGCCCCTGCTTAGGTCGTTGACGGGATTGGCGAGGCCTTGGAGCATCGGGCCGACGCTAACTACGTGGGCACTGCGCTGCACAGCTTTATACGTGGTGTTGCCGGCGTCGAGGTCAGGGAAGATGAAGACGTTGGCATGTCCGGCTACAGGGCTGCCGGGCCGCTTGGCCTTCGCCACCGAATCGACCGCGGCCGCATCGTATTGCAGCGGCCCATCGACCGCCAGCTCGGGAGCACGTTCCCGCACGATTCGTGTCGCCTCGGCGACCTTTTCGACGTCGCCACCCGCGCCTGAAGTGCCGGTGCTGAAGCTGATCATCGCCACGCGCGGTTCGATCCCGAAGCTCTGCGCCGACGCGGCGCTCTGGATCGCAATCTCCGCGAGATCCTCGGCGCTCGGCTGCGGGTTGATCGCACAATCGCCGTAGACGACAACTTCATCGGGCAGGCACATGAAGAACACCGACGACACGAGGCGAGTACCAGGCCTGGTACCGAGAATCTGGAGCGCGGGCCGCACCGTCGCCGCGGTGGTGTGGACAGCCCCAGCAACAAGCCCGTCAACCTCCCCCTGCTGCAGCATCATGGTGCCGACCCAGATCGCATCAGTCAGGCGATCCCGCGCGATCTGTTCGCTCCAGCCGCGATGGCGCCGGAGCTCGACGAGCGGAGCCACATAGCGGTCGGCTACGGCCTCCGGGTCGATGACCACTACACCGCCGGGCAGCTCGAGTCCAAGGCTGCGTGCCGCGTTGATCACGTCGTCGGGCCGCCCCAACAGCACGCTACGCGCGATCCCACGGTTGGCGCACTCGACCGCGGCCTGCAACGTCCGGGGCTCGGTGCCCTCCGGGAGGACAATGGACGCGTCCGCCGCACGGGCGAGCTCACACAGCTGATAGCGAAACGCCGCAGGGCTGAGCCGGCGGGGACGGGAGGAGCCAGACAACGACTCGAGCCAAGATGGGTCGAGCGCGTCCGCGATCGCGTCGGTCACCGCCACAAGCCGTTCGGGATCGTCGACTGGCAACCCTGGATCGAGATGATCCACCCTCGTGGCAGTTTCGTAGCTGTTGTCCTTCATGAGCAGGATCGGCAGGTCGGTGGCGCTCGTACCATTCGCCAGCGCCCACACGCGGGGGTCTGGCTCGACCCCGGCGCTAAGTACAAGCGCCGCCAGCCGCGTGCCGTTGACAGCGGCGAGACACGCGGCCATGATCACGTCGTGGCGGTCACCGGGGACGACCACGAGCGCGCCGTCGGAGAGGACGTGCAGGCCACCCGGGACGGCCTGAGCGAACACCGCGACACTCTTGATGCGCCGAGACAGGTCGCCTTCGTTGATGATCCGCGGCTTCAGTTCGCGGACGAGGTCGAGAACTCGTAGGCGCGTCAACTCGGGGCGGTGTAATGCCGCGCCAATGGGACGCAATCCCCGCGTGATGAGGGCCTCGCGCAAGTGTGTGGCCGCCTGCGGGGCGGTCGCCGGCAAGCCGTGGACCACACAGCCGATCGGGCGTGCGTGCTCATCGTCCCGGTACCCCGAGGCGGTGACGGCGAGCACGTCAGCCAGCCGCTCTCCGACCTCCACGAGCCTATCCGGCATGTTTTCCGCCGCGGAACCCGTCCGCTCGTCAGTGCGCTCTAGGTTCGCCGGCCACCGGCCGACCAGGAGCACATCGGCATCCAGGGCTGCTCCCAGCGCCTCGTTCAGCTCGCTTATGTACACCTTCGTCGGCCAGGGACTGAGCCCCTCCACCACGACGACGTCAGCGTCGTCCTGTACCGGCCGCCAGACCGCAACGATCTCCTCGAGCACGGCATCGAGTCCTCCCTCCCCAAGCTGGTGCTCGACCGCCTCCGAGAACAGCGGCTCGGGAGGATCGAGCGCAGTCACAGCAGTAACGAGCGCCCTCGAGCGGTCGGGGCCACCGTCAGGCCGGGGCTGAGCTACCGGCTTCACGTATCCGGTTCTGACCCCGCGCCGATCGAGCCGTCGCAACACCGCGATGGACGTCCTGGCCACGCCGACCCCCGCCGCGCACGGTACGACGAGCAACGTCCGCGCCATCACGCCACCGCGACCGTTGGCCTCAAGGAAGCCTCGGCGATAACGCGAGCGGTATCCCGGGCGATCGTCAGCTCCTCGTCGGTGGGCACAACCAGCGCAACCACCGGTCCGGCAGCGCTGATCCGCCCGGCCGTCTCTCGCCCATGGCGGGCATTCGCCTGCGGATCCTCGGTCAGGCCAAGAAATCCGAGCCGGCTGAGCACCATGCTGCGAACCACCGGGCTGTTTTCTCCGATCCCGCCGGTGAAGACCAGGGCGTCCAGCCGCCCAAGCCCCACCACCAGCCCGGCGATCGCCTTCGACAACCGGTGCGCAAAGACATCCAGAGCGAGCCTGGCCCGCTCATTCCCGTCGACCGCCGCGGCAACGACGGTGCGCATGTCATTGCTCAGGCCCGACAGGCCAAGCAGCCCGCTTTCGGTGTTCAGCGCTTGCGTGAGCGGATCCAGGCCCATCCCGGTCCTCTCCGCGAGGTACGCAATCAAGCCGGGATCCACATCGCCGGAACGGGTGCCCATCACGAGCCCGTCTAGCGGCGTCAGCCCCATCGTCGTGTCGATGGAGATGCCGTCGTGCACCGCGGTCGCGCTGCAGCCGTTACCCAGGTGAGCGGTGACGAGCCGCAGCTCGCTCACCGGCCGGCCCAGCAGCGTGGCCGCCTGCTGGCTGACGAACCGATGACTGGTGCCGTGAAACCCGTAACGCCGCACCCCGTGCCGGGTGTACCACTCCTCCGGAACCGCATACCGGAAAGCATGGGGCGGCATCGTCTGGTGGAAAGCGGTGTCGAACACCGCGACCTGGGGCAGGTTGGGCAGGAGCGCGCTAACCGCCTCGACCCCGGCAAGGTTCGCCGGATTATGCAGCGGCGCAAGGTGGCTGAATGATCGAACCGCCGAAACCACGGCCTCGTCCATCAAGACCGAAGCAGCAAACCGCTCACCACCGTGCACCACGCGATGCCCCGCGCCGAGCAGACGCATCCCATCTACCTCGGCCTCTGCGACGAGCGAGAGCACTCGCGCGACGACCGTCTGATGGGTGCCCTCCGGAAGCCATTCCTCCACGGCGCCGCTCCGCAGGCGGCTGAGCCGGAGAACCGCCTCGCGCGAGGCTAGCCGCTCACCAACCCCTGTCAACAGTCGATTTCCGCTCTCAGGCTCAATCACCGCGAACTTCAGGGACGAGCTACCCGAGTTGAGCACCAGGACTACTGAATCATCGGCTGCTGCGGCTGGGTCCAACGTTTGCCTTTGCCTGTCATCGACGGCTCACTAACAACCCGCGCGTAAATCGGTAGCTATCACTGGTTGGTGATCTGCACAGCCTCTTCTGGCCGCCGGCGCTACCCACTGATTCCACCGAGCGGCCAGACGCACGGCATCCGCAATAGTCCGCAGTCGTGGTCCGTGGCACGGGACGCCGCAACTCTGAGGCTCCGTAGCCTCGGTCCATTGGTCCGGTGACGAGACTGTCCCGATCTCGTTTGAACCGAGCGATCTTCCTCTGCGACCGGCCGCCGATTTGTACGGTGCGCACAACTGGAGGCCGTCGACCCGACCGCGAGGAGTGCCTGCCCGCCGCTTCCCCTAAGGACGACAACCAGCAGCCGTGCCGAGCGCGACCAACTACTGCATCGCCCCGGCGGACCACGTGTCGACTGCGTCGACGCGCACAGCAGGGTCGACGGTGCTACCGCTTCGGGGGGGGCAGGCGCAGGAGCAGCGGCCGCGGCGTGCGAGGTGCATGCGCGAGCGCGCTCACCGGCCTCCTCGAGCAGGCGGCCGTGCGAGGCGGTGCGTCATCGAAGCGACAGTCAACCGCAAGGCTTCGACGCGGCTGCTCCGGGTCGCCGCCACGACGCACCGATCCGCGGGGCGATTGCTTCGCTTGCAGACCGACAGTGATCTGGGGCCGACAACGGGCATCGCGCGCGATTGCTTCCGGACAGAGGCAGTCACGTCCTGCGGTCTCTTCGAAGGCGCCACGCGATGCCGATCGTGGTGCAGCGCGGCAGCGGGCGCCGCGCTTGCTGGCTCGGCTTCTAGCCGATTGTCAGCAAACGCGCTGACTGTCGCTCGCCCGCGGATGGCGGGGTCCACCCCGGTGTCGCTGTCGAGAAGGACGAGATTCGACACTGCGACTTGGCTATCGTGGCGCCGCTGCGTTGGCCCGGCGGAGCGGAAGCAGGGTCGGGCGGTGATGGTGAGGAGCCGGATGGCTTTCGCCCGCCCCGTCGTCTGTCGAGACGCTGAGGCAGGGGGCCGAGAGCGACCCGTCCTGGTCGACCTTTCGGAAGCGACTGTGCTCCTCGGCGTCCGCCTCGCCGGCGGCTCGCGGCATCGAGCGGCGAGGTTGTGAGCTCTACCTCGAGGACCGTCGCCTCGGGGGCGGCTTTTGTGAGTTCGTCCTCGTCCGTCTTGTCGCTGGGGCCCAGCGATCCCGATGTGTGCGGCTTCAGGTCACCGCGGCGGCGGCGATGGCGTATCCGGCCCTGGTGCGTCGCGCTCGATGCTGGCCGCGGGCGGCGGCTCTGCGGTATCCGGCGTCGGTGCGGCGCGCTCGGTGCTCGCCGCAGGCGGCGGCGTTGACCGGGAGCGGGATCCGCGGCCTGCCCGAGGGGTGGTCGCGCTGCGGGGTGCGCGCCTGGGTTTCGCGGTACCGGCCTTTCGCGTCCCTGCGGCGGAAGCTTTCGTGCTGCCCCGTGTCCTCGCGCGAGCGCGTGACGTTGCTGCGCTGTTTTCGCCGCTCGAGCCGGACGCCGGCGTGGCGGCCGGGAGCCGTCGTTCGATTTCGTCGGCGACCGCGCGGAGTTCGGAGACGGCGGCACGGGCCGCCCGCTGGGCCTGTTTGCCGGCGTTGTCGCTCACCCCGCTGAGCGCCTTCGCCGCTTGCTTGCGCAGGCCGACATGTCGTAGGCGATCGAAGAGATCGGCGTCCTTCTTGGCCATGATCTTCCTCCTAGCGTTGCCTGAGATTACGCGGTCGCAACCCTATCGCGGCGCAGCGGTGGCGCAACGTCGCTGACAGCGACGCGCCACAACCCACCCTGCGGGCGCACGATCTTCATACGCTGCACGCACGGACTCTGCAAGTTACGCGTCGGGGGTGCATCTCGACAGCGAAGTGAACTTCGCCGCACCCACCCGCCCGGCGGCCTCTGCAAATTCGCGCCGCTCGTGCTTTCGCCCACAAGGGACGCGTCCGCCGCGGCGGCATCGGATCGCTTTGGCCTTCCGCCTGTGCCGCCGGGCGACGATTGCCTTGGCGACGTTACGTGTGCGCCGCGGCCGCGAGTTCGCTGACGGCCTGGACGATCGCATCCGTCTCGCTGTGTCGGCGCCGGGTCCCGATCTCCAGGGGCTGACGGCCGCGCGGGAGCTGAGCCGGTGCGGTCGCGGCGAGTCTGCTGGCCTGTGTGCGGCCGGGCTGGCAGCTGGCGCGCTGGTGGCTGCGTTTGTCCGATACCGGCGGCGCGACCGCTGCCGGCGCGAACTGCCGCTCTCGTGCTTGCAACATGAGGGCGCCTGGCTAGCGCCGAGCGCGTCGAGCTTCAGCCCTGAGGCGTTCGCTCGCGTTGTGCTCGCTATTCCGCGCGCAAAGCGGGCCGGGCCTGGAATCCGGTCGAGACGAGCCGCGGCGGCAAGGAGGTCTCGCCGGGGGTCCGTCACGCTCTGCGTCTCCGCTCATGGCTACATCCAGCGGGCAGCACCCGTCTCGATCGGACGTCGGGCTCCCGACCAAGACGCTCCAGCCAGCCGGGTGTGATCTCGCAGGCGGTGGGACGGTCAGGCAGGCGCGCTGGCGGCAGATCAATCGGCAGCGCCGACGGTCACGCCCAGCTGCGCCTTGAACATCGTGCCGAGCGACGTACAACAGCGCCACCGATCCGGTCCAGCCGGTCTGGTGACTCGCGCCGATGCCGGCGCCGTTGTCGCCGTGGAAGTACTCGTGGAACGGGATCAGGTCGTGCCAGTGCGGATCGGTCTGGAACTTCTCGATCCCGCCGAACACGGGCCGGCGTCCGTTCTCGTCGTTGAGGAATGTCGACGTGAGGCGCCCGTTGATCTCGTTGACCACCTCGAGCAGGTTCATCTTCGCGGCCCGAGCCGGTTGGGCACTCGACCTTCAGCCGGTCGCCGTAGTAGCGGTACTGCTGCAACAGCCCACGCATGATCACCAGGTTCATCGGGAACCAGACCGGGCCGCGCCAGTTCGAGTTGCCGCCGAACATGCCGGTGTCGGACTCGGCCGGGAGATAGCGGACCTCGTAGTGCTGGCCGCCCCAGTCGAACTCGACCGGATTGTCGAGATGCCGGCGGGAGATCGCGCGGATCCCGTACGGGCCGAGGAACTCGTCCTCGTCGAGCATGATCGCGAGGATCCTCCGCAGCCGCTCCTCGTCGACGAGCGATGCCATGCGCCGTCCCTCTGGGTTGGGCCCGGGGCGCTGCGCCAACTGCGGCAGCGCATCGGAGAAGCGCTCGGCGAACTCCATGATCCGCCCCAGCACCTCGGGGTGTTTTTCGATCAGGTCACCGTCGAACACCGTCGCCGCGCACATCGGCAGCAGGCCGACGAGCGAGCGCACCTTGAGCGGAATCGCCTGCCCGTCGGGCATCCGCATCACGTCGTAGTAGAAGCCGTCCTGCTCGTCCCACAGCGCCGTGCCGCCTCGGGAGGATTCATCGCGACCGCGATCCACACGAAGTGGCCGATGAACTTCAACGCCATGTCGAGGTAGACGGGATCGTGCCGTGCCAGCTCGGCGGCGATCTGGAGCATGCACTGGGCGTAGAGCGCCATCCAGGCGGTGCCGTCGGCCTGCTCGAGCTGGCCGCCGCCCGGCATCGGCGCCGAGCGATCGAAGATGCCGATGTTGTCCAAGCCGAGGAACCCGCCCTGGAACAGGTTGCGGTCATCCGGGTCCTTGCGGTTCACCCACCAGGTGAAGTTCGCCACCAGCCGGTTGAACACGCGGGCCAGGAACTCGCGGTCGCCCTCGCCGCGGATCTCCGCCTCGCGCTCGTAGACCCACAGCGCCGCCCACGGGGTCACCGGCGGGTTGACATCGCTGAAGTTCCACTCATACGCCGGGATCTGTCCGTTGGGATGCTGATAGCGAGTCAGGAGCAACAGCTCGATCTGCTGCTTGGCGAAGTCGACGTCGACGAGCGAGATCGGCGCGCAGTGGAACGCCAGGTCCCATGCCGCGAACCACGGGTACTCCCACTTGTCCGGCATCGAGATCACGTCCTGCGCGACCATGTGGAACCACGGCGCGTTGCGCACCGACGTGCTGGACACGTTCGGATCCCACGGGTTGACGCCGTGCTCGCCGAGCCAGCGGTGCACGTCGTACTCGTAGTACTGCTTGCCCCACAACAGCCCGGCGAGCGCCTGGCGCATCACCATCGCCTCGTCCTCGGTCAGGGCCGACGGGATCAGCGTCGCGTAGAACTGGTCGGCCTCGGAGAGGCGACCGCTCAGAACCTTGTCGAACGACGCGCCGAGCGGCTTGCCCTTCTTCTTCTGTTTCGTTACCGGCATCGTCTGTCTTCGTGAGACGGAGCCGGACGGTGGCGCTGTCGCCGGCGGCGATCTCAAGCACGTGATGGGCCGCGACCTTCGTGCCCGTGCGCTCCGGGTTGACCGCCTCGCTCACGCCGGCGACGACGAACTCGTTGATCCCGTCCTTGACGTACGGCGACGCGTTCTCGCCCCCGAACAGCCGCCGATTGTTCGTCTCGTTCTCGCAGAACAGCAGCTGGGCCGACCCGTCCGCGCGCAGAACCCAGTCCCCGAGCTCGGGATGAGAAGCGCTCGCCGCGGCGACTCCTGCCTCGCCGTCGACCGCCTTCAGTGTCGGCTTCGGGACGTCGCCGCCCCACGACCACGTGTTGCGGAACCACAGCGTCGGCAGGAGGTGCAACGTCGCCGCGTCGGGACCGCGATTATGGGCCGTGACCAGCATCACGATGTCATCAGCGGCCGCCTTCGCATACTCCACGATCACGTCGAAGTACCGGTCCTCATCGAAGATCCCCGTGTCCAGCAGCTCGTACTCCATCTCCTGCTTGCTCCGGCTGCGGTTGGTCTGCGCCAAATCCGTGTACGGGAACGCCCCCTGCGGATACTTGTACTCGCACTTCATGTACGAGTGCGTCGGCGTGCTGTCCAGATAGAACCAGTACTCCTTCACATCCTCGCCGTGGTTCCCCTCCGAGTTCGCGAGCCCGAACATCCGCTCCTTCAGGATCGGGTCGGCTCCGTTCCACAGCGCCAACGCCAAGCACAGCCGCTGCCGCTCGTCGCAGATCCCGGCGATCCCGTCCTCCCCCCAGTGATACGCGCGCGACCGCGCCTGATCGTGGGTGAAGTAATTCCACGCGTCCCCGCCACCGCTGTAGTCCTCGCGCACAGTCCCCCACTGGCGCTCACTGAGGTAAGGCCCCCACGCCTTCCACAGGACTTCGCCGGTGCGGGCTTCCTCTAGGCGCTGATGCTCAGGCGTATCAAACGTCGGTGGGGTCGTGGACATCGCTCCGGAGCCTCCCGATCGGACAAGAACCAGTGGTCATTCTGTTCGCGTAATGCGGTGCGGACGTCTACCGCGGTGCGGACGATCGCTCGTCGGTCGCGCTGCCAAACACTAGGCGCCTATGCACGAGCCAGCATCACCCGAACGGGATGACCGGCGGCGAGTCGCGGCTCGAGATAGCGACTTCTTGCGGAACACGTGAGAGCGCGCTCGACGCGGACGTCGTCATCGCGTTCCTCGACCCGCCTGACGCCCATCACCAACGAGCGGTTGAGGTGCTCGGGACGCGCCTCGTTGGAGGCGACGGCGTTCTGATCGCGGCAATCGCATATACCGAGGTGATCGTGCGGCCGATGCAGGTACGGCACAGACGCCAACGTCGACGAATTCCTCAGCTTCGCGCCTTCGGTTGCCCTCCCTTGCGCGGAAAGGGCGCACGCGGCCCGCGAGCGCTCCACGGCCGACTCGATCCGTCTGGCGCTATCCAGATGCCCGGATGCTGCAAGCACCAAAGCAGCAGCCGCGCCGCCAGCGGTTGCGTTGCCGCTACCGGACGAGGCTGTCGGAATATGGGTGCTGTCTGGCCGGTTTAAAGACACTTTCCGGTATGGCTCGAGAATTCGTTGGGTGTGATCGTGGACAGTTGTTGTTGATGCCGCCGGCGTTGTCGGATTGGCTGCCTGAGGAGCATCTGGTGTGGACGGTTCTGGGGGCGGTGGAGCAGATGGAGCTGGATGGTTTCTATGAGGGCTATCGGCTGGGTGGCGCGGGTCGGCCGGCGTATGACCTGTGTCTTGACGGAACCCGCACCGGGCAAACACTTCACATTTCGTTGACAACCTGTCCGGGGCGGTGTTACCGATTGGAAGCTCCTGCGGATAATCGCGGCGGATCGAACTCCGGTCCGTAACGCGCACGCGTGGACGTGACGCCACCAACTGCTCCACCAGATCTCGCCTGCACCGCATCTCGCCGATGATCGCCAGGCCCGAGACCGGCCAGAACGCGGTGGCGGATTCGTGTGACTAATGGCGCTGATTGACGAAGGTCCTCAGATCACGATCGACACCAGGATCGCGACCGCCGCGGTCAGCAGCGTCGCGACCGTGAGCAGGGCGAACTCGCTGGCTTGCACGCGTGGCGATGTGCCCGGATGTCGGCGCTCGCGGTAGATCGCTTGCCCATGACGCCACGTGAGTAGGGCCATCATCGCCATTGCGACGGCACTTGCGATACCGAGCGCACTGAGATGTGCCGTGAAGGCGGCACGCGCGATCAGCGTGCCGCTGACCGCCATGTTGAGCGCCGATCGAGTCCATGCCAGCGCCGTGCGGTCGCGCGCAAGGCCGGAATCGCTCAGCTCCAGTGCTGCCTTTGAGGGCTCATTCGAATCCACCGGACGGCCGACTTAATGCACCAGCCGATCGACTATCGCCAGGATTCCGCCGAGAAGGGCGATTAGCGCAATCCCCCCCGTGAGCGCACGCGGCATCCACGAGTAGCGCAGCGTCCTATGCAGTCGCAGCGCCCGCTCGCTGTCCTCCCAATGTAGGTAGCTGGCGACCGCCAGCACAGCGCCGAGAAGAATCAGCGGCACCGCGATGATCAGCCTCAGCCCGTGGAGGTTGAACTTGAGGAACTGCGCCGCCGCCAAACCAGCAGCGATCAACGCAAGCGCAGTCCGATTCCAAGCGAGGAAGGTGCGCTCGTTAGCGAACGTGAAGCGCGGATCAGGCTCGCTTCCGATTTGCTCGAGGCGCCGCTCGCGGCGCGCGCGAGAGGCAAGCCACCGCCGTAGCATCTGGCCGTCGCTTGACGCGTCATCATCGCGAGCCGCGGCCGAAGAACCAGGGGCGGCGCGCCGTCCGCCAGGGTCGGCGTCGGTTTCGCACGGGTCATCGCTCATCTCTGGAATTCTCCTCTCGATTCCCGGCACCCAAACACTCGCAGAGTCGCCGCACATCCACGGTCGCGCCCATCCGAGCCAGAATCACACTGCCAGCACAACACCGCGACTACCAAGGATCCAGGAGTCCCTGCGCTCAACGTCGCTCCGTCCCTGAGACGACGCATCCACCACCATCGAAGCCGCTCATCATCGGGCATCCACGACCGAATTCGTGACCCGTACACACCGATGATGCTGACGTGTGCGGGTTGTGCTTCCGCGTGTGCTTCCCCGAGCCGCTCGGACTTCCCGCACAGCAATAGACGATCGCCTACCGCACGGCAGGAGGCATCCCCGTGGGGAAGGCCGCAGAGAGAGACCTGTGACGATCAGTGGTTAATACCGTTGCGCGCGCTCAGGTCACGCCCTAACTTGGTGTTACCCAAAGCGTGAGCGGTTCCGTACCGGAACGACCGCCAAACCGGCCAGCGGCACGTCAGCCGCGACGAGTTACGGCGCTCACGCTTTTGGCGCGTCCGGTGCCAGCGGACATCAGTCGCCTCCGGCTTTACCCGGCCTGCCTTTCACCCGGCCTGCCTGATGGTCTCACCGGGTTCGAGCCGGAGCAACTTCTTGCCTCCGGGGCATGCCTCGGCGCTCGTGTGGGCCGATCACTGTTTGTCGTGCGCGGCGATGCTCGGCGTGCTCCTCCCCGAGTTGTCCCGTTCTTGGCGAGCGTTAGGAGGTGTGGATGGGCGCGATCCGGAGTCCGGTCCTGGCGCATTCCGCCAAAGCCGCTCGCGCGGATTTGCTGTTGCCACGGGCTGGATCGGTGAGGGCTCCGCCCGTCGCGACCAACTGGGTGAGCGGGACGGCTGCTATCGCACGTGCTGGATCGACCCGCTAGGCAAATAGAAAGACGAGATTCGAGCCCGCGTGCCCGCGGGCTCCGGTCCCTCCCGTCCGGAGCTGGCGGGAGGGACCGGCGCGTCTCGGGGCTTACACGGCCGCGCTGCCCAGTTCGTCGAGGTCGAGGTCGTCGAGGCTCGAGGCGGCCTGGCGGCCGACGAGGTCGACGGTCGTCTCGCGTGTCGTCTGCAGGACGAACGCGTCGCGGTTGAGCGCGACGAGTGCGGGCGAGAGCATCGGGCGCATGAGGTCCCAGACGCTTGCCCGTAGCGCGCTCTCGCCGCCGGGAAGGGCGTCCCGGAGCTTGCGGGCCATCCGCTCTGACCCGAGCGTCTTGGTGCGGGTGACGCCGTCGGGATCGAGCGTGAACGCGGCGCCGAGCCGGGCGGTCGAGCTGGACGATGCCTCGCAGCGGGTCGGGCTCCTCGAGCGCGCGCTCGAGTTCGGCGTCGGTGATCGCGTCGGGGTGGCGGGGCTCGTGGCGGCCGGTGTCGCCGACGGGCTGTTGGCGTTCGGGGTCGGTCCAGCCGGCGCCGTAGGCGATCAGCTCGCCGTAGTGGCGGACGAGCAGCCGGCAGATGATGTCCCTGACCGCGCTCAGCTGCGGTCGGTGGGCTGGATCAGCGCGGCGCGGATGTCGTGCCCGAGGCCGACGTTGCTGCGGGTCGCCTCCGCGTGGCGGGCGCGGGCCTGTGCTCGGCGCTGCTCGTCCGCGGCGGCGGCGTCCCGCAGCTCCTCGTCATCGAGGCGGGCACCGGCGAAGTAGGCCTCCTCCCGGGCCGGCGCGGATGTGTCGTCTTTCAGTTCCTGATGGACGAGATCGATGATGAAGGCGGGGTCGATGACCCAGATCGCCGCGGCGAAGTCCTGGCCGCGGTCGTGGACGAACGCGTATCGGCCGTTGCGTGCGCGGTCGCGGATCTCGCTTGTGATGCGCAGTTTGAGCGCTCGCGTCCGGGCACGTGCGGCGAGGGTGTCGAGCTCTCGGTCGAGCTTGTCCGTCTCGCAGCCGAGCAGCCCCGCGATCTGGCGCTGCCCGTCGGCGGCCAGGTGGGTTCGCGCGTGGTCGATCTGTTCGGCGCCGTCGAGCAGAGCGCCGTCGTCGATCCGGACGGCGTACGTGTGCTCGTCCTCGACGACGGTGCGGTGGACGAACGCGCCCATGTCCCTGAGCGCCTTGTCGTGCAGGTCGTCGCTCGTGATCCTTTTCGCGACGGCTTCCGTGAGCTGGGGCGCGATCTCGTGCATGTCGGCGAGGCGGCTGGCCATCGTGACCGACAGCTCCTCGCCGGCGGGTCGCTCGGCGACGCGGGTGCGGATCTCGTCGGGGAGTGAGAGCTGACGTCGGAGGTTGTGTGCACGTTTGGCGTTGATCCCGAGGTCGGCGCACACGGCGGCGATCCGGTCGTCCTCGCGGAGGCCGGCGCGTGCCGCCCAGCAGTCGCGGAACTGCTCCTGCTGGTCAACGAGGCTGAGCTGCTCGCGCTGGTTGGCCTGCGCTTGGATACGGCGGATCTCGTCGCCGCTCGGTTCGTGGTCGAGCAGCAGCACGATCAGGCTGAGGATCGGGTTCAGACCCTCGTACCCGTCGGTGCCGGCGAGGCCATGGCTGACCTTCGCGGCGAGGTAGCGGCGCTGGCCGTCGTAGATGAGCACGGGCCCGTCGGTGCTCGGCCGGTGGCCGATACAGGGGATCAGCTGACCGGTGCGGCAGAGCATCGCGGCAAGCCGCTCGATCCCCTCCTCGGAGATATCGCGTCGCGCGTTGGCGGCAAGCTCTATGTCGTCCAGCGGGATGCGCTCGATCCGGCGGTCGATGGGTGAGTCGGCGATCGTGACGTCGAACAGCGCGGGGCGTGGCAGCAGGGCCGGGTTGGGTTTCGGCATCTGAGTGCTCCTTGAGGTGTTGGTGTTCAGTGGGTGCGCGCGCGACCGCGGCGTGCGGCGAGCGCGCCGACGGTGTCGGCGGCGATGTGGTCGAGCGCCTGCGCCGGGTCGGTGATCACGGTGATCCGGTCGCACTCGACCGACAGCGGCGCGATCCCGATCGAGAGGTGGATCGTCGGGACGCCCTGCTCGGCGAGCCAGCGGATCCGCTCCACGCCGGCTCTCGTGTCCGACCAGCCGCCGTCGGAGAGGAGGTAGACGAACCGGGGGCGGCGGGGGTTGGTGATCTCAAGGTGATCGGTGACGAGCTCGATCCCGTCGCCGGCGAACGCCGTGCCGCCGTCGGTCCGGATCCCCGGAACTCGCGGTAGCGGCCGGGTCCCGTCGGACAGCAGCTCGGCGCTGTTGCCGAACACGGCGGTCGCGCAGCGTCCGCCGACCTGCCGCAGGCCGTCGGTGAGGATCCAGCAGATCGGCCCGAGCGCGTACTCGTAGGCGGCCATCGATCCGGAGGTGTCGATGATCAGGCCGACGTGCGGCTCCTGGATCGGCGCTGTCACGTGGCGGGTGATCCGCCACGGGTGGGTAGTGACCGGCCGGCCGTTTGCTTGCTGGGCGCGCCCGCGGGCGTACGCGCGGCCGTCGAACCGGCCGCCGGGGGTGCGTTTGTGGATCTGGCGGGTCCCGTGGGTGAGCGCCTGGCGCAGCCGGTTGGCGTACCGGCGGGCCTGCTGCGCCTCGTCGGGATATGGCGGGCGGTCGACGCCGCGGTCGGGGATCCGGCCGCTCGGCAGTCCCGTGCTGCGCCCCTTCCCGAGACGCGCGGCCCGACTGCCGGATGCGGCGGCGTCGGCGAGCGTCTGCTGGAGGTCGAGATCGTGGTCGAGCTGCTCGTGCTCGTCGGAGCACGCGCTCTCGATCGCCTGCTCGAGCGCATCGGCGAGCGACCCCGCACTGGGCCCGTCGTCAGCATCGGGTCCGTCTGGTGCGTCTGCGCAGTTCCCTCCCCCACTCTCACCGGACCCGGTCGCCCCGCCGAAGCCGCTCGTGCTGGGCGGCGGGTCGGGCTCCCCGACGATCCGCCGGTACTCCCGGGCGGCCTCGTCGAGGCGGTCGAGCTCGCCGTCAGGGATCCAGATGACCTTGGCGTAGAGGTCGTCAAGCGCCACGAGGTCGTGCTCGCCGAGCACGGCGCACCACGCCGCGCGCAGCGGGTCGAGCGTCACCGGCTCGACGATCCCGTAGCGGATGCGGGCCTGCAGGTACACGCTTGCGCGAGCGGCGAGATCGCGCGTCAACGGCAGGCCGGCGACGGCGGAGCGCATTACCTGCTCGGCTGAACGCGGGAAGGATCACGTCGGCGACGGCCGCTTGCAACGCGTGGCGGACGAACCGGCCGCGCAGCGAGTCGGGCGGGAAGTCGCGGACGCCGTGGGCTTCCATCCGCGGCTCTTCGAGCAGCCGCCGGTCGACGGCGAGCTGCCGGTCGGCCGGGTCGTCGGATTCGGAGAGCGTGAGGTCGTGCTCGATCGCCCAGCGCTTGGTGTGCTTGGCGTGCATGGTCTCGTGCAGCGCGACGCCGAAGCAGCGCAGGATCGCCCGCCGCTCCAGCTGACCCGTGGCGATCGACGCGCGCGAGCCGAGCAGCGTCTCTGAGTCGAGGTAGACGGTGCGGGAGTGGATCTCGATGTGCCCGGGGTCCGACAGCCCCGGGCCGATCAGCGCCCAGACGGGGTACAGCCGCTGGAGGATCCGTGTCCAGTGGTCGGAGAGGTCCTGGTAGACGGGGTCCAGCCGGCCGCGCTGCGCGGCGGCGCGGTGCAGCTGCTGCACGAATATCGCCGGCCGTCGGGCCGTGGTGGCGCTCATGAGGTGACCGCCCGCGGGTAGCCGTGCAGGTTCGGCTGGCCGCTGGTCGCGGCGACGCGGTAGCGGCCGTAGCCCGCCTGGTCGAGCATCCGGGAGGCAGCGGCGGCCTCGGCATCCTGGATCGTCCCGGCCTGCACCTGCTCGTGCAGATTTGAGGCAAAGAACGCCAGCGCGGCACGCTCCCCAACCCGCTCGCTCATCCGCCACAGCGATTCGATGTCGCGGAACTGCGGCGTCCATGTGAGGCCGTCCTCGCCCGCGATCCGCTGGCGATCGAGCCGCATCGCCTCGGTCACGAGCGACGCGGGCGCGCCGAGCTGGGCGAGCGCGGGCCAGTTGCTCGTGACCTCAAGCGTTGCGGGGAACCGCGAGTGCCATGCGTCGGGGATGTCGGTCGCGCCGACGAGGCCGGGGTTGTAGGCGAGCAGCACCGCGAACCCACGCCGGGCGATCACGGTCTCGCCTGTGGCGGCCAGATATAGCGACAGGCGTCCGTCGAGGGTGGCGTTGATCGACAGCAGCGCGACGTCGCGGGCGGTGTTGACCTCGTCGATCATCACCACCCAGCCCTCGCGCATGGCCTGGACGAATGCCGAGTCGACCAGCTGCACCTGCCCGCCGGCGCCCGTTACTGGGACGTAGTCGTAGCGGAAGAAGAACTCGTCGCTGGACGGCCCCGGCTGCAGCTCGACGAACCCATAGAACGGGACACCGTGCCGGTCGGCGACCTCCTTGCCGCGGCCGGTCCAGAGGCGATAGGCGATCGCGCGGGCGATCTGGCTCTTGCCCGCGCCGGGCGGCCCGATCAGCCGCAAGAAGCTCGACTTCGCCGGGTCGTCCATGTCGAGCAGCGCCAGGGCGAGCTCGTCGACCGGCTGGCCATGCAGGCTCGGTGGGTAGATCCGCTTGCCGTCGGGCAGCAGGATCGGCACGCCGGCCGTCTCGAGCTCGAGCGGCGCGGCGAGGTTGGAGGCGAGATCTCCCTCTTCCGCGACCTGGTCGATCTGCGACAGGGCGGCTGTGATTGCGCTCATGCGGTTCTCCTTCTCGTGAGCGTGGATAGAGACATGGCGCGGGCGCCGACGCGGCGGCCGGCGCCCGGGCTTGCTTCGTGCTGGTTCGTGGGCCGGTCAGCTACCGAACACGCTGGCAGCGACACGCAGCCGCGCGGCGGTGGCGGCGTAGCCGGCGTCGTCCTTGCTGTCGGCGACCTGGCTGGTGATCTCGCCGAGCTGGGTGGCGACGGTGCTCTCGGCCGCACGGACGCCCTCGAAGCTGTCGAGGATCTGGTGGTGCTCGGCGCCGCGCGCGGCGAGCACGGAGACGATGTGCTCGACGCCGCCGCGGCGGATGTAGGGGATATAGGTCTGGACGTGGGCGCGGGCGGCGCCGGGGCGGGCGGCCCGGCCGACGCGCTGCTCGAGGCCGGTGGGCAGCCATGGCAGGTCGAGGTGGCAGAGCACCGACGCGTTCTGGAGGTTGTGGCCCTCGTGCCCGATCCTTGAGAGGCAGAGCACGGGGAACTCGCCGGCGGTGAACCGCCGCTTGAGCGCCTCGAACTCGCCAGGGTGGATGCTGCCGTCGGCGACGTGCGCCTCGATTCCGTGGCGCTCACGCAGCGTGCGGGCGAGCTGGCGCAGGCACCAGACCCGCTCGCCGAACACGATCACCTGCTCCTCGCCGGCGACCCCGGCGAGCGTCTGGGCGGTGACGCCGCGCAGCAGCGGCAAACCGTCCCCTCCACCGCGTACGGCCTCGGCGACGAGACCCTGGCGGAGGAGCGCGGTCGCGAGCGCGGCCTTCGAGTGGGTCAGCGTTTCGGGGTCGACGCTCGCGTCGACGAAGACGCCGACGTTGCCGAGGACGATTCCCTGTGCGCGGGCGAGCTCGGCGAGCGCCGTCTGTAGAGGTCGGTTCCTGCTTCGAGCGTCTTGAGCTCGCGCAGGACCTCGAGCAGCCGCCGGTAGGCGTCCCGCCCGCCCTGGCGGATCGCGTCGAGCAGGTCGGCGAGCGCCGGGTCGGGGTCGAGCGCGAGCGGCTGTGCGGGCCGGACCTCGGGCATCCAAGCCTGCATGTCGCGGCGGGTGACCCTGACGAGGTGGGGCCCGTAGTTGACGCGCAGCCGGTGGGCGTTGATCTCGTCCATCAGGTCGCCGGCCTCCCGCGTGTTGAGCCGGTCGGTGATCATCGCCTCGTCGCCGACGGCGAGCCCGACGAGCACGTCGAGGTGCTCGGCGCTCTTGCCGCGTGGCGTCGCGGTCAGGAGCCAGCAGTCGGCGACCGATCGGAACCTGACCTGGGCAAGGGCCTGGTGCGCCTCGGTCGCGGGGTTGGCGTAGCGGAGCGCCTCGTCGGCGATCAGCAGGTGCCAGGGGATCGCCTGCAGGTCGGCCGGGTAGCGGTCGAGCACGCTGTTCGGCGCGAGCACAACGCCGGGCCGGTCACCGAGCTCGCGGTCGAAGCGGCGGATCTGCCCGCCGATCTGCCGGTCGTCTGACAGCACGAGCAGCTCGAGGTTCGAGCGCGATGATGGCGGGCATGATTGGCCTTCGCTCCCCGCTCCTCGTCGTGCTTCCGGCCGCCGCCGGCTCGCCGCGCCCCTCGCCACCCCGGATCCCGCCGCCCGTCTCCACAGCAGCGATGCTTCAGGCCCACCGGGTGGCGGCCCGGTTCCTGGCCGGCTATCTGCCGGCCTCCCGACTGCGCTCAGACGCTGCTCTGAATCAGCTGGCCCCGCCCCGACCGCCCAAAGGGCAGCGCAAGCAGGGCCGGCCGCCGGAGAAGGGACCACAGCTACCGAAGCTTGATCAGATCGCGACCGACCCAGCCACCCAATGGGTCAAGACGACCGTCTGCCGCTACGGCAAGACCGAGCAAGTGATGGCCCACGCGTTCCAATGCCTGTGGTACAAGGCGTTCGGCTCCCAGCCCGTCCAGGTGGTGCTGATCCAGGACATCACCAAGCCCTCCGGCTACGAGCTGGCGCTGATCTCAACCGACCTGCAGGCGAGCGCTGCGCAACTGATCGAACGCTACGCCGAGCGTTGGCCGACTGAGGTCGCCTACGAGGAAGGCAAGGAGCTGGCAGGCGTCGGCGAGGCCCGCAACCGTACCGAGAAAGCCGTCCAGCGAACCGTCCCGTTCCAATTTCTTTGCATGACCCTGACAATCGTCTGGTACGCGCTCGCAGGCCACCATCCCGACGACGTCAACGAACACCGCCAACGCTCACCCTGGTACCTCACCAAGACCACACCATCGTTCGCCGACATGCTCGCCAAGCTCCGCCGCGTGATCATCGCCAGCCAATTTCACCCAGGTCAAGGGTCCACGCCCACACCCCGAGAAATCGCGAGCGTCCAGGAAGCGTGGGCCGCTGCCGGACTCTGAACTGCGAAAGCCGAGATCACGAGCGCGGCTGTCAATGAGTAGACAACCACGGCTGTGTAGAACGCGAACGCGCGCCAGACGATCGGATCGTCTCGGAACAGGTTCAGCCGTGGCGTGAACGTGGTCGTAGCGAACTGGACCACCAGGAAGAGGAGCGAGAAGACGATTCCGATGAACGTCACGGTGCCCGCGCCGACAGCGATCAGCATCTCGATCGCGCGGGTTGTGGGGATGTCGAAGCCAACGTGGATCTGTGGCGTGAGGAAGGCCAGCGCGACGGCGGCCGCGGCGGCCAGCAGCTGGAGGGTTCCGGCTCGTAAGCGGCGTTTACGCCGCAGGACGCGTGCGAGCTCGTGCCGGCGGTCCTCCGGGCGGAAGGCGGGTGGCTTCCGAGGCCGATCGACGCTGGCGGCGCTCATGCCGCCGCTTCGGTGTTCGGATGGGGCGCCCCGCGGGTGCGGTGGTCCGGGGTGGGGACGCTCTCCATGACCGGCGGCGCACCGCGCTGATGTGACTCATACCAGCGGGCATAGCGCGTGGCCAGCGGCGCGGCCGTGATCCCGTGGACGATCACCGACAGACCGATCGTCACGTACGTCGTGAGCAGGATCGTCTCGGCCCCGGGCAGATGGGCCTCCTCGACGACGATCACCGCGAACACGATCGACGCGAGCCCGCGCGGGCCGAACCAGCCGAGGAAGCCGACGGTCGGGCGTCGGGCGCCGGTGCGGATCATCGCGATCGCGACCGGCAGCATGCGAACCACGGTGAGGCTGAGCACGGCGTAGAGCGCGATCTGCCAGCTCACGTGCTTGAGCGCGGGACCGAGCAGCACTGCACCAAAGATCAGGAACGTGACCCCTCCCAACAGTGCTCCCAGCTCCTCGTTCAGTCGGGAGGCCTCCTCGGACTCGCGGCTGACGAGCGCGCCGAAGATCGCGCCCGCGACAAACGCCGCGATGAAGCCCGAGCCGCCGAGCGCGACCGCGACCCCGTAGGCGAGGCCGGCGCCGGCGACCGGGATCACCTGCAGCCACGATTCGGTGATCAGGTTGCGGCGATAAGCGAACGCGACGACGGCGGCGGCGGCCAACCCCGCCGCCACGCCCCCGAGGATTCCGTAGCCGATCTCCTCCACGACGATCGTGATCGCGTGGTGGCCGCTGGTCGCCTTGTCCTCGACATCGGCGGCGGCGAGTGCGATCAGCAGCAGCGGGACGCAGATCCCGTCGTTGAGCCCGCTCTCGACGTTGAGTCCCTGCCGGATGCGTGACGGCAGCCGCGGCTCGGTCACCACCGCCTCGCCCAGGGCAGCATCGGTCGGCGCCAAGAGGATCGCCAACACGATCGCCTCGGTGACATTGAGCTGATCGAACATCACCGCCGCGAGCACCGCACCCAACGCGATCGTCAGCGGCAGGCCGATCCCGAGCAGACGCAACGGAACCGCGTACTCGCGCCTGAGGACGCGAGGCTTAATCCGAGAGGCATCGGCGAACAACACGACGGCAAGCGTCGCCTCGGCCAGCGTCCTCACACCCGAGCCCGTCGGGGCGGACGTCACCTCGTCGATCACGAGCGGTCCCACAAGCACCCCGACGAGCACGAACACCATCGCGGGAGTGACCGGCGTGCCCGTCAGCCGCCGCGACACGCCCGCCACGATGAGCACGGTCGCGGCAACAATTGCCAGCTCCCACTTCATCGTCCTCGCACCGCCGAATCGTCTGTCGGTCAGCCTGTGGTGATGGTCAGCCTGTGGTGATTCGCTTGCCGTATGCGACCAATCCGTAGATCGCGAGGATGTCGAGCGCGAAGATCGACAGCGACCAGAACGGATATGCCGGCATCATCAGCAGCTGAACGATGGAGTTACCGGCGAGAACGACCACGCCGGTCCACCGCGCGAACTGGTTCTTGAGGAACACGCCGCAGCCGACCGCCCACTGGAGCACGCCGATGCACAGCACGACCCAGCCCCAGGTGTTGAGGCTGCCGGCGACGTAGTGGGCATTGGCGGTGAAGAAGTGCGCGTTACCGATCGCGGCGATCCCCATGATGATGTTAATGCTGCCAATGAGCATCAGCATTACGCCTGCGAACGTCACCCAGCCGTAGCCGCGATCATCATCCTCGGCGTACTCACGAGTTGCGGGCGCGCGGCTCATGGCCGGCGGTCGTTCTGGAATGGAAGAAGTGCTCATCTTGCCCTCCGATGATTGGTTTTGGCACGCCGCAGGCGCCTGTCGACGAGATACGGGTGCCGACCGAGGCTACGCCGCCGTAGGCCGCGCATCACGTCCGCACGAGCACTTCACCCGGGTGATCGCGAACGCAGGGCTCGCCCGTGTGCGTTTGCGCCGTGGACGTCTCGCCGAGGCCGAAGCCACGCTTCATGCCGCACGGGAGGGACTCGCTGGGCTGATCGACAGCGGGCGGATGCCGGCGCTCGCCGACGCGGCCGAGCGAGAGCTCGAGACGGCCAGAGGCCACGCCTCCCGCGGAGAGCTGCTCGAAGCGCCGAGCGACGCCGAACCCGCCGTGCTCCGGCTCCGGGCCAGCGAGCTGTCGACAAGTCAGATCGCCGAGCGGCTGTTTCTCTCCCGAAACACGATCCGGTCGCACAGGCGCGCGCTGTACCACAAACTCGGCGTGCAGAGAGCCCGAGTGCTGCCACCCCCGGGTTACGGCGCCATTCCGACGCTACGGATGCCGGGCCACCCAACGCCGACGACAGCAATCCAGCTCTCCGAATCTCCCGCAGCGCCGTCGCGCGCAGATCCGCCTCTCATGCGGCGCGCTGTGCTGCCAGGACCGACTCGGCGTTCAGCGTGATCCGTACGCCCTCGGGCGTCACGTGGCGACGATGATGCCATGGCTTGCGACCATTGGGGCCGCCAGCCTCCCATCGTGCCCGCCCGCGGCACCGCACCGGTTCGGCTGTGAGCGAACGCAATCACCCGGGTGAAAAGCGCGCGCTGCTCAAGAGCGCTCCGTGCAAGGTGCGATGCTCGAACACATGCCTCCCGGTCGTATTGGCTGAGCGTGGACGGAGAGCGCGGGTGACCGTGGCACGGTGGATCGAGGCCGTCGGACGTGCCGCGTCCAGGTGAGAGGAGCTAGCGATGAATGACGTGGCACTACAACTCGGCTTTCGCAGTTCAGAGTCCGGCAGCGGCCCACGCTTCCTGGACGCTCGCGATTTCTCGGGGTGTGGGCGTGGACCCTTGACCTGGGTGAAATTGGCTGGCGATGATCACGCGGCGGAGCTTGGCGAGCATGTCGGCGAACGATGGTGTGGTCTTGGTGAGGTACCAGGGTGAGCGTTGGCGGTGTTCGTTGACGTCGTCGGGATGGTGGCCTGCGAGCGCGTACCAGACGATTGTCAGGGTCATGCAAAGAAATTGGAACGGGACGGTTCGTTGGACGGCTTTCTCGGTACGGTTGCGGGCCTCGCCGACGCCGGCCAGCTCCTTGCCTTCCTCGTAGGCGACCTCAGTCGGCCAACGCTCGGCGTAGCGTTCGATCAGTTGCGCAGCGCTCGCCTGCAGGTCGGTAGAGATCAGCGCCAGCTCGTAGCCGGAGGGCTTGGTGATGTCCTGGATCAGCACCACCTGGACGGGCTGGGAGCCGAACGCCTTGTACCACAGGCATTGGAACGCGTGGGCCATCACTTGTTCGGTCTTGCCGTAGCGGCAGACGGTCGTCTTGACCCAATGGGTGGCTGGGTCGGTCGCGATCTGATCAAGTTTCGGTAGCTGTGGTCCCTTCTCCGGCGGCCGGCCCTGCTTGCGCTGCCCTTTGGGCGGGCGGGGCGGGGCGAGCTGGTTCAGAGCAGCGTCTGAGCGCAGTCGGGAGGTGATGGTCACGTTCTCCGGCAGGCCCGCAAACGTGCCCGAGGCGTAGGCGGCGTCGCCGACGCCGTGGATCTTGCGAGCCGGGAACTGCTTGGCGAGCAGGCACAGCATCTCGCTTGCCAGCCGGGGCTTTGAGGGGCGTTCCGGGTCGCGCTTGCCCTTCGGGATCTCCTTGCGGCGCGGGAGCCAGAGGCGCGAGAGCACCAGCAGACAGACGGTCCGCTTAAGGAACGGCAGCTTGACGTTGATCCCGGCGGTGACCCAGTTGTTGCCCCACGCGACCGATCCCTTGTGGCTGTTAGCGGTCGCGTCGTGATGCCAGAAGCAGCCGAACACCTTGCGCCCCCGCCGTTTGGTCAACGTGTCATCGACCGGCACTACGAGCGGCTCCTGCGGCCCCAGCAGCCGCGCGACGATCAGCTCCGCGACCCTGCACCCAAGCTCATCGACCGACCAGGCCGCCCAACTGAAGAACCGGTGCGCGCGGGCGTGATGCCAGACCCCGGAGAGCCTCGAACCGACCAGCATCCCGCAGACGGTACGCAGCGACGTCTGCGAGATCTGGCCCACAACCATCGCCCTGAACGTCTGAAACGTCGGGCGAGAAAAACATGGCGCGAACAGGAGCAGAAGCTCATCCAGCGAAGATGGGACGCAGAGCATCGGCGGCAACCCCCATGGGCGGCCGCGAACGGGCCTCCCACCCGACGCGGAAATGGTCTTGAACAACCACCGCTTCGGGGAAGCCGCCGATGCTCCTTCCCCGCACCTCCGCGGCGCGCCCACTCAGCCGCCCAGACCGCTCACAACGACCGCCCCCAACATGGCCATCCCGGCCGCGTCCGCATCCCGCTCACAACCTCAAAAGTGCGAAAGCCGAGACTACAACGACCAGCGCGGAAACCCGCGAGTGCCGGTGGCGAGCAGCCGGCCGATGTGTTGGTGGTCTTCGGGATCACGGGTGACCTCGCGAGGGTGATGACGTTCCGTTCGTTGTACCGGCTGGAGCAGCGACGGGCTGCTCGTCGTTCCCGATCGTGGGCGTGGCGGTCAATGACTGGACGGTGGGCCAGCTCGTCGAGCGCGCGCGGGAGTCGATCCTCGGCACCGGTGAGGAGCTTGATCCGGAGGTGTTCGAGCGGTTCGCGGCGCGGCTTTCGTATGTGCAAGGCGATTTCGCCGATGCGTCGACCTACGAGCGCGTGGGTCAGGCGATCGAGGGCGCGACGGCGCCGGTGTTCTATCTCGAGATCCCGCCGTTTCTGTTCGCGACGGTCGTCAAGGGGCTCGCCGAAGCCGGGTTGACGGACTCGCGCGCGGGTGGTGGTCGAGAAGCCGTTCGGCCACGATCACGCCTCCGCCCGGGCGCTGGCCGAGGAGCTGCACCAGTACGTGGACGAGTCCCAGCTGTATCGGATCGATCATTACCTCGGGAAGATGGGTCTTGAGGAGATCCTGTTCCTGCGCTTCGCCAATCGGATGCTGGAGCCGGTGTGGAACAGCAACCACGTCGAGTGCGTCCAGATCACGATGGCGGAGGACTTCGGCGTCGAGGATCGCGGGCACTTCTACGACCCCGTCGGCGCGCTGCGCGACGTCGTCGTCAACCACCTGATGCAGGTCGTCGCGGCGGCGGCGATGGAGCCGCCTGCCGGAGGCGACGCCAAGACGCTCAAGGACGCGATGGTCGCCGTGTTCCGCGCGATCCCGCAAGCCGATCCGGCCGAGTACGTGCGCGGGCAGTACGACGGCTACCTCGGCATCGACGGTGTCGCTCCCGACTCGGCCACCGAGACGTACGCGGCGCTCCGGCTCGAGATCGATAACTGGCGCTGGTCCGGCGTTCCGTTCTTCATTCGCACCGGCAAGCGGCTGCCGGTCACGCAGACCGAGCTGCGCCTCATCTTCAAGCACGCGCCGCAGCTCGGGTTCGCCGGGCTCCGGCGGCGGCCCGAGCCCAACCAGCTGGTGATCAAGCTCGACCCCTCGACGGGGGTCCGGATGGTCCTTGACGCCCGCCGCGCCGATGCCGCGCGGGCGGCGCCGATCCTGTTCGACGTGGAGTTCGCGGAGATGGGCGGCGAGGGTGCGACCCCGTACGAGGTGCTGCTCCACGCGGCGGTCCTCGGCGACAGCATGCGCTTCACCCGTCAGGACCAGGTCGAGGAGACATGGCGGATCATGCAGCCGCTGCTCGACGCGCCGCCCGGCGTTCATTCCTACAAGCCGGGGTCGTGGGGCCCCGAGGCCGCCGAGCGCGCTGGTCGCCGAGCACGGCGGCTGGCGCGACCCATGGGTGCCGTCATGAGCGCCGCGACGACGAGTCCAGAGTCAACCTTTCAAGAGGGTGTGAGAAGGATGTCGAAGGTGATCATTGTCGGTGGCGTGGCCGGCGGCGCGTCGTGCGCGGCTCGCCTGCGCCGGCTGGACGAGCAGGCCGAGATCGTGATGGTGGAGCGCGGGCCGTATGTGTCGTTTGCGAACTGCGGGCTGCCCTACCACGTCGGCGGCGTGATCGAGCACGAGTCAGATCTGCTCGTCGCGAGTCCGGAGCTGTTCCGCGGGCATTTCCGGGTTGACTGCCGGACCGGGTGCGAGGCGATCGGCATCTCGCCGCAGGAGAAGACCGTCGAGCTGAAGGATCTCGCGACCGGGACGGTGAACACCGAGTCCTACGACACGCTCGTGCTCTCCCCCGGTGCGGCTTCGATCCGCCCGCCACTGCCCGGCATCGACCTTGCCGGGATCTTCCCGGTGAGGACTGTGCCGGACGCGCGGGAGATCCGTGAGTGGATCGAGCGTGGCACGAGCTTCCTGACCGGGATGGGGAAGTACTCGGGCTTCCAGACGGTGCGCCCGCCGATGCGTGCGGTCGTCATCGGCGGCGGGTTCATCGGCCTGGAGACGGCCGAGAACCTGGTGTTCCGCGGGTTCGACGTGACCGTGGTGGAGATGGCCGATCAGGTCCTCGCCCCGCTCGACCCCGAGTACGGGCGGCTCGTCGGCGACTTCCTCGAGCAACACGGCGTGCACGTCGCGCTGGGCGACGGCGTCGCCGGTTTCGAGCAGTCCGACGACCACTCGCTGACCGTGTCAACACAGGTCCGGCAAGCGCTACCCGGCGGACGTGGTGATCCTCGCGCTCGGCGTGCGACCGGACACGACCCTCGCGCGAATGGCCGGGATCGAAGTCGGGGATCTCGGCGGGATCCGCGTCGACGAGCAGATGCGCACGAGCGACCCGGATATCTTCGCGGTCGGCGACGCCGTCGAGGTGAAGGATTTCGTCACCGGTGAGTGGAGCCTGATCGCGCTCGCCGGGCCGGCGAACCGCCAGGCGCGGATCGCGGCCGAGGTCATCACCGGGCGCGACTCGCACTTCCGCGGCACCCAGGGGACCGCGGTCGTCGGCCTGTTCGGCTCGACCGTCGCCTGGACCGGCGCGAACGAGAAGACGCTCCAGCGGCTCGGTGACAGCGACTTCGAGAAGGTCTACCTGTATCCGAACTCGCACGCGGGCTACTACCCGGGCGCCAAGCCGATCGCGATGAAGGTCCTGTTCCGCAAGTCCGACGGACGCGTGCTCGGAGCGCAGGCAGTCGGCGAGGACGGCGTGGACAAGCGGATCAGCGAGCTCGCGCTGGCGATCCAGCTCGGCGCGACGGTGTACGACCTCGAGGAGTGCGAGCTCTGCTACGCGCCGCCGTTCGGGAGCGCGAAGGATCCGATCAACTTCGCCGGCATGGTCGCCGCCGGAGTGCTGCGCGGCGACATGCCCGTGAGCCACTGGGACTCCCGCGCAGGACGGATTCCTGCTCGACGTGCGCGAGACGGTGGAGCTCGCCGTGGAGCAGGTGCCGGAGGCCGTCAACATCCCCTTGGGCGAGCTGCGGTCACGCCTCGACGAGCTCCCCCGAGACCGCGAGATCGGCGTGATCTGCCGCTCTGGCCAGCGCGCCTACTACGCCACACGGATCCTGGTGCAGGAGGGGTTCGACGCCAAGGTCATCTCCGGAGGCATGCTCTCGCACGCGATCCTGTCGACAGCCTGAACCATGGGGTCCTCCGCACGCGCGTTGACTGATCAAGCCGGAATCCAGGAGGCAGATGGCGCCGCCGATCGCCTGCACGACCGAGCAGACGCTGCTCGGAGAAGGGGCCCGGTGGGACGCCCGCCGCGGCGAGCTGCTGCGGGTGGACATACTCGCCGGCCGCGTGTACCGCGACCGGGTCCACGACGACGGAAGTCTCGTCCCAGTGCGCAGCTACAGCGTGCCCGGCACCGTCGGTGCGATCACGCCCGTCCAGGGTGACGACGGTTGGCTGCTCGCCGCCGGACGGGGCTTCGTCCACTTGAGACCGGACGGCTCCCTGCGCACGGTCGCTGAGGTGGCCCCGCCCTCAACCAGGATGAACGACGGGGCATGCGACCCGCAGGGCCGGTTCTGGGCCGGGACGATGGCCGAGGACCACCAGCCGGAGGCGGAGCGCTCTACCGCCTCGATCAGCGCGGACAAGCTGAATTGATGCTCGAGTGGTCTGACGATCCCTAACGGACTGGGCTGGAGCCCTGACGGCAGCACGATGTACCTGGTCGACAGCGGCCCGCACGTCGTGCACGCGTTCGCGTTCGACCCCCACCGGGGACGATCTCCAAGGGGCGGGTGATCGTGATCGTCGCTGAGGAGCGTCGGAGCCCCGGACGGCATGACGGTGGACGCCGCCGGCGACCTCTGGGTAGCGATCTACGGAGGCGGCCGGATCCAGCGATACTCGCCAGACGGTGAACTGCGCCAGGAAATAGCCGTCCCAGCCAGGCAGACAACGTCCTGCGGGTTCGCGGGGGCTGGACTAAACCGGCTCTACGTCACCACCGCCACAGAGAACTGGAGCGACGCGCCGCGTCGCGGTGAGCCCGTAGCCGGGCTCGTCTATTGGTGCCACACTGATTCCACGGGGCTGCCTGCTGCGCCGTTCCACCAGGACCGCGATTGGTCGCAGAAGGTGACCCGATGACCGCTTGTCTGACGCACGTTCCCGGTCTCGGTGATGGTCATCGTGACCCACGTATTCCAGCAGGCACGGGCAACGGTTTCAGCGTCCGTCGGCTGGGCCGTCACCTGGTTCGGGCGATGCGTGCCGCCACCCGCGGCCTAGGCTGGCGATCGTGCAGAAGGTGCTTGTGAGGCGACGTGAATATTGGCGCCGCTGTGTAACCAGGACGATGGGAGAACCCGATGGAGTTGGAACTCAAAGAAAAAAGCACGATGTCGCGGGAAGACGCCGCTGCGCGCCTGCACGCAATTGCCGACGAGCTCGCGTCGGGCAACGACATCATCCTCGAGCGAGGTCGAGCGCGGTTCGTCGCGAAGGTGCCCGACGAGGTCGCCCTGAAGATTGAATTCGAGGTGGAGGACGACAAAACCGAATTCGAGATCGAGTTGACCTGGTAAGCGCAAAACCCGTCGCCCGGTCTTCTTGGAATCGGCGGGGAATCGCAGCCGCAAGAGTCGCGCGAGTTAGGGAGAGGACCACATGAGTCACACGAAGCAGACCAAGGCGAATGGGCAGACAGTCGAGAAGCTTGGCCGTAAGCGATACGAGAAGGAGCTCGCTCGTCTCCAGGGCGAGTTGGTTCGGCTGCAGGAGTGGGTCGTGCACGAGGGGATCAAGGTCTGCATCGTGTTCGAGGGGCGTGACACAGCCGGGAAGGGCGGGGTGATCAAGCGGATCACCGAGCGGGTGAGCCCTCGCGTGTTCCGGGTGGTCGCGCTCCCGGCACCGACCGAGCGTGAGAAGTCCCAGATGTACGTGCAGCGCTACCTGTCGCATTTCCCGGCGGCCGGCGAGGTCGTGATCTTCGACCGCAGCTGGTACAACCGGGCGGGCGTCGAGCGGGTGATGGGCTTCTGCTCAGAGGACGAGGCATTTCGGTTCTTGCGACTGGCGCCACTGGTTGAGCGGGCGATGGTCGACTCGGGGATTATCCTGCTCAAGTACTGGCTCGAGGTCGGCCAGAAGGAGCAGACGCGGCGAATCGAGTCGCGCATCAACGACCCGCGCAAGGTCTGGAAGCTGTCGCCGATGGACCTCAAGTCCTACAGCCGCTGGTACGACTATTCGCGTGCCCGTGATGAGATGTTCGCCGCGACCGACAGTGAGTTTGCCCCGTGGTACATCGCCGATTCCAACAACAAGAAGCGCGCCCGGCTGAACATCATCAGCCACCTGCTTGAGCAGATCCCCTACGAGTCCCCGGCGCGGGAGCCGGTCGTCCTCCCCGATCGCGAGAAGCCACGCGGCTACCGCGAGCCGGACCACTCCCACCAGTACATCCCAGCGAAGTACTAAGCCTCACCGACACGAGAACGGAGGGGGTCGGCCGGCGTGCTGAGCGGCGAGCCTGACGCGCAGCACGGCGAGCCGGACGTCGACGGAGACGACACGGCCGAGCCCTCGGGGCGCTGGGCACGAGCGCGCAACAGCCTCCGGGTTCCCGGTGCCGTGGTGCGCCTCGCGAGGCGCGATCCCCATCACATTCCCGAGCGGCTGACGATTTACACGGTCGATCGGCACGCAGATGGCGCGCGAGCGTGGGCTCAACAGGCGCGGGACGCCGCGCCGGATCGGTCCCCCGCGGTGCTCGCCGAGGGTCAGCGACGACGGACGATCAGCACCGCCCGGATCGACGGCGCGGTCGCGGGGACGCCGTTCTTCATCGCCCTCGTGCCCGCCTACATCGGCTTCTTACGCCAGGAGGTGCGGTTTCACCTACGCGTGGCGGCGCTCTACGGGCACGACCCAGCCGACCCCCGCGTGGCCGCCGACTTCCTCGTCATGCGCGGCGTGCACGAGGATGCGGAGCAGGCACTGGCGGAACTCGAGGTCGTCCGCGCCACCCCGCTGCCACCTCCAGGGACACGCACTCCGCTGCGGTCCTGGTACAAGGCGGTCGTCAGCATCCTCATCCTGGCCGGCTTCCTGAGTCCACCAGCGGACGAAGACGCAAGCCGGTCGACGCCTTGGGAGAAGGTGCTCCGCGCGGTGCGGTTCGTCGTCGCTGGGTTGATCTGGGCGCTGACGTGGATCCTGCCGGTCACGTTCATGATCATGATGTCCTGGGCGTGCGAGAGCGACGCGCGCCGTTTTGGGCAGCGCGTCACCTCCCGCTACGCCGACGAAGGCGAAGAGGTCGCAATCGCGATGGCCGGCGCCGACCGCCAAGCCCGCGGCAACCGGGCACTCACCGTCGCGCGTGGCGCGCTTGTCATGGTCTCGGTCGCGATCCCGCTCGCGTTCATCGTCGCCACAGTGGCGGGCGGCAAGGGGCCGCTCGGCGTCAACGTCCCAGAAGCAGTGGGGGCAGTCATCGCCCTCGCCCTGATCATCGGCGTCAGCACCGCCGCAGTACGAGGCTGAAATCACCCGCACCGTCTGGCCCAAGGCGGACGCTCAGCTTGGCATGGCAGAGATCTCGACGACCACTTGACAGCGCGGCTCGACGGCGAGATCGTCGGCAACTGCTCGGGGACTTCGAAGTCGCCCGTAACAAGCGCTCAGCGGGATCACCACGATCGAGCTTGAGGGCACAAAGGACTTAGCGGCCCATGTGGAGCGTGCGGTGATAGGGCAGACCGATATGGCCAACTTGCAAAAGGTCGACCACATAGTCGTGTTGATGCTCGAGAACCGATCGTTCGATCACATGCTCGGATACCTCTCGCTCGAGGGTGGCCGCGCGGATGTCGATGGTCTCCGGGCGGAGTTCGCCAACGAGCACGACGGGCGCCGCTATCCGGTCCACCATCTCGCCAGCACGGCGATCCCAGACGACCCCGATCACTCCGCCGAGGCGGTCGACCTGCAGATCGGCGGCGGCACGATGGATGGCTTCGCCGCAAGCTTCGCCGCCACGCTCGCAAGCCGCGAAGTGCACGACGCGGATCCCGGCGCGGTGATGGGCTACTACAACAGCGAGGACGTTCCGGTCTACGATCATCTCGCGAACGAGTTCGCGATCTGCGATCGGTGGTTCAGCTCGGTTCCCGGGGCGACCTGGCCCAACCGCCTCTACGCGATCTGTGGCCGCGCCGCCCGCAGCCGCGATGACCTGCCGCCGCACGTGCCGCCGCTGTACAACCATCCTTCGTTCGTCCGCCACCTCGACGCCCACGACATCTCCTGGCGCTGGTACTCCTTCGAAGGGGGCACGCTGCGGTTCGCCGATGCCCACTACCTGCTCGGACACCACGACCGCTTCGCGTTCTTCAGCAAGACCAACCTGAACTGGAAAACCAAGCTCGAGGTCAGAACCGACGCAGAAGCGCCGAGCTTCCTCGAAGACGCCGCCTCCGGCGCTCTGCCGTCTGTCGCGTGGATCGATCCGAACTTCAGCAACTTCAACCTGACCGGCTTTCAGACCAACGACGACCACGCCCCCGCGGACATAAAAGACGGCCAAGAGCTCGTGCTCGCCGTCTACCATGCGCTCGCCACGAGCCCGCAATGGAGCAGGACACTGCTGGTCATCTTCTACGACGAGCACGGCGGCTTCTTTGACCACGTCACCCCGCCCGAAGCGCCCGACGACGACCCCGGAATGTTCGGACGCTACGGCGTGCGGGTACCGGCGATCATCGTCTCGCCGTGGATCGAGCCACGCTCGGTATCACACACACTGTTCGACCACACGTCGATCATGAAGACGATCCTGCTGCGCTTCTGCCCGGACGCGCTCAAACAGCCAAAGCGGCACGAGGGGCTGTTCGCGCGGCTCAGAAGCCGCGGGCGCCCGCGGTACATGGGAACGCGAGTTGCTCACGCCAATCATCTCGGCGAGCTTCTAACGCGCACCACACCGCGACCAGCGCCGGACCGCTACGCACTGATAGACGACGCCGCCGCACGCGCGGCCACGAGAACAGAGGGCGCACCAATCGAACAGGACGCGCTTGAGCGCCGGCCAGCCACTGAGCTCCAGATGCGCATCGCCGCAGCGAACCGCGAGCTGAGAAGGCTGGGGCACCCGGCCGGCCGGCCATAGCACGCTTCGAGAACCAGCGCTCGCGGCCGGGCCGTCGTCAGACGTAAGCCACCTCGAGCCGGTGAGCTGACGGCTCAGCCATCACCGACCGCTCCGACGACGTCGAAGCGTCGGTCGTGCTCGACCCGGACCTGTTCCGGCTCCCGCACTTCCGGCTCGGGATATCCGAGCAGACACTGCCGAACATCACCCTCGGCGGCGCGATGATCGCACTTCCGATCTTCCTTCAAATCAAGCTCGAGTACAACGCGATGCAGACCGGCCTGTCGCTGGCCCCGCTGTCACTGACGATGTTCGCGATGGGGATCCTCGCGGGAAAGCGATCCGGACACCGGCGCTCCGCGAGCGTCATGTCAGCTTCGTGATAGCGCCCGACTGGACGCCCCGGGCGATCGATCGAGCGAAGGTCTGGATCGGGCGGCATGCGCGCCGGTTCGCGGTGACGATGCTCACGGTGCTCGGTGGCCTGCTTGTTATCAAGGGCCTGATCGAACTGCTGAGCTGACACTGCTAGCGGCCCGGTGCCACCCCCAGTCGGCGGATGAACCGGCAAGCAGATTTCCGCAGGCTGACGAGCCCGGCGACCGGCGTGAGCAGAAAGACTTGTCCGGTCGGCATCTCGAACGCGGACAGGATCCTGGCCGATTCGCCGGGAGGGTCAGCATCGCCACCACGTGCGCAGAAGCGACCCGCAGCAGGACTCCTACGTGCTCGCGAAAGCCGCTTGGTCAGAGGCCTGTTTCAGCGGTGATCCTCCCAGACTTCACTGCTGCCGCCAGGTCGCGATAGTCGCGATCGTTCTGATCGGCATAGGTCTTGGAGAACTCGACGATCGCGCGGTCGAAGCTGTCGCCCTTCCCGAGGTAGGCGGCGATTGCGATCCGGTCGCCGCTGCGGGCGTGCGCGCGAGCGAGCGTCCAGCCACACAGGTTGCCGTACGTGGCCATGGCCTCGGGGACCATCTGCTCAATCTCCGCGGAACCCTTCCAGTCCTTCAGCTGCCGGACGTAGAAATCGCGGGCGTTGCCGTCGAGCCCTGCGTCGACGTGGAGCCAGCCGAGGAAGATGTCGCTGGTGGCCTGCATCAACCGCTGGCCGACGACCACTCGCTCTCCGTGGTTTGCAAACTCGCTCGCTCCGAGGAACTCTTCCATCACCGACGCTTCGGCTTCCTTGATCTGCAGGAACAACGGATCCTGGCCGTCGCGGCCGAGCAGCAGCGCAATCCACGCGCGCGTGCCAACGCTCCCGACCCCGACCACCTTGCGCGCAAAGTCGGTCAGCTCGAAGTGCTCGAGCAGCACGCGGCGGTCGAACTCCAGCGTGTCACGATAGCCGCGCAGTAGCTGATGAAGCTGATCGAACAGCTCCTCGCGCGCTTGACCCTGCGCGAGCCGCTCGATCGGCACGATCAGCGGCGACTGATCGACGATCTCCACTTTCCCGTCGACGACGTGAGTCAGCTTCGAGAAGGCAGCCATGCTGTCCTTCGTGCGCGCCTTCGCGAGCGTCTTCTCGGTCCGCTTGACCATCCTCGGCTTGAACTGCGAACCGTAGTCCTGCATGGCGCTCTCGATATCCAGGCGCGAGTACCACACGTCGAGGTCCTTCATCCCGGCGAACTCTGCCATTGCCGTGCGATACCGGCCGACGGTGGCACGCACGATCTTGTCCTGCTCCTTGGCGCGAAACCCGTTGTCCCGCGCCGCGATCAACATGCTCACCGCCAGGCGCTTGACATCCCACTCCCACGGCCCGGGAAGCGTCTCATCGAAATCGTTGACATCGAACATCAACCGCCGCTCGGGCGAAGCGAACACGCCGAAGTTCGACAGGTGCGCGTCCCCGCAGCACTGCACCGTCAGCCCCGACCTCGGGGTCGCCGCAAGGTCATGCGCCATGATCATCGCTGCGCCGCGGTAGAACGTGAACGGCGAGACCAGCATCCGCCCATAACGAATCGGCACCAACTCCGGCACCCGAGTCTTCGCTTGACGCTCCAGCAGCTCGACCGGATCAGCCCGAGTCGACAGCGGCTCGAACACTGCATGGTCGGCTCGCGGCACCTCCTTACGGGCCGCCTTACCACGCGCGATGTGCTCCGCCACCGACAGATGCGGAACCGCCGCGCTCGGCTTCGGTTTACCCGCCGCCGCAGTCCTGCGCCTCGAAGACGCGCCGCCATTCTTGGCTGTCGCCTTGCTTGTAGGCGTCATCGCCGTCACCTCCCTCGATTACCACCGGCGCCCAGACAACGCTGGACCTACCTTCAGGCTCGCCCAACCGGGACGATCTGGCATCACCCCGATCGGATGACACCCGTCGAGCGCATGCGTGCGCGCGACGCTGGTCCAAGCCGATGTCGCCGTAGCGCCGCTGTGTCCTTGACTCCCGGGCAGTGATTCTCGACCGGGTCTCGGCAAACGGACCGCCGGTTCTTCGCATCCGGTTTCATCCGTTGTGGGTGAGGAAACCGGATCCTTGATCAGGGAATGTCTCCTTGCAGGTAGCGAATGACCGTGAATGTCGGGCACAAGGCAGCAGGTGCGGACGCGCTTGTCCCCCTCGCGGAGGCCAAGCTCGCGGTTCCGAGCGTTCATCACAGGGTGGTCGATCGGCCGCGAGTTCGCCGGGCGCTCCAGGCTGGTTATGACGCGTCGCTAACGCTCGTCGCGGCTCCGGCCGGGTATGGCAAGACGACCGCCGTGCGCGCTTGGTGCGCAGAGTTTGATGGCGCGGTGGCGTGGATCACGCTCGACGCCGGCGACAACGATCCGGCCCGGCTGTGGAGGTACGTCGCGACGGCGGTCGACCGGGTGCGGCCGGGGCTCGGCGTAGGGACGCTGCGGCGGCTCGCCGTGGCGGGCGCCCCGATCGAGGTCGCGCTCGACGAGCTCATGAACGGCGTCTCGGCGCTGGGGAGCGAGCTGGTTGTCGTGCTCGAGGACCTGCACGAGGTGACCGACGAGGAGTGCCTGTCGTCGATCGACTATGCCCTCGCGCAGCTTCCCCCGAACGCGCACGTGGTTCTCCTTGCACGCGTGGATCCGGCGCTGAGGCTCGCGCGGCTGCGTGCCGCCGGTGCACTGGTCGAGGTGCGTGCAACCGAGCTCGCGTTCACCGCCGCCGAGGCGCACGAGCTGCTCGTCGTTCTCGGTCAGCTCGAGCTCGGGGACGAGGAGATCGACGTGCTCGTCGAGCGCACCGAGGGCTGGCCCGCCGCGCTGGTGCTCGCTTGGTTGTGGCTGGGGACAGTCGAGGATCCGGCGCGGGCTGTGCGGGCGTTCGGCGGAGACAATCGTTTCGTGGCTGAGTACTTAAGCGGCGAGGTGCTCGCGGCGCTCGGGGAGGACGATCGCGCGTTTCTGCACGGCGTTGCGATCCTCGGCGAGTTCACCGCGGAGCTCTGCGACGGCGTGTTCGACCGTACCGATTCGGCGGCCCGGCTGGCCGAGCTCGAGCACTCGAACCTGTTCGTCTCCAGGCTGGAGCGAGGAGGCTGGTTTCGGATCCACTCGCTGTTCGCCGAGCATGCGAGGGCTGAGCTCGGGTCGCTGGAGCCCGGTGCGCCGACGCGGATTCACCGCCGATCCGCCGAGTGGTTCAGGTCGCGGGGGTTGCCGGTTCAGGCCGTCGAGCACGCGGCCGCAGCCGGCGAGCATGAGCTCGTCGCACAGCTGCTGGTCGAGTACCACCTGCCGCTGATCAGAAGCGGCTCCGGCCGGACGCTTCTGCGCTGGGTTCGGACGCTGCCGGACGAGCGGGTCGCTGAGCATCCGGAGCTTGCAGTGGCGGCCGCGACCGCCGCGATGCTGGTCGGCGGCAGAAGGCTCGAGCAGCGCCGGTTACTCCAGCTCGCCGACCGCGCGCGCGAACGGCGATCGGAGCGAGCCGACACATACGTCGAGACGGCGGCGCTGCTCGTGCGCGCAGTCACGATCGACGGCGGCGTTGGGCAGGCGGTCCTCGACGGCCGCCGTGCGGTCGCGCTCGCGGGCGCCGGCGCGAACGAGATCCTCACAGCAGCGCTGGCCGCCTACGCTCGCGCTCTGTTCTTCGCCGGTGAGCTGGACGAGGCGGCGGCGGCGGCGGCGCGGGCGCTCGAGCACCCGGCGATCGAGCGCGCGGTGCCGAGTCTGGTGATGACCCGCTCAACGCTCGCGCTCGTCGCGATCGAGCGCGGACGGCTCGTCGCCGCACGAGGCCACGCCGAGACGGCGAAGGCGGCGGTCGGCCGGATCGGCACGAGCCGAAGCTGGCTCGGGGCGAACGCGTCCGCCGCCCTCGGATCGGTGCTTGCCGCTGAGGGAAGCCTTGTCGAGGCCGAGCATGAGCTCGCCTCCGCGGAACGGTTCTTCGCCGACGACGTCGCGACCGTGCACCACACGTGGCTGCTCGTCCTGCTCGGCCGTGTCCGTCTGCGCCGGGGCCGTCTCGACGAGGCTGAGGCGACGCTCCGCGCCGCGCGGGAGGCGATCGGCGAGCTCGTCGACAGCGGGCGCGTGCGGGTGCTCGCCGACGAGGTGCAGCGAGAGCTCGACATGGCCAGAGGCCGCGCGTCCACCGGGGAGATGCTCGAAGCGCCGAGCGAGGCCGAGCTCGCCGTGCTGCGGCTGCTAGCCACTGACCTTTCCAACCGTGAGATCGCAGAGCGACTGTTTCTCTCACCGAACACGATCCGGTCGCACAACCGCGCGCTCTACCACAAGCTCGGCGTCCATTCCCGGACGGACGCGGTCGCCCGCGCCGCCGCGCTCGGGCTGCTGGGGCAAGCGCAATCACCCGGGTGAAAGACCCGCGCTTCTCGCGAGCGCGCGGTCAACGGTGCAACTCTCGGAGACGTGCTTGACCGGACCTATCGGCTGACCGTCGAGGGAGAGCTCAGCGACAAGCTGGCACTCGCTTTCGAAGGAATGACGTTCTCGCGAGCCGAGGGCAACACGGCGCTGACGGGCCATGTGCGCGACCAGGCCGAGTTCCAGGGGCTCCTCCGTCGGATATCAGATTTCGGGCTCACCCTGCTCGAGGCCAAAGCGATCGACGACCGAGCCGAGCCCAGGACCAGAGATGCATCCCACAAGGACGACAGACGTCAATCATGACGAGAAGGAGGCCATCCCATGGCCGTCACTGAGGAAGTGAAACGAGTTTCAACCACTGTGCCTCTGAACTGGAAAGAGGTGTGGTTCACGAACTGCCCGATGGTGTCTGCGAACAACGTGGACCAGGAGTTGGGGTGGTGCCGTGAGGAGTTCAAGAAGATCGGCGTGGAGTACGCCTACTTCCGCCACGCACCCGAGAACAACTGGTACCCGCACTACATCCACAATCTCGACAACCTGATCCGCTTCGGCGGCCTGTACCCGCCGATCCACGTTCGCGCCGACCTGCGCCGGACGAGGTTGCTGGGGGCGACGTGGGTGCATGAGGGCGGCTGCATGGCGGTGCGCTCCCGGGACCCGATCTTCCGGATGAAGGACTTGAAGGGCAAGAAGATCGGCCTCTCGAAGAGCCTGAACACGATCAAGAACGACTGGTGGCGGATCCAGGAGCACATGGGCATCGAGAACATGCTCCGGCTCAACGACATGACGATGGACGACGTGCAGATTGTCGAGTTCCCCTACCCGGATGACTGGTACGACAAGCCCGAGATGCTGGTCCCGCCGATGAACAACCCGTCCGAGCTATGGATGCGACGCGACCACAAGCACGACCTGGCCTTCCGCCCGCTAGAGACGGCGCTATTGGGCGGCAAGGTCGACGCGATCTACACCCAGAGCAAGGTCTTCGAGCATCTGCAGGAGGCCACGGGCCAGCTGAAGATGATCGAGGACCTGTCCAGGTACTCGGACTGGACGATCCAGGTGGCCAACACCCCGGCCATCATCACCTGCACAGAGGTCATGGCTAAGGAGCACCCCGAGCTCGTCCTCGCCTACATGAAGGCGATGATCAAGGTGGGGCGCTGGGCGAACAAGAACAAGCGTGCAGCGGGAGCGATCCTCAATCGGCAGACGTTCTACCTGGACGCCGAGGACACATATCGGGGCATCAAGCACGTCGACATGGTGCCGAGCCTGAGCGCGCAGAACATGCAGACCATCAAGATCGGCAAGGACTTCATGGTCAGCCACAGCTACATCAAGAACGACTTCGACGTGGACGAGTGGGCGGCGCCGGAGTTCCTCGAGCAGGCGGCGGTCGAGGTGCTCAAGGAGGAGTGGGAGAGAAGGAGCTGGAGCAAGCTTCCCACGGGCGAAGGCCTCGAAGCGGAAGGCGCGCGACTCGGGTAGCCGCGAGCTCAATTCAGGCGACCGGGCCTGATCCGCAAGGTGCGCCCATCATCTCCCGGTCCGGTGATGGGCACCACCTACCTCAAGGAACGAAAGCCATGACAACAACAGCCGCAGATATGGTGGGCGAGGCCAATGCTCAGATCGAGCATGTCTCCCCGAAGGACGCCTCGGATGAGGTCGGGTCGGGAAAGGCAGTGTTGCTCGATGTCCGGGAGCCGGTCGAGTGGGAACAGCACATCACGGGCGCGGTACAAGTGCCCAGAGGCCTGCTCGAGTTCATCGCCGACCCCGCCAGCCCCAAACACAACGCAAAGCTCGACCCGGCCGGCCGGGTGATCGTGTACTGCAGGTCGGGCACCCGCGCGGCTCTCGCAGCCCTCACCCTCAAGACGCTCGGCTATCAGCACGTCGCCAACCTCGACGGCGGGATCACCGCCTGGAAAGAAGGCGGCCTACCGACAGACGAACACCACGCCGACATCTAGCAGCCGGCGGGCAGCACATAGCAGCGACAAAGATTTGGAGCAGAAGGCATGACTGACATCAACGTTGATGAACTCGGGCCGGTCGACTATTTGGTGGTCGGATTCCCGGCAGAGAAGGCGGATTTCTCGGGCGAGATGGCGTCCGAGCTGCGCGCGCTGATTAACAGCAACACGATCCGAGTGCTTGACCTCGTGTTGATCATGAAGGGCGCTGACGGATCGATTGAGGCCACTGAGCTGCGCGACGCCGAGGACAGCGAGGTCGGTGAGTTGCGCGCGCTGGAAAGCGACCTCGCGATCCTGCTCGCCGAGGAGGACGTCGAGGAGATCGGCGGATCGCTGGAGCCTGGCAGTGCGGCGGCTGTGCTGGTGTGGGAGAACACGTGGGCGGCGCCGTTCGGCTCGGCGATCCGCAGGTCGGGCGGTCAGCTGGTCACGAGCGGCCGGATTCCGACCCAACAGCTGATCGGAGCGGTCGAAGCGGACCGCCAGGCCACAGCGAAAGGAGCATGAAGATGGGATTGTTCGGAGATAGAAAAGATCGACCCGGCCTCCTCGACAAGGTTAAAGAACGGCGGGCGGACCGGCATGACGATCGGGGTGACCGCCACGATGACCGCAAGGATGATCGCGGCGACCGGCACGAGGACCGCCACGAGCGGCGTCGTGGACCCGGGTTGTTGAGGCGATAGTTCGTGCGTGCTGGAAGCTCGAAACGGGTGGGACCGTCGCGACTTCCGCGTGCGATCGGGCCTGGCGAATGGGTGACGTCGTGAATCGGCGGTCAGCTGCGATCGCGTCGCTCGCTTTGCTCGCGGCGTCGCTCGTCCTGGCGGTCGTCGTCGCGGTCGGGCGATTCCCGCGTGGCGTGACGGTGCTTGCGTGCCTGGCGCTCGCCGTGGTGATGGCTTGGTGGGCGTTGGTTCACGAAGGCGCTGTGCGCTACGCCGCGGCGGTGGGCGCTGCCGTGCTGCTCGCCGGTGCGGTCGTGCTGGTCGTGCTCGAGGGCCGCGTGCTGGAGGACGCGTTGATCCTTGCGGGGATCGTGCTTTCGCTCGCAGCCGCGCGCCGGGTATTCACCGGCCACGCCACGCTGCCGGTCGCGTCGCCGCCGAAGCGGCCCGTCTTGTTCTACAACCCCAAATCGGGCGGCGGGAAGGCGGAGCGCTTTCAGGTCGCGCGCGAGGCGCGCGCTCGCGGCGTCGAGCCGGTCGAGCTGCACCTCGGGGATGATCTCGCGACGCTCGTGCGCGACGCGGTCGCGGGCGGCGCGGACGCCGTCGGCGTGGCCGGCGGCGACGGCACGCAGGCGATCGTCGCCGCGATCGCCTCCGAGCGGGGACTCCCCTACGTGTGCGTGCCGGCCGGGACCCGTAACCATTTCGCGCTCGATCTCGGCGTCGACCGCGATGACGTCGTCGGCGCTCTCGACGCGTTCACCCACGGGCGCGAGCGGGTCGTCGACCTCGCTGAGGTCAACGGCCGGGTGTTCGTGAACAACGTCTCGCTCGGTGTCTACGCGGAATCGGTCCAGCGCGAGGGGTACCGCGACGCGAAGCTGCGGACGATCGCCAAGACGATGCCGACGGTGCTCGGCCCAGGTAAAGACGGGCTCGACCTGCGCTTCACCGGCGCTGACGGCCGCGAGCGCAAGACGAGCGCGGTGGTGCTCGTCTCAAACGACCCGTACCGGCTCGGACGCGCGATCGCCTCCGGCACACGCCCGCGCCTCGACGCCGGGGTGCTCGGTATCGCGGTCCTCGGCGCAGGCGCGGCCAACGGAAGTGACAAGCGAGTGCAGCAATGGTCCGCGCCATCGTTCGAAGTTCGTTCCGACGGCCCAGTCGCCGCCGGCATCGACGGCGAAGCGCTCAAGCTCGACCCGCCCTTGCGCTTCGCAACCCGGCCTCGGGCCCTGCGAGTGCTCATCGCTCCGCAACACCCGGGCGCCTCCCCATCCGCAACCATGCCGGAAAGTCCGTGGGACGCGATCCGCGCCGTCGCCCACGTCGCCGCGCACGGTTCCTCGTAGTGGGCCGCAGCCGTGGGCGGAGCCCGGGCCGATGAGTTGGGCGGGCGTGCTCGACGGAGTCGACGGCTGGCAGGCGCGCCACGCCGCGGTCGCGGTCCCGATCGCGGTCGTCAAGAAGTTCGTCGAGGACGACGCAGCGGGGCTCGGGGTCCGGGTCGCCTACTGGGGCTTCTTCTCGGTTTTCTCGCTGCTGCTGGCGTTCGTGTCGATTCTTGGCTTCGCGTTCCAAAGTGATCCTTCCTTCCAGAAGCAGGTTCTCGATTCCACGCTGCGGCTGATGCCGGTGCTCGGCCCGCAGATCAGCGGTCATGTCGGGTCGCTCACGGGCAGCACCGTGGCGCTCGCGATCGGGCTCGCAGGTGCGGTGTGGAGCGGCCTCGGCATCAGCCTGGCGATTGGCGTCGCGCTCGATCACCTCTGGGCCGTGCCACAGCCGGATCGACACGGATTTGTTCAATCGCGCCTGCGGGGACTGCTCGTGCTCGGCTCGCTCGGCGTGATCACGGTGGCCGCGACCGCGGCCGTCGGGCTTGCCAGCGCGGGCGCGATCACATCGTCGATCCCCGAAGTGATCGGCACCGCCGTGGCGGCCGGCATCGACCTTGCCGTGTTCCTCGCGTCGTTCCGGCTGCTCACGGCGGCCCCCGTGACGATCCGCCAGGTCCTGCCGGGAGCCGTACTCGCGACCGCCTTCTGGCTGCTGCTCCAAGCAGCCGGCGGTGTCTACGTCACGCAGGTGCTGAAGGGGAGCAGCCAGACGTACGGTGGGTTTGCCGCTGTCGTCGGCATCCTCACCTGGCTGTTGATTGCCGCGGAGATCACCCTCATGGCGGCCGAGGTCAACGTCGTGCTCGCTAGGAAGCTGTGGCCGCGCTCGCTGACCGGGGATCTGCGGCCGGCCGACGAGCGGACGATGCGCGACTCCGCAGAAGCCGCGCAACGCGACCGTCGAGAAGACATCAGGGTGACCTTCGATCCGGCGCGCACACCGTCACACGACGAACGCCTCGACAAGCGCTCCACCGAAGAACCCCCCGCCCCCTAGAGCGCTGAGTTGCCGCAAACCGAGAGAGATGCGGTCACAACCGAGGCTTCGGGCTGCGGCTGAGGCTGTTGCCCGGCGTTTCGGGTCCGGTCAGCGACGCTGCCGCCGCGTTGGCAAGAGCGATCTCGCGCGCGCCCTCGCGCTCCGGGGCGTTCCATGGGACGCGCCGCGACTACGTCTACGACCGTTCGCCGCGTTCTGCTCGACAGCTCAGGAGCTACCGCGTCGACAGCCGTCTATCGATACCCAGTGCGCACTCAGGTGCAACATCCGCAGGCGGCCGGGCTCGAATGAGTGCACCTCGTTCTAGGTGAGTGGTGGCAGGCCGTCGGCGATGAGTTTGGCACCGAAGACAAGGAACAGCACTGCCATGACCGCATTGTTGTGCAGGGCGAGCCAGTTCTTCATCTCGTCCAGCTTGGCCTTCGCATGATCGCCACCGAACAGGTAATAGACGACAGGCCCCGCGATCGTGAGGCTGGCGATGACGACGAAAGCGATCAGCGAGCCGATGGCGTTCGCGCTCGAGAGCCCGAGCGCGGCCAACCCAGCGCCAGCAGCGGCCGCCAGCATCAGGTTCTTCGGATTGACTCCCGCCAACAGCAGGCCGAGACCGAGCGCCTTGACCGGTTTCAGGGCGTCGATGCCCGCCATCCATTTCGGCATCTCGGGCTCGGTACCGGGTGCCGGGCGGGTGCGCCAGTTGCGCGCAGCCAGCAGCAGCAGGAGCACGCCGAACACGATTCTCCCCCAGGCAATGGCGTCGGAGGTCGTGCTGTCGGTGGCGGCGTTAGCCTGGTCAGCTGCCGCGTAGGCGACGCCGCTGACGACGGCCAGCGCGACGACCCAGCCGAGCAGAAACATCAACCCGTTCACGCGGGCGCGCTGCGAGAACAGCATCAGCGTCACTGCGATGATCGGCACGGGGCTGATCGCGACGCCGACCGCGAACGTCAGCACCTCGCTAATTCCCTTGCCCATCGAATCAACCCCTTCGGCAGGGAGCGCGACGCGCGCTCAATCGATAGCGGATCTCATGATCGCTGCGGGGGGCGAACAGCGCTTCATTCAGATCGGGTGACGGTGACCGTAGATCCGCGAGACCGACCCCGAAAATACAACGGCAATTTGGGTTCGCGTCTGGAAGGATGGGTAAGCAGCGCGACGCCGGATGTTTCAGGACGTACGGCGCGATGATGCGCTGATCGGGTGCGTCAACGAGGCCCTCCCGCCGCACACGTGGAGACCGATGAGCGCCGCGATGTCGCCGCGCGCCTGGTCCGGGGCGCATGCATACCAGCTGCCGGCGGCTCGAGATCGAGCTGGCGGGGCTGCTCGACAGCAGCAGCTCGTTCGACGGCGAGCTCCGTTCATCCCTTCCGGGTGATGCGTCGGCGGGTCGGTCACTCGACGATTGCGGCTCGAATCTGCGATCAGGAGCGTCGATATGCCGTTGACCGAATACCCATCTGGTGCGCCGTTTCCGGGGGTCATTGGCCGCACGGCAGATGAGTCAACGCCGGCGTGGCCAGCTGCGGTGCGTGCGCCGAAGGACACGCCGAATGTGCTGTTGATCGTGCTCGACGACACGGGGTTCGGCCAGCTTGGCTGCTACGGCAGCCCGATCGCCACCCCGAACCTCGACCGCCTGGCCGAGCGGGGGCTGCGTTACAACAACATGCACACGACGGCGCTGTGCTCGCCGAGCCGCTCGTGCGTGATCACCGGCCGCAACCATCACAGCAACGCGATGGCGTGCATCACCGAAGCCGCGACGGGCTATCCGGGTTACAACGGGCTGGTCCCGTTCGAGAACGGGTTCCTGTCCGAGATCCTGCTGGAGCACGGCTACAACACGTACATGATCGGCAAGTGGCATCTAATCCCGAGCAGCCAGGAGACAGCCGCGGGCCCGTATGACCGCTGGCCGCTGGGCCGCGGCTTCGAGCGCTTCTACGGGTTCCTCGGCGGCGACACGAGCCAATGGGACCCCGACCTCGTCTACGACAACCACCAGGTCGAGCCGCCGAAAACGGCGGAGGAGGGCTACCACCTCACCGAGGATCTGGCCGACCGTGCGATCCAGTTCATCTCCGACGCCAAGCAGGTCGATCCTGACAAGCCGTTCTATCTGCACTTCTGCCCCGGCGCGACGCACGCGCCGCACCACGTGGCAAAGGAATGGGCCGACCGCTACAAGGGCGTCTTCGAAGACGGCTGGGATGCCTACCGCGAGAAGGTGTTCGCGCGCCAGAAGGAACTCGGCATCATCCCGCAGCACGCGGAGCTCTCGCGTCACGACCCCGACGTGCCGGCGTGGGAGTCGCTCAGCGACGAGCAGCGGCGCCTGTACGCGCGGATGATGGAGGTCTTCGCCGGCTTCCTCAGCCACACCGACCACCACATCGGGCGGCTGCTCGACTACCTGGAGAGCATCGGCCAGCTCGAGAACACGCTGATCATGGTTGTCTCGGACAACGGCGCGAGCGCCGAGGGCGGACCGACCGGCACCACCAACGAGGCGCAGTTCTTCAACAACGCGCAGGAGCCGTTCGAGGACAGCCTCGCCGCGATCGGGGAGATCGGCGGTCCGAAGCACTTCAACCACTACCCATGGGGGTGGACGTTCGCGGGCAACACGCCGTTTCGCCGCTGGAAGCGCGAGACCTACCGCGGCGGGACCTCGGACCCGTTCATCGTCAGCTGGCCCAAGCGCATCAAGGCGCGCGGCGAGCTGCGCGAGCAATACGCGCACATCATCGACATGGTCCCGACCGTGCTCGACGTGGTCGGGATCGAGCCGCCGGCGACGATCCGCGGCGTGCCGCAATCACCGCTGCACGGAACGAGCTTTGCAAACACCTTCGACGATGCTGCAGCGACCAGCCAGCGCACGACACAGTACTTCGAGATGATGGGCCACCGCTCGATCTACCACGACGGGTGGCGGGCGGTGTGCCCGTGGCCGGGCCCGTCGTTCGCCGAGGCCGGCAAGGGGTTCGGCGAGCCGATCTCCGCGGAGAAGCTCGCGCAGCTCGACTCGGAGGGCTGGGAGCTATACCACGTGGCCGAGGACCCGGCCGAGAACCACAACATCGCCGCCGAGCACCGCGACCGGCTGATCGCACTGATCGCGACCTGGTATGTCGAGGCCGGCAAGTACGACGTAATGCCCGTCGACGGCAGCGGGCTGGCGCGCTTCGTGACCGAGAAGCCGATGATCGCCGCGCCGCGGGATCGGTTCGTGTACTACCCCAACACCCAGTCGGTGCCGTTTTTCGCCGGCGCGCGGGTGCTGAACCGCCCGCACAGCATCACCGCCGACGTGGAGATACCGGAAGGAGGGGCTGAGGGCGTGCTGCTCGCGCAGGGAACCGCCGCGGGCGGCTTCACGCTGTACGTCAAGGACGGCCGGCTGCATTACACGCACAACTGGGTGGGACGCGAACTGCTTCACGTCGCGTCGGATGCTGAGGTCACTGCCGGCAGCCACAAGCTGCGCTACGAGTTCGAGCCGACCGGGCAGCCCGACCCCACCAAGGGCCACGGGACGCCTGGCCGCTTCCAGCTCTACATCGACGGCAATCTGGTCGGCGACCGCGATGTCGCATACACGACGCCATTCGCGTTCAACCCCGGCGCGCTGACCTGCGGCGCGGACCCGGGCTCAACAGTGACCGAGGACTACAAGACGCCGTTCCGCTTCACCGGGACACTGCACACAGTGACCGTCGACCTGAGCGGCGAGCTGATCAGCGACCCCGAAGCCGAGCTCAAGCTGCACATGGCCCGCCAATAGCGACCAGCCCGGAAACGCGAACACGCCCACCGGTAACGGGGCCGCCGTGGCGCAGATCACGCATTGCCAAGGGGTACCCGCGGTTTGCGCTCGGCGCAGTCAGTCCAGTCGCGTTCCTTGAGCCGCCATTGAGCCTGCCCGAGAGATCACCCCCCGCGCCAACCAGTCCTACGACATCAATCCAGCGCTCCGCAGCGCCCGCAGCGCCGCGACGCGCAGGCTCGCCTCGCGTTCAGCACGCTCCGGTGCGAGTACCGGCTCGGCGGTCAGCGTGATCCGCACGCCCTCGGGCGTGATCTCAGCGACGCGCACGACAAGCCCCCGCTCGACGCCCACAAGGCTCGAGACGGCGATGTCGGTATCAGCGGCGGCCCGAAGCCAGACCGATGCCTCCGGGCGGACGCGGTCATCGAGAATCGTGTCGTTGCGGATCATCTCCGACGCAAGGCGATCATTGGGGATCAGCAAGCGCCGTCCTTCCGCAGTTCGCAGCACCGTGTAGTTCAGGCGTACGTCCTCGACCACACCGGTCTGACCTTGGATCGTGACCCGGTCGCCGATCCGCAGCGGCTGCGCGACCATCAGCATCACCCCAGCGATCAGGTTGGCGAGCGTCTGGCGCGCCGCGAACCCGACAATCGCCGCGATGATCGCGCTGGACGCCAACAAGCCCGCCGCCAGCTTGTTCAGGCCTCCGAACTGAGACAACGCGAACAGCACACCAAGCACGCAGATGCCCAGGGTGATCAGGCGCCGAATGAACCGAACACGGGTATCGACGGCAGGATCCAGATCAGCGCGGGCTGCCCAATGCGAGACGGCGCGGTCCGCGAGCACCGCGAACACGAACGTGAGCACCAGCGTGAGGATCGCCGTCAGCTGGTGCGAGTACTTGTCCAGGAACGAGCTACCGACGACGACATCGCTTCCGACCATCGGTCGCCAGCCTACCGTCGCGCGCACCAGACCCCGCGAGCTTGCGACAGCGCCCGTAACGATCGCCGGTTACGGCGCATCAAGTCGAACCGGGCTAAAGGGCCAAGGCGAGAGTTGGTCGGGCTGACGGGTCGCGGCCGACGTGTACGGGAGAACGCGCCAAGCCGAGAATGCCGCGGTTGCGGATCCGTCGCCGGGCCCACCACGATCCGATCGCACAAGCGCGCCGGCAAGCTCGGGGTCCACGCGCGGACCGACCCGATCGCCCGCGCCACCGTGCTGGTCCGGCTTGAGTAGACGCAACCACACGAGTGAAAGCTGCGCTTCCCGCGCGCGCTTCAGCAGTTCCGGCCGAGCGCCACGGGGCGGCGTAGTCAGGGTCCGAAGCCGCGTACCGCGTGCCCAGCTAAGCAGGGCTCCGCCGTCGGCCGGCCGTGGACCCGCAATTCGCCGTGGTTGTCGGGTAAATCCGTCGCGGCAACGTCGAGCGGGAGACGAAGGTCCCCACGGGGGGGCCATATCGCTACTGCTGTCCCAATCCGGCAGCGCGTTCGAACCATTCTGGAGTAATGCAGAGCCCACTACCTGGGCTTTTCCCGACAACCACCGCCACAAGCGCCCACGCTGCGCATCGGAGACGGATCGGCCCGAGCGTCGCTCGGAGCGCTAACTGAAGCTCGGGAACGTGCAAGCGCGAAAGCGGTCACGACGGCGTCGACACCGCGACCGCCCCCTCAGGCGTGCAGGAGCCACGGTTGGGCGGCTCGCGACGGCCGACGCAGACCTACCTTGTTCTCGCCCGGGGATCTCGTCGGCGATTCCGTGGGACCTGCTCGGCGCGGTACTGAGCGAACTCGGTCTGAGCGTTCGGTAAGCGGGGCTGCATATATGCACCCGGCTCATTCGAGATGCTCCCGCTGGCGCTAGCCGAGGCGCCCGCGCCCGCCAAGCTTGTCGGCGAGCCGACCGTGCCCGCCGACGCCGCTGCGCAGCACCGGGATCAGCCGATCGATCGAGACCACCAGTACATCCTGTTCAAGCCGCTGGACGCCACGTGCGCGAACCAGACACATCACCGGCACCGCCCCGCGCCGACACCACCGCCGACGCCGGCGAGACAGCCACGCTGCCTGTTCGCGCACCCGAGCGAGATGGCGATCGTCGTATGTCCGCGTTTTCGTCTCGACCGCGAACGCGATGCCGCCCGGCGCGACCGCCAGCGAGTCGATATCCCCGCCCCCCCGCCACGGCAGCGAATGACGCAGCCGCCACCCCTCCGCCTGAAGCGGCGCAAGCACACGCCGGACCTCGTCCTCGGAGCGAGCTCCCACGCGGCTGCGCTCGGCGAGCGACAGCCAGTGGCGAGCGTAGAGCCCGAGCCCGAGTGCGAGGACGAGAATAGCGCCGGCCGCCGAGAGCGCCCCCGCGCTCGCGACGGCAAGCGCCAGCAGCAAGGTGGCGCCGCTCGCCGTCGACGCGACAGCGGCTCTCGACAGCCGCTGGTATCGCTGGCGGCGCGCGTAGTTCAAGCCAGACCGTCACCCATGCGATGTTCCTCCTGCCGGCCCAATCATCGCGGCGATGTTCCCACCGCCTCAGGACGCTCCAACGATCCTCCCGCGCCGGCCTTTGACCGACCCGATTGATCAACGCCGCGAGCGAGCCGCGCCGCGGCACTCCCGTCAGCGGAAAACAGGATCGTCTCCCCGGCCGCAGCGAGTTCTCCGCGCTGGCGCGTGGCGAGTTCCACCCGCCGCGGCATCTCTTATTCATCTCTTGCCGGTCCGCGCAAAACGAGGAATTTGCGGACATGAGCGAACACATCGAGAGACGGCCGACACTAACCCAAGTGCTGCGAGATCAGGCTAATTTGCAGGCACTTACGGGAAGCCCTCTGACGGACTCGAACCGTCGACCCCTTCCTTACCATGGAAGTGCTCTACCAGCTGAGCTAAGAGGGCGCTGGCGTCAGCGTATCGCGTCCGCGCCGCTTCGGGCGCTCGTGGATCGGAGACTGGCGCCTGATCACGCCACAGGCGGGCCTGATGGTCCGCGCCGGCGCCCGCAGAAAGGCGACGCTTGCGCCCGTAGGATGTTGGTCGATGCGGCGGTGGGTGGTTTCTACGCTCGCGGGGTTGACGGCGGTCGTGGTCGCTGCGTGCGGCGGTTTGCAGCCGAGCCGGTCCGCGTCCTCAACGCAACCGTCGGCCACCAAGAGCACGCCTCAGACATCGACCGCCAGTACGAACAGCGCAACGCCGCCCAGCAGCCCGGGGGACGACTGGCCGACCTACCACCGGCGGTCGACGCGCACGGGATCGGCGCGGGTGGGCCCGGCCCTCGGCCAGGTGCGTCGCCTCTGGACTTCGGATGTGGACGGCGCCGTCTACGCCGAGCCGGTGGTGGCTGCGGGAAAGGTGGTCGTCGCGACCGAGAACAACTCTGTGTACGCCTTCGATGAAGCCAGCGGCCGCCGCCTGTGGCGGACGCACCTCGCTACGCCGGTGCCGGGAGGGGATCTGCTGTGCGGGAACATCGACCCTTCCGGGATCACCGGCACCCCGGTCATCGACGTTGGGAGCCGGATCGTGTTCGCGGTCACGTTTCAGCGCTTCGAGCACCGCCTCGTCGCGCTCGATCTCGGGTCCGGCAGCGTCCGCTGGCAGCGGGCGATCGACCCGCCGGGCGCGGACCACCGTACCCATCAGCAGAGAGCCGCGCTCGCGTTGTCGCATTCGCGCGTGTACGTCGCCTACGGCGGGCTGTACGGCGACTGCGGCGAGTATCACGGCTGGGTACTCGGTGCCCCGGCCGCCGGCCCGACCGGAGCGGTGCTCGGCTATGAGGTGCCCACCCAGCGCGAGGGCGCCATCTGGGCGCCATCAGGTCCGGCCGTCGACGGCGCCGGCAACTTGTATGTCGCGACCGGTAATGGTGCCTCCACCTCGAGCTTCGACTTCGGTAACTCCGTCGTCCGTCTGACGCCACAGCTGCGGGTAAGTGGATACTTCGCACCATCCAATGCCCCCACGCTGAGTGGCTCAGATCTCGATCTCGGGTCCACTGGACCGATCCTCCTGCCGGACTCACGGACGCTCATCATCGGGAAGACGGGAGTCGGATACCTACTCAGCACCCGCAACCTCGGAAGCATTGGTCACGCGCTTTCGGAGCGGAGCATCTGCGGCGCAGCCTTCGGCGGGAACGCCTACGCACACGGGACGATCTACGTCCCGTGCACCGACGGCATCGCCGCCCTGCATTTATCCGGCAACCAGCTTCAGCCCTTGTGGAAGCAGACCGCAGCTACGTTTCCTCCGATCGTGGCCGGTCCGGGCGTGTGGGCGATCGGCGGCAGCTGGCTGTACCAACTCGGCCCAGAAGCAGGGAAGGTCCGCTTCAGCGCACCGATCGGAGAGCCGGCGCATTTCGCGACCCCGGCCGCGAGCGGTGGACGCGTTTTCGCTGCAGCCGGTGGCCACGTATACGCGTTCGGGTAAACGGACGCCCGAGGACGCTGACCTAGCCGCCGTAGGAGCTCTGTAGCAGCGACATCATCTGTGACGCGGTGCCGCCGCCGATCGGCGTCCCGCTCGAGTCGCAGAACCCAATTTCGACGTGGGGTCCGGTGGAGATACCGACGATGCCGGGGCCGATTGAGCTCATCGCCTGGCCGGCGCCGACGTGGGTGCCGATCGGAAGCTGGTCCGCCGGCCCCGCGTGTCCGTAGTACACATAGCTGCCGCCGGACAAGGGGCTGTCGCAGTGGAGGACGGGCGCCCAGGGGCCGAACCCGCCGATCCCATGCAGGACGATCGTGCCGGAGCAGACCGCGAGCTCGGGGGTGTTACCCGGAGCGGCGATGTCGACGCCCTGGTCAAGGCTCCAGGTTCCCGGCGGTGATGCCGCACCCTTGGGGAGCGGGAACGTGAAGCCACCGCCGCTCGAGACCTGACCCGAGCCAACGCTCGAGCTGCCCAAGCTCGCAGACCCCAACCCGGCCCCAGACGAGGAACCGCTCGAGCCGTTCTGCGCGGCGGCCGCGGCAGCCTGAGCAGCCTGGAGTCTTGACAGCTGGCGCTGGAGATCGGCCACGTGCGCACGTGCGGCGACGAGCTGGCTCGCCTTCGACCGGCGCTGCTGGGCGACGGCGATCTGCTGCTGAACGATGCTGACTTGTACGCGAGCGAGCGTGCTTCGCTGCTGTAGGACTTGCGCGGTTAGGCCCTGCTGGCGAGCCTCCAGCGTGCCGAGTCGCGTCGCCTGGGCGGCAACCGCGCGGCGGGCCGTACGAACGTTCGCGACCACCTCGGCGTTCTGCTTCCTGATCCGCGACGCGAACGCGATCCGCTCGAGCAGATCCTGGAAGCCGTGGGCCTCGAGCACCACGCTGACGATGTCGGGATGGTCGGTCTCGTAGTCGCCGACGAGCTGCTGGGACAGAAGACGCTCGGCTCGCGTCTCGAAGGCCTCGAGCTGGGCGAGCCTGGTGCGTGCGGCATTCAACTCGCTGCGCAGTTTGAGCAGTTCGGCGCGCTTGGCGTTCAGGTCCGCCTGTATGCGGACGATCCGACCCTGCAGACTCGAGATGCTCGAGTCCAGCCTCGCGAGCTGGCTCGAGGCGGCGCCCACTGCTCCGGACAGGCCCGAGATGCGGCTCTGCCCCGCGCTGATCTGTTGCTGGAGCTGGCTTTGGCTTGCCGCGCGTGCGGACGTCGAGCGCGACAGCAGCGACAGCGTCGCGGCGCACATAAGCAGTGTCGCAATGACGGCGCAGACGAGACGGGTGGGCTGCCTTCGGAGACTTTGGATCACACGGTGAAGGCGGGTTCACGACCTGCGCGAGCACCCGCATTTCGCCTGCTGGGACGTCTGTTCGGACGGCGACCACGGTAACACGGAGCCCCGAAGCACGGCCGCGGCCGAAGCCCGCTGCATGAAAACGTGCACGGGCAGGAACCCGGAGCGGAACCCCGATGGACGGCGAGTAGTCGCGCCTCTCCAGAGCCGAAAGAGTTGGGCGCTTGCGCGACGATAGTTGTCGCCAAGCGCCAAGCCCCGGAGCGAGAGGTGAGGCCTATCAGCCGGCGCCGGCGAATGAATGAATGAATGGAATGGCGGGACCAGGATTCGAACCTGGGAAGGCAGTGCCAACGCGTTTACAGCGCGTCCCCTTTGACCGCTCGGGAATCCCGCCGAGGACGCTCAGTTTAGCTAGGGTCGGACAACGAGCTACACGGGTTCCCGGACCGGAAGCGGAGTGCCTGGCTCGACCTCGAATTCAGCGTACTGCGGGCCGCCTAGGCACGATCCACGACCCAAACATACGTTCGAGCCCGGACGAAACGACACCGGCTACGAAGCGTCCCGCAAGCGCTGCGCCTCCGGCAGCGCCTCGAGCTTCTTCAGCGTGTGGTTCTCGATCTGCCGGATCCGCTCGCGCGTCACGTTGAACGCTCGCCCGACCTCTTCCAACGTATAGGGCCGCTCGCCGGTCAGCCCGAATCGCATCTCGATCACCTCGCGCTCGCGCTCGGGCAGCGCGGCTAGTGCGCGTCGCAGGTTCTCCCGGCGCAGGTGCTCAGCGGCGAGCTCGAACGGCGACTCCGCGGTCTGGTCCTCAACGATGTCGCCGAGCTCCGACTCCTCCTCCTCGCCGATCGGCTTCTCCAAAGAAACGGGGTGCTGCGCCATCCGCAGCACGTCACGAACCTCGCGCACGGTCGTCTCGAGCTCGACCGCGATCTCCTCGGGCGTCGGCTCGCGCCCCAGCTGCTGGATTAGCTGACGCTCGACGTGCACGACCTTGTTCAGCTTCTCGACCATGTGCACGGGAATTCGGATCGTGCGCCCCTTATCTGCGATCGCGCGCGTCACCGCCTGCCGGATCCACCAGGTCGCGTACGTCGAGAACTTGTAGCCGCGGCGATAGTCGAACTTCTCGACCGCGCGGATCAGGCCCATCGATCCCTCCTGAATCAGGTCAAGGAAGGTGAGGCCGCGACCGAGGTAGGACTTCGCGATGGATACGACCAGCCGCAGGTTGGCCTCGATCATGTGCTGCTTGGCGACCATGTCGCCGCGCTCGATGCGGCGCGCGAGCAGCACCTCCTGGTCGGCGGTCAGCAACGAGACGCGACCAATTGACCGCAGGTACAGACGCAGCGAATCGAGCGACGGCTCGACCGTGAGATCGATCTCGACCTTCTTGCGCGACTCCGTCGTCGGCTCGCCGGCCGCGGCGGCGCTCGCCTCCATGCTCCCGTTCTCCGACTTCGCCGGACGACCGTCAGCCCCAACGACGTCGATCCCCTGATCGTCCAGGTAGGCATGTAGTTCCTGGATCTGCTCCTTCGTCACCTCGACCTCTTCGAGGCAGGCCTCGATCTGAGCGAACGTCAGAAATCCGCGTTCCTGACCATCCGCGATCAGCGGACGCAGTTCCTCGAGCTCCACGATCGGAGCTTCGTCACTCAATAGCACCATTCCCTTATCGCCCACGGCCCCTGAGCTCCCTCCAAACTCGTTCCGAAGCGCCCGTTCCAGAGCGGACTCCTCTCTCCTCTCTCCCAACGAGATCGCGAGTGATACCACAAAGCCGCAGATTGTCCAGCGCCCGTGCAGCCACCCGAGCAAGCCCGCTCTCTACCCTTAGCAACGTCATGTCGAGCGAAAACCTCTCCACGCTCCCCACGATCGACGTCCAAGCGCAGCTTCCGACAGTCCAGCTGAGCCTCTCGCGCGTCGGCGTCAGCGGGGTCGAAAAGGTCATCAGGCTCCGCCACAACGGCGGCGAGCAGCTGTTCTCCGCCCGCTTCGAATGCGTGGTCGAGCTCGGCCCGAACCAGAAGGGCGCACACATGTCGCGGTTCGAAGAGGTCGTCAACGAGGCCATCGGCCAAGTGGTGCTAGGCGAGTCGACATTCAAGGCGGAGACGCTGGCCGAGCACATCGCGCAGCTCGTTCGCGAGCGCCAGGCCGCTCGCCGCGCCGAGGTCAGCGTCGAGGCCCGGTTCCCCGAACACAAGCCTGCGCCCGCCTCGGGCGTCCAGACTCAGGAGCTCTACACGCTGCACGGCTCGGCGATCTGCACCGAGCTCGGCACGCGCAGGCTGATCGGCGTCACCGCGCAGGGTATGACCGCGTGCCCCTGCGCGCAGGAGCTCGTCGCGGCCGGTGCGCGCGAGCGACTGCAATCAGAGGGCTTCGACGACCATGACATCGAGAAGATCCTCGACGCCGTCCCGGTCGCCACCCATAACCAGCGCGGACTCGGCACGCTCCACATCGGCTGCACCGAGTTGTGCGACGACGAGATCGATGCGGCGACGCTGCTCGCGATCGTCGAGCACTCGATGTCCTCGGAGATCTACGAGCTTATGAAGAGGACAGACGAGGCACACGTGGTCGAGAAGGCCCACCGCCGTCCGCGCTTCGTCGAGGACTGCGTGCGCGAGATGCTCCGGGGCGTGGTCGACGGGTTCCCCGACCTCGACCATCGCGCATTCGTGTCCGCGCGCCAGGTCAACCTCGAGACGATCCACCAGCACAACGTCGTCGCCGAGCGATTCGGGACGCTCGGAGAGGTCAGGCGCGAGCTGCGTACCGGCGAGCCTGCGACGCCGCACACCAGTCGCCGCGCCTGGCTCGACGCTACGCCCTAGTAAAGGCAGCTCACGCGTCCGAGTGTTGATCGGTGTCGCCGAGCGCTGATCCTCGGGCTCCTCGCCTGACCGCGACTCGGCTTCGAATGCGCTCCCGAGACGCACCTACCCCGACCTCCACCACAGATAACGATCATCATTCTGCGGAGAGACCGCATGCGCGCAGTCGTTCTCGAACAGCAGGGCCGGCCGCTGAAGCCCGTCACCCTCCCCGATCCGAGGCCCGGACCGGGCCAGCTGCTGCTCAGAATCGGGTCCTGCGGGGTGTGCCGCACCGACCTGCACCTGCGAGACCACGAAATCGAGGCGACGAAGCTGCCCGTCGTGCTCGGTCACCAGATCGTCGCGACGACCGAGGACGGGCGGCGCGTCGGCGTTCCCTGGCTCGGCTGGACCGATGGCACCTGCCGATACTGCACAAGTGGCCGGGAGAACCTGTGCGTCAACGCCAGGTTCACGGGCCGCGATATCGACGGCGGCTTCGCCGAGTACACGGTCGCCGACGAGCGCTACTGCCTGGCGCTCCCTGAAGACCTCAGCGACCAGCAGGCCGCACCGCTCTTGTGCGGCGGCCTGATCGGCTACCGCGCACTCACGTTCACCGGCGATGCCCAGAACCTCGGCCTCTATGGCTTCGGCTCGGCGGCGCACATGATTGCCCAGGTTGCGGTCTTCCAAGACCGCACGGTGTTCGCCTTCACGCGCCCGGGCGACCAGAAGACACAAGCGTTCGCGCACAGCCTCGGCGCCAGCTGGGCGGGCGGCAGCGACGAGACCCCGCCCGAGCCGCTCGACGCCGCAATCATCTTCGCCTCGGCCGGCGAGCTCGTGCCGCGGGCGCTGGCGGCCACCGCACCCGGCGGCACGATCGTGTGCGCGGGCATCCATATGAGCGATATCCCGTCGTTCCCGTACGCCGACCTGTGGGAGGAGCGCACGATCCGCTCGGTCGCCAACCTTACGCGGAGGGACGGCGATGAGTTCCTGAGGCTCGCGACGCAAGTCCCGGTCAGGACGTCGGTGACGCTCTACGAGCTCGACCGCGCCGAGGAGGCGCTCGCCGACCTGCGCGCGGGACGCTTCGAGGGCAGCGCCGTGGTCGTTCCCCATGGTCGCAGCACCTGACGCTTGCCCGCGGCGAAGCTGAACATCGACCCAATTCTTTCGAGCGGGTGGGTCGCACCCAAACCCCCGACCGAGACCCACTACGCTCCAATACATGCCCCTCATTCCGATGGTGATCGAGAGGACCGCGCGTGGCGAGCGCGAGTTCGACATCTACAGCCGCCTGCTGAACGAGCGGATCATCTTCGTCGGGACGCCGATCGACGACACGATCGCGAACCTGGTGGTCGCACAGCTACTTCATCTCGAGTCGCAGGATCCCGACAAGGACATCTCGATGTACATCAACAGCCCCGGTGGATCGATCTACTCGGGGCTGGCGATCTACGACACGATGCGGTTCATCAAGCCCGAGATCCAGACGATCTGTATCGGCGTGGCGATGTCGATGGGCTCGCTGCTGCTGACGGGCGGAACGAAGGGGAAGCGGTTCTCGCTGCCGAACAGCCGGATTCTGATCCATCAGCCGTCGGCCGGGTTCGAGGGTCAGTCGACCGACATCGAGATCCACGCGAGGGAGATCCTCAATATTCGCCGGCGGATCGACGAGATCTACGCCGAGCACACGGGCAAGCCGATCGAAGAGGTCCACTTGGACATGGAGCGCGACCGGTTCTTCAAGCCCGAGGAGGCGGTTGAGTACGGCTTGATCGACCGCGTGATCGAACACCACTAGGAGGGTCTGATGGCGATTGCTGAGCGGACAGCCACAACCAGCTGGGACGGCGATCTCGTCCACGGCGAGGGGTCGGTCACGGGCGCGAGCGGCGGTCTCGGGGAGCTGCCGGTCACGTGGGCATCGAGGACCGAGCGCTCGGATGGCAAAACCAGCCCCGAGGAGCTGATCGCCGCGTCGCACTCCTCGTGCTACTCGATGGCCCTCGCGCACGGGCTGAGCGAAGCCGGTCATCCTCCCGAGCATCTCGATGTCAGCGCGAAGGTGACGCTCGACCAGAGGGACGGGGCGCCGACGGTCACTACCTCGGAGATCACCGTCACCGGCAGCGTCCCCGGGATCGATCAGGCCACGTTCGAGCACGCCGCGAGCGAAGCCGGCAAGGGCTGCCCGGTCTCGCGCGCGCTCGCGGGAGTCGAGATCACGGTGACCGCGACGCTTCAATAGAAGCGAGAGCCGGGCGCCAACGCCTGGGCGATCTTCGCGCGGGGCACGGACAACGATCGCGAGACGCGCTACCACGGCGTCAATCACGGCGTCTACCGGTAGCGCGGCCCGCGAACGGCCTGAAAGTCCTGCCGGCGGAGGATTATGTGGCCGGTGCCGCCGGATCCGGCTTCACGCGACGGAATGCTCGATCGAGCCCAAGATCTCGATCTCGATCCGCACCACGTCGCCGGATTGCAGAAAACGTGGCGGATCGAATCCCATTCCGACACCGTTTGGCGTCCCAGTCAGGATCAGATCACCGGGTCTTAGCGTGCACGTCTCGGCGATGAACGACACGAGCCGATCGCACCCGAAGATCAGATCCGACGTGCTGCTGTCCTGACGGAGCTCGCCGTTGACCCACGTGCGGAGGCGGAGATCGCCGGGATCGGGCACCTCGTCAGCGGTGGTCACCCAGGGGCCGAACGGGCAGAACGTGTCGGCGCCCTTCGCCCTCGTCCACTGAGGTTCGCGGCGCTGGAGGTCGCGCGCGCTCACATCGTCGGCCACGCAATAGCCTCCGATCCGCCCTTCGGCACCGATCACGATCGTCAGCTCGCCCTCGTAGTCGAGCCGACGGACGACCGACGGGCACGCGATCGGACCTCCGGGCGGCGCGACCGACCCGGTCCCTTTGAGGAAGACGATCGGCACCTCGGGCGCTTTGCCGCCGGTTTCCTCGACGTGCCGAGCGTAGTTGAGGCCGATCGCATAGACCGTCCCTGGCGCCGGAATCGGCGCCAGGAGGCTCACATCGGACAGGGCCCAGGACTCAGAGCCCGTCGAGCTCGAGCCCACCCCCGCCAGCACGTCGATCACACTCGAGCCGTCGGCGAACGCCACCAACCGGTCGCCGACCACCTGTCCGGCTATGGGCTGCGTTCGCCCGGGCACCTGCCAGGTTGCGAGCCTCATCGTCGCGGCAGCCTATACGTCCGGCTGCCGCGACGCCCGACGATCGGGGTGAGGGGCGAGGGGCGAGGAGGTCGCCTACGCGACCCCCGCCGTCGCCTCGACCTTGTTTGCGGCCTGGACGTGCGTGACGGGTATTCCGAGCGCGCGCGTCTTGCTGACGAGGTCCAGCTTCAACCAGCGCGAGACGCCGAGCGGCAACGTCGAGATGATGATCTCATCGTAATTGCCGAGGTTGACGGCGTCGTGAATCGCCATCAGCGGCTCGGAGTCGCCGACGTTCCCGGTGACGCGACTGCCCGCGGCTTCTGAGAGCTTCGGCAGCGCCGCGTCGAGCACGCGCTGTGCCTCGCTGTCACCGGAGTCCTGTGGATCGACGACCTTGTGCATACCGCGAGCCAGGCGCGGCACGACCAAGTGGAACGTGGCCGGACTGCGCCGTGCGCGCTCCCTGACCGCGTCGAGCAGCCGCTGAGTCGCCGCCGTCTGGTGGGCGACGACAAGGACGTGAGCCGGCTCTGCCAATGTGATCACCTCCGGAGGATGGTGCTTGTGTACCGGCGGGGCGGAGTATCCCACCGCTGCGCCGTCGCGACAACGGCTAACTCGTCACGCGATCCCGAGCGCGGGCAGCTTCTGATGGCGCGGCGGCGGCGCAAGCGTGATCAGCTGCGGCAGGCTGACGAGCCGGTAGCCACGTCGGCGCAGCCCGCGAATGATCCCGGGCAGCGCAGCGACCGTCTGCGATCGATCGCCCCCGCCGTCATGCAGGATCACGATCGCGCCTGGCTTCGAGTTCGACAGAACGTTCGAGACGATCGCCTTAGCCCCGGGGCGGCGCCAGTCGCCCGGGTCGATCGACCACATCACCATCAGCATGTGCAGCCGGCGCAGCACGCCGATCGTAGCCGCGTTGTAGATCCCGTACGGAGGCCTGAACAGCCGCGGCGGGAAGCCACCCAGCCGCTGCACGCCGACGGCCGCGTCGCGGATCTGTGCGTACTGGCCGGCCGTGGTCAGGTGCGCGAGCCACGCGTGGTTCTGCGTGTGGTCTCCGACCTCGAAACCGTGGGCGAGCTCGTCGCGCAACGCAGCCGGAAATACGCTCAGCTGCTGGCCGACGACGAAGAATGTCGTCGGGACGTGCATGCGCACGAGGATCCGGACGATCGCGGGCGTATACGGGCTCGGCCCGTCGTCGAACGTCAGCGCCATCAATCGGTGGCGGGGGGTGCCCGTCGCGACGAACGGCGTGTAGCGGAGCACGGCGCTGATCTCACGAGCGTCCAACCGCTCGCGGCGAGCGCGTGCGGCCTGCCTGGATTCGCGGCGCCGGTGAACCGTGCCGGCACGTGCCCGAGCGACACCGCCCCCAGCCACGCCGGAGCCGCTTCCGCCCGAGGCGGCGACGATCGCGACAGTTACGATCGCAACCATCGCGGCAAGCAACAGAACGAGCAACGACCGCCGCGGCCCCTGGGGTCTGGGGCGGCGGTAACGGTAGTGCGCGCGGCGCCTTCGCACCGCGAGCACCATAGCTAAGCTCAGCCTCGCCGCACTGCTGGGCGATGAACGTACGCCGTCGGGTCGGTTTCAGGCCCACCTCAGCTACTGCAGGCGGTACTCCCCGCGAGCGACGATCACCGCAGAGCCGCCGACCGCGACCCGTGCGACCCGATCGGCGGAGCCTTCCACGCGTGCGTGGATGATCGAGGGGCGCCCGATCTCGGCGCCCTGGCGGATCTCGATCTGCGCGCCGAACTCGCTCCAGCCGTGCCGCGCCAGATGGACCGCCAGCGGCCCCGCAGCCGAGCCGGTCGCGGGATCCTCCGGAACTCCGAGCCCGGGCGCGAACATCCGCGTCTTCACGGACGTGCCCCGACCCGCAAAGCAGTTCACGCCGAGTTCTCCGAAGGCCGCGAGAGCGCGCATGTCCGGCGCCAGCATGGCGACGGCGTCCTCGCTCTCGAGCGCGACGTACGCGAACCGAGGGCCGTTGCGGTAGGCCTCCACCGGCAGCAACGAGCGCTCGACACCGAGCGCGGCCAGCAACTCCTCGGTGCGGTCGAACGGCTCGAGCGATGGGAGCTGCTGGTCCATCTCGCCGAACACGACTCGGTCGCCGTCGCGCGTCAGCACGATCGGGATGACCCCCACACCCGTCTCGAGCCGCACCACGGTCGCATCGCCTCCCTCGGCGAGGACGAACGCGGTGCCGAGCACAGGATGCCCGGCGAACGGCAGTTCGGCGACCGGCGTGAAGATCCGCGCGCGGGCGTCCGCCGTCCTGTCCTGCGCGGGCAGCAGGAACACGGTCTCTGACAGGTTGAGCTCGCGCGCCGTCCGTTGCATGACCTCGTCGCTCAGCCCGGCTCCGTCGGTGAACACGGCCACCTGGTTGCCCTCGAGCGGGGCGTCCGTGAACACGTCGGCGATCACGTAGCGGCGCACGGAGGTCAGCTTAGAACTTCGTCCTCCGCCGCAACGGCCCCGCGTTTCCCGGCCAGACACGTTCAGTGCGACCCGGCGCTTGAGCGCGGGCGGCGTCACTCGTCTGTCATCTCGAGCAGCGCGGTGACGGTCGTCCAGTTCCGCGCGGTGGCAGTAGCGCCGAGACCCTTACCGGCAAGCTTGCTCCACAGCTTCGATCGCGCCACCCCGTTGGGGTGCCAGGCGTACAGCTCCCGCGCGATCGCAACAAAGCGCTCACCCTCGGCGGCCAGCGATGCAAGGGTCTCGATTACGTCCTGCGGAAGCTCGGCGTCGAGGAAGCTCACCTGGTAGCGCTTCGGGTTGACGGCCACGTCCCCCAGCGGGTTCCGCGCGACCACCTCCGCCAGCTCTTCGCCCGTCCGGGCCACGACGCTGATGTCAAGCCCTAGTTGCTCGGTGAGCTGGCGTTCGCACTCGCGCGCAAGCTTCCCCGGCGGCTCGTCGCTGTCCACGACGACGTTGCCACTTTGAAGATAGGTGCGCACGTTGCTCATTCCCGCCGCGGACAGCAGCTCGCGGAGATGCGGCATCGCGACGCGATTGCGCGAGCCGAGGTTGATGCCGCGCAGCAGGAGAATCCGGCTTGACCCGGCTTCGGGATCCGGCACGCCTAGAACAGCGCTTCCTGGCCGGCAAGTCCCTCGTGCCGGCCGTGCGGAGACGGCTGCCCGAGCGCGATTGCGAGGTCCCGCGCGATCGCTCCCTCGGATCGTGACGCGACGAGCGGCTCGTCGATCCCCTCGACGTGCACGAGCGTGCGCCGGCCGTCTCCGCGCTCGTCGCCCTCGAGCGGCACCAGCGCGTACACCCGGTCGGCGCGGACGAACTTGCCGTACCCGAGCGGGATCAGCGGTGCGGGTCTCGCCATGATCGCCGAATCGTAGTCGCCCCCGCCGGACGCTACTCGGACTGACGCGCCCCCCGGCTGGGCGCTACTCGGACCGACGCGTCGGCACCGAGCGCGGGGCGCCCGCGTCCGGGCGAGTCTATGACCGCGTCACCTGCCGCACGTTCAGGACGCTCAGGATGGGACCTTCTCGCCCGGCTGGGGGACGATCCGGATGTACGGCCGCGGGGCCTCCCACTCGCCGAAGATCTCCGTCGCCTCATCGTCGCTGACCGAGCCGGCAATGATCACGTCGTCGCCCTGCTGCCACTGCGCCGGCGTCGAGACCTTGTGGTTCGCGGTGAGCTGCAGCGAGTCGATCACGCGAAGCACCTCGTCGAAGTTCCGGCCGGTCGTCATCGGGTAGACGAGGATCAGCTTGATCTTCTTGTCCGGGCCGATCACGAACACGTTGCGCACCGTTTGGTTGTCCGCGGGAGGACGGGTGGACCAGTCGCCCTCGACCTCCGCCCCGAGCATCCCGTACAGCTTTGAAACGCTGAAGTCCGAGTCGCCGATGATCGGGAAGTTGGGCGCGGCGCCCTGGGTCTCCTCGATGTCCTTGACCCACTTCTCGTGGTTCTCCATCGGGTCGACCGACAGCCCGATGATCTTCACTCCCCGACGGTCGAACTCCGGCTTGATCTTCGCCATGTAGCCGAGCTCGGTCGTGCACACCGGCGTGAAGTCCCGCGGATGCGAGAACAACACTGCCCAGGAATCGCCGATCCAGTCATGGAAGCTGATCGGACCCTCGGTCGTCTGCGCCTCGAAATCGGGGGCCGTGTCTCCGATCTTCAAACTCATCTCTTCATTGCTCCTCTCGGTAACGCGCCATTGATCGCGCCAAAGCTCAACAACTACCAATAATCTCGATCAACTTACTCGATCATCCGTCACCGAGAATGATCCCGAGCCGCCGCTCGAGCGCGTCCCCCAGCACGTTGCGCACCGGACCCTCCTCGAAGCGCTCGACGAGCGCGGCGAGAAACCCCTCGATAACCAGCCGTTTGGCGCTGTCCTCGGGCAATCCGTGCGAGCGCAGGTAGAACAGCTGCTCCGGATCGACCTGCGCCACCGCCGCGGCGTGCGTGCAGCGGACATCGTTGGCCTGGATCTCGAGGCCCGGGATCGCGTCGGCATGGGCGCGCTTCGACAGCAGCAGATTGCGCGACTCCTGGAACGCGTCTGTCTTCTGCGCCCCGGGGTCGACGATGATGTTCCCCTTCCAGACCGCGGTCGAGCGGCCCTGGAGCACGCCCCGGAAGGCCAGGTCGGAGGTGGTGTTCGCGGCGGCGTGCTCCTGGGTGGTGTCGAAGTCGATGTGCTGGCGTGCGTGGGTCGCATACGCGCCGGTGACACGAGCCTCCGCGCCCTCGCCCCCCAGCCGCGTCTCCATCCGCAGCCGACCGCGCGCGGAGCCGAACCCGAGCGCGACCCAGTCGAGGTAGCCGTCGCGGCCGACCTCCGCGCGCTGGGCGCCGAAGATCCAGCTGCGCTCCGCGAGGCCTTGGCCACACACGTACCGAAGCCGCGCGCCGTCTGCGATCGCGAGCTCGGTGATCAGGTTGAAGACGCCGTCGGTCTCCTCAGAGCCCGACAGGTATTCCTCCCACACCTCGGCCTGGGCGCCCTCTTCGAGCACGATCAGCGTCCGCTGGTGCAGCAGCGTGCGGTTGCGCGACTGGACGGTGCGAAGCACGATCGGCTCCTGTAGCGCAACATCGCGCGGGACGTAGACGAGCGACCCCGCGCGGTACGTCGCCGAGTCGTTGAGCATCGTGAACACGTCGTCGGCGCTGACGACCGAGCCGAGGTGGCGGCGCAGCAGCTCGCTGTGCTCGCGGACGGCCTCGTCGATCGTCGTCACGATCACGCCGGCTGGTAGCGCGTCCGGCGCCGAGAGACCGAACAGCGGGCCCGCCGTCGAGCCGCTCTCCCCCGAGCCGCTCTCCCCCGAGCCGCTCTGCACCGAGCCGGTCTCGCCGTCCCGCGCCCGGACCGGCTCATACGCAGCCAGGTCGAGCCCCGAGATATCAGTGAATTCCCACCCGGGTCGTCCCTTGAACCGAGGTAGGTCCAGCCCGGGAGCAGCGCCGCTAGCCAATCGAGCCCTCCATCTGCAGCTCGATCAGCCGATTCATCTCGACCGCGTACTCCATCGGGAGCTCCTTGGTGATCGGCTCGATGAACCCGTTGACGATCAGCTTCGACGCCTCCTCCTCGGGAATGCCGTGCGACATCAGGTAGAACAGCTGGTCCTCGCCCACCTTCGAGACGGTCGCCTCGTGGCCGACGTCGACGTCGTCCTCGCTGATCCTGATCGTCGGGTACGTGTCCGACCGCGACTCCTCATCGAGCAGCAGCGCATCGCAGACGACCTTCGAGCGGGCCCCGTGAGCGCCCTTGGCGATCTCCAGCAGGCCGCGATAGGACCCGCGCCCGCCGTCCTTCGAGATCGACTTGGCGAAGATGTTGCTGGTCGTGTTCGGCGCGGCATGAATGATCTTGCCGCCGGCGTCTTGGTGTTGGCCCTTCCCCGCAAACGCGATCGACAGTATTTCCCCATGGGCGCGCTCCCCGAGCAAGTACACGCTCGGGTACTTCATGGTCAGCCGTGAGCCGAGGTTGCAGTCGACCCACTCGACGGTCGCGTCCTTCTGCGCCACCGCGCGCTTCGTGACCAGGTTGAACACGTTCGTCGACCAGTTCTGGACGGTCGTGTACCGGATCCGCGCGCCGGGCCTGGCGATCAGCTCCACCACCGCCGAGTGCAGCGAGTTCGAGGAATACGTGGGCGCGGTACAACCCTCCACGTAATGCACATAGGAACCAGGCTCGGCGATGATCAGCGTGCGCTCGAACTGACCCATGTTCTCGGTGTTGATCCGGAAGTACGCCTGCAGCGGCATCTCCACGTGGACACCCTCCGGCACGTACACGAAAGAGCCACCCGACCAAACAGCGGAGTTCAGCGCCGCCAGCTTGTTGTCGTTGGGCGGGATCACCGTCGCAAAGTGCTCGCGCACGATGTCCTCGTGCTCGCGCAGACCCGAGTCCATGTCGACGAAGATCACGCCTTGCTTCTCGAGGTCCTCGCGGACCTGGTGGTAGACGACCTCGGACTCGTATTGGGCGCCGACGCCGGCCAGGAACTTCCGCTCGGCCTCGGGGATCCCCAGCCGGTCGAACGTCTTCTTGACGTCCTCGGGCACGTCGTCCCAGGAGCGGCCGGGCTTCTCCGAGGCGCGGACGAAGTAGTGGATGTCGTCGTAGTCGACGTCGGCCAGCAGCGGCGAGCCCCAGGTCGGCTGAGGCCGCGCAAGGAAGTGCTCGAGGGCCTTCAGCCGGAACTCCCGCATCCACCGGGGCTCTGACTTGAACTCCGAGATCTTCTCCACGATCTCGCGGTTCAGCCCTTTCGGCGCCTTGTACAGATAGTTCTCAGCGTCGCGGAACCCGTAGCGCTCCTCGTAGTCCGCGTTGATCCGCGCAAGCTGCTCGTTCTCGGTCAGGGTCCGGGTCTCGGGCAAGGTCTCGGGAGTTGCCACTAGTCCACCTCCAGCTTGATCGTCTCGTCCTCGATGATCACCTGAAAGGTGTCCACCGGAACATACGCGGGCAGGGTCATCGGCTTGCCGGTCTTCAGGTCGAACATTGAGCCGTGTCTAGGGCATTCGACCGTGCAGGCGTCCTGGTCGAACTCGCCCTCGACCAGCGGCCCGTCATCGTGCGAGCAGCGATCCTCGATCGCATACACGGTGCCGGCGCAGTTGAATACGCCGATCTCGAGATCCTCCCATTCGACCAGGCGCACCTGGCCAGGCTGGAGCTCGCTTGTTGGACACACTTCGATGTTCTCGGGCACGAAGTCCTAGCAAATTGATCGGATTTACCACACGGATCATAGCGAGGAACGCTGGAGTAGGCGAGCATCAACCGCGAGAACCGTCGCGGCTGCGGGCGGGACGTGCGCGGCCCGCCAGGTGACGTTCGCCCAGCTATCTGGTTGGCTTTCGGGTATAGAGCGTGGCCAACCGATAGGAGGAGCGCAGATGATCGTGATGTTCAGCGCCAGGCGGCTCAAGCCGGGAGCGTGGGAGCAGTTCCGCAGCGCGTGGGAAGGCGACGGCCAGCGGCCGCCGGGCCTGCAGCGCGTGATCCATGCACGCAATATTCGCGACGAGGACGAGGTGATCTCGTTCGGGCTGTTCGACATGACCGAGGTCGACTACCGGCGCTGGCGCGAGGAGGCCGACGCCAGCGAGATCAAGCGGGTCGATGCGCTTTCGGCGTTCGTGCAGAACGAGCACGTGTCGGGCGTCTACGAGGTGGTCGAGACGCTCGAGGAATAGGCTCAAGCGGTCGGAGGGCTACGCCGCCTGGTCCTCCGTCTCCCAGTCGGCGGCGTGCCCCAGCGAGGCGCTCTTCAGCACCTTCAGCGACAGCAGCGCGCACTTCATCCGCGTCGCCGAGATGTCGATCCCCAGGAGGTCGAGCACGAACGAGCGGTCGAGCGCGAGCACGTCCTGCACCTTCATGCCCTTAACCTCGTCCGAGGCCATCGACGCGGCCGCCTGCGAGATCGCGCAGCCGTGCCCGGAGAAGCGGATGTCCTCGATCCGTCCCTCGGGATCGACCTCGAGCTGGACCGTCAGCTCATCGCCGCAAAGCGGGTTCAGGTCGTGGAACTCCAGGTCGACGCGCTCGAGCTCGCCCGCCTGCGGGTTCCAGTTGTGGGGGTGCTTGTAGTGATCGAGGATGTTCTCGCGGTAGAGGTCGTCCATGCACCGACAACAGTAGCGGCCGCCGGCGCACCGGAGTGTCATGTGTCGGGCTGGCTCGCGGGGGCCGCCGGGCCGCGGAGCTCGCTTGCGCTCGCGGGCGTCGCCGCGCTCCTCGGCGCAGTCTTTCTCGGGCTCGCGCTGGGGAGCCCGGCGCCGGCCCGCGGGTCAGAGCTGCAGGACGCTGCGGACGGTGCCGAGGCCCTCGATCAACCGGTCGACGTCCTCGCCGGAGTTGTGCACGGCGAACGAGGCACGCGTCGTCGCCGATACGCCGAGCTTGCGCATCAACGGCTGCGCGCAGTGGTGCCCGGCGCGGACGCACACGCCGCGGCGGCCCAGGATCTCCCCGATGTCGTGCGGATGCGCGCCATCCAGCGCGAACGAGATCAGCGCTCCTCGGTCTGCCGCCGCAAGCGGGCCGTGGATCACCAGCCCGGGCACCTCACTCGACAGTCGCTCGAGCGCCTCGACGACGAGCGCCTCCTCGTGCGCGCGGATCTGCTCGATCCCGATCGCCCGAATCCAGTCGACGGCCGCCCCCAGCCCGATCGCCTCGGCGATCTGCGAGGTGCCAGCCTCGAACTTCCACGGCAGGTCGGTCCACGTGGACTCGTTCGCCGCGACCGTGCGGATCATGTGCCCGCCCCCGATGAACGGCGGCATCTCCTCGAGCAGCGCCCGGCGGCCGTGCAGGACGCCGATGCCGGTCGGCCCGTAGGCCTTGTGGCCGGTCCACGCGTAGAAGTCGACGTCGAGCTCGCGCAGGTCCACCGGGATCTGCGGGGCCGCCTGGGCTCCGTCGACGAGCACGGTCGTGCCCGCGGCGCGCGCCCGCTCGGCGATCTCGGCGATCGGGTTGATCGTTCCGACGACGTTCGAGACGTGCACGATCGACAGTAGCTTCGGTCCGCGCGCGAGCAGCGCGTCGAGCGCCCGAAGGTCCAGCTGGCCGTCCTCGAGCACCGGCACGTACGCAAGCTCGGCCTCCCGATCCTGGCACAGAAGCTGCCACGGGACGATGTTCGAGTGGTGCTCCATCTCGGTCAGCACCACCAAGTCGCCGCGGTTCACGTTCTGGCGGCCCCACGTGTAGGCGACGAGGTTGATTGCCGCGGTCGCGTTGGCGGCGAAGATCGTCTCCTCGGGCGTCGAGCCGAGCCAGGCCGCGATCCGCGTCCGAGCTCCCTCGTAGAGTTCGGTCGCCTCAACCGCAAGCGGATACACGCCGCGGTGGATCGACGCGCGCGACTCGCTGTAGTAGCGCGTCATCGCGTCGATCACGGGCTGCGGCGTCTGCGACGTCGCGCTCGAGTCGAGATACGTCAGCGGGTTGCCGTCGAACGTCCGGCGCAGGACCGGAAACGCATCAACGACAGCATCGCGCGACTGGGCCGCCGTCGTGCTCACGCCGCCGCCTCGAGGCCCTCCGTGATCCAGCCATAGCCCTTCGCCTCGAGCTCGTCCACGAGCTCCGGCCCGCCCTCCTTGACGATCCGGCCCTGGAACATGACGTGCACGTGGCTGGGCTCCACGAGGTGGAGGATTCGCTGGTAGTGGGTGATGATCAGCACGCCCATGTCCGGGCCCGCCACCGCGCCTATGCCGCCCGCGACGACCCGCAGCGCGTCGATGTCGAGGCCCGAGTCGGTCTCGTCGAGAATCGCCAGCTCGGGGCGCTGGAGCGCGAGCTGCAGGATCTCCATGCGCTTCTTCTCGCCGCCCGAGAAGCCCTCGTTCAGATAGCGCGTCGACAACTCGCGTGGCACGTTGGTCAGCTTCATCGCCGCCTCGACCGCCTGGCGGAAGTCCTTCAGCGGGATGGGATCCTCGCCTCGGGCCACGCGGTGCGCGTTGAGCACGGTCCGCAGGTACTTCGTGACGGTCACGCCGGGGACCCCGACCGGGTACTGGAAGGCCATGAATAGGCCCATCCGCGCGCGCTCGTCGGGATCGACCTCGGTCACATCCTGGCCCTTGAAGATGATCTGGCCGTCCGTCACCTCGAGGTTCGGGTGACCCATGATCGCGTTCGCGAGCGTCGACTTGCCCGAACCGTTCGGACCCATCAGGGCGTGAATCTGGCCCTCGCCGACCTCGAGGTCGAGCCCACGCAAAATGTCCTTCTCACCCGCTCGGACGTGAAGATTTCGAATCTCTAGCTGTGCCATGTTCCAGTTTCTAGTTGTGGTGTCCCTAGGCCGCCGGGGCCGGGATGCGCTCGCGCTCGTTCCGGCGCGAGAACTCGACCAGCTCCGCGAGCGTCGTCGTCTGCAGCGAGCGGGTGATCCCGCCCTGCACGCGCATCCACAGCAGCTTGGTCGCGCAGCCGCGGCCCGCGTCCGGCTCGTGCGAACACAGCACGCGCTCGGTGTGATCGTGCACGAAGCACTCCATCGGGGCGATCGACCCCTCGAGCGCCTGTACGACGTCGTCCATCGCGATCTCCTCGGCCGGCCGCGACAGCCAGTAGCCGCCGTGGGCGCCACGCGCACTCATCACCAGCCCGGCCTTACGCAGGCGGGCCACGACCTGCTCGAGGTACGCCAGCGGCAGCCCCTCGGCGTCGGCGATCGCCTTCAGGCTGGTCGGGTACTCGGGCGACTGGCGCCCGAGCTCGACCATCAGCCTCACGCCGTACTCGGCCTTGGACGAGAAGATCATCGCCCTAAATCCTACCAGGCAGCTAGGTTTTTATGGCGGGCTCGCGCCCGCCTATGGTCTCGCTGCGTGGGCCCGGGCGCTTGCGACTAGCATCAATCGCTAAGGAAAGAGGGCGCATTTGGTCGTCGATTGCAACGGGCCGGATAGGGTCACCAGATGAACCGAGCCGAACTGTCGCTCGCGAGCTCGAGCGACATCGCCGAGGCGGCGCGACTGGCACACGCGTGCGGACGCTTTGGGATCGACACGGAGTTCATGTCCGAGGGCCGCTACCGGGCCTTGCTGTGCCTGGTGCAGATCGTCGTCGGGGAGCCCGGCCGCCCGGCTGGTGCGCGGATCAACCTGATCGACGGCCTGGGCGAAGCCGCCGACGTGACGCCGCTGGCCGAGCTGCTCGCCGATCCTGCGATCGAGATCGTCCTGCACGCCGGTCGCCAAGATGTGGCGATCCTGCGCCGCGCCTGGAGCACGGAGATCACCAACATCTTCGACACCCAGATCGCGGCCGGCTTCGCCGGAGCGAGCGCGCAGGCCGGCTACGGCAACTTGATCGGCTCGATCCTCGGCCAGCGCGTCGGTAAGACCGCAAGCTACACCCGCTGGGACGCCCGCCCCCTCACTTCCGAACAGCTCAACTACGCGGCCGAGGACGTCGTCCACCTGCTCGAGCTCGCCGACGAGCTGCAGCGACGCGTGCGCGAGAGCGGGCGTCTGGAGTGGGCGCAAGAGGAGTGCCGGCGGCTCGAGTCGGCGACCGACGAGCGCGATCCCGAGACCGTGTGGGAGCGCCTGCCAAGGGTCAACCAGCTCGATCCCCGCGCCCGCGCCGTCGCGCGCGAGCTAGCCGCCTGGCGCGAGCGCACCGCAGCGGACGAGGACCGCCCCGTCGGGTCCGTTGTGGCCGACCCGCCGCTGGTCGAGCTAGCCAAGCGCCAGCCCTCGACGCCCGGCGGCCTCGAGCAGATCCGCGGCATCCATCCCTCCGGGATCCGTCGCCGCGGTCAGGCGATCATCGACGCGATCGACCGCGGGCGCGAGGCGTCGCCGATCCCGCGCGAGGATTTCCGCAGCCGATCCGACCCTGGCGATGCGCCGATGATCGCGCTTGCCGAGGCTCTGCTCCGAGCCCGCGCACTCGACGCCGGCCTCGCGTATGAGCTGATCGCCTCACGCAGCGAGCTCGACCAGATCGTCGCCGCGTTCAGGCGCGGCCAGCCCGAGCCGGAAGTGCGGACGCTGGCGGGTTGGCGCCGCGGGCTGGTCGGCGAGGACCTTCGCGATCTCCTCGCGGGCCGCAGTAGCGTCTCGATCGGCCCTGGCCGCCGGCTCGAGCTCACCGCCCGCGAGACCGCCCGTTAGCCCGAGCCTTCCTCCAGAACCATCGACAGCGACGGGACCCGGGCGAACAGCTGGCGCGACAGCGTCAGCTGAATGGTCCGCGTGCGCTTGATCCACCCGAGTTCCGTTCCCTGGAGGTCGGTGTCGGCCGTGGCGAACGTCAGATGCAGCTTGTGTCCCGGCGAGTCGGCTGCCCACTCCCCCCCGATGTCTGCGTTCGCGCCCGTCCACCCGAGCGCCTTGAGGTGGAGGTGCTCGTGCTTCAACAGCTCATTCGAGTTGCGAAACCCTCGGCCGACGACGACGAGCTGGAGGCCGCAGAACGCGCCCACGCCCTTGTCGCACTTGAGGCTCTGCGCGACGACCCTCGTGCCGGGGACCAGCGGTAGGTCTGCCAGCTTCGGAACATGCTTCGTGTCAGACCCGCACCCAGCAACCGCTGCGACTCCCGCGACCGCGGCGAGCGTCCTGAGGGTGAGACCTATTGTTCCCGCAAACATGGGACGGAGCGAGAGCGTAGCCGAGCTTCCGAGCTGGGCCAGGACGTTGCTCGAGGACGCGCACGTCGCGCACCTGGGCCTGCTCGACGACAGCGGACGCCCGCGGGTCCTCCCCGTCACGTTCGCGGTGTGCGGCGAGCGGCTCGTGACGGCTGTTGACCAGAAGCCCAAGCAGCGGCCCGGCGAGGATCTGGCGCGCGTGCGGTGGCTGCGTGCCCGGCCGTCCGCCGCGCTGACGGTCGATCACTACGACGACGACTGGTCCGGACTTGCGTGGGTCCAGGCGCTCGGGGAGGTTGACGTGCTCGATGTCTCTGCCGCCGGGGCTGCCGTCGCCGCACTCGTCGCGCGGTACACGCCCTACCGAATGGAGCCTCCGGCCGGACCGGTGCTGGCGCTCTCGCCCGAGCGTCTGCTGTGGTGGCGGGCCACGGAATGACCTACCCGACGGTCAGCCGCTACCTGCTGGGGGTGGCAGCGCTCCTGATCACGTTCGGCTCGCTGGGGGTCGCGGCGGTGGTCGTCCGCCGCCGGTATCTGGCCGGGTTCGACGGGGCGCTCGCGCGGCTCGCCGAGGTGGTGACCGGCCTGGCGCTGCTGACGCTGATGCTCGAGCTGCTCGGAGCTGTGGGGCTGTTCTCGCTCGTCCCGATCGTGGTCGCATCGCTGCTGATTGGCGTTGTGGCGGCGAGGAGGATCGGCCTGGCGCCGCGCCGAGGCGCCGCCACTCCGACGACGCGCGACGACGCCGCTCCGACGACGTACCCTGCTCCCGGTCCACCCCTCCTCGCTGCGGTCGCGGTCGCCGCCACGGCCGTCTTGTTCGCGGAGTGGGGCGCGATCACGCTGCAGTCCTACGACTTCGGCATCCGCACGTTCGACTCGGTCTGGTACCACCTCCCGTGGGCGGCGTGGTTCGCGCAGACCGGGCACGTCACCCCGCTGCGCTTCACCGACGTCGAATACCTGACGGCGTTCTATCCGGCGACCGCGGAGCTGTTCCACGGGCTCGGGATCGTGGTGTTCGCGCGCGATACCGCCTCGCCCGGGCTCAACCTCGTGTGGCTCGGCCTCGTGCTCCTGGCGGGCTACTGCATCGGCCGCCCACGCGGCGTCGGCACACTCACGCTCACCGCCACGGCGCTGGCAATGGCGGTTCCCGCGATCGACATCTCGCAGGCCGGGAGCGCCGCCAACGACGTCGTCGGCGTGTTCTTCGTGCTTGCGGCCGTCGCCCTGCTCCTTAACGCCGGAGGAAGTCGCGCTGCATTCGTCCTCGCAGCGATGTCGGCGGGGCTGGCGGTCGCCGTCAAGCTGAGCATGCTCGGGCCGGTGGCGGCGCTGACGATCGGCGCGATCGCCACCTCGCCGCGCCGCGACCGCCGGGTCGCCACGATCCTCTGGCTCGTCCCGCTCCTGATCAGCGGCGGCTTCTGGTATCTGCGCAACCTGATCGCGGTCGGTAACCCTCTGCCCTGGGTGCACGTGCCGGGCCTCGCGAGACCCGCGCCCCCGCTCCAGCAGCACACCGGTTTCTCGATCGCGCACTACTTGGCCAGCTCTCATGCCTGGGACGCCTACTTTCAGCCTGGACTGGCATCCGGCCTGGGCCCGTGGTGGTACGCGATCCTCGCGATGACGATCGCCGGCCCGTTGCTGTGCCTGCTCCCCGGCGCCGACTGCACGGTCCGGATGCTCGCGCTCGTGGCGCTCACGTCGCTGGTCGCGTACCTCTTCACGCCGGAGACCGCGGCCGGACCCGACGGACAGCCGCTCGGCTTCGCCTTCAACCTCCGCTACACAGCCCCTGTCCTCGCGCTGTCGCTGCCGCTGCTGCCCCTCGCCCCCGTGCTCGACGGCGCGCGCCGGCGCCTCGCGCTGGACGCGGGGCTGATCGCCGTGCTGACGGCGACGCTCGCGCAGGGGCGGCTGTGGCCGGCACGGCAGGCGGGCGGCGCGATCGGCGTTGCGCTCGCCGTGCTGTTCGTTGCGGCGATGCGGACCGTCGTCGCCGGGCACGCCCGGCGCGACAGGCGGCGACCGCTCAGCCCGGCCGTGACCGTGGCGGGCGCCGCCTGCGCGCTCGTGGCGGCCATCACGCTCGGCTATCCGTGGCAGCAGCACTACCTCCACGGCCGCTACGCGTTCCACCGCGGCGTGTCCTCGCTCGCGCCGGTGTGGGCGTTCTTCCGCGGACTGCACCGCGCCCGGGTCGCCCTCGTCGGCACGTTCGGAGGCTTCTTCTCCTACCCACTGTTCGGCATCGACGACTCAAACCGCGTCGAGTACCTCGGCCATCGGGGCCCGCGCGGGTCGTTCACATCAATCCGTTCGTGCTCGGAGTGGCGCGCCGCCGTCAACGCCGGCCACTTCCGCTACGTCGTGACGACGCCGGCGCGCGATCCGTGGCACCCGAAGCCGCTGCACCCGTCGCCGGAGCGCCGCTGGACGACGACCGACGCTTCCGCGCGGCTCGTCTACACCCATAGCGCCTTCGGCCAGCCGATCTCGATCTTCGAGCTGCGCGGGCCGTTACATCTCTGTTGAAAACGGCGCATCGAGGGGGTGACTTCGGGGTTCTGGGGGCGCCTCTGCCGCCGTCCTGGCCTGCGGCCCCGGAGCGGCGCTCTCGCACGGCTCGGCCCTCCGCCTGTGGGGCATCGACAAGCACTGGCACAGAGGTCATTGTCTTGATGGACCGACGGCCGAAGGGCATCAAAACCCAACTTCCCCGACCACGGATTGATCGTCGAGCTCGACAGCTAGGAATTCCACGGCGACCGGATCAGCTTCGAGTCCAACTACCAACTTGGCGGCGCTGATCACGGCGCCTACCAACTTGGCGGCGCCGATCACGGCGCCTACTAATCTCCCTCAGAATGTCCACCACGGCCCGCCGCTCGTGACAATGTCGACAACCGCCGACCATCTCGCGGACCCCGAGCTGCTCGCGACCGAGTGGGACCTTGCGCCGCTCGTCGACGGCGGGGACGACGCCGACGTCGACAGGCTGCTCGGCGAGGCAAAGAGCGGGGCCGACGCGTTTGCCGAGCGTTACGGCGGCAGGGTCGAGAACCTCGACGGTGACGAGCTGCGCGAGGCGATGCGCGAGCTCGAGGCGATCGACGAGCTGGTCGGTAAGGCGGCTTCGTATGCGTCGCTGAAGTTCTCGACCGACACCGCCGACCCCGCGCGGGGGGCGCTACTCCAGCGCGTGCAGGAGAAGGCGACCGCGATCGAGACGCAGCTGCTGTTCTTCGAGCTCGAGTGGGCGGCGCTGGACGACGAGAGGGCGGAGGAGCTTCTCGCCGCCGAGGGCCTCGACTTCTGCCGCCACCATCTGCGCAGTGCCCGCCGCTACCGGCCGCACCTGCTCTCCGAGCCCGAGGAGAAGATCCTCGCCGAGAAGTCGATCTCGAGCCAGGGCTCGTGGGGTCGGCTGTTCGGAGAGCTCGTCAGCGCGCTGCGCGTCGCCCTCGACGGGGAGGAGACCACGCTCGACGTGGCCCTGAGCCGCCTGCAGGCCGCCGATCGCGACGTCCGCCGCACCGCCGCCGAGGGCGTCTCGGCGGCGCTCGAGCCCGGGATCCGGACGCGCAGCTTCATCTACAACACGCTCGTCTACGACAAGTCGGTCGAGGACCGCCTTCGCCGCTACCCGCACTGGCTCGCCGGCCGCAACCTCGCCAATGAGGTCAGCGACGAGTCCGTGACGGCGCTGATCGAGGCGGTCGGCCGCCGGTACGACATCCCCCAGCGCTGGTACCGGCTGAAGGCCAGCTTGCTCGGGGTCGACCGGCTCGCCGACTACGACCGGGCCGCCCCAGTCCTCCCGGAGGACGTGACGTTCTCCTTCGCGCACGCGCGCGAGCTGGTGCTCGACACCTACAACGCGTTCTCGCCGGAGGCGGGGCGCATCGTGCGCCGGTTCTTCGACGAGCACTGGGTCGATGCGCCGGTCAGGCCGAACAAGCGCGGCGGCGCGTTCTGCGCCTACACGGTCCCGTCCGTGCACCCGTACGTGCTGCTCAACTTCACCGCCCGCCGCCGCGACGTGCTGACGATGGCGCACGAGCTCGGCCACGGATTGCACGCGGCGCTCGCCCAGCCGCGCGGCATCTTCCACCAGTCGACGCCGCTGACGCTCGCCGAGACCGCCTCGGTGTTCGGCGAGACGCTCGTGTTCGAGCGGCTGCTGGACGCGGTCACGGACGACGAGGAGCGGCTGGGCCTGCTTGCGGAGCGGATCGACGGCGCGATCGCGACGGTGTTCCGGCAGATGGCGATGAACCGCTTCGAGCACGTCGTCCACACCGGGCGTCGCGCCGAGGGCGAGCTTGCCACCGACCGCATCAACGAGCTGTGGGTCGGGACCCAGGCCGAGCTGTTCGGCGACTCGGTCGAGATCACCGAGGGCTACCGGATGTGGTGGTCCTACGTGCCCCACTTCATCAACACACCCGGCTACGTCTACGCCTACGCCTACGGACAGCTGCTCGCGCTTTCCACCTACGGCCGCTACCGCGAGGAGGGCGAGGAGTTCGTGGCGCGCTACCTCGAGTCGCTCGCCGCGGGCGGTTCGCGCAGCCCGGAGCAGCTCGCCTCGATCGTCGGGATCGATCTCGGCGACCCCGGCTTCTGGGACGCAGGGCTGAAGCTTGTCGAGGAGCAGCTCAGCGCCGCTGAGACGCTTGCCTCGAGGCGCCGGCCTTCCTAGTGCGCGCCCGCTCCTCTTGGCGCTCGACGACGTTCACGATCAGCTTGATCACCTGATCGACGCCGGTCGCCTTCGCATCGCCGTGGGTGAAGGCCTCGCGCCAGTCTCGGACCCGGCCTTTGGTCGCCAGCTCGTTGAAGTGCGAGCGCGAGACCGAGACGGTGACCTTGGCATCGACGGGAATCGCCTTGCTCACCTTCGGACCGGGCAGCTCGACGCGGTAGAACTGGACGTCACCGCGCGCCCGGAGCTCGAGCCCGGCGACCAGCTTGAGCTGTTGCAGCGCCGGGACCTCGTCGAGGAACCGCTTTACGGCGGTCTCGATCAACGACCTGGTGTCAGACGGCGAGGCCAGAAGCTCCAGTCTACGCGCCACCGGGCCGCCGAAGCGCTGGAGTCGCGCGAGCCACACCACAGGCGCGCACAAGCGCGCCCATAGACCTCAGCCTCGCCCTTACAGCTTGTGCCGCTGCAGGAGCTTGCGGCCGATCACCATCCTCTGGATCTCGCTCGTGCCCTCGCCGATCAACAGGAGCGGCGCGTCGCGGTAAATCCGCTCGATCTCGTACTCCTTCGAGTAGCCGTATCCACCGTGGATGCGCAGGCACTCCTCGGCGCAGTAGCGCCCCGCCTCGGACGCGAACAGCTTCGCCATCCCGGCCTCGATGTCAGAGCGCTCGCCGGCGTCCTTCATCCGCGCCGCGCGATGGGTCAGCAGTCGTGCCGCCTCGACCTGGGTGGCCATGTCGGCGAGCTTGAACTGGATCGCCTGGTGCTCGGCGATCGGCTTGCCGAACGCGCGGCGCTCCTGCGAGTACTTCAGGGCCAGCTCGAGCGCCCGCTGGGCGAGGCCGACGCCGCGGGCGGCGACGTTGACGCGGCCGAGCTCTAGCGCGTCCATCATCTGCGCGAAGCCCTTGTCCAGGCCGGCCTCCTCGCCGCCGAGGATGTTCTCGGCGGGGACCTTGTAGCCGTCGAACACGAGCTCGGTCGACTCGACGCCCTTGTATCCCATCTTCTTGATCTGCGGCGGGACGTTGAAGCCCGCGTACTCGCCGGTGTTCTCGGCGACCCCCGGCTCCTTCTCGGCGACGAAGCAAGTCAGGCCGCGATGCTTCGGCTCGGCGGACGGGTTGGTCCTGACCAGCACGAACACAAGCCCGGCTCTGAGGCCGTTCGTGACCCACATCTTCGTGCCGTTGATCTCGTAGTGGGCGTCGTCGCCCTTCTTCGCGCTCGCCTTGATCGCGGCCACATCGGAGCCGAGCTCGGGCTCTGACAGGCTGAACGCGGCGCGGATCTCGCCGGTCGCCATCTTCGGCAGGTACTTCTGCTTCTGCTCCTCGGTCCCGAACTTCATCAGCAGGTAGGAGCCGATGAAGTGGGTGTTGACGATCCCGGAAATCGAGATCCAACCACGGCTGAGCTCCTCCACGATCATCGCGTAGGTCGTGAGGTCCAGGCCCATCCCCCCGTACTCTTCGGGGATCGTCACGCCGAACAGCCCGAGCTCCTTCATCTGCTCGACGATCGGCTGGGGGAACTCGTCCTCGTGGTCGTAGTGCCCGGCGTTCGGGATGATCTGCTCGTCGGCGAACTGTCGGACCATCTCGCAGATCGCCTTCTGCTCGTCCGTCTTCTCGGTGTAGGGGGATTCAGCTAAGGCCATACATCCGAGGATACGTCAAAAAGCTGCAAATCACGGGGCGAATCCGGGATCCCAGAGCTTCGCTCGAGGTTGAGCGCGCGGCCGGGGGGCGGCGGTTCGAAGTTGAAGGTGCCGGCGGGCTGGCGCCCGAGCGGTCCTGTGCCTGTCATGAGCCCCATAGTTGCTTGAGCTTACAAGTTCTAGTTCGGCGTAACCCTTATGCGCGTCGAGCACATCGTCCAGGCTCTCGTCGACGCCGCGGCGACGGCGGCCGCCTAGCCGAACGCTAGCCCGCCACGACGATCCCCAGCCACACGATCGCAAGCGACACCAGGAAGATCGCCGCATCGAGCGCGTGCCACTCGGGGCGTCGCATGTGCGCGCCGATCAGCACACCGACCACGACCACCAGCCCCAGCTTCACCTGCAATGTGGAATCGCTCCACTTGTGCAGGTGGCTCGCCATCGCCGCGCCCGTCGCCACCAACACGCCGACCGCGATCACCGTGCCGACCCCGAAGCGCCGCGCCGCGACCCGCAATGCCCCACGATCGGGCGCCCCCCTCAGCACGGGAACGACCACGGCCGCCAGCATCAGCTGCCCGCCGACGAAGAACGCCATCGCCAGCAGGTGCAGCCACAGGACACCGTTCCAGAACGTCATTGCCAGCGATAGTGGCAGACTGCCGCGGCGATGAACTTCGCCCGGGATTATGTCGACGCCGCGCCCGCAGACCGCACGGCGCTGATCGAACTGGCCCGCGACGGCTCCCGCCGCGAGTGGTCGTTCGGACAGGTCGCCGACGCCAGCGCGCGCCTCGCCGGCACGTTCGCCCGGTCCGGCGTGTCCAAAGGCGACATCGTGATGACGCTGATCGGCAACCGACCGGAGTGGGTGGTGGCGATGGTCGCCTGCTTTCGGATCGGGGCGGTCGCGCTCCCCTGCAACGAGCAGCTCCGTGCCAAGGACCTGCGCCTGAGACTCGACGCCGCCATGCCGAAGCTGATCCTCGTCGACGAGCGAGATCAGGCCGAGCTGTCGGCCGCGGGCCCCGACTGCACCGTGCTCAGCATCCCCGATCGATCGCTGTACACGCGCGGCGACCCAGCGGCGGCGGTCGAGCTCGATCCCATCGACCCCTGCCTGATCACATTCACGAGCGGCACGACCGGTGAGCCGAACGGGATCGTCCACGGTCAGCGCTACCTGCCCGGGCAGCAGCTCCAGGCCCAGCACTGGCTCGACGCGCACCCCGGCGACATCGTCTGGTGTACAGCCGCCAGCGGCTGGTCGAAGTCGGCGCGCAACGTGTTCATCGCCCCCTGGATCCGCGGCGCAACCGCCTTGCTTCACGACGCCCGCTTCGATCCGGCCGAGCGCCTCGAGATCCTGAGGTCCGAGAACGTAAGCGTCCTCTGCATGGCACCGACCGAGTACCGCGTGATCGCCAAGCGCGTCCAGCTCGAGCCGCTGCCGGCGCTGCGTGGCCTCGTCGCCGCCGGCGAGGCCCTCAATCCCGAGGTGCTCAAGGCATTTCGCGAGGTCACCGGAATCGACATCCGCGACGGCTACGGGCAGACCGAGACCGGCCAGCTCACCGGGATGCCGTTCGGGCAGCCGGTCCGGCCGGGCTCGATGGGCAAGCCCCTCCCGGGGATCGACCTGGCCGTCGACGACGGAGAGCTGATCCTCAGCGACCCGAGTACGGACCCCACGTTCTTCATCGGCTACCTCGCTGCCGACGCCACGCCGCAGGATGCGCCCTGGCACACCGGCGATCGGGTCGAGCGAGACGAGGATGGCTACCTCTACTTCATCGGGCGCGCAGACGACCTGATCATCTCCGCCGGCTACCGCATCGGCCCGTTCGAGGTCGAGTCCGCGTTGGTGTCACACGGCTCCGTCGCCGAGGCGGCGGTCGTGGCCGCGCCCGACGAGGAGCGCGGCGCCGTCGTCCGTGCGGTCGTGGTCCTCCGCGACGGGTTCGCCCCCAGCCGGGACCTAGCCGCCGAGCTCCAGGAGCACGTCAGGCACGAGACCGCCCCATACAAGTACCCGCGCATCGTCGAGTTCGCCACCGAGCTGCCGAAGACCGCCAGCGGCAAGGTCCGCCGGGCGGCGCTTCGGGATGCGCGCTAGGAGCGACCTGCGCTGCGCCCGGCTAGTACCCGTAGCCGCCGCCGCTGCTGCTCGACGAGGTGCTCGTCGCCGGCGCGGGCGCGCCGCTGCTCGAGGCCGCCGCCGAACCGACGACCAGAACACCTTGCATCCCGGAAGCGCGGTGGTGGTCGATCGGGCAGAAGAACGTGTAGCGGCCGGCCTTCGCTGCGTCGACCTTCAGGGTCGCGGTCGAGCCTGAAGGTATCGGACCGGTCTTGACGACGCCCGATGGAGTCTGCACCGCCAGGGCATGGGTGACCGCTCCGCTGTTCTTGACGGTGATCGTGATCGTCCCGGTGTCCGCAACCGTGGGCGCAGCGGGCGTGATCTTGAACTCGGTCTCGCTCAGCGTGACCGTCCTGCCCCCGCCCGAAGACCCGCCGGCGGACCCGCCGGAAGGCACGGCACCGTTCGATGACGACGCGGGCGGCGAGCTGCTGCTGCTCGACGATGAGCCGCACCCCGCGATGGCGAGAGCGGCCGCAAACGGGATGAGTGTGGCCAGGCGGCGGGTCATCTCAGCTCTCCAATCCATTCAAATGATCCATTCGGCGGTCCGCCTGTATTGACGCCGCCCCGTGCGCAATCGTTCCCGAGAGAGACCTCGCTACGCTGAACAGGTGAGCGAGCAACCGCCCGCAATCGGCATCTGCACGGCGCTCGAATCGGCCCGCTGGGGCGCGTGGGAGCAGCGGGCGGCGTTGCTGGGGTTCGGCTACATCGCCGCGATCCAGCGGGCGGGGGCGCTCGCGATCATGATCCCGCCGGATCCCGTATTGGTCGATAACCCGGATGAGGTCCTCGACCGCGTCGACGGCCTGATCCTCGCGGGAGGCGCGGACATCGATCCAGCCGTTTACGGAGCCGACCCGCATCCCGCGACGAACGGCACGGTTCGCGAGCGCGACGAGCCCGAGATCGCGCTCACGCGCCGGGCGATCGAGCGCGACCTTCCGGTGCTCGGGATCTGCCGGGGGATGCAGCTGATCAACGTCGCGCTCGGCGGGACGCTGCGCCAGCACGTCCCCGACCACGTCGGGCACGAACAGCACCGGCCCAACCCGGGCAGCTTCGAGAACTCAGACCACGACGTCCGGCTCAAGCCGGGGTCGCTGGCGGCGCGCGCGGCCGGCGAGGAGGTCCACCGCACCAAGTCCCACCATCACCAGAGCGTTGGCGAGCTCGGCGAGGGATTGATCGTGACCGGCGTCTCGGTGCTCGACGAACTGCCCGAGGCGATCGAGCTGCCCGCTTGCGGCTTCGTCCTCGGCGTCCAGTGGCACCCGGAAGCCGATGAGCAGAGCCGAGTAATCGAGGCGCTGGTCGAGCAGGCCCGCGAATACCGCGATAGCCGCTCCTCGACGGTCGCATGACCGGGAGTGCCGTGGGTCCGGCACCGGCCTGCATGGCCCGGCGGATGTCCTCGAGCGACACATCCACCACAAGATCCACCGCGGGATCCACCGCGAGATCCACGGCGAGATCCACCGCGAGATCCACGGCGGAGATCCATCGCGAAGATCCACCGCGAGATCCACGGCGAGATCCACCGGAGGGCCGTCGATCGCCGGCGCAGTCCCACCCGCTTCGGCGCCGGGGCGGATCGCGTCGAGTGAAGACGTCTCAGCCAGGGAGCGCCACCACCGCGTCGATCTCTACCTTCGCCCCGAGCGGCAGCGCCGACACGCCGATCGCCACGCGCGCCGGCGGGCTCGTCTCGAAGAAGGAGCCGTACACCTCATTGACCGCCCCGAACGCGGAAATGTCGGTCATGTACACGGTCATCCGGACCGCGTCGCCGAGCGAGGCCCCCGCGGCGTGGCACACGGCCGAAAGGTTCTCGAGACAGCGCCCGGCCTGCTCAGCGGGGGTACGCCCGACGAGCTCGCCCGTTCTCGGATCGAGCGGAACCTGGCCAGAGCAGAACAGCAAGCCACCCGCGCGAACCGCGTGCGAGTACGGGCCGATGGCCGGCGGGGCATCTTTGGCCGTTACCGGCTCGCGATTCGCTGACACCTGATCTCCTCCTGCTCGCGCTGGTGCGTGGACACGGTCGGGGTTCGTGCGGGGCACGCGGAAACCGTGAGAGTACCCGCGGCGCTCAGGTCCTGTGCGCGTGGGTACCCTGGACCGGTGCCGAACCGCCTTGCGGGCGAGACCTCGCCCTACCTCCTGCAGCACAAGGACAATCCCGTCGACTGGCATCCCTGGGGCGAGGAGGCCCTGGCCCGGGCCCGCGAGGAGGACAAGCCGCTGCTGGTCTCGATCGGCTACTCCGCCTGCCACTGGTGCCACGTGATGGAGCACGAGTCCTTCGAGGATCGCGAGATCGCGGCGCTGATGAACGCAAGCTTCGTCTGCATCAAGGTCGACCGCGAGGAGCGGCCCGACATCGACGCGATCTGCATGGAGGCCTGTCAGGCGATGACCGGCCACGGCGGCTGGCCGCTGAACGCGTTCCTCACCCCCGACCAAGTCCCGTTCTACGCGGGCACGTACTTCCCGCCCGAGTCCCGCCACGGCCTGCCGAGCTGGCGGATGGTCCTGCTCGGCGTGGCGGACGCCTGGGCCAACCGGCGCGAGGAGATTCTCGCGGGGTCCGAGCGCATCGTGCAGACGCTCGGCGCGACCGCGCGGCTACAGCCATCCACCGACCCGATCCGGGGGGAGCTGATCGACCAGGCGCTCGAGAACCTCAGAGCGACCTACGACCACGCCCATGGAGGCTGGGGGCGCGCGCCGAAGTTCCCGGCGGCCTCGACGATCGAGTTGTTGCTCGGCCGTGGCGAGCGGGAGATGTCGCTCGGCACCCTGCGCGCGATGGCCCAAGGCGGGATCTACGACCAGGTCGGGGGCGGCTTCAGCCGCTACTCCGTCGACGCCACCTGGACCGTTCCGCACTTCGAGAAGATGCTCTACGACAACGCGCTCCTGGCGCGCGCGTATCTGCACGGCTGGCAGGTATCGGGCGACGAGCGTCTCGGACGCGTCTGCACCGAGACCCTCGACTGGGCCCTGCGCGAGATGCGCGGAGGCGAGGGCGGGTTCTGCGCTGCACTCGACGCCGACTCGGAGGGGCGTCGAAGGCAAGTTCTATGCGTGGACGCTGTCCGAACTGCGCGACGTCCTCGACGACGCGGATGGGCTGGCCGATGAGGCGATCGCGTACTTCGGCGCGACCGAGCGCGGCAACTTCGAGCACGGCACGAACGTCCTCGAAGCACGCGGCCCGGAGCCGGATCCCCCGCGACTCGAGGAGATCCGCTCGCGGCTGTTCGCGGCTCGTAGCGCCCGCATCCGCCCCGGCCTCGACGACAAGCGCCTGACCTCGTGGAACGCGCTGATGATCTCGGCGCTGGCCGACGCCGGAGCGGCGCTCGAGCGCCACGACTATCTCGATGCCGCGGTCGCGGCGGGCGAGTTCATCCTACGAGAGCTGCGTGACGCAGAAGGGCGCCTGCTCCGCACCTGGAAGCAAGGCCGCGGCCGCCTCGGGGCGTACCTCGAGGACCACGCGTACCTGCTCGAGGCGCTGATCACGCTGTACGAGACAACGTTTGATCCGCGCTGGTATCACGGGGCGGTCGCCCTCGCCGACTCCATCATCGCACGGTTCTCGGACCCCGAGCGCGGCGGCTTCTTCACCACACCCACCGATCACGAGCGCCTCGTCGCCCGCCGCAAGGACCTCGAGGACACCCCGATCCCGTCGGGCAGCTCCGCCGCCGCGTTCGGGCTGATGCGCCTCGCGCTCCTATCCGGCGAACGCAGCTACGAGCGCCACGCGCTGAGCGTGCTGCGGCTCCTGTTCCCAGTTGCGGCGAGACACCCACATGCGTTCGGTCACCTGCTGCGGGCGGCCGACTTCTACCTCGCGCCCGTCCGCGAGGTCGCGATCGTCGGGCCGAGACCGGAACCGCTGCTGCGTGTCGTTCGCAGCAAGTTCCGGCCGCACATGGTCCTTGCCGGCGGCGCGCCGGACGGAGTCCCGCTGCTCGAGGGCCGCGAGCCCGTCGGCGGGAACGCCGCCGCCTACGTGTGCGAGCACTTCGTCTGCAAGGCACCGGTCACGACGCCAGACGACCTCGCCGCAGCGCTCTAACAGCACCAGCACCACCGCCGCCGCGATCCCCGCGATTGCGTGCGTCACAGAACCGGGAGGTAGCGCTCGAGCTCCCACGGCGTCACCTGCACCCGGTAGTCGTCCCATTCCTGGCGCTTGATCTCGATGTAGCGGTTGAACATGTGCTCGCCGAGCGTCCGCAGCACGAGCTCGGACTGCGCGGTCAGCTCGATCGCCTCGCCGAGCGTCTCCGGGAGCTGGTCGATCCCCAGGCGCCGGCGCTCGTCAGGCGAGAGGTGGTAGAGGTTCTTCTCCATCGGCTCGGGCAGGTCGTAGCCGTGCTCGATCCCCTCGAGCCCGGCCTGCAACAGCACCGCGAACGTGAGATACGGGTTGCACGCCGGATCGGGGCAGCGGAGCTCCATCCGCGTGACCTGCTCCTTGCCCGGGTGGTACAGCGGCACGCGCACGAGCGCCGAGCGGTTTCGCCGCGACCAGGCTACGTACACGGGCGCCTCGTACCCTGGCACAAGGCGCTTGTAGGAGTTCACCCACTGTGCGAACACCGAGCAGATCTCGCGGGCGTGGCGCAGCTGTCCCGCGATGAACGCCCTGCCCACGTCCGACAGGAAGTAGGGGTCGCCCGCCTCGTAGAAGGCGTTGTGCTCGCCGCGAAACAGAGACTGGTGGGTGTGCATCCCCGAGCCGTTCTTACCGAACAACGGCTTCGGCATGAACGTCGCGTGCAGCCCGTACTTCATCGCGTATTCCTTGACCGTGATCCGGTAGGTCATGCAGTCATCGGCCATCTTCAGCGCGTCGGCATAGCGCATGTCGATCTCGTGCTGGCTCGGCCCGACCTCGTGGTGGGTGTACTCGGTGTGGATCCCCAGCTGCTCGAGCGCCAGCACCGTATCGCGCCGCAGGTCCGAGCCGGCGTCCAGCGTCGTCAGGTCGAAGTAACCACCGTGGTCGAGCACCTCGGTCGAGCGCGAGTCGCGGAAGTAGAAGTACTCGAGCTCGGGACCGACATAGAAGTGATCGAAGCCCATCGACTGGGCTCGCTGCAGCGCGCGGCGCAGGACGTGCCGCGGGTCGCCCTCATACGGCGTGCGCTCGGGCGTCTGAATGTCGCAGAACAGCCGCGCAACGCCCTGCTCCTCGGGTCGCCACGGCAGCACCGCGAACGTGCTGGGGTCGGGCGTCGCGATCATGTCCGATTCCTCGATCGGGTTGAAGCCCGTGATCGAGGACCCGTCGAAGCCCATCCCGCCCTCGAACGCGTCGGCGAGCTCGGTTGCGTTGATCGAAAACGCCTTCAGCTGCCCGAGGATGTCCGTGAACCACAAGCGGATGAAGCGGATATCGCGCTCCTGCACGAACGACGTTACGTCTTCGGCGGTCTGCGGGCGTTGCGGGAGCGTCATCCGGCGCGAGAGGTTACTTGGGGCGGGTCCTGTTCCGCGCCGTCGTGGCCGGTGACGCTTGGTATCGCCGCGCTCGGGGACGCGGGGCCACGGCGGCGTGCCTCGGCGGCAGACCCGCCCGCGCCGCGCTCAGACCTCCGCAGGAACGCGATCTCCAAGCCAGCGATTGGCCCAGCGTTGGAGCTCGGACAGCGCCGGCTCGAGCTCGCGGCCCATCTTCGACAGCGAGTACTCGACCCGCAGCGGCGGGCCGGAGATCACGGTGCGCTCGACGATGCCGCGCGCTTCGAGCTCCTTCATCCGTTCGGACAACAACCGATCCGACAGCTCCGGCACCGCCTGCGCGATCTCCGAGAATCGAAGCGGCCCATCCATCAGCACGCGCAGGATGGCACCCGTCCAGCGCCGCCCTACGAGTTCGACCGCCTCGTGGTAGAGCGGGCAACAGCTGGTGGTCCCGCGTGCGTCGCCACGTCCCGATCGCTCGTGCGCGCACATACGTCAGCAGGGAGCTTACGCTGCTTGCAGCGCGCGCGTCTGCTCAGTCGATCCGTCGACAGGCACCTCGCCGGCGACGTTGATCATCGCGGTGAACCCCTCGAGCGCCACGGCGGCGATCGCCTCCAAGATCTGCTCGTCGTTCCAGCCGGCCTCGCGCGCCTCTTCGTGGAGGTGCATCGGCGGTCGTCCGCCCTCCTCGAGCATCGCCTGCAGGTAACGGAGCAGCGTCGCCTCGCGCGGATCCTTCGACGAGAACTTGCGAGCGGCAGCGACTTCATCGAGTTCGAGTCCCGCAGACCGTGCCGCACGAGAGTGCATCTCGATCCCGGGCTCCGAGCGGTAGTGCTCGGCCACCGCCAGGGCGATCCGCTCGAGCGTCGCAAGGCTCAGCTTGCCGTGCCGTAGCTCAGAGCGAAATCGCGCATACGCCCGCAGCGCCGCCGGGCGAGCCCGCCAGCACGCCGACGAAGTTCGGCAGCTGCCCGCCGGTCGAAAGCGCGCCCCGCAACACCGGCACCGACCCTTCCGGCGCCGTCAAATCGTCGTGTATTTGAAACCTGCTCATTGAGATCTTCATCAGGGGACCACCGCTGGGTCAGTTGGAATGGGAAAGACCTGCCAGACCTTTCCCTTCACTTTCGAGACCTGCTTACGGTTCATAAGTCTACCGGGCGCATCCAGATCGCACAAGGGATTGGCGATAGCGGGCCGAACGTGCCGCCCAGTGACCACGTCGCTCCCGGGCCTGAGCACCTTGGCTCCTTTTCCCTTATACGCAGCGCGATAAAGGCGCGATCATCGACCACTTCCAGATGCGTAAGGGCCTTGCGGCTGACGCTCGAGGCGGCACTCGCGCCGGCGTACGCGTGGTGCGCCGCGTGCAGCGAGCTCGCCGGGTGCAGCGAGCTCGCCGGGTGCGGGCCCGCCGAACCCCTCGATCTGACGGCTGCGTGCGAGCTCGTCGCCGCAACCAGGATCAGCACCACGCCGAGCAGGACAGCCCACATCGCGGCCCGGTCAGGCCTGAAGCCCGCACGCTCGTGTCGGCTTGCGGGTCGGGCGGCCTCGATTGGACCCGTTGGCGTGTAGCGCTCCGCGCCACGGCCTTGGATCCTGACAGTGCGGCGCCCAGGTACAGGGGCACCGGCGCCCGAGCAGAGCCGTTTCTCGACTCGAGATAGGAGGAGGTGCCGGCATCGCGCGGCGCCGCACCGGGAGCATCGAACGCGCCCGAGCGGTCGACATTCCGAGACCTGCTGCTCCGATTGCGATCTTGTCTCCGGCGCGCTTCGCCCCGGGGGATTGGCAAGCCTGGTTGCGGCATAGCCGTCCTCTTTCCTGTGCTTGCGGGGTTAGCTGACGGGCTCGCGCCGAAAGAGCGGCGCTACGCGCTTACGCGCGATTAGCCCCAACAACCTGGGTCCCCCGCTTCCTCCCGGCTCGGGCCGTGGTGCGACCGGTGCGGGAATTCAGCTGTACGGGCGGCGCCATCCTACCAGCGGCGGCGGACCGAAGCACGGCCCGTCAGGCGCCATCACTCCTTGCCGGCCACCTTCGCTACGAAATGCCGCCACGTCCCGCGCGTCCTTGCCCTCGACAGCTGCCCGGCATCGTGCCGTAGCCCGAGGCAGGCCTGCGGGCTGTTCGGCGGCGGGTTCTGAAGGCAGCCGTTGTTGATCGTGTTCAGGACGAGTCCGACGGGCGGCTTCAGCATGTCGAGGTTCGGGCCCGACCTTTCCGACAGAATTGGCCGCGGCCAGCGTGTGGCACACGCCGCAGTTCTGTCCGAAAAGCTGCCGCCCGCGCTTCTCCGCGGCGTTGAGCGTGATGCCACCGACCTGGCTGCTCGCCTTCGCGTGGTTGCCGGTCAGGAACGCGAGCGGTATCGCCACGCCGAAGCCGACGTACACGATCGCGATAACGCCCCAGAGGATCCGACGCCCGCCCGGTGCCTGCGTCCGCAGCGTGACCCGCGCGCCACCGAGGCCACCGCGAATCGCGATGAAGAACAGCACGAGGCCGAGAACGACCCAGAACGCAATAAACAGGGCGGTCGCGAGCACCGGGCGCGCACCATACCGTGCAGGGAGCTCGGATGACGTAACGAACCCGCGAAGCGATGCGCGGACTGTGGCGTTCGCTCAGCTCCCGCTGAGCGTCCGGAACGGGTAGAGGTTCGCCGCGTCGTACAGGAGAAGCACGCCCCAGGGCACGATCAGCCAGCGCGTGAACCGCCACGCCCCGAGCAGCCGCGCAACCGCGAGGTACAGCGCCGGCATCACCACGACCATGTAGTAGAGGTAGCTCGTGCGGTCGCCGATCACGTTGGACAGTCCGTCGGCAGCCACGTTCCCAGCGCCCACGCGAGCACGAGGAACGAGAGATCGTCCCGCCGACGGACCGCCCACCAGACATTCAGCAGCAGCGCGAGCCAGCTGGTGATCAAGAGCACGCGATTGATCTCGCCCCGGAACCAGATGAGCGTCGTCGCCTTCGGCAGCCTGCGGGTCGTCGTGACCGTGCGCGTGACCTTGAAGTACGTGATCGTCTTCCGGTTGATCCAGAAGTCCATCGGGTGCGCAGCGATCCCCCGTGGATGACCGTGGTCGCGCAGCCGGCTCGCATACCTATTCATGAACGCGAAGTGGTTGCAGCCGTCGCGCCAGAGCAGGACGTAGTCGCAGATCCCGGCTTGGTTGCGGTCGATCGGGCGCCCTCCGCTGTAAGGCGTCGTGATCGTGTCGAGGACCGACAGCACCGTGAAGTACGTGACGCCGGTAACGACGACAAGCGCCGAGCGCGGCGCCGTGGACCGCGAATCGCGCTGAACCAACTCGACGCGGTGCCGCCCCCCGCGCGGGCGCGGCGGCGCTCCCACAGCGCCCTTAACGCGCGCATCAGCTCGAGCAACAGCAGGACGAACACTGTGTAGGCGCCGAACTCCTTGAAGCAGCAGCCGATGCCGATCACGAGCCCGGCGACCAGCGGCCGTCGCGAAGATAGAAGCCGGTGCCGGCGAGCATGAACGGGACGACGTAGATGTCGAGGACCGCGATGCGCGAATGGACCAGCCACAGGTTGTCCGCACTGGCCAGGGCCGCCGCGCCGAGCGCAAGCCACTGACCTCCACCCGCGCAACGAACAAGCCAGTACATCAGCAGGATCGCCGCGGCTCCAAACAGGACGGCGGTGATGCGCCAGCCGGTCGTGTTGTCGCCCAGGAGCTTCATCCCAGCCGCAATCACGATCTTCCCGAGCTGGGGATGCTCGCCGTTCGGATCCGTTCCGCTCGGAGACGCTTCCGCATACGCCTCGCCCTTCGTCGTCGGAATCCCTGCAATCACCCGCGCCGCGGAGACGTAGTAGTGCTCGTCGAAGATGTACCCCTGCCCGGGTCGGCTTGCTGCCGGAATGCCGAGGTGAGCCACACGTGCGCCAGTTCCGACCAGACAGATGACGCCTAGCAGCACGAGCGGGGTGCGATGGCTTGCCAATGCCCGCCTCACCCTTTCGCGCAGCCAGACGTACTCGCGCCGCGCGGCAAATCGTCCTCGGAGCACCCCCCATCCGTACCAGGCCCGGCGGCGTCATGCGTACTAAGCGGGCCCTAATGTGGGCCGCGCGATCATCGCCGCCTCCCGGATGCGAAGCTCATCACCGGCGGCGCGACGGCGCGGAAGTCCTCTGCCTCTGACTCCATCTGGCCGACCTGCTGCTCTGCCCTTCCGATCCGCACCTGCTCGTCGAGCAGCGAGAAGTCCTTGACCTCGGCGAGCAGACGGTCAGGAGCAGCAACCGAACTGATGCGATCGACCAGTACGTTGATCGATCCTCCCGCTGCCGCGAAGCGCTCGAGCTTTCCCTCGATCAGCATTAGCGGCTCGGCTCTGACCAGCAGGCGATTGCGCTCATAGACCTGCGAGGGGACGATCAGGTTGATCGTCCCGTACTCATCCTCCAGCAGGATGAAGACGATGCCGTTCGCGGTTCCGGGGCGCTGGCGGGCGACGACGAGCCCGGCTGCTCGAACGCGGGTCCCGTGCTCGAGCGTCTCGAGGTCCCGGCTGGTGACGGAATCTGGCGGGAGGCGGTCGCGCAGCAACGCCATCGGGTGTGAATACACAGTGAGGCCAGTCGTTGCGTAATCGGCGAGCATCGAATCCCATTCAGATAGCTCGCGCAGCTTCGGCGGCGCCGGGAGGTCGAGCGGAAGCGCGAGCTGGGTTCCTCCGGGGACGTTTCTCCCCGGCGTCGCAACACCGAGCTGCCACAGCGCGATCCGCCGGGCCGATCCCCACCTGCGAGCAGCGTGTCGACCGTGCTCACCGAGTATGCCCTTGCCCTGTTCGCCACTGCCCTGTGCGCCATCGCTCTGTGCGCCACTGCCCTGTGCGCCCTGGTCACGTCGATCCTGCCGACCGAGCGTGCGCCAAGCGATTGAGCGCTCCCCCGACGCTGCTCCCGCGTGTCCTTCGTGCACGAGCGAATCACATGCCCCCGACCAGGCGAGGAGCTCGAGCGACGATGCTCCGGCACTGGCACGCGAAGCCAGATCGGACAGGCTGCGGAACCGTCCAACGGCGTTGCGAGCATCGACGAGCTCCCTGACCTCCTGCTCGCGGACACCTCGCACATAGCCCAGGCCGATGCGGACGCGACCAGGCGCATGTGTGGTGGCGCCTCGTCGGGGACGTGCGAATCTGCGCTCCAGCTCGATCTCGCACTCTGCACCGCTCTCGTTGACGTCGGGCGGCAGCACGTCGATCCCGCGTCGCTGTGCCTCGTGGATGAGGGCGTCGGGTGGATAGAAGCCCATCGGCTGTTCGTTCAGCAGCGAGCACAGGAACTCCGGGCCGTAGTGCACCCGCAGCCACGTCGACTGGTAGGCAAGTAAGCCGAATGCGGCGCCATGGGCCTTTGGAAAACCGAAGCCCGAGAACCCTTGGACCATCGAGAACACTCGCTCGGCTGTCTCCTCATCCACCCCGTGCTTCTGTTGGGCTCCTGCAACGAACCGCTTGTGGTAGGCCTCGATCGCCGACTCAGACCGCTTTCGGCTCATCGCGCGGCGAAGGCCTTCGGCCTCGCCGGGTGAGAAGCCCGCGAATGCGATCGCCACCTCAAGCACCTGGTCTTGAAAGATGATGGTGCCGAGGGTCTCGCGGAGAACGGGCTTGAGCGACGGATGTTCGTAGGGAACCTCGTAGCTCGGGTCGACGCGCAACCGCTGGCGTCGCTCGATGTATGGGTTCACTGCGCCCCCTTGGATCGGTCCCGGGCGGACGATCGCAACCTGGATCGTGATGTCCTGGAGGCTCGCCGGCCTCGTTCTCCGCAGCGACTGCATCTGTGCCCGGCTCTCGATCTGGAAAACGCCTGTCGTATCCGCGTTCTGGATGCACTCGTATGTCCCGGGATCGTCGTACGGGATGCGTGAGAGATCGACTCGCTCACCCCTCGTTCGAGCGATCAGCTCGACGGTTCTCTCGACCGCGGAGAGCATCCCGAGACCGAGCAGGTCGATTTTCAGGAACCCTGCGTCCGAACAGGAGTCCTTGTCCCAGTGCGCAATCTGGCGCCCTTCAATAGCCGCCGGAACGATCGGGCAGCAATCGATCAGCGGCCTCGTCGCAACGATCATCCCGCCCGAGTGCTGGGAGAGATGGCGCGGGAGCCCATGCGCCTCCGCAGCGAGACGAGCCAGCCACAACCACCTTCCGCTGGAGCCACGACGAGTGGCTGACTTTGCCGCGCCAAACGATTGAGCACCTGCGCCGTCCACTCGCTTCGCACCCTGATCTCGACCGTGCTGATCCCCTCGCTCGCTCCCCTCCGGCCCGAGTCCATCGCCACTCAGCTCGACCCCGAATGCGCTCTCGATATCCGTGGCCACTTTGCGCGCGTCCCAACCCTCGCTTCCACGCGCCACTCGTTCAATCTCGCCCGGTGGCAGTCCGAGGGCCTTTCCCAGCTCCCTGATCGCACCGCGCGCTCGGTAGGTGGGGAACGCCGCCACCAACGCGGAGCGATCGTGTCCATACCGTTCGTGAACACGGGGAATCAGCTTCTCGCGGATGTCCCGTGAGAAGTCGAGGTCGATGTCCGGCAGTGCCGTCAGCTCCTCGTTCAGAAAGCGCCCGATCATCAACTCGTTGGCGATCGGATCGACGTGCGAGAGCCCTGTCAGAAAGCACACGATCGACGAGACGCTCGAACCGCGTCCTCGCCCAGGCGGAAGTAATGCGCGCGCAGTATCCGGTCCTCGGACCTCGGCGGCTACCTCTCGCGCCAATTCGAGCATGTCGTGATGCAGCAGGAAGAAGCCTGGAAGCTTCAGCGCTTCGATGATCCGCAGCTCCTCCTGCAGTCGCGAGGAGGCCGTGCCTCGCATTTCCGCGGATGCACTCTCATAGCGATCGACGAGTCGCTTGTTGCACAGCCCTGCGAGCTTTCGCATCGCCTCTTCGTCCTCAGCACCCGGATAGCGATAGCCAAGATCGCTTCCCAGGTCGAACCTCAAACGGTCGGCCAGCAGCGTCGTTTCGGATAGCGCCTCCGGGTGCTCAGGAAACCTGGCAACCATCGCCGCCGGCGACGCGAGCACATGGCTGAAATTGCCGCGTCGCCCTGGTTCGGATGCATCGAGCGTGGTGTGGAGACGAATCGCGACAAACGCATCCTGCAGCGGAGCTCGCGACCGAGCATGAGCATGAACGTTTCCTGTCGCCACGCAAGGCACTCCAAGTCTTCTCGCGATTCCCGCCAGCTGGCGGTTTCGTGCCCGGTCATTTCTCAGGAATGGTCGCTGCAGCTCGACCCTCAGTCGATCGGGACCAAAAGCATCGAGCAGGCGCCTCAGCGTGAATTCATCGTGCACTCCACGCAGGGCACATCCGCTCAAGCACACAAGTCCTTCGGCGTGGTCGAGGACATCGCTAAGTCGAGCCCAAGCCTGTGAGGGCGGTCCCGGTTTCTCCCGCGTGTGCGCGTGCGCGCGGGTCAAGATCCGGCAGAGGTTCGACCAGCCGCGCGCGTCCTCGACCAGCAGCGTGACATGCCGGCCGTCTTCGAGGTCGACCTCCGCCCCGTGAATCGGGCGCAACCCGAGCGCCCGTGCCGAGACGGCGAACTCCATCGATCCCGAAACCGAGTTGTGGTCGGTCAAGGCAAGCGCGCCGTATCCAAGCTCGAGCGCCGCCGGAACGAGCTCGTCGGGCAGCGACACCCCGTCGAGGAACGAGAAGGCCGAGTGGCAGTGCAGCTCGGTGTACATGACGAACGTATGTTCGCATCGAGTTCGGACGGACCCGAAGGCGGACGGACCATCAGCTCGCGGCGTAGGCGGTGAACTGGTGCCAGCTCGGCCTGATGCCGGGATCGGTGTCGAGGGATCCGAGCCGCACACTCACCTGCGGATAGCTCACGAGCTCACATCCGCGCGAGATCTCGATCGGGCTCGATGCTCCAGCGCCTAGCGACTTCCCCGAGGCGCGGGTAGAGCGACCAGCTGTCCGCGCGCTCGTCGCCGGCGTGCTCGGGGCTTGCGCCCTTGAGCGCCATGCAACCCGTGTTGTCGCCGATCGAGCGGATCTCGGCGACATCGGCGTCGCTGATGCGGATCACGTCCGGGAGCGCGGCGAGCTCTTCGCGCTTGATCTCGATCGGCCGGGCGTGGGGTCCGGCCTCCTGGATCAGCGTCGGTACGACGCACGCGACCGGGTGGTGACCCAGGTTCCATTGGCATGCGAGCTGACTCATCGTCAGTCCGGCCCGCTCCGCGATCGGGCGCATCCGCTCCATTCGCTCCCGACCGGCTTCGATCCACCCCGGCGGACGGAAGCTACGGTGGTCGTGGGGGAGCAGCTCCTGGTGCGGAAGGACGTCGTCGAAGAACAGGCCGCCGTAGTCGACCACGCGGGTGATCACCTTGATGCTCGCTGCGGCCGCGGCGCCGAGGCAGAGCTCTCCCGGCCATGGCTCGAGCGGACCCAGGATGATCATCGCCCAATCGATCAGCGCGCCGAAGCGCTCGAAGCAATCGATCAGGTCGAGCGTGAAACCGTTCGCAGGCCCGGGCGCGACGCCGATCAACCGCGTCATGCCGGCGTCGCGCAACGCCGCCATCGCACTCCACACGGCCTCGCTCGTATAGCCGGTCTTGTCGGGGTTGTGGAGCAGCAGGAGATCGAAACTGTCGATCCCGCACCGCTCGAGGCTTCGCTCGGTCGCCATCTTGAGATAGCCGGCGTACTCCGACGGTCCTCGCAGCCGCGGATCGGTGAAGCGCGGAAATCCCTTCGGGCCGTCGCGCTCGCCGATGTAGAAGTCGTGGCCGACGGCGCCGATCACGCACATGTCCCCGCGCGGCCGTCCCGCGATCGCCCGTCCAAGCATCCGGTCGGCCTCGCCGGCTCCGTAGACATCGGCGGTGATCACCGTCCTGATCGAGTCGTCGGGCGTGATCAGCGAGATCAACCGGTCATCCTCGATCGATTGGCCGAAGCGCATAAACCGGCCGCCGCTCCAGGTGCCGACGGCGCTGGTGCCGGGTGCTTGCTGGCGCTCCATCGCCTGGCAGTTTAGGAGCCGGGCTCAGAAGCCGGGCTCAGGATCCGGCGCGCCGATAGGAGCGCTCGCCGCCATCGTTCACCCCCACCCGAGCGTTCACTTGAAACCGCTGCGGCAGCGTTCACTAGGAACGCTGCCGCCACCACCTGCCGCTCTCGAGATCGCGAAATACGACTTCGTTGCGGCCGCAGGTTGTCACGACCTCCCAGTAGCGCCGCCGCAGCGGCTTGTCCGTCCACCATCGATCTTCGACCAGCCACGACTCGCGGACAGCGCCGACTCTCCGGCCGTCGACGACCACGGGCCGACCGTCGTCGCCCGCGGTCACGGTGACCCGACGGGGGACTGAGATCCGCCGCGGACCGCTCATGCTTTACACGCTTCATGAGCTATCTTTACTCGGCCCCTGTGTAAGATAATACGGCCAGGCTCGATCTGTTCCGGATCGCAGACGCGGCTGAGCTGGCGGAGGCGCTTGCGCTTGCTGTGTTCGCGAATCGCTCGCCGACGCGAAGGATCATTCGGCGCGCGCGCGAACTCGGCCGGACGGCCCTGACCGCCGCACAGGCATCCGCGGTGCTCACACATATACGACGACGACAGCAAATGAGTAAGCTGAGCTCCGGGATGCTTGGGAGCGCCATCACACCGAGATCCCAATTCAGTCGCAGGATTCACCCCTCGAATGGCGTCAGCACCGCTCTGCGCTCGGGAAAGCGCGAGGTCGGGTCGACTTCGAGGATGCGCAAGGCAGCATCGGGGCCTGCAGCGGCGCGTGTCTGGCGGATCGCCTCACGCAAGCGGGCGGCGCGAGCTGCTGCGGGATCCTCGAGGAGGGCACGCTGGTCGCTTGCGGGTGGCCCGAAGCGCTCGACGGCAAGTCGGAGTCGCTCTGCAGGTGCGGGCATCAGCGCCAGGCGTGGAGTCAGGGCGAGGCGCATCCGAGTAGGGTCGGCGAGCGCCTCACGGAATACAACCTGCTCGCGCCAGGTCCCTCCCTGCTCGACCAGCACGGCGGACAGGACCACAGCTCGCAGGGTCCTGCCGCGGCGCTCGCGCCTGGCCAGGAGACGGTCGATCAGCAGTCCCAACCCGCACTCGAGCTGAGTGCCCGACGCGGCCTCCGGAAGGTCGAGCGACTCCCGCAGGAACTCGCTGGCGGGTCGCGGTCGCAGCGCGGCGTCGCCGCCGCTCGCCAGCTCGTGAGCCAGCAATCCCGCAGTTCCGAAACGGTCCGCGACCGCCGCCGGAGGCAAGGCGGCCAGTTCTCCCAGCGTCTTCACCCCGAGACGCTCGAGCGCTTCGGGCAGATCGGCCAATGCCGGCCTGGCTCGAAGCAGGGCGACGGGCAGCGTCGCGAGGTACTCGCGCGCCTGCTTTCGTCCTCCTGAGACGATCGCCGGCCGCCGGACCCTCGCTTTGGTGGCAGCTGCGACGGCGGCGAACCGCGACGGCGCGACTCCAAATCGAGCAGGTACTCGTAGAGCTCTGCGTGCCGACCGAAGCACACCCTCGATGCCGCCGCACAGTCGCAGCAGCCCGACCGCGTCGAAGCACACCAGACCAGGTCGCTCGGGCTCGACCGCCGCTCCGATCGACTCCAGTCGCACGAGCAGCCGTTCCCAGAAGTCAGCCACGCCCGCTGGATCGGGAGGGACGAGCGTCAGGCGTGGGCAGCGGGCGAGCACCTCCCCGAGCCGCATCCCAGGGTGAATACCGAACGCCTCTGCCGCGAGCGATACTTCGCCCACTTGCTGGACCCCACCTGGCTCGGGTGCCAGCGCGGCGGGAGCCTGCAACAGTTCGGTGCGATCACCGGCAGCGATCGTGAGCTGAAAGCGCGGGAGCAGGACGCAAACGATCATCGCCATGGGGAACAGATGTTCGCACGCGAGGTGGACGGACCGCGCTGATCCCCGCTCGCAGGTTGCGCCCACGGTTAGCCCATCGGTTAGCCCACGGTTAGCCCATGGTTAGCCCCAATACCGTAAACTTAACGTCAGGCGGGCGGGTTATTGTGGCGGCGTGCCTCGGGCTGGTCAGCGCAAGCCACCGTCTGATTCGCGTCTGACGGATCACATCTCGGTTGGGGTGTTGACGCGGGTGTTCCCGCCGGAGTTGGTGGATGGGGTGGTGGCGGAGGCGGGGCGCCGGGAGCGTCGTCAGCGGCTGTTGCCGGCGCGGGTGGTCGTGTACTACGTGCTGGCGTTGGCGTTGTTTGCGGACTGCTCGTATGAGGAGGTGATGCGACAGCTGGTGGAGGGGCTGGCGTGGGAGTCGGGCTGGCAGCGGGTGTGGGAGGTGCCGACCAAGGTGGCGATCTATAAGGCGCGCGAGCGACTCGGGCCGGAGCCGCTTGAGCTGTTGTTCAGGGCCGTGGCGGCGCCGTTGGCGGGTGAGGGGACGCGGGGGGCGTTCTACCGGGGGCTGCGAGAAGTGAGTATCGACGGTACGTGCCTGGATGTGGCCGACACCGCCGCGAACGAAGCGGCGTTCGGCCGGCCGGGAACGGGTCGTGGGCAGGGCGTGGGCGCGTTTCCGCAACTGCGGCTGGTGGCGTTGGCGGAGTCCGGCACGCACGCGATCTTCGACGCCGCGCTCGGCCCTTACACGAGCTCCGAGCAGGAGCTGGCCGATCGCCTGTGGGGGTCGCTGGCGGACGGGATGCTGTGCCTGGCCGACCGCAACTTCTATAGCTTCGAGCGCTTCCAGCGGGCCCGGGCTACGGGGGCGCAGCTGTTGTGGCGCGTGAAGTCCGACGTCGGGCTGCCGCGCGAGCAGACACTCGCCGACGGCTCCTATCTGACACACATCTACGCGCTCGAGAACCGCAAAGCCAAGCGTGACGGCGAACCCGCCCGCGTCGTCGAATACAAGCTCGAGGACCCCGCGCTGACAGAAGCGGAGCAGAGCTACCGCCTGATCACCACGATCCTTGAACCGGACGCCGCGCCGGCGAGCGAGCTCGCGGCGCTCTACCCGCAGCGCTGGGAGCTCGAATCGGCGCTCGATGAGCTCAAGACCCACCAGCGCGGCCCGCGGGTCGTGCTTCGCTCCAAGGCACCCGACGGCGTCTACCAAGAAGCCTACGGCCACCTCTGCACCCACTATGCGATCCGCCGCATGATGCACGACGCCGCCTTACGAGCAGACCTCGTCCCCCACCGCTTATCGTTCATCCGCAGCCTCCGCGCCGCCCGCCGCTCAACCCGCACCCAGCCGGGATTTTCCCCCCACAGCCTCGACACCGCCCACCAGCAGACGATCGCTGAGATCCTCGCCGCGCCACTACCCGAGCGCCGGATCCGCATCAACCCACGCGTCATCAAGCGCAAGATGTCCAGCTGGGCCGTCAAGCGTCCCGAGCACCGCAACTGGCCGCAACCCACCAAGCCAGCCGACAACGCGATCGAGATACTTGCGGCTTAAGTTTACGGTATTGTGGTTAGCCCACGGTTAGCCCCAATACCGTAAACTTAACGTCAGGCGGGCGGGTTATTGTGGCGGCGTGCCTCGGGCTGGTCAGCGCAAGCCACCGTCTGATTCGCGTCTGACGGATCACATCTCGGTTGGGGTGTTGACGCGGGTGTTCCCGCCGGAGTTGGTGGATGGGGTGGTGGCGGAGGCGGGGCGCCGGGAGCGTCGTCAGCGGCTGTTGCCGGCGCGGGTGGTCGTGTACTACGTGCTGGCGTTGGCGTTGTTTGCGGACTGCTCGTATGAGGAGGTGATGCGACAGCTGGTGGAGGGGCTGGCGTGGGAGTCGGGCTGGCAGCGGGTGTGGGAGGTGCCGACCAAGGTGGCGATCTATAAGGCGCGCGAGCGACTCGGGCCGGAGCCGCTTGAGCTGTTGTTCAGGGCCGTGGCGGCGCCGTTGGCGGGTGAGGGGACGCGGGGGGCGTTCTACCGGGGGCTGCGAGAAGTGAGTATCGACGGTACGTGCCTGGATGTGGCCGACACCGCCGCGAACGAAGCGGCGTTCGGCCGGCCGGGAACGGGTCGTGGGCAGGGCGTGGGCGCGTTTCCGCAACTGCGGCTGGTGGCGTTGGCGGAGTCCGGCACGCACGCGATCTTCGACGCCGCGCTCGGCCCTTACACGAGCTCCGAGCAGGAGCTGGCCGATCGCCTGTGGGGGTCGCTGGCGGACGGGATGCTGTGCCTGGCCGACCGCAACTTCTATAGCTTCGAGCGCTTCCAGCGGGCCCGGGCTACGGGGCGCAGCTGTTGTGGCGCGTGAAGTCCGACGTCGGGCTGCCGCGCGAGCAGACACTCGCCGACGGCTCCTATCTGACACACATCTACGCGCTCGAGAACCGCAAAGCCAAGCGTGACGGCGAACCCGCCCGCGTCGTCGAATACAAGCTCGAGGACCCCGCGCTGACAGAAGCGGAGCAGAGCTACCGCCTGATCACCACGATCCTTGAACCGGACGCCGCGCCGGCGAGCGAGCTCGCGGCGCTCTACCCGCAGCGCTGGGAGCTCGAATCGGCGCTCGATGAGCTCAAGACCCACCAGCGCGGCCCGCGGGTCGTGCTTCGCTCCAAGGCACCCGACGGCGTCTACCAAGAAGCCTACGGCCACCTCTGCACCCACTATGCGATCCGCCGCATGATGCACGACGCCGCCTTACGAGCAGACCTCGTCCCCCACCGCTTATCGTTCATCCGCAGCCTCCGCGCCGCCCGCCGCTCAACCCGCACCCAGCCGGGATTTTCCCCCCCACAGCCTCGACACCGCCCACCAGCAGACGATCGCTGAGATCCTCGCCGCGCCACTACCCGAGCGCCGGATCCGCATCAACCCACGCGTCATCAAGCGCAAGATGTCCAGCTGGGCCGTCAAGCGTCCCGAGCACCGCAACTGGCCGCAACCCACCAAGCCAGCCGACAACGCGATCGAGATACTTGCGGCTTAAGTTTACGGTATTGCGGTTAGCCCACGGTTAGCCCGCCGATGGTACGGTCCGGTGAAATGGCGCCGAACATCTCGGACATCGCTGTTCGGAGTGCCCAGACGCTGCGAGCGTTCGGTCAACGGATCCCGGGGGCTGGTGATGTTCTTGCTCGGTCGCTGCAGGATGCGGTGAAGGATCGGAACGTGCTGATCACCGGCGCTTCCTCTGGGATCGGGAAGGCGACCGCGCTCGAGATCGCGAAGGCGGGCGGCACGGTGTTGCTGGTGGCACGTACGCTGGAGAAGCTCGAGGAGGTCAGGCGACAGGCCGAACTGCTGGGCGGGAGGGGGTTCGTTCACCGCTGCGATCTCACCGACTTCGACGACATCGACCGGATGGCGAAGGAAGTGCTCGACACGCACGGGGCGGTCGACATCCTCGTCAACAACGCCGGCAAGTCGATACGTAGGTCAGTCAACCGCGCGTACGACCGCTTCCACGACTATCAGCGCACGATGCAGATCAACTACTTCGCGCCGGTGAAGCTGATCCTGGATCTGCTGCCGGCGATGCGCGAGCGGAGGTCGGGTCACATCATCAACATCTCGACGATCGGATTGCAGATGAACACGCCGCGGTTCTCGGCGTACGTCGCCTCGAAGGCGGCGCTCGATGCGTTCTCTCGCTCGATCGGGCCCGAGATCATCGACGACGGCGTCCACATCACGACCGTCTACATGCCGCTCGTGCGGACGCCGATGATCGCGCCGACGAAGATCTACGACCGCTTCCCCACGCTGAGTCCGGAGGACGCGGCGGGAATGATCACCGACGCGATCCGCAAGCGCCCGAAGCGGATGGCGACCAGCCTCGGGAACATCGGCCAGCTCAGCTACGCGCTCGCGCCGGGCGCCCAGGATCTCGTGGTCAATCGCGCTTACAAGCTGTTCCCCGAGGGCGACAAGAAGACGGACCAAGAGGGCAAGCCCGGGGACGAGGAGCCGACGGCCGAGCAGCGGGCATTCGCCCGCGCCACGCGCGGCGTGCACTGGTAGGACGCGGCGGGTACGGGGCGGCGCTGGGAAACACACGGTCAGCGCGCGATTACTTGCCCACGCAAGCATCTCGGATTTCGCTGCTAGTGGTTCATCCTGTGAGTCCGTTGATGGGCTGGCGAGCGAAAATCGAGCGTGGCACGGACGCAGGACCGAAGGTGTGCCTTTGGCACATCAAGGTCCGAGGACGCCGGCACGCGAAGATTGCAGCCGCCAGACCGCGACGGACTTGCAGGATGGGCCACTAGGCTCGACGAGGAGACCGGCACCCCGAGGAGACGAGATGAAGCTCGAAGGCATCCACCACATCACGGCGATCACGGCCGACGCCCAGCAGAACGTCGATTTCTACGCGGGCACGCTCGGCCTACGGCTGGTGAAGAAGTCGGTCAACCAGGACCAGACATCCGTCTATCACCTGTTCTACGCGGATGAGACGGGCAACGCGGGCTCTGACATCACGTTCTTCGAGTATCCGGGCCTGCCGGTCGGCCGCGCGGGCGCCGGCATGATCCATCGGATCGTCTGGCGCGTCGGAGGCCCCGAGGCGCTCGACTTCTGGCAGCAGCGACTCGCCGACCAGGGCTACGAGTCAAGCCGCGCTGAGAGCTCGCTGCGCTTCAAGGACCCCGAGGGCCTCGAGCACGAGTTGCTACCCGTCCAGACAAGCGACGAGCCGCTGATCGCGAGCCATCCAGAGATCCCGGCGGAGCTGGCGCTCCAGGGCTTCGACGCGGTCCGGGCCTGCACCGCCGATCCGAACCGCAGCAAGCCGCTGCTCGAAGACACGCTCGGATTCGAGCCGCAGCCCGACGGCAGCGCCTATGAGGTCCGCGGCCAGAAGCGCGGCGGCTACTACATCTACGACGCCCCGCCGGCGGAGCGCCCGCTGCAGGGAGCCGGCACCGTCCACCACGTCGCCTGGGCCTCGCCGATCGAGGAGCACGAGGCCTGGCGGCACCGCGTGGCGACCTCAGGGCAGGCTCATCCGACGCCGATCATCGATCGTCACTACTTCCGCAGCGTGTACTTCCGCGAGCCCTCGGGAGTGCTGTTCGAGATCGCCACGCTCGGGCCAGGGTTCACCGTCGACGAGCCGCTCGAGCGCCTCGGCGAGAAGCTGTCGCTGACGCCGCAGTTCGAGCACTTGCGCGAGCAGATCGAGCCGACGCTGACGCCGTTGAGGAACCCGCGGGATGCGTGGGCTAAGGGTTCGCGACTGAATTAGTGGCAGGATCTGACGAGTGGCTGGGGGTGTCTGGCGGCGCCGGCTCGCCGCGATAATACCGGGAGTATTTGACGGCGAGCCGGTGGCGTCAGGCGCGTCAGACGCCGTCAGAGACGTCAATAATTCAGTCGTGAGCCCTAACCTAAGGCTTAAGGAACCCGCGGGATGCGTGGGCTAAGGCGTAGAGGCTGGTGACGCCGGCGCACCCGGGGGCTGTGGGGGATCGGGGGGTGATATCTGACCCAAATCCCCCACAGCGACCTGAGGGCCACCGCCAAACCACAGACCCGCGCGAGCGGGCCCATAAAGACCAAAGAAGCCCCGACTAAACCGCGGCGCCGGCGTCGTGCATCAGCTGCCCGACCGGCACGGCGTTGAGGCGCCCGGCGGCGAGCGCGCTCCGGAGCTTCTCGAGCATCGGCAGCACGTCCTGCGTGCGCCTGACGGTCAGCTCGATCACCTCGCCCGGGCGCAGGTTGCCGACCGAGTCGCCGACGTCGTCGACCCGCACGGCTCCCGCGATCAGGCGTCCGCCGGCACGGTGGGCCATCCACCACTGGCCGACGCTCGGTCCGCTCGAGGAGTAAAGGAAGTGGTGGCGGTAGCCGATCGCCTGCAGGAGATGGGAGAGCTGCTCGCGGGTCTCGAGCCAGCGCACGAGGCCGCCGCCCCGGAGGCGCGGCACGGCCTGGTCGCCGTAACGCAGCACGCTCAAATCCGATTGCGTGGGCGCGTGGTCGAGGGCGAACGAAACGCGGATGCCGCTCGCCGACAGGACGCTCGCGATCCCCGGAACCTGGTCGCTCGGAGCGTCGACCAGGACCCCCACCTGTGGCCGGGCCGTCTGGACCGCCGTCACCGGCTTCATGTGCACGAACGCCGACACAAGGCTGTACGACGCGCCCGCCGTCAGCGTCCAGCCGGCGATCACGACGGTCGCGGCGCCCGCGGTGACCGCGCGCGTCGTGCGCATCCGCCAGCGCGGCAGCTTGCGGGCGCGGCGCTCGTCGACGAGGATCAGCGACGCCGTCGACGACCGGCGCGCGAACGAGCCGTCGGGCTCGGGGCGGCGCTCGCGCGCACGCGCGAGCGCGGGTGCGAGATCACGCTCGGAGCGCGCCACCTGTGCCAGCCCAAAGCGCTCGAGCGCGCGATTGGAGGCGCGGACGTGACCGACGCCAAAGCCGTAGGAGATCACCGGACAGCCGCGGATAATCGCCTCGAGCACGGTCAGCCCCGCGCTCGAGTGGATCAGCGCGTCGGCGGCGGCGAGCACGTCGCCCATCCGGTCGGTGAAGCCCATCAGGCGCAGGCGCGGCTCGTCGCCGAAGCGCTTGGCGACCTTCGCGCGGAGCTTATCGTTGCGCCCGCACAGGCACAGCACGATCGCATCAGGCTGGTCCGCTAACGCAGCCCGCGTCGCGCCGACCAGGTCGCCGACCCCCCAGCCGCCGCCGGACACCGCGATCACCTTGCGATCCATCGGCAGGTCGAGCGCCCGTCGCGCGTCGACCATCAGGCGCGCGGCGAGGAACGCCGGGGCCGTGGGCGGCTTGGCCCAGCGCACGCTGCCCGGTCCGGCGATCTTCTCGACCTCCTCGACCGACTCGGGATGGGTGATGAAGTGCAGGTCGATCCCTGGATGAGCCCAGAACCGCAAGCCGGCCAGATCCGTGATCGACGAATAACAGGGAACGTCGAGCTTGCCCTTGCGGCGCAGTTCGCCGAGCACGGCCGTCACGCCGGGGTACGTCGAGACGATCTGGTCGGGGTCATGCGCCCGGATCAGGCGCATCAGTCCGCGGCGCCCGAACGCCGTCAGCAGCCGCTTGGCGAGCCAGCGCGTCGGCGGGAAGTACATGAACAGCCAGTACTGGATGTCGAACAGCCACGGCAGCCACTGGAACATGAACGCCGAGTTCTCGCGCAGCACCTTGGTCAGTACCGGCCCCATCGCCGGAAGGCCGTTGACGATCGAGACCTGAGCGTCCGGGTCCTCGTCGCGGAACTCGCGAGCGACCGCCCGCGCCGGCAGATCGTGACCTTCGCCGATGTCGGCGGAGATGATCAGGACCTGGCGCGGCCGCGCCTCGGCGTCCGGTTCGCCGGCGGGGATGACCGCGGCGTCCTCCTCGCGAAGCGGCGCGGGCGGCCTGCTCCCGGCGCCATTCGACGTACCTGCGCACGCCCTCCGCGAACGGCGTCGCCGCGGTCCACCCGAGCTCGCGCTCGGCGCGCTTGCTGCAGACGACCTTGCCACCGAAGTCGCCTGGCCGAGCGGGCGTGTCCACGATCTCGACATCGCCGATCAGCGACTGGACGGTCTCGGCGATCTGCTTGATCGTCACGTTCTCGTCGCTGGCGAGGTTGTAGACGCGGTTGGTCGCAACCGTCGTTCAGTCCCAGCGCGACGCCGTCGGCGAGGTCCTCGACGTACACGAACCGCCGCGACTGCGAGCCGTCGCCGGCGATCGTCAGCGGCTCGCCGGCAAACGCCTTGTTGACGAACGCCGGGACGACCGCTGCCTCGCGAGCTCGCGGGCCGTACGGGATGCCGAAGCGCAGGATCGTGTAGTCGATCCCGTAGAGCTCCTGATAGGCCTTGCAGTAGAGCTCCCCCGCCAGCTTCGTGCTCGTGTAGAGATGGGAGGGCGCCGGCAGGAGCGTGTCCTCGTCGACCGCGTCCTCGACGCAGTCGGAATAGACCCAGATCGTGCTCGCGTAGACGATCCGCTTGACGCCGGCGCGCCGCGCCGCTTCCAACACTGCCACCGTGCCCCGGGCGTTGACGCGCTCGGCGTCCTCGGGGGAGGCGTGGACGTCGTTGACGTCGGCGACCGCCGCAAGGTGCGCGACCGCGTCACACGAGTGCAGGGCTCGCTCGAGCGCCTCGCGGTCGGTGATCGACCCGAGCACGGTATCGACGCGGTGGGTGGGGTTGGGGTGGGCGGGACCTGTATGCCATGGAGACGGGCGCAGGTCGTAGATGACCGGCTCGAAGCCCCTTGCGTTCAGCTTGTCGACGACATGCGAGCCGATGAAGCCCGAACCGCCGGTGACGAGAACTCTCATTCCGATGTCGTTTGCCCCTCGGGGCGGTAGTACAGCGGCACGCACGAATGGTTTCGCGCGACCCAGTCGGAATTCGGTAAATCGACGTCGTGACCGAGGATCCGATGGCACGGCTCGTCGTAGACGCGGCCCGTCGAGTGCTCGAGCCAGTCGAATACGATGTACTTGTAGAGGCCGGACACCATGCCCTCGGGGAGTTGCAGCCGGCTCCCATACGCCGGGTCGAGCTCCGCGCGCGCGACCTCGTTCTTCCGGGCCACGATCTCGGGCAAACGCTCGATCTGGACGAGGCCGAGCGCGGCGGTGAACTCGCTCATCCGCAAGTTCAGGCCGTGGACTTCGTAGCTGGGCTTGCCGTAGTTGCGAAACGCGCGAGCATGCTCGATCACCTCGGGGCGGCGCGAGACGAGCACGCCGCCCTCGCCAGTCGAGATCGTCTTGGTTGCGTACAGCGAGTACACGCCAGCATCGCCGTAGGTCCCAGCGCGACGGCCGTTCCAGCTCGCGCCGTGGGCGTGCGCGCAATCCTCGATCAGGAAGATCCCGTTCGCCGCGCAGTATTCGGCGATCTGTTCGATCTCGAACGCGATGTGTCCGCCGATGTGAACGAGGAACGCCGCGCGCGGCCGATGACGCTCCGCCTTGCACTCGAAGTCCGCGAACGACATGCACAGGTCGTCGCGGTTGCAGTCGACGAACTCGACGCGCGCGCCCGAGCGGATCGCCGCCAGCGGCGTGGCCATGAACGTGTTCGACGGGCACAAGACCGTCTCGCCGGCCACGCCGGCGAAGTGGAGCGCCGCGAGGGCGCCGCCCGACCAGCTCGAGAGCGCAACCGCGGGAGCGTCGTTGTAGGTTGACCACGCCCGCTCGAAGCGCGCTGTCATGCCGGCCTCCGACCAGCGCTCGGAGTCGAGCACCTCGTCGATCAGCGTGTGCAGGCGGACGCGGTCGCGATGGTCGAAACCGATCGCGAACTGCTCGAAGCCCGGCGTTGTGGTCTTCGCGGAAGCGGAAGCGGTAGATGACATGGTTCTCGGGGTCGCGTCCGAGACGCGCAGGAATGTCGCCGCGCCCAGCCGTAGGCGACCTGCCCCGCGCTCAAGCTTGCCAGATCCTTTCAGGTGATGATGCGATGCACGTCAGCAAGCCTGTCAGACCGGTAGGACGGTACCGAGTTCGCGCGTCTTGAGTTCTCTGAGAATGAGCTCGAGCGCCTCAACGGTACGGCGGTGAGAGCCTCGCGAGCTGTAGAAGTCGGCGTCATGCAGCAGGATTACGTCTCGCGGCCGGACATCCCGCGTCGCGCGTGACGCGATCCGCGACGGCGTCGTGAACTTGCGCCAATCCTTGCCCCAGCGCGACCATAGGAGCGGTTTGAATCCCGACTCACGCGCGGCGGCGAGGCCGGCTGGGCTATAGACGCCATATGGCGGCCGGTGATAGGCGGGCTCGACTCCGGTGGCCTCCGCGATCACGGCGGTTCCGCGGGTCAGGTCGTCCCGGACGGCGCGCGGGCTGATCCGCAACTGCAGAACGTGCCGATAGCCATGCACGGCGATGGTGTGACCGGCGGCCGCGATTTCAGCCGCCAGCGAGGGGCGTCGCTGCACCTGCTCGCCGATCAGGAAGAACCAGCCGTGCGCGCCGGCGCGCGCGAGGAGATCGAGCACGGCCGGGGTCCCCTCGGGATGCGGCCCGTCGTCGAAGGTGAGGGCGACGCCGCCGGCGCCCGGCGGGAGCCTACGCGCGATACCGAGGCGCCCGGCGGCGCTCGGCAGGTGGGGAGCGAGCGCGTAACCCAGCACGTCGCCGCATGATGCCTCAGCGCCAGGCCGGCCACTGAGCTGACGTCCGGCGTAAGGTAGGAAGAGATCCGGCCTCTCCCGCGTCATTGAAAGGCGATGCTCAGCACCGACAGCGACGACGTCCTCATCCCGATCCGGGTCAAGCCGCGCGCCCCCGCGACCAAGATCGCCGGGGAGCGCGCCGGGCGGCTGGTGGTGCAGGTGACGGCGCCGCCGCTCGACGGCAAGGCGAACGATGCCGTCTGCCGCCTGCTCGCGAGGTCGCTGAAGATCGCCACGGGGCGGATCCGAGTCGTAGGCGGCGAGCGGGCCCGCGACAAGCTGGTCCGGATCGAGGGAATGACCCTCCCGGGCGTTGCACGCGCGCTTGGACTGGAAAGCGAGGCCGGCACGTGAGGCCCGACCTCGAGCACTGGCTCCCGCGCCCCGGCTTGCGGGTCTCGCACCGCCTCGAGACGAGCGCTCCGGCCGACCTGCTGTGGGATGCGGCCCGGAGCGTGCGGCTCCAGGACACCGCGATGCTGGGACGTCTGATCCGCTGGAGGATCCCGGGCACGCGCGGCGACATCTCATTCGCCGAGCTGTTCGAGAACCCGCCGTTCATCGTGCTCGAGACCGGCACCGACCTCGCGCTGGTATCCGGCCTGGTCGGGCGGATCTGGACGCTGCGGCGCGACTACCCACGGCTGGCGCATCCCGAGGAGTTCTCCCGCTGGGACAAGCGCGGAACCGCTCGGGTCATGTTCGCGAATTGGATCGAACCGGCGGTCGACGGGCGCTCGGCGCTCGTCTCGGAGACCCGGGTCGAGGCACTCGGCGGCCAGGGACGGGTCGGCGTGGCCACGGTGCGGCCGCTCGTCAGCACCTTTCACGGCCTCGTCGGCAGCGACGGGATCGCGGCCGCGATCAGCCGAGCCGAGCGCGAAGCGTCGACGACGCCCTCAGCACCGCGAGACGCGGCTACGTAGATCTCGTTCGGCGCCGGCACCCGCCGGCTCACGCCGCGGCGGCGAACCCGCGCTCGCGGAACAGCGTCAGATCGAGCAGGGGCCTCCCGCGCGCGTGAAGCGCATGCCAGACGAAGGCGATCACGAGCGCGATGCCCACCACGATCGGGGCCCACGCCCGGGTGTAAGAGAGCCCACCGTGGCTCGAGGTCTCCGACAGCCCGAACACGATCGCCGCCAGCCCCGGCGACAGCAGCGCCAACCCGGCGACATCGAGCCGCTCGGCGGGCTGCGGCTCCGAACGCGGGAGCAGCCTGAGAGCCAGCACCAGCGCCAAGACACCGATCGGGACGTTCACGTAGAAGATCCAGCGCCAGCTCAGGTTCTGGAGGATCACGCCGCCGAGCACCGGCCCGAGGATCGGCCCCAGCAGCATTGGGGCACCGACCACACTCATAACGCGCCCGACCCGCTGCGGGCCGGCCGCCTGCGCAAGGATCGTCATCCCCGCGGGCATGATCATCCCGCCGCCGAGTCCCTGGAGCACGCGGAAGAAGATCAGCGAGCCCGCCGACCAGGCCAGCCCCGACAGCGCCGAGCCCGCGACGAACAAGCCGACCACGGTGATCCACAGCCGCTTGGCGCCGAAGCGCTCGGCGGCCCATCCGGTCATCGGGATCACCGTCGCGAGCGCGACGAGATAGCCGGTCGAGACCCACTGGACCGTCGATAGCGGTGCGTGCAACTCGCGGCTGAGCGTCGCCAGCGCGACGTTGACGATCGTCGTGTCAAGAATCGACATGATCGCGCCGACCACGACCACCGACGCGATCACGATGATCCCCCGGTCGAGCTTGCTGCCCGCTCGGCTTCCGGATTCGGCTAAGCGGTCAGCGCTCGGGTCATCAGGCTGCTTGTCCGGCCGCGCCTCGCTCTGTTCCATCTCTGTAACCACCGTAGCGCGCGGCCGCAAGCGCGGCTAACGTCAGCTGGCGATGGAGTTCCACGGCGAGATAACAGTTCGCCGTACCCGCTATGTCAGCGACCAAACCGGATGGGCGGTCGTCGAGCGCTCGACGAGGACGGCGATCCGGTCGTGCTCGTCGGCCCGCTCGATCCATCTCGAGGAGCGCGAGCGCGCGCGCGTTATCGGGACCTGGGTCGACGACAGCCGCTACGGCCTGCAGGTCAAGGTCTCCGAGGCGCACCCGCTGCCGCCCTCGGACGTGAGACGCTCGTCGCCTACCTGCGCCGCGTCAAGCACGTCGGCCCAAGCGCGCCGCGACGCTCGTCGAGCGCTACGGCCCCGATGCGCTGCTTCGACGCGATCGACCGCGACCCCGAGGCGCACGTTCGCGGCGGTCGGGCTGCGCAGGCGGCGGACGCAGGAGGCGGCGGCCTCGTGGCTCGGCGCTGCGCGTGACGCGGCAGCTGCACCTGCTGCTCGCGCCCGCACGGGCTCGGCTACCTCGTGCGCGCGGATCCACGAGGAGTACGGAGCGACCGCGCACCGCGTGGTTCGCGAGCGCCCGTACGAGCTGACCAGCGTGTTCGGGGTCGGGTTCCTGATCGCCGACCGGATCGCCCGCGCGCCTCGGCACCCCGGTCGACCGCCGCGAGCGGATCCGTGCCGGCGCGCTGCACACTGCTCGCCGAGGCCGAGCGCAGCGGCAGCACCTGCATGCCGCTCGACGCGCTCGTGGCGGCGCTCGCTGAGCTGCTCGGCGAGCCGGTCGAAAGGCGCTCATCGACGAGCTCGATCGTGCGACGGGCACCTGGTCGCGCGTCGGGCGACTGGATCTACCGACGCGCAGACCGCGGAGCTCGAGGCCGAGCTCGCCGAGCGCGTCGACATGAGCTGGTCGGCGGCGCGCCCATGCGAGCCGGCTTCGGGAAGCCGATGGCCGCGACCTCGTCGACACCGAGCTGACCGAAGAGCAGCTCGCGGGCGTTCGCGGCGCGTTCGCCCATCGCCTGTCGCTGATCACCGGCGGGCCCGGCACCGGCAAGACGGCGTCGATCAAGACGATCGCCGCGATCGCGGCCGGCCAGGGCGCCAGGGTGCTGCTGGTGGCCCCCACCGGCCGCGCGGCGATCCGGATGAGCGAGGCCAGCGGCATCGCGCGCCACGACGGTCCACTCGGCACTCGGCTGGATCCCGGGCGAGGGCCCGACCCACGACGAGGACGATCCGCTGCGCTGCGACCTGCTGATCGTCGACGAGTCCTCGATGGCGAACCTCGAGCTGCTGGTCACGCTGCTGCGCGCGGTCGGCCGCGAAGACGCACGTGGTGCTCGTCGGCGACGCCGACCAGCTCGCGCCGGTCGGCGCCGGCAAGCCGTTCGCCGAGCTGGTCGCCTGCGACGCCGTGCCGACCATGCGGCTGACCCACATCTTCCGCCAGGCGGCGGGCAGCATGATCGTCCAGGGCGCGCACGCGATCCGCCGCGGCGAGCACACCCGCATTCGCCGCCGCCGACGAGATGCGCCGCGACCTGTTCCTGATCGAGCGCGCCGACCCGCGCGCGGCGCGCGCGCGAGATCGTCTCGCTGGTCAGCCGAGCGGCTGCCCGCGCCACTACGAGGTGGACCCGGTCGCCGACATCCAGGTGTTCGCGCCGGTGTATCGCGGCGAGCTCGGGATCGACGCGCTCAACGCCGCGCTGCGGGACGCGCTCAACCCCGACGGGCGAGCCGGTCGCCGGCGGGCGCCTGCGCCTCGGCGACAAGCTGATGATGACCGGGCGCAACCTCCACGACCTCGGCCTGATGAACGGGACGCTGCTGCGGCTGCTCGACGAGGTGCCCGGGCTCGAGACGGACGACGACCCCGCGCTGGTCCTCGCGCGCCGAGGAGACGATGCTTCCGCCTGCCCCCCGAGGAGTCCGACCGCCTGCGCCTCGGCGTACGCGTGCTCGGTGCACCGCGGCCAGGGGATCGAGCTTCCGATCGCGGTGATCGTCGCCCATCCGGCGGCCGGGGCGTTCTTCCTGCGCCGAGAGATGCTCTACACCGCGATCACCCGCGCCCGCCTCGCGACCGTGATCGTCGGCACGCGCGAGGTCATCGCCCGCGCCGCCCGCACGCCGGACACCGGTCGGCGCCACAGCCGGCTGGCGGAACGCCTGACCGAGCTTCGCGATCACGAGCCAGCCGATGCGGCGACGCCCGTTCTTATACGGTGACATCGCCATGAGCCTCTTCACCTACCGCGTCACCTCTACCGACGGCAGCACCAGCGCCGAGTTCGTCCCCGACGCCGGGATGCTGTGCTGCTCACTCGAGCACCACCGTGAACAGCTTCTCGACCTCCGCAAGGGGCTCGCCGCATACGCGGCGCACGGCCACACAATGGGGATCCCGCTCCTCTACCCCTGGGCCAACCGGCTCGATCGCTTCCAGTACCGGGCCACGGGCAAGACCGTGTCGTTCCCCGACCACCGCGCGCTCACCGACGCGGACCCGAACGGCCTGCCGATCCACGGCGCGATCCCCGGCCTGATGCGCTGGGAGCCTCGCGATCGCGCCGACCACTCGACGCTGTCGGCGCGGCTGAACTGGAACCCCCCGTCGCCGGAGCTCGTGCAGCTCTACCCGTTCGCCCACGAAGCCGAGGTCGAGGCCGCGATCGCCCCCGGCGCGCTCACGATCGCGACCACGGTACGGGCGACCGGCGAGGACGAGGTCCCGGTCTCGTTCGGCTATCACCCCTACCTGCGGCCTCCCGGAGGCGGTCGCGAGGGCTGGCGCGTGAAGCTCCCGGCGCTCGAGCGGCTCGCGCTCGACGCGCAGATGATCCCGACGGGCGAGCGCGAGCCGGTGAGCGAGACCGAGTTCGAGCTCGCGGACTCGAGCTGGGATGACGGCTTCGTCGTTCGCGAGCAGCCTGCGCGCTTCGAGGTCGTCTCCCCGTCGGGCCACGGAATCGCGGTCGAGCTGGTCGAGGGGTACCCGTTCGCCCAGATCTACGCACCGCCCGGCCACGACTTCATCTGCTTCGAGCCGATGACCGCGCCGACGAACGCGCTCCGCAGCGGCGACGGCTTGACTGTGCTCGCGCCCGGCGACCACTACCGCGCCGTGTTCCGCGTAAGCGCCTGGTAGGCCGGATCTTTGTCTTGATGGAGGGCCTCGATCTCGGGTACTCCATCGCGGCTTCGGGCCCGTCACGGACAACTGCGAGTGACAAATCGCCGTATCCCGGAGCCGGCAGCTGCGTACTCGCCGTAGCGGAGTAGAAGTTCTCAGGATCGACGGTCAGCCCGAGACTGCCGCGGGCCTGACGCGAGCGGACCGTCGTCGACATCGGCGGGATGCCGATCCGCGAGCTGTGCTTGCTCGACGATTTTCGGCCGAAGGTTGGCGCCCTGGCGGATGAGCTCCGCCTGTACGGCGCGATGATCCACGTTGCGTGGCCGCTGGTTGGTTGCCGCGGCGATTGCCGCGCAGATGCCGGCCGCGTGTCCGGTTGCTATCGCGATCGGGGTGACGCGGTAGGAGGAGTGCGCTTCGTGGGTGCCGGAGATGCACCGTCCGGCGAGCAGGACGCGCTCGATCTCCTGGGGGATGAGGCAGCGCAGCGGGATGTCGTACGCACCGCCGGCCGGAAGTCTCCTGAGAACGGTGCCCTTGCCTTTGGGGTCGTGGATGTCGATCGGGTAGGAACCGCGGGCGATGGCATCTTGGAACTGCCGGCAGGCAAGGACGTCCTCGGCGGTGAGCTGGTACTCGCCGGCGACGCGGCGCGTCTCGCGCACGCCGATCGTGGTGCCGCTCTGAGCGATGTAGGAGTCGGCGAAGCCGGGGACGCGGTTGCGCAGGAACCGTGCGATCTGTCGCATCTGCCGGTGGGCGATCCACTCCGCCTCGCTCAGCTGCCAGGCATCGGTGCCGAGCACGCCGGTGACGCGGGTGCTGTTCACGACGACTTCCTGCTCGTGCGGGGTCGCAAAGAACAGCAGGTCCTCGCGGGGCAGCTCAAGCTCGCCCGCTTCCTGTGCCTCGCGGATCAGGTCCCACAGGCCGAGCACCCCGCGCCACTGGTCCGGGCGCTGGCGCACGTAGGCGGCAAGCGGACGGCGAACGAATCCCGCCATCCGGAACATCAGCGTCATTGGCTGCACGAGCTGATCCTCGTCGCGGCCGACGTGGAACCGCGCCCCGGCGGCTGCCGCCACGTCTCCGTCGCCCGTGCAGTCCACGATCGTGTGCGCGTGGATGACCAGCGGACCCGATTTGGTCTCGAACACGACGCCCTCCGGCTCGCTGTCACCGACCACGCCGCTGGCGAGTGCGTGGAGCAGGAACCGAACCCCTGCGTGATCGAGCAGGTCGAGGGCGACGAGCTTGTATTTCTCTGGGTCGAACGGGACCGTATAGCCGGTGGCCTGCGACGGCGGGATCGCCCCGCCTGCTTCATACAGCTGGCGCAGGAACAGCTCGAGCACACCTGCGACGACCGGCTCGCCCGGACCGTGGTCCGTCGGCAGCAGGCGAAACCCTGCCTCGACGTCGTCTCGGCTCGCCGCGCGAGCCTGGTTATGAAAGGACATCAGCGGCATCACCAGCGCGGCGGTCGCATTGCCGCCGAGGAACCCGTAGCGCTCGACCAGGACCACGTCTGCGCCGGCGCTGGCGGCGCCGACGGCGGCGCCGAGGCCGGCGGGGCCGCCACCGACGACGAGCACCTCGGCCTCGCCCGCGAGCGCCGCCTCGCGGGGCGGCAGCACGACGGTCCGCGCGCGCTCAGGTCGCTGCAGCGGGGGCATGCTCGTGACGCTCCAGTTCGTGCCAGCCGTCGATCACCCGCTCGGGGTCGGGATGCTCGTCCAACAGGTCAGCGACCACCTGAGTGGTCAGGGCGGCGCGCCGCTGCAGCGCCGGCAGCCGCTGCTCGAGGTGCTCGCGGATCCCCGCGCGGAGATCCCACATCCGGTCGATCGCGGCAAGCAAAGGCCCGGTCTGGGCGCGCTCGACGCCGTTGACACCCGGCATCTGAAGCGCCTCCAGCAAGGCGCTTACCTTCCCCGCGTAGGGCAGAGCAAGGAACGGGACGCGGGCGACCGCAGCGAAGATCAGAAAGTGCAGTCGCATCCCGACCGCCAGATCGAGGTGGTCCATCAGCCCCGCAAGCTCGCCCGGCGGATACTGGCCGCGCAGGACGGCGGCGCGCTCGGGAAAAGCCATCTGCCCGATCACGCGGTGCGCCTCGCGAATGTCCTGTCGCTCCATCGCCACAAACAGGACATCCGCGTCGAACCGATCCACGATGAAGTCCGCGCCGTGCGCCAGCAACGCGTGGTACACGTCCGCCTCCAAATCTCCCGCAGCGCCACCGGGCTCACGCACCGACATCCCAACCAGATGCCGCTTCTTTCCGATCCCCTCCCGCTCGAGCAGGGACTGCGGGAACGGCAGCGGCTCGAGCAGGAACGCCGGATCGGCGGTCGCCGCAATCGGCCGGTCGACGCCGATCTGCTCCAACAACCGCTTCGTCTGGTGGTCGCGCACGGTCAAGAACCGCATCCGGTTGAGCACCTCGACCACGTCCTGGCGCTCCGATCGCCGCTCCAACGGCCCAACGCCGATCGCATAGGTGGCGGTGGGAACGCCCACGTGCTGGGCGATCCGGGTGACGTGCAGGTAGCTCTCCGCTTCGCGGTCATAGAGGATCCCCCCGCCGCCCAAGAGCATCAGATCGAGCCGCTCGACCTCCGACTGGATCTCCGCCCGCATCGCCTCGCGGGCCGGCACCGCGCGATCCACATCGTGACGCGTCCGCGTGTCCGCGACGTTGCGGGAGAACACCACGATCTCGACTTCCGGCAAAGCCGAGCGCAGCTCAGAGATCGCCACCGTCAGGATCGCCTCATCGCCCACGTTCAACCCACCGTACGAGCCGGCGATCCCAATCACGCGACGGCGCGTGGACCTCGATCGCGGACCATCCATATTGACGTAACGATTCCACAAATGGGCCATCGCAGGCATGCCTGCCTTCAAGGGCGCGTGAAGCGGGCACGCACTACGTGCTTGCGACTGATCCCGCGGGCCTCGCTCGATCCCGCCGGCAACACAAGGCGGCACGCCCGCCGGCGGGGGTACACCGCAGCGCTGCTCGCGTCGGTCGAGGATTCGATGGCGCCGGTCATGACCTGAAGCGCCGGGGGGGCCGAAGACTCGAGACGCCTGAGTGATGCAAGGGGCGCCGAGGCCGGATCGGCGTCGGCTGAGCGCGACGCAGGCGCTATCCGAACGACGACCGCTGATGCAAGCTCAGACGACGCTGCATCGACTCGATCGCGCATGCGATCATTCCGGCATTGCTAGCAAGATCCCTGCCCGCTCGCGGGGCGGTCGTCGCGGTGGAATGATGAGCGAGCCTCTGTCAAAGGTTGAGTTCGACCGGATCTTCAGCAAGGTTCCCCGTCTCACGGTCGAGGTCCTGATTACGTCCGGGGACCGGGGAGTGCTGCTCGCGCTTCGCGATGTCGATCCCTGCCGCGGAATGTGGAACCTGCCGGGCGGGACCGTCCGGTTCGGCGAGCCGCTCGTCGACGCGGTGAGCCGGGTCGCCGCCGACGAGCTTGGGATTTCCGTTCGCGTTGGTCCGCTGGTGGGCTACATCGAGTACCCCAGCCACTACGAGAACGGACTCGACTCGCCCGTTGGGCTGGTGTTCCGCGCGCAGCCATTCGACGGGTCGCGTCCGCTCGGACAGTGGTTCACCGTTCTGCCCGAAAATATGCACGAGGAGCAGAAACGGTTCCTCCTCGGGCACGCGCCAGTCTTGCAAGCCGATCGGGGCTGACAGAACGCGCCGACTCGGACTGTGGGTGGGATCGGGGGCTAGTGGCCCATCCTTGCAAGTCCGTCGCGGTCTGGCGGCTGCAAATCTTCGCGTGCCGGCGTCCTCGGACCTCGATGTGCCAAAGGCACACCTTCGGTCCTGCGTCCTTGCCACGCTCGATTTTCGCTCGCCAGCCCATCAACGGACTCACAGGATGAACCACTAGGTGATCGGCTGGAGGATCTCTTCGAGTTCCTGCAGCTGGCGTCGCACGCCGCCGCAGACCTGGTCGCAGAGCTCGAACACGCTCGGGTCGCTGATCGAATAGCGAACGTGGTTGCCCTGCTTGGCGCGGCTGACCATGCCCGCGGCAAGCAGGGTCCCGAGGTGTTTGGAGACGTTCTGCTGGGAGGCGCCGAGCGCTTCCTGCAGCTCGCTGACTGTGGCGTTGCCTTCGCGGAGCTGGTCGAGCAGCTTGATTCGCATCGGCTCGCCGAGCACCCGGAAGCGCTGCGCCACGAGCTCGATCAGCGGCTCGGGAAGCGGATGGGGAACGGGAGGGAGAGACGGCACGGCCAGATCGTATCACAAACACACAGTTGTGCGGTTGACAACTGTATGGAAGGCTGTTAGAGTCACGACAAGCTTACTACCGTACAGTTGTGCAGTGATATGGCGGACGAGGAGCTTCCTCAGCCCCAAGCGCGGCGTGCTCGTCCTCTGACCCGCACGACCCGAAACAAGGAACACCCATGGACTCAACGATCGAACATCTGACCGCCGCAACGTTCGCCGACGCGGTCAGCGAGGGACTTACGGTGAACCGCGGGGGAGGTCGCGTGATGAGGAGGCGATGGCCGCTTGAGCGGGTGCTGTTCGCGCTGGCCGGAACGGTCACGCTCCTGTCGGTGGTGCTGGCGGTCGCGGTCTCTGAGTGGTTCCTGCTGCTGACCGCGTTCGTCGGGGTCAATCAGTGGCTGTACGTGATCGTGGGCGCGTGTCCGGCGTCGATCATCCTGCGCCGTGCCTGCGGCCTGCGCTCAGCGATCTACGAAGATGACGCCAGCTCATCGGCGAGTCCCAAGGAGGTGGCGGTCTGATGGCCACCGTTGAGGAAACGCGGCTCGGCGCCAGCCGGGTTCAGCGGGAGCATCCGCCCGCGGTGAACGTCGGTCCGATCGGTCGGATCGGCCGCTACACCGCCACGCATTTCCGGGTGGTGCTCGTCGGCTGGCTGGTGGTCGTGATTGGGCTAGGCTTCTTTGCCCCGAAGGTGGAGACCGCGCTGTCGGGCGCCGGCTGGGAGACGACCGGATCGCAGTCGGTCCAAGCACGCTAGCTGATCGACAAGAGCTTTCGCGGCCTGTCGAGCTACGGGCTGATGACGGTGATCTACTCGCCGACCCAGACGGTCAATGACCTCGCGTTCAAGAGCGCGGTCGCGAGGGTCGAGGGCGTCCTGCGCGCCGACTCGGCGGTGAAGTCGATTGTGCCCCCGATGCCCGCGGTCTCGATCTCGCGTGATGGCCACACGGCGATCGTCCAGGCTGGCGCGGCCAAGAGCTCCAACGGGATGGTGAAGGCGGCCGACTCGTTGAAGGGCACGCTCGCCGGTCTTTCAGCGAACGGGGTGCAGGTGCATCTGACCGGCGCCTCGGGCATGTGGTCGGATTTCAACGCCGCCAACCGCTCGGCGATGCTGAAGTCCGAGGTGATCTCGTGGCCGGTGACGCTCGGCATCCTGCTGCTCGCGTTCGGCTCATTGGTCGCGGCCGGGCTGCCGCTGATGCTGACGATGATCGGACTGGCCTCCGCGGCCGGCTTGCTGTACCTCGGCACGCTGATCATGCCGATCTCGATCTGGGCGATGAACTTCGCATTGATGTTCGCGCTCGCGCTAGGGATCGACTACGCGCTGTTCGTCGTGCACCGGTTTCGGGGCGCGTTCTTCGGGCACAAGATGTCGGCTGTCGACGCGACTGCGGTGGCGATGGACACGGCCGGCAAGGCCGTGCTGTTCTCCGGCATCACGGTGCTGATCTCGCTGAGCGCAGTGATGCTCGTGCCCTCGCCGGCGTTCCGGTCGATGAGCCTCGGAATCATGCTCGCGGTGATCTTCGTGCTCGCGGCGACGCTGACGCTGCTGCCCGCGGTGCTCGCCAGGCTCGGACCGAAGGTCGACAAGCTGGCGCTGCCGTGGGCGCACTCCGGCGAGCACCGCTCGCCGCGGTTCGAGAAGTGGGGCGAGCGCTTGTGGCGCCAGCCGATCCGCCACGGCGTCATCGCGCTCGTGATCCTGGTTGGGCTGGCGCTCCCGGTCACGCAGCTGAGAACGGCGATGCCGTCGATCAAGGTCGTTCCGAGCGCCGACGCTTCCCGTATCGGTTATAACCAGGTGCAGGCGGCGTTCGGCGCCGGCGTGACGGGCCCGCTGCAGATCGTGACCCCGGCGGCGCGGGCGAGCGCGGCCGCCCAGATCGCGACCCGCGACCCAGGCGTCGCGGCGCTGATGCCGACGCAGACGAGCGGCGGCTACGCGTTGATCACGGCGATCCCCAAGCAGGACCCCTCCAACCCGACCGTCGACCGGACGATCGAGCGGCTCCGGGGCGCGCTGCCCCCCGGCTCGGAGATCGGCGGCGCGGTCGTGGAGAACCACGACCTGCAGGCCGCGCTGTCGGCCAAGACCCCACTCGTCATCGGCGTCGTCCTCGGACTCGGGTTCCTGCTGTTGCTGATCGCGCTGCAGGCGCCGTTGCTGGCGGCGGTCGGGGTGGTGACGAACCTGCTGGCCACCGGGGCGGCGTTCGGCGTGGCCAAGTGGATCTTCCAGGACGGCGCTCTGCACTCGCTGCTGGGCTTCCAGTCCCAGGGCTTCCTCGACGCATGGGGGCCGGTGTTCTTTTTCGCGATGATCTTCGCGATCTCGATGGACTACACCGTGTTCCTTCTCTCGGCGGCCAAGGAGCACTGGGACCACACCCACGATCCACGTGAGGCGATGGTCGGCGCCGTCGCGCACTCCGGCCGGGTGATCTTCGCCGCGGGCGCGGTGATGGTGGCGGTGTTCTTCACGTTCGCGCTGTCAGGCCCGCTGCCGCCCAAGGAGATGGGAATCATCCTCGGGATCGCAGTGCTGCTCGACGCGGCGCTGATCCGCCTGCTGCTGCTGCCCGTGCTGCTGCGACTGATGGGACGCTGGGCGTGGTACCTGCCGCGGTGGGGACACCGCGTGCTCCCCGACGTCACCTTCGGACACGCGTGAGACGAGGAGAGAGTGCCATGTCGCGACCGTCGCTCGAGCTGTGCCGGACAGAATGGTGTCCGGCATCGCACACCGGGTGCGCCAGCGCCTGACCGAGCTCGGCCTCGCTTACACGACTCGCCGGGTGCCGGTAGCGCGCGAAGCCCGAACCGAGCTTCAGCTCGCGACCGGCGACACCGAGATCCCGTTGAACATCCGCCTGGAGAACACGGTCCGTGCAAGCTGCCAACGGTAGATCGTGTCAGCGCCGCCGGGCCAGAGCTCGTGGCGTGCGAGCCACATGAGAAACCACCGGCTCGGCCAGCGCCTCGACCGTCGGTTCGATGATCGGCTCGAACATCGGCCCGCTGAGATGAAACCCGCCGACGATGGCGCCAACCTTGTACTGGCCGGTGAGCCTGCGCGCGTATTGCACCGTGTTGACGATGCCGGCGTGACCGCACCCGCTCAGCACCACCAGGCCCTCCTCTCTGAGGCTGAGCACCAGCGCCTGGTCGTCGAGGATCAGCGGATCCGCCTGCCAGCCATCGTCGCGGAGCGCCTGATGCCCGGGAAACCCAGGTCACTGTGCGCTCGCTGAACGGGGCCGATCAGCCGGCGATCGCCGCCGCGACCGCCGCTTGTCCGTAGCTGATCCCGCCGTCTCCGGCGGGGAGCTTCTCCGGCGCCAGCACCTTCGAGTCCCGCCCTCGTCAACCCCCCGGCGGTGGCCTCTAGCAGCCGGCGGTTCGCGAACACTCCTCCCGAGAGCACGACCAACTCGGTTCCGTGCTCCGACGCCGCACGGGTGCACGCCTCGACAGTCGCTGCGGCGAGAGCAGCGTGAAACCTGGCGGCGACGGCGCCCGCAGGCGCGCCCGCGTCGACATCGGCGGCGACCGCGACGATCGTCTCGCGCGGGTCGATCGTCACCGGGCTGCCGCCCGAGATAGCCCATCGGGTAGCGGCGCGCTCGTGCGGATCGCACGCCGCCTCGAGCTCGATCGCGGCCTGGCCCTCGTAGTTGATCTCGGTGCGCAGCCCGCACAGCGCCGCGACCGCGTCGAACAGCCGCCCGACGCTGGTCGTCAGCGGCGACGCGAGCCCCGTCGTGCGCGAGCCGGCGACCTGCCGCCACGCCGCGGCGTCGACCCGCCGTCGAGCGCGCCGCGGGATCGGCGGCGGCTCGCCGGACCGCCGATCGCCCGGCCGCAAGCCACGCGCACGCCATCCGCCACGGCTGGCGGATCGCCTGCTCGCCGCCCGGGCAGCCGGACGGCGCAGCAGCGCGCCGACGCGCTCGAAAGCCGGCAGCGTCGCCGTACAGCAGCTCGCCGCCCCAGACGCGTGCCGTCGAGCCCGTACCCGGTCCCGTCGAAGATCGCGCCGATCGCCGCGCCGCGCTGGACCCCGTGCTCGGCGAGGCATGCGGCCAGGTGGGCGTGGTGGTGCTGGACGCCGATCGAGCTCGACGCCCTCGCGCTCGAGCGCGTACTTGGTCGAGAGGTACTCGGGGTGCAGGTCGTGCGCGACGACCTCGGGCTCGACCGCGAACAGCCGCTCGAAGTGCTCGATGCCCTCCGTGAACGAGCTCAGCGTCTCGAAGTTCTCGAGGTCGCCGATGTGATGGCCGACCCAGGCGCGCGTCCCCTTGGCGACGCAGAAGGTGTTCTTGAGCTCGGCGCCGCACGCGAGCAGCGGGCGCGCGGCGGCGTCGCCGGGAGCGGCAGCGCCCGCCGGCACGTACCCGCGCGAGCGTCGCAGGATGACGCCGGCGGGCGCGCCGGCGCCACGACCCGCACCACCGAGTCGTCGGTGCGAGTCTGGATCGGGCGGTCGTGCACGAGGAACAGGTCGGCGATCGCCGCGCGAGCCGATCGAGCGCGTCCTCGTCGCGGAAGGCAGATCGGCTCGTCGGAGACGTTGCCGCTGGTCATCACGAGCGTCGTGCCGGCGTCGGCGAGCAGCAGATGATGAAGCGGCGAGTACGGCAGCATCACGCCGAGCTCGGGCGCCCCGGGCGCGACCGACGGCGCAACGCGCCGCACCGGCGCGCCGCGGCGCGAGCACGATCGGGCGGGCCGGCGAGACCAGCAGCTCTCGGGCGCGGTCACCGACTTCGACCAGGGCGCGAGCCGCGTCGAGATCCCGCGCCATCAGCGCGAACGGCTTGTCCTCGCGGTGCTTGCGGGAGCGCAGCCGCCGCCACCGCGGCCTCGTCGTCGGCGCGGCACGCAAGGTGATAACCACCGATCCCCTTGACCGCCACGATCCTCCCGTCGATCAGCGCGTCAGCAGCGGCGCCCGCCGGATCGCCATCGGTCGAGGTCGAGGTCGAGGTCGCCGGCAGAGGCGCTGGGCGCCCGAGCGCGTGGCGAGCAGCCTCACGGACGGCCCGCACACCGGGCACGCGTTCGGCTGGGCGTGAAAGCGGCGGTCGCCCGGGTCCTCGTATTCGGCCCGGCACGCCGGGCACATCTCGAACCCCGCCATCGTCGTGAACGGCCGGTCGTACGGCACGGCGCGCACGATCGTGAAGCGGGGACCGCAGTTCGTGCAGTTGATGAACGGGTAGCGGTAGCGGCGGTCGGAGGGGTCGAACAGCTCGCGCAGGCAGTCGGCGCAAGTGGCGCTGTCGGGCGTCACCGGGGCGTCGGCAGCCTCGCCCCGATCGCTCGACGAGGATCTCGAACGCCGCCGATCCCCGACGGGACCGCCTCGGAGACAGCGACCCGTTCGATCACGGCCAGCGGCGGCGCCTCGCGCGGCGAGCCGGGCGAAGAACTCCTCGACCGACGGCACCGGGCCCTCGACCTCGAGCAGCACGCCCCGAGCGTCGTTCAGCACGTAACCGCCGAGGCCGAGCGCGCGCGCCAGCCGGTACACGTACGGCCGGAACCCGACCCCCTGCACCGTTCCCTCGACGCGCGCCCGGGCGCGCCGGCGCGTGTCACGGTCGCCGACGGTCGCCCCCAACGTTCACCCCACGAGCTCCCGCAGCACGTGGTACGCGCTCGCCTGCGCCTCCTGGATCCGCGGGATGTGCTGTGAGCGGGTCACGATCACGTGATCGGCGAGGCGCTCGGAGTGCGATCCGGCCGCCGTCGTAGCCGACCATCGCGATCGTCGCGAGTCCCCGGCGGCGCGCCTCGGCCAGGGCCTCGATCACGTTCTCCGAGCCACCCGACGTCGACAGCGCCAGCAGCGCGTCGCCGGAGCGCCCGTACGCGATCACCTGGCGCGAGAAGATCGCCTCCGGGCCGATGTCGTTCGCGATCGCCGTCAGGATCGAGGGGTCCTCGGTCAGGTCGATCGCCGCACGCGGGAGACGTCCCCCGGAGGCGGAGCGGAAGTCCGCCACCGCGTCCATCGCGTCGGTCGCCGAGCCGCCGTTTCCGAGCGCGAGCAGCGTGCCGCCGCGCTCGAAGCTCGCGCGCAGCACGCGCGCCGCCGCGACCAGCGCATCGGCCCCGTCGCTCAGCGTCTGCTCGCGAAGTGCGCCGATCTCCTCGGCCTTCATCAGCACCGAGTGGCGTACGTCCTCGAGCACCGCGTCGAGGTCGTCCTCGCGCTCGGCGAGGAACGGATACAGGAAGCTCGATGCGCCGGCGTCGTGGCCACGGCGCTCGGCGCGGCCGGACGAGCAGGCCCCGGTGCTCGAAGAACACGTGCACGAGCTCCCACAGCACGTGGTAGGTCGTCTCGATCAGCTCCTGGCGGACGTACGGATCGGCGACCGGCGGCTCGAGCTCCCACTCGGCGCCGGCGCGCCCGAAGGCGATCGTCAGGCACCCGCGCACGCGGGCGACCTCGATCGCGCCGGCCGTCTCGCGGGCGTCGCGCTCGCCGCGGGAGTCCACGTCGCGCTCGCCGTCGGAGTCCACCCCGAAGAACGCGATCGCGATGTCGCCAGGTCTGAGCAGCAGCTCGGCCTGCGCCTCGAGTCCCTCGTCGCACAGCGCGATCGCCGGCAGCGCCCGCTTGCCGACGATCACCGGGTGCACGAACTCGACAGCGACGTGGCGCGCATCCGAGCGCGCGGTCGGCGAGCGGCCGAACGCGACCAGCCTCCCACCGCGCGCGAACCGCTCCGCCATCGAATGGCAGAGCCGCGCCAGCCGCTCGGCCTCGGCGCCGAAGAACCGGCTGTTCGCCTCGCTTCGCGGCCCGGCTCGGAGCGCCGCCTCAGGCAAGTGCGGCCTCTCGCGCCGCCACCCCGAGCAGCCACTCCCGCCAGACCTGGACCCCTTCGCCGGTCCGGGCGCTGACGAGCATCCGCTCGACGCCGGGATGAACCTGATCGAGGTGATAGAGGAACTTGTCGAGGTCGAAGTCGAGGTGGGGGAGCAGGTCGATCTTGTTGATCACGACCAGCTCGCTCGCGCGGAACATCAGCGGGTACTTCAGCGGTTTGTCCTCCCCCTCGGCGACCGAGCAGACCATCGCCCGGACATCCTCGCCTACCTTGAATTCCGCGGGGCAAACGAGGTTGCCGACGTTCTCGATCACGAGCAGGTCGATCTCCCCGAGCGGCAGCGCCGGCAGCGCCGAGCGCACCATGTTCGCGTCCAGGTGGCACTCCCCGCCGAATCCGGCATCGGTGTTGAGCTGAGTCACCGGAACGTGCAGCGAGGCCAGCCGGTCGGCGTCGAACGACCCCTGCACGTCGCCCTCGAGGACGCCGACGCGGACGTCGCCGAGCGGTTCCGCCAGCGCGCGCTCGAGCAGTGAGGTCTTGCCGGCGCCGGGGGCGCTCATCAGGTTGACCACCGACACGCGATGGCGATCGAAGTCGTCGCGGTTGGCCCGCGCAATCGTGTTGTTGGCGTCGAGCGCGTCCTCGACGATCCTCACCTTGGTGCGATGCATTCGGCCTCCTGTTCCTCGACCTCGATGTAGTCCACCGCGAGCTCCTCTCCGGCCTCGATCGCCACGGTTCTCGATTCGCACCCAGGGCAGCGGAACACCGGAAGCTCGGGGGACCACCGAGCGCCGCACTCGCGGCACTCCAGCACCAGTTCGATCTCGTCGAGCTCGAGGCGCGAACCCTCGCACACGGTATCCCGCGCCACGATCTCGAAGTAGAACCTCAACGACTCCGGAACCACCTGGCGCAGCCGGCCCACGCGCATGCCGACGACGTTGACGCGTCGTCCTTCCGCGTGGCTGCACGCGCTGTTGACGACCGCGGTCGCGATTGACAGCTCATGCATCGCGCGGAACTTCGGCGACCGTCTCGTCTCTGAGCGGCCGTTCGAGGCAGTGCAGCGCCACGAGTGCAGCATACGCCTGGGCGTAGGAGCGCGCGCGGTCGCGCTTGACCGCGCCTGACTTCTCCGGCACCTTCCACTCGAGCTCCATGTCGGGCATCGCCGCCGGGTGGCAGCCGCCGAACAGGCAGTCATCTCGCGCGTGTACCTGGCCACCTACAGCGTCTCGAGATAGGAGCTCCCTCCTCTGTCGTTCAACAGATTCGCGGAAGCGGGTCCCCCACCAGCTGATCCATCACCCGTCTGCCACCGAAGCTCGTCTCCACCACCACCATCCCGGGGGGCTCGCGGCGAACCTCTCCGATCACCGCCGCTGCCTCGCACCCGGACACGCCCTTCAGCGCCGCGAGCGCCTGATCGACCGCCTGCGGCGCGACGAAAGCCACCAGCCGGCCCTCGTTGGCCACGTACATCGGATCGATCCCCAGCAGCTCCGCGGCGGCCGCGACGGTCGGCGCCACCGGAACGTTCGCCTCGTGCACGGCGATCGACACGCCCGAGGCGCGTGCCAGCTCGTTGAGGACCGACGCGACGCCGCCGCGAGTCGCGTCGCGCATGCAGTGAAGCTCGGCCCCCGCCGCGCCGAGCAGCGCGTCGACCGCAGGCCACAGGGAGCACGTGTCGGACTCGATCTCGGCGTCGAGGTCGAATTCTCGTCGTGCGAGCATGATCGCGGTGCCGTGCTCGCCGATCAGCCCGGACACGATCACCTGGTCCCCGCTCTGGATCGCGTCCGTGGCGACGCGCGAGCGCGGGTCGACCGCGCCGATCCCGGTCGTGCACAGATACATCTGGTCGGCGGCGCCGCGCTCCACCACCTTTGTGTCCCCGGCGACGATTTCGACGTCGGCGGCGCGGGCGGCGCCCGCGATTGCATCGACCTCGGCGCGCAAGATCTCGGACTGGAGCCCTTCTTCCAAGATCATCGACACGCTCAGCGCGAGCGGGCGCGCACCCGACACGGCCAGGTCGTTGACCGTGCCGTTGACGGCGAGCTCGCCGATTGAGCCGCCCGGAAATCGCAGCGGCTTGACGACGAAGCTGTCAGTGGTCATCGCCAGCCCCGTCCCGCCGACCGTGACCGCCCCGGCGTCCGCGAGCGCGGCCAGGGCGCCTGCCCCCGCCCTGCCCTGCTCAGCCTCGCCCGCGAATGCCGGCACCAGAAGCCCTTCGATCAGCGTCTGCGTCGCCTTCCCGCCGGCGCCGTGCGCAAGCGTGATCTGCTCGTCGCGAAACCGCGGGCGCTTGGAGCGCGCGGTCTCGATGATCTGTAGCACCCGCTCCTCGCGACCGCCGGCCGAAGACTGCGGGACGTTCACACCGCCTCCCGTTCCCGCGCCAGACGGCCGTAGTTGTAGTAGGCGGCGCACGCCCCCTCGGGCGAGACCATACAGGTCCCGATCGCGTGCTCGGGTGTGCACGCGGTCCCGAACACCTTGCACTCCCACGGCTTGATCACGCCCTTCAGAACCTCGCCGCACTGACACGCCTTCGGATCGGCGACGCGCACGCCGGGGACGTCGAAGCGGGCTTCGGCGTCGAACTCCCGGTACGCCTCGGACAGCCTGAGCGCGCTCTGCGAGATGAACCCGAGCCCCCTCCACTCAAAGTGCGGGCGCAGCTCGAACACCTCTGCCATCACCTCGAGCGCGCGGAGGTTGCCCTCCTTCGGCACCACGCGCGTGTACTGGTTCTGGACCTCGCAGCGCCCCGCTGCCAGCTGGCGCAGGATCATCAGGATCGACTGCAGGATGTCGAGCGGCTCGAAGCCGCTGATCACGACCGGCCGGCGGTAGTCGGCGGGGATGAACTCGAACGGGCGCGCGCCGACCACCGTGCACACGTGCCCTGGGCCGATGAAGCCGTCGAGGCGGAGGTCGGGCGACTCGAGCAGGGCCCGCAGGGGCGGCACGATCGTGACGTGGTTGCACACGCACGAGAAGTTCTTCATCCCCTCGGCCTTCGCCCGCTTCAGCGTCAGCGCGGTCGACGGCGCGGTCGTCTCGAACCCGATCGCGAAGAAGACAACCTCGCGGTCGGGGTTCTCGCGCGCGATCCGCAGCGCGTCGAGCGGCGAGTACACCATCCGGATGTCGGCTCCCTGCGCCTTGGCGTCGAGCAGCGTGTACTGCGAGCCGGGGACTCGGAGCATGTCACCAAAGCAGGTGAAGATCACGCCCTCGTTTCGCGCGACGGCGATCCCATCGTCGACCCGGCCCATCGGGATCACGCATACGGGGCAACCGGGCCCGTGCACGAGCTCGACGTTCGCGGGCAGGACATCGTCGATCCCATACTTGTAGATCGAGTGGGTGTGGCCGCCGCAGACCTCCATCACCTTGTAGTGGCGGCCAGGCTCGAGCGCCGACAGGATCTCGCCGGCGAGGACCTGGCCGAGCTGGGCGTTCCGGAACTCGTCGACGAATTTCACGCGCTGACCCTCCCGCCGAGGTGCCGGATCGCCACTCCCGCGTGCACCAGCAGCTCGTCGCCGGCGGCGACCGGCTCGACGAAGTCGACGGCGACCTGATGCCTGGCGCCATCCTGATCGGCACAGGTGGCGCTGCCGTCGCGCAGCTCGATCACGCGCATCGAGATCCCCTCATCGCCGCAGCTGATGCAGTGCTCACCGGCCGTGATCACGCACTCGGCGCCGTCTGGGGCGCCCATCGTTCGGTCCGCAGTCATTCGATCACGCTCGCTCTCAGCTCCTCGAGCTCCTGCTCGTATTCCGCCCCCATCTGCTCGAGCAGGCGCAGGGTCGCGTGGGCCTCGTCCTCATCGACTTTCGAGAGGGCGAAGCCTACGTGGATCAGCACCCAGTCGCCGGGACGGGCGCCACCGTCCTCGTCGGCCAGCAGGCTGACGTTGATGTTTCGCTTGACGCCGACCACATCGACCTTCGCGATCTGGTTGGTCGCGTCGACGAGCTCCACGATCTGTCCGGGTATGGCCAAGCACATGGGATGTTCGATCTCCTCTCTGCCAGCTGCCAGCGCAGGGGGCCTGAACCCCGTCCGCGCGGGTATATCACCAGGGCCCAGCTCCGTGTCGAAGCAAGTAATCGCACTGACGGTAATCCCGATTACCGAGTTTTCGAGAGCTTCAAAGGTCCCATAACCCTATCTGCCCGGAGCATAGACATAGACTCAACCACCTGCGGGCCCTGAGCTCTCACTCGAGGCGGACCAGTTCAGCCGCGTGGCTCTGAGCACCGTTGTCTTCGTCCTCTGGGGCGGCTTCGGCCTGTACTGGCTGATCGCCGCGATCGGCGCCAAGCAAGGCTCCCGCAGTACCCCCGCGCGTCCGCCCGGCCTGCTGATCCTCGTCGGGTTCGTTCTGCTACGGGTCTTCAAGGCAAAAGAACCAAGATGCTGATCCCTTTTGTACTTTGAGATCAGGGGGCAGAGTGGAGGGAGAAGGGAGGTAGTAGTAGTACCCGGGGCGGGACTCGAACCCGCAAGCTCTCACGAGCAGCGCATTTTAAGTGCGCGGACTTTGCCAGTTTGTCTACCCGGGCTCGCCGGGGATCTTAATGGCGATTCGGATGGTCGTCCGAGATCGCTGGTCCGAACGGCTGTTCACCCCGGCACCGATGCGTGCCATAGCAGTAGGCTCCGATCCACAATCGGGTGGCCGGAGTCAGCGACCTGCAGGGCCGGAGCGGTAGGCAAAGCCGCAACTAACGCGCCCCCACGGTGTCCTAGTAGGCAGAGGATCGTCGCTCCCAGACCAGGTGGAAGTCTCCGCGCTCAAATACTCAGGGGGAATCGGGCTCCATGCCCGCTCGCCGCTGCTCAGGCTGCAGTCGGACGAGCGCCTCGTCGCGCTCGTGCGTCGTGGGAACGCCGCGGCGTTCGAGATGCTGGTCTCGCGGTACGAGTCGCGGCTCCTCTCGTTCTGCCGGCACCTGCTCGGCTGCCGAGAGGACGCCGAGGACGTGCTGCAGGAGGTGTTGGCGGCGGCTTACAACGCGATGAACGCGGACAACCGGCCGATCAACGTGCGCCCCTGGCTGTACCGGATCGCCCGCAACCGCAGCCTCAATCATCTGCGCAGGATGCAGGCGGTCGGCGTCGACTCGATGGACGTCCACCTCTCCGACAACGGCGCCAGCACCGCCGACAAGGTGCATGAGCGCGAGGAGTTCCGGCTGCTGGTCGGCGACATCCACGAGCTGCCGGAGACGCAAAAGACCGCGCTCGTGCTGCGCGAGATGGACGCCCTCTCCTACGAGCAGATCGCCGAGGCGATGGAGACCACCGTGTCAAGCGTCAAGTCTCTGCTCGTCCGGGCTCGGATCTCGCTCGCCGAGGTCGCCGAGGCCCGCTTGCTCTCCTGCGACGAGGTGCGGCTCGAGCTGGGCGAGGTCGCCGAGGGCCTGCGCCGCCGGCCGAGTCCGCTCGTGCGACGGCACCTTCGCGCCTGCAAGCGGTGCTCGAACTTCCGCTCGCAGCTGCGCGAGACGAACAAGGCGCTCGCTGCGATCATGCCGATCGGGCTGGTCGTGGTCCTGAAGAAGCTGGTGTTCGCGCACCTCGGCCATTCGGCCGGATCGAGCGTGACCGGGGCCGGTGCCGCCGGCTCCACCGCGGCCGCCGGGTCCTCGGCTGCCGCCGGAACGACGATCGTCGCCGGGACGTCCGCAGGGGGCTTCGTCTCCGCGGGCGTGGGAGCGATCGCCGCGAAGGCCGCCGCCGGGCTCGCCGCCGCCGCGATCGTCACCGCGGGAGCGGTCGAGGTCGACCGCTCGGGTCACACGCGTTCACACCACGGAGCCAGCTCGGCGGAGCAGGCCGCCGTCACCCCGTCCGCTCCGCGGGTCCCGAGCCCGACGACGTGGAACACGCCCAGCCGCGGCGTTGACCGTGTGAGGGTCCACAAGGACCTCCAATCCGGCGCGCCGAAGGAGGCAACCACCCACAAGACGGTGCTGCTGGCATCCACCAGCGTCAAGCCCGCCGCGAAGCCTCCTGCCGTCAAGCCCGCCGCCAAGACGACGACGGGCGGGGCCGCCACCCCCACGACCACGACCACGACCACGACCACGACCACGACCACCGCGACAACGCCGAAGCCGACGGATGCGCAACGTCGCACCCTGACCCAGACCGACCTGACCTTGTTGTCGCCGGGCTCAACCTCGTCGTCCTCCGGTACGACCACGACGACCGCGACGACCTCGACGACGCCGGCGCCCGCCATGGCGCCCGTGATCGCGCCGACCACGACCGCCGAGGGGACGCCGACCACCACCGACACGACATCGGCGTCGCCCACCGACCCGAACACGACCACAACGACGACGTCGACGACCACGTCTACCCCGACCCCCGGTGACGGCGGCGATCCTGGCGCTTCGGGCTCGGACGGCACGACCACGACCGGGAGTCAGCCGCCGAGCACGCCGTAGCGGGTGTGCGCCGGACGTGCGGTCGGGAGTCGTGCTGCCTCGGCCCGATCGCGGCGCCGCCCCCGGCTCGCGGATCGCGTGATCGCAGCTGGGTCTCGCCGGGCCGGGCGGCTACGGTCCCGGCTGCCCGCCGATCGACAGCGTCGCCCGCCGATCCCCGTCGACATCGAGTGCGTACCGACCTGCGCGCTGCCCCGGAACCAGGACGGAGGCTCGGCCGTGAGCCGGGATCGACAGTCGGTAGGGCCTGATCGTCCGCAGCACCGCCTGGTGCGAACGGCCGTCTCCCGAGACCACGATCAGCTCGATCGCGAGCCGTGCTGGGATCGAGATCGTCGGCGGGGTGACCTTCCCCGACGCGAGCACCGTGAACGTTGCGGGGACGCGCGCGTTCGTCGGAGGCGGCTTGGCCTCCGAGGAGGACGACCGGCGGGCGTTCGAGCTCGTCGAAGCACCGCCGGCAGTCCTGGTCGCGGAGCGGGTCGTAGCGGTCGAGCTCGTCGAAGCACCCCCGGCGGTGGTGGTGTTCGCGGCGCGCGCGGAGGCTGTCGAGCTCACCGATGTCGAGGCGGTCGCGACCGGGGTGGCGGCGGTCTTCGTCGAGGACGACCTGGAGCCGCCGCAGCACACCAGGAGCAGAGCACTTGCCATCGCTCCTAAAAGAGGTGCGAGAGGTCTCACGACCTCAGCATAGAAGCCCATTACCTCGTTGGAGCGGGGCGCGGGCGGCAGTCCTATCCGTATGCGCCGTACACGCGCATCAGCCGTTCGTAGTAGCGCGCCTCGCCGAACAGCTCACGGGCCCGTGCAAGCCCGGCGTCCCCACGCTCGCGCCGGCGCCTCGGGTCGCGCCACAGATCACGCAGCGTCCGCGCCCAGGCACCCGGATCGTCAGCGGGGAGCGTCGCCGCGCGGCCGACCAACTCGGGCAGCCCGCCGCGGTCGCCCGCCAGCACCGGCACTCCCGCCGCCAGCGCGTCGAGGACCGAGTACGGGCACGGCTCCTCCCAGCGCGACGGCACGAGCACGACGCCAGCCCGCACTCGGACCTCCGCGAGCGCCGCAGGCTCGAGGCGGCCGACGAACCGCACGTCCGCCCCGGCCGCGATACTCCGCAGCCGCCCCTCGTCGGGCCCGTCGCCCGCGATCACCAGCGGCATGCCCGCCACCCGCGCCGCCTCGATCGCAGTGTCGAACCCTTTCTCCTCCACGAGCCGTCCGGAGACCAGCGCGTACTCGCCCCGGTCCGCGGCCGACATCCCCGTGAACGCATCCGCGAACACGAAGTTCGGGAACGCCACCGCACGGTCTGGCGGCAGCCCCAGCCACTGCAGCCGCGCCGACGTCGCGCGGCTGACCGCGATGAAGCGGTCGACATGCTCGAACAGGCGGGGTTGCTGGCGATGGAGACCCGCTGCGTACACGGCCGCCTCGGCGATCGAGCCCCGGCAGCGAAGCCGCAGTCCGGGGCGGGTGTCCCGCCCCCTGCAGCGAAAGCACGGCCCGCCATCGCGGTAGCCGATCGCGATCGCACAGAACAGACGGAAGTTGTGGAGGTGCAGGACCGTGCGCGCGCCAGCGGAGCGCGCCGCCGCAAGCGCGCGCCAGCCCAGCAGCGGGTGCACGTTGTGGGCGTGCACGACCTCTGCGCGCATCGTGCGCACCGTCCGTGAGACATCATCCGCGTCGAGCCCGCCGAGCAGCATCCCCCGCGCAGCCCTGGCCCGCCCGACGTGGGCGCTCGAACGCTCGAGCAGCTCGACCGAGTGCCCGCGGTCTCGCAGCAGCGCCGCGATGTCCCCCATGGCGCGTTCCTCCCCGCCCTGCTGGCGATAGCGGTTGTGCAGCAGCAGGACGCGCATCGCCGCAGGCGATTGTGCCAACGTGCGAACCAAATGGCGATCGCGCTGCTCACGAACTACCTCGCCGCATACCGGATTCCGCTCTACGAGCGGCTCGCCCGAACGCACGGGCTCGAGGTGCTGTGCTTCGGCGGGGGCGAGCGATACGTCCCGGCGTGGTTCGCCAACCTCGACGCCCAGCTCGAGCGTGCCCCGTTCCCAGCTCGGCGGCTGCACGGGCCCGCGGAGGCGTTGACCGTCGCGGGCCGCTACGAGGCCGTGATCGCGCCGTTCGCGGGTGGGGCGATCCTCCCCGCCTCATACGCCGGCGCGCGAATCCATCGCCGCGCGTTCGTGCTGTGGGCCTCGGTGTGGGCCCAACCGCGCTCATGCGGCCATCTGCTGGCGCTGCCTGCGACCCGTCGCATCTACAGGCACGCCGATGCGGTGATCGCCTACGGCGCGCACGTTCGGCGGTTCGTGGCGCAGATCCGGCGCCGCGACGGTGACATCTTCGTGGCGCCGCAGTCGGTCGAGCCCGAGTTGTTCGCGCGGACCGTGCGAGCCGAGGAGATCGAGGAGTTCCGGAGCCGACACGCGCTGCCCGACGGACCGCTCGCGCTGTATGTAGGCCGGCTCGTTGCCGACAAGGGCGTGGATATCCTGCTCGATGCTTGGTCGGGGCTTGCGTCGAGCGCGGCGGCCACGCTCGTCCTAATCGGCGACGGCCCCCTCGCCGAGCGCGCGGCCGCCACACCCAGGGCTCGCCTCCTCGGCCCCCGGCCCCGCGACCAGCTCCCCGCCGCGTACGCCGCGGCGCAGTTCGCGCTCCTGCCCTCCGTCCCGACGCCGCGCTTCCGCGAGCCCTGGGGGCTCGTCTGCAACGAAGCGATGCACCAAGCGCGACCCGTGATCGCAAGCGACGGCGTCGGCGCGGTGGCCGGCGGGCTGGTGCGCGACGGCCAGAACGGCTTGGTCGTGCCGGCAGCCGACGCCCGCGCGCTGCGCGAAGCGATCGAGCGCCTACTTGCCGACGAGCCGCTTCGAGCCAGCTTGGGCGCCGCGGCGCGCGACGCCGTGGCTGCCTACACGTACGACGCGATGGCGGCCGCATTCGACCGCGCTCTAAACCTCGCGGTCGGCTGCCGTCACTGACCGACCGAGAACAGCGCCTCCAGGTCGTGGCGCGAGTAGGCCTCGAACGCAACCATCGTGGAGGTCCGGAGCACGCCGTTCAGCTGGGAGATCTTGCCCGTCACGACCCGCGCGAGCTCGTCGTGCTCGCGCAGGCGGAGGATCGCGACGAAGTCCCACTCGCCGGTCACCGAGTACGCCTCGGCGACGCCCTCGATGTCGGCGAGCTCGCCGCCGAGCGTCGCAAGCGCCGAGCGCTCGGCCTGGATCAGGACGATCGCGTGCGTCACGCCGAGTGCGTCTCGCCGGGCTCGAGCACGACCACGTCCGATCTCGTCTTCGACTCGACGTCGGACTTGAACGCCTGCGCGTCCGCCTCGATCGGCGGGAACGTGTTGTAGTGGCAGGGGATCACGGTCTTGGCCCCGACGAGCTCCGCCGCCCCGACCGCGTCGACCGAGTCCATCGTGTAGTGGCCTCCGATGCACATCAATGCGACATCGATCGGAGCGCGCCGGCCGACCAGCTGCAGGTCCGAGAACAAGCAGGTGTCGCCGAGGTGGTAGACGATCGTGTCGTTCATATTGATGAGCAGCCCGGCCGGCGTGTTGACGGTGCCTTTCGGCGTGGTCGAGGTGTGCCACGCGGGCACGAGCTTGGCCCAGCCCCAATCGAACCTGACGGTGCCGCCGAGGTTCGGGTCGCGCACGTCGACGCCGTCGGAGCCGACCTCCCTCGCGAGCTCGACGATCGCCACCACGGTCGCGCCGGTTCGCTTGGCGATCGCGACGGTGTCGCCGATGTGATCGGAGTGGCCGTGCGTGAGCAAGATCGTCGTCGCGGCCACGTCCTCGGCGGCGATCGCGGCCTTCGGATTGCCGGTCAGGAACGGATCGATCAGCACCGTCTCATCGCCATCGGACAGGGTGAAGCAAGCATGTCCAAGGAAGCGCACATCGGTCATCTATGAATCCTCCTCAGTGGTTTGAGCTTCGGGCGCCTCCCCGAGCTCGCGCGCCAGCTCGAAGCCGACCGCGACTCCGACGAACATCCCGAGACGCGTTTCCTCTGCCAGCAGCGTCCGCACCGCGCGGATCCGCTGCCGGACATCCTCCCCGCCTGCGGCCTCGCTGATCGCCTGCTCGTGAGCCGCGTCGAACCACCCGCCCTCGTCGAGCGCCGCCCGGAGCACGCGCTGCAGCGACGGCGCCAGCTTGACGACCGTCTCCTGCGCCCGGCGCAATCGCTGCGGCTCGGTGATTGCGGCAATCGCTGCATCGAGATCTGCGTCGGTGTAGGCGCGGTCCGGCACTCGGTTGGGGGATCATACGTCCGTGGCCGTCTCGCTGACTTCCCTCTCACACGGTGCCGGCTGCGGCTGCAAGCTGTCTGCGGCCGCGATCGGGCCGCTCCTCGCCGAGCTTCCCGCCACAGGGGACCCCAACGTGCTGGTCGGCTTCGACACCGCCGACGATGCCGGTGTCTACCGGCTGTGCGACGACCTCGCGCTCGTCCACACGGTCGACTTCTTCACCCCGATCGTCGACGATCCGTTTGACTTCGGCCGGATCGCCGCGACCAATGCCCTGTCGGACGTCTATGCGATGGGAGCGAGGCCCGTCAGCGCCCTGAACCTGGTCGCGTTCTCGCTGGCCGAGCTCGGCGAGGAGCCCCTGCGCGAGATCCTGCGCGGGGGCGCGGCGGTCGCGGCAAATGCGGGCGTGTCGCTCATCGGGGGTCACTCGATCGAGGACTCAGAGCCGAAGTACGGGATGGCGGTGACCGGCGTCGTCCACCCCGACCGTGTCCTGCGCAACGCGGGCGGCCGGCGCGACGACGTGCTCGTGCTGACGAAGCCGCTGGGGACAGGAGCGGTGTCAACCGCCGCTAAGCGGGGCGTCCCCGGCGTGCCGGTGCAGGAGGCGATTCGGGTCATGACCGCTCTGAACCGCGACGCGTCCGCGACCGCGCACCGCGCCGGGGCGCACGCGCTGACCGACGTCACCGGCTTCGGGCTGCTCGGCCACCTACACGAGCTCACGCTCGCCAGCGGACTGGCGGCCGAGGTCGACGCCGCCGCCGTCCCGGCGATCGACGGGGTCCTCGAGCTGCTCGCCTCGCCCGACGAGAGCGCGATCGCCGGCGGGACCCGCCGCAACCGCGCTCACGCGGAGAGCGGATTCGCGAGCTTCGCGCCGCCGGTCCCCGAGACGCGGAGATGGCTCGTGTGCGACGCGATGACCTCGGGTGGACTGCTCGCTGCGGTTCCGCAGGCCGGCGCGGGCTCGATGCCGGGCAGCGTCATCGGGCGGCTCGTGGAGGGGCCGCCCGGGGCGATCTCGGTGCTCTGAGCGGCCGCCGCGCCTCAGGCGGTCGGGCGCGAGCGCGGCGGATAGCCAAAATCAGGCGGGCGCGGGCGAGCGAGCGGCTAGCCCTACAGAGACTAGGCCGGGCGCAGCCGAGCGAGCGGATAACCGACGACGAGCCCTCCGGCCGCGCCCACAGCATTGGCGATCCAGCTCGAGTCCGTGACCGCCAAAGGCATCAGCGCCACGACGATCGCGATCGCTGCTGTCCCGAGCAGGTCTCCGTCGATCTCCTCGCCCGCACGGAGCGAGAGCAGATCTGGGATCGCCCAGGCGACCAGCATCGCCAGCGCCGCGCCGCTCCCCCCGAGCACGACCGGAGCGCTGTACACCGCCGCCGTGACGGCAGTCCCGCCGACGCCGCCGATCAGGAACAGAGCGATCACCGGGAGCGGCCCGTGGCGGCGTTCGAGCAGCGTCCCGTACAGCGCAATCGTGGCCAGGCACACGAACGCGTAGCCGGTGTTGTCGTAGGTGAATGGCGCCGTGAACAGCTTCCACCAGTCCGCTCCCGGCGGCCCGATGACCGCGAGGTTGCGGAGGTCGAGCAGCGACGTGCGCCAGATCAGGCACCCCACGAACCCGAGGAGCACCAGCCCGATCGTCGCGTACGGGTGCGACTCGGCGCGGATCCCGGGGATCTCCCCGCGGCGCAGCCGGGGTAGCGAGGGGGTCGGCGGCCGGCGCCGCCGGCGCTCCGCCACGCGGCCGTCGCGGTCGAGCTTCGGGGCCCGCTTGCGGAGCCGGTTGCCGCAGTAAGGGCACTCGGTGATGTACGGGCTGACCTCCGACCCACAGCTCTTGCAGATCACGAAAAGATCCGGACCACCGGCGCTCACGATCCGATTGTAGGGGGTTGGAAAGGGCCGTTCGACGCACTCTTTCGCGGCCGCGACTCCGATCTCGAAACGCCTACACAGCGGTCGCAGCCACGATCTCCGCCATCACCTCTCGGAGGTCGTGATTGGCCTCGTATACGACCACTTGCCGCGACGCCCCGTTGCCCCGGTCGAGCAGGTCCTCGACCGCGTCGAGCTCCGCATCCGAGCCGAGATCCGTGCAGTGATCGCGGATCCGGTCGATCAGCCTGCGCGCGAGCGCGCGGGTGGGCACGCGGTCGGAATGCGGCAGGTCGACGAGCTCGCCCTCGAGGCCGTGCCGGGCGGCCAGCCACTTGTTCTCGTCGAGCATCTCGAACGGGTAGCTGGAGAGCTTCTGTCCGGCGTCGAAGTGCTCGGAGAGCTCCTTGACGAGCCCCTGCACGAGCGCGGCCAGCCCGAGGGTGTGCTCGATGTGGGTCTGGGAGTCCATCACCCGGGTCTCGACCGTGCCGAAGTTCGGGTGCGGGCGCACGTCGTGCCACAGGTATGTGTAGTCCTCGATCACCCTGCAGTTGACCATGAACTCGATCCGGCGCTCGTAGTCCTCCCAATCCTTGTAGGTCGGCGGAATGCCGACCCGCGGGAACGCGCGGAAGATCGGAGTCCTGGTCGATGCGAGCCCGGTCGCATCCGCTCGCCAGAAGGGAGAATTGGCCGACAGCCCCAGCAGGACCGGCACATGGACGCGCATGCCGTTCGCCACGTGGATCGCCTTGTCGGGGTCGTCGACGGCGACGTGCACGTGCATCCCGAAGATCAGCTCCTGGCGAGCCACGAACCGCAGCGCCGAGATCAGGTCGCGGTATCGCGGACGGGCCACAATCCGCTGGTCCTCCCACATCGCGAACGGGTGCGTGCCGGCGGAGCCGATCGCGAGTCTCTTGGACGCCGCGGTCGCCGTCACCTGGGCCCGGAGCGCCCGGAGCTGGTCCCCTGCCTGCGCGGTGTTCCGGCACGGCTCGGTGGAGACCTCGAGCACCGACTCCATCAGCTCCGGCTTGATCTCCCCCGCCGGCGACGCCTCCAGCAGGCGCTCGATCGCGTTGACGAGCTCGAGCGTGTTCGCGTCGAGGATCATCAGCTCCTCCTCGATCCCGATCGTGAACGGGGGGCCGTCGAACTGGTGGTCCACGTGCGAGAGCCTAACGGCGTACGTGGATAGGCTTCCAGACGCCAGTGGGCGACCACTAAACTGCGGAGCAAAGATCACACGCGTCACAAACAAAAGGACGGTTCCATGGCACTGGGGTACGACGGCAAGCTCTACATCCTGGCTTTCGACCATCGTGGTTCGTTCCAGAAGAAGATGTTCGGCATCCAGGGCGACCCGACGCCCGAGGAGACTGCGACGATCGCGGACGCCAAGCATCTGATCTACGAGGGCATGCTCGAGGCCGTCAAGCGTGGCGCGGAACCCAGCGCCACCGGTGTGCTCGTCGACGAGCAGTTCGGCGGCGACATCCCGCAGAGCGCTCGCGGCGAGGGTCTGACGCTGGCGATGCCAGTCGAGAAGTCCGGTCAGAACGAGTTCGACTTCGAGTACGGCGATGACTTCGGCGCTCACATCGAGAAGTCCGATCCAGACTTCTCGAAGGTCCTCGTCCGCTACAACCCCGACGACGACCCCGAGCTGAACGAGCGGCAACTACAGCGCCTCAAGCGGCTCGCCGACTGGCTGCACGAACGCGGCCGGAAGTTCCTGTTCGAGCTCCTCGTTCCCGCCACCGACGCGCAGCTCGCGCAGCTCGAAGGAGAGACCGACCGCTACGACGCCGAGCTGCGTCCGGAGCTGATGTGCCGCACGATCGAGGAGATCCAGAACTACGGGATCGAGGTCGACGTGTGGAAGATCGAGGGCGTCGACGAGCGCTCGGACGCCGAGATGCTCGCCCAGCAGACCCGCTCGGGCGAAGGCCGCGAGCACGTCGCCTGCGTGCTCCTCGGTCGCGGTGCCTCGACCGCGAAGGTCGAGCAATGGCTCGAGGCGGCCGCACCGGTCGAGGGCTTCATCGGTTTCGCGATCGGGCGTTCGATCTGGTGGGACGCGCTGAAGGGCTTTCTCGACAACTCGCTCGAGCGTGAGGCCGCGGCGTCTGAGATCGCCGACAACTATCTCCACTTCGTCAAGGTCTACGAGGGCGAGAAGGTCGCCTAAGGGGCGGCCTTCCACGCCGGCGCGCACGGTCGCCGTGGCCGTGCGCGTGTTCTGTGCGCCACTCCCCTCGCGGCACTTCATCGGCGCGAGATCTGCCGCGCGACTCAGATTCGTGCCGCTTCATCGACGCACGGTTTTGGTGAATACCGTTCGATGAAGTGTCATTCGTGCTGAGATCTGGATGCTTTAGTCAGTATTGTGAGATAATGCCAACAGGGGTGGCGCACCTACGGACGATTCGACACTGGCCCCGTGCCGGCCGGGGGCACATAACGTCCGCCGGCGCGGGGTGGTAGGCTCGCCCGCGATGGCGATGAAGATGCGCCAGAGCCTCGCGCAGCTCGAGCAGGAGTTCCGGCACGAGGCGCAACTCGACCGCAGTCGCAGGGAGAACCTGCGGCGCCATGCGGTGCTGCGCTCGCGGAAGAGGACCCATCAGCGGGAGAAGAAGCGCAGCTCGATCCGCTTCTGGCTGCTTGTCCTCTCGCTCATCGCCACCGCGGTGATCGTCACGGCGGCGATGTTCGAGACGCTGTATTACCTACTCGGCTGACTCCTGCCGGTCGCCGAGAATCAAGACTTCCAGCTGCAGCGGGCCCGCTCGGCGGGAGCCGCCCCATCATGTAGGTCGAATTCCTGAGACCGCGCAGAGCGGCGTCAACCTCCTCTCGGGCCCCCTTCGCGGAGCCGACGCGCTCCTGCTGGATCTCGAGATAAACCTCCTTGCGGAACACGGGGATGTCCCGCGGAGCCTGGATACCGATCCTCACCTTTTCGCCCATGATCGCCAATACTGAGACCTCAATGTCATCACCGATCATGATGCTTTGATTGGACTTACGGGTGAGTACCAACATGGGAATTGCCTCCCTGCTCGCCTGTGGTTGACGGCGAGGCCTCACCACTACGTCTCGAACAGCGGCCGGCTCGCCCGCAGGTCCAGGATACCGGGAACGTGCTCCTCTGCACAAATATCTCGGGCCCCTCCACCTCCTATCTCAGGCCGCCCTCCGGTCCTGACGCAGGCGCCCTCCAGCCGTGCCCTGTACTAGTCTCCGCACTTCATGGCACGACGTTCGCTGCGTCCTGAACTCAACCGAATCCGATCCTGGGTGCGCCAGGGACGGACCGATGCATGGATCGCACACCAGCTCGAGGTCACCGTCCAGCAGATCCAGGCGTTCAAGCGCGAGCAGGGCCTCGAACCGGGCGGCGAGGCCGAAGGGATAGGCGGTGGCGTCGACTACGACGACGAGATCGATCTGCGCGCCGAGGACGACGCGCTGATCGCCGCCGAGCTCGAGGCTGCCGCAGCCGAGCTTCCCGAGGAGGACGAGGATGAGGACCTCGAGAAGCCGGCGCGCCGCCGGCGGGGCCGGCGAGGCGGGCGCCGCGGCAGGCGCAAGGGACCGAGCACGATCGAGGCGACGTTCGACCACGGCGAGGAGGGCTACGGGCTATGGCTGGACCCCGCCGTCCAGGACGACCCGGTGTACGCCGAGTACTGGGCCGGTCACCGACCGGTCGAGGTCACGATCGAGGAGGATCAGATCGTGATCCGTCGCGCCGGCGCCGACGAGAACGACGACGCAGACTAGTGGACCAGACCTTCAGTCTGGCCCACTAGTGGACGATCCGGCGGCCGCCCGCGTAGTCACTCGCCTCTCGGACGTACCTCGCGAACGCGGCACCCGCGACCGTCGGGAGATCCCACGCCGCCGGCGTCGACGGAGCGACCCTGGCCGCGACGTCGAAGCACCAGTCGGTGCCCTGCTCGCCGTACAGCTGTGCGAGCTCCTGAGTCGTGAACGGACCGCCGAGGCGCCGACGCAACTCGTCGACCAGCGCGCCGACGACCCGGTCCATCGCCGCGCGCACGCCCGGATCGGCGTCGTTCAGCCGTCGCTGGCCCTCGCGCCAGAGCCCGATCGCCTCCTCGAAGCGCATCAGCGCTCACTACCCGGAGCGCGTCTCAGCGACTCCTCGGCAGGCCTGTCACCACGTACGGATGCTCGCCGGGCCTGACCATCCCCAGGGCCCGCGCGTCGCGCGCGATCGTCGAGGGATCGTTGAGCGCGCCGCGCTCCCTGATGAGCTTGGCGTTCTCGCCCGAGAGCCGGTGAACGACCCCGAGCTCGCGCTCCGCCTGCGAGTGGGTCGACAGCAGCGACAGCCCCTGCCGCACGTACAGCCCGGCGACGACGACCAGCACGACGAGCAGCGCGATCCGCCCGAGCCGGTCCCATCTGATGCGGGTGAGCGCCCCTCGCGTGGGGACCCGCCGCGGCCACGGGCCCGCGGCGGATCGTGGTGCGGTGCGAGCTCTCCGGCTGGCGGCGGTTGCAGAGCGGGCGGACGGCATCCCGTGACCGCTTCGTTCGACGCTTTTGTAGTCCTTCCTGCTGCACAGGATGCTGCGCCGGATGCGCAGCAGTGGAGACCGCCGCCGCGCGTGGAGCGGTCTCCCGGAAACCCGAAGCGGAGCGCGCGGCGGCCCAGCCGGACGACTCGAGCGCCGCCGAAAAGAGCGAGGCCGGATGCCGAGCCGGCGGCTGGCTCGAGCGGATGCGGTCTCCCTGCGTCCCCGCGGACCTACACCCCGAACGCCCGCCGCCCCGGGTACTCCGCATCCGGGCCGAGCGCCTCCTCGATCCGCAGCAGCTGGTTGTACTTCGCCACCCGGTCGGTGCGCGACGGACCCCCGGTCTTGATCTGCCCGGCCCCGGTCGCCACCGCGAGGTCGGCGATCGTCACATCCTCGGTCTCGCCCGAGCGGTGCGAGATCACCGAGGTGTAGCCGGCCTCGCGCGCCATCCTGATCGCCGCGAGCGTCTCGGTCAGCGTGCCGATCTGGTTGACCTTGATCAGGATCGAGTTGGCGACGCCGCTGTCGATCCCGCGCTTGAGCCGCTCGGTGTTCGTCACGAACACATCGTCTCCGACCAGCTGCAGTCGGTTGCCGAGCCGACTGGTGAGCGTGCCCCAGCCCGGCCAGTCTTCCTCGGCCATCCCGTCCTCGAGCGAGACGATCGGGTAGCGGCCAGCAAGCTCCGCCCAGTAAGAGGCCAGCTCGTCGGCGGTCAACGTTCGCCCCTCGTGCTCGAGCACGTACGCGCCGTCGCGGTGCAGCTCGGACACGGCGGGGTCGAGCGCGATCGCGACCTGCTCCCCGGGGACGTAGCCGGCGGCGCGGATCCCCGCGATCAGCACCTCGAGCGCCTCCTCGTTCGACTTCAGGTCGGGCGCGAACCCGCCTTCGTCGCCAACCGCCGTCGACAGCCCCCGCTCGTGGAGCGTCCGCTTCAGGCTGTGGAACACCTCGACGCTCATCTTCAGCGCGTCGGCAAACCTGCGCCCGCCGAGCGGGACGATCATGAACTCCTGGAAGTCGACGCGGTTGTCGGCGTGGACGCCGCCGTTCAGCACGTTCATCATCGGCACGGGCAGCAGGTGCGCGGTCTCGCCGCCGAGGTAGCGCCACAGGGGCTGGCGCTCTTCGGCCGCAGCGGCGTGGGCCGCGGCCAGCGACACGGCCAGTACGGCGTTGGCGCCGAGCCGGGACTTGTTCGGGGTACCGTCGAGCGCGATCAGCATCCGGTCGAGCGCGGCCTGGCTCGAGACGTCCTGCCCGCGGACCGCGGTCGCGATCTCCCCGTTGACGTTGTCGACGGCGCGCGTCACCCCCTTGCCCATCCAGTCCGAGCCGCCGTCGCGCAGCTCGGCTGCCTCGAACTCGCCGGTCGATGCGCCCGATGGCACGGCGGCCCGGCCCCACGCCCCAGAGCGCACGCTCAGCTCGACCTCGACAGTCGGGTTGCCGCGGCTGTCGAGGATCTGGCGGGCGTGTACGTGCTCGATCTGGCTCATGTCTGACACGATCCTCCTTCGGTCAGGCGCGCGCGGGCGTAGTAGGCGAGCTGCTCGTCGGCGCTCAGATCGTTCCAGCTTCTTCCTTCCGACGCGGCCAGCCCGCTTCCCGACAGGACCCGCTCGCGGAACCGATCGGCGGCTGCCCGCAGCGCGAGCTCCGGATCGACCCCCAGCTTCCGGGCCACGTTCACCGCGGCGAACAACACATCGCCGACCTCGTGGAAGCGCTCCTCGGCGCTCGACGCCCGCTCGAGTTCATCCAGCTCGTCCTTCAGCGATTGGATCGGACTCTCGACGCCCGGGAAGTCGAAGCCGCTCGAGGCGGCGCGGCGCTGCACCTTGCGCGCGTACAGCGGCCCCGGAAGGTTCTCGGGGACCTCGCCGAAGATGCCCGCCTCGCGCCCGGGCTCGCGCTGCTTGATCTCGTCCCAGTTGCGGAGCACCTCGCCGGCGGTCTCGGCCTCGACCTCGCCGAACACGTGCGGATGTCGCCGGATCAGCTTCTCGGCGCAGTGGCCCGCCACGTCCCCGAGGTCACCGGCGCCCCGCTCCTCGAGCAACAGCGACAGGAAGTGCACCTGGAAGAGAACATCCCCCAGCTCGTCGAGCATCTTCGCGTCGTCGTGCCGGTTCGCGGCGTCGGCCAGCTCGTATGCCTCCTCGACCGTGTGCGGGACGATCGTGCGCTCGTTCTGCTCGCGGTCCCAGGGACATTGCTCGCGCAGCCGCCGGGTGATCGCGTCGAGCCGGGCGAGCGCCTGCCGGATCTCCGGTCGGCCGGAGCGCAAGCCGCCTACTTCTTCGTCGAGCTGCTCGACGAGGACGTCGTCGTGCGGGATGGCGCGGTGGTCGTCGATGCCGGCGGTGCGGTCTGCGTCTGCGGGGCGGCCGTGCTCGTCGTCTTCGGTGGCTTGTAGCCCTTGCAGTCGGCCATCGCGTAGCCCTTGCGGCAGGTGGTCTTCTGCTGCCACTGCTTCTTGGCCTGTTTGTCGACCGCGGCCTGCGCGTTCGTCTGCGACTGGCCCTGGAGGATCTGCTTGATCAGCGGCGTCGCCTGGGTGAGCGACTGCTGCGTCGAGGGCTTGATGTTCGTTACCTCGAACACGTACCAGCCGAACGCGCCGTGGACCGGCCCGAGCAGCTTGTTCTTCGCGGCGGCGAACGCGGCCTTGTCGAGCGCCGCCTCCTCCTGGCCCTTGGTCACGCCGGTCAGCAGGCCGCCCTTGCTCTTGGTCTGCGTGTCGATCGAGTACTTCTTTGCGACGGCGTCCCAGCTCAGGCCGCTCGCGAGCGCGGCCTTCGCCGCCTTCGCCTGGGCCTCGCTGTTCGTGCGGACGATCCGGATGTCGCGCGTCTGCGGGCTGCCGAACTGAGACGGGTGGGCCCGGTAGTAAGCCTGGATCGCCGCCGGCGTCACGTTCGACTGCTGCTTGGCGAGAAGCCTCTTCAGGATCTCGTCGAAGCGAAAGCGGAACAGGATGTCCTGCGCCGTGTACCCGGATTGGTTTAGGAACGTCTGGAACCCGGCGTTCGTCTTGAACTGCTGGTTCTTGGCCGTCTGGAACGCCTTCTGGACCTCGGCATCGGTGACCTTGATGCCGAGCCGGTGCGCTTCGGCCTGGTACCAGTAGGACTTGATCAGGAAGTCCATCACCTGGCTTCCGAGCGAGGTGAAGAGCCTCCCGCACTCCGTCTGTAGCTGCTTGTCGGTCGTCTTCGCGAGGCTCGGGATCTGCTTGCGGACCTGGGCGATGCAGCTCTTGAACTCCGGCGGGTCGTTGGGCACGATCACCGGCGCGCCCGGCGTCTGCGACGCGTTGCCCTTCTCCACGACGTACATCCAGTGGTTGAACGCCGCCGTGCTGATCGGGTTGCCGGCCATCTCCGCGACCGAATCCCCGGACAGCCCGCTGCCGCACGCGGTCACACCGATCGCGCCCACAAAAAAGGCGCCAAGCGCCAGGATGTGCCTAAGCCTCTTCATTGACCCGGCGCATGGTAGCGCTCCGGATTGGCACAGAGCTTGAACTCTTACCCGAACCACACGTTTGGATTTCCGTGGGATCTGGGGCGTGCCACCGCGCGCGATTCGAGTTGCAGCACTTGTCCCGATATATGGGGAAAACTGCTGCAACTCGGCGCGAGCGACGCCGCGCACCGCCGCAGGTTTAGGCCGCATCAGCCTCGTGAGACTCGCGCGTGACCGCAAGCAGCACGTCCGCGGCCCGCACGACGGCCGGGAACCGCTGCGCCGGGTCCTCGGGCACGCGCACCGACAGCTGCGACTTGCCGGACTCGTACAGCGCCTCGGGGATCTCGGCCCGGATCTTCTTCGCGCGCATCGAATCCAATTCCACGGGCGTGACGGCCAGTCGCCCGCCGCGGAAGGTGACCGCACGCGCACCCGCCTGCCCCAGCTTGATCCGCGCTTGCTGCAGGGAAATGAGGTTGCGAAGAGGCTCGGGCAGATCGCCAAAGCGGTCCTCGAGCTCCTCGCGCAGCACCACCAGGTCGGCGACCTCGCGTGCCGCCGCGATCCGGCGGTGCACATCGACCTTCGCCTGCTCGTAGGGGATGTAGTCCGCGGGCACGTACGCATCGACATTCACATCCAACCGAACCGGCTCCCACTCGTCCTCGAGACCCGAACCGGCCCCGTCCGAAGCCGCCGCCACGGCCTCGTCGAGCATCTGCATGTACAGCTCGAACCCGAGCGCGGCCACGTGCCCTGACTGCTCATCGCCCAGCAGGTTCCCCGCCCCCCGGATCTCCAGGTCTCGCATCGCGATCTTGAACCCGGCCCCCAGCTCGGTGTAGTCGGACAGCGCCGACAACCGCGCCGCCGCATCCGGAGTCAGCGCGGCCGCGCTCGGATACAGCAGGTACGCGTACGCGCGCTCACGAGACCGGCCGACCCGGCCCCGGATCTGGTAGAGCTGCGCCAGCCCGAACGTGTCGGCGCGTTCGACGATCAGCGTGTTCGCCTGCGGGATGTCGATGCCGGACTCGATGATCGACGTGCACACAAGCACGTCCGCATCGCCCCGCAGGAACCGCAGCATCCGCTTCTCCAGCTCGCGCTCCTCGAGCTGCCCGTGCGCGACCTCGAAGCGCATCGACGGGCACACGCCCCGCAGCCGCTCGGCCGTCTCGTCGATCGTCTCGATCCGGTTGTGCAGGAAGAACGCCTGCCCGCCCCGCGCGTGCTCGCGCCGCAGAGCGCGTCCGCACGAGCTCCTCGTCGTATTCGCCGACGTAGGTCTTCACCGGCCGCCGCCCCTCTGGCGGGGTCTCGATCACGCTGATGTCGCGAACCCCCGCCAAGGACATCTGCAGCGTCCGCGGGATCGGCGTCGCGCTCATCGAGATCACGTCGACGCGCAGCTTCAGCTGGCGCAGCAGCTCCTTCTGCTTGACCCCGAAGCGCTGCTCCTCATCGAGGATCAGCAGCCCCAGATCTCGAGCCCGAACATCCCGAGACAGCAACCTGTGCGTCCCGATCAGCATATCGACCTCCCCCGCGCGAACCGCGCCACCGCCTCCCGCTGCTCGGCCGCCGGGCGGAACCGCGAGACCTGCGCGATCGTCACCGGGTAGTCCTTCAGCCGCTCGGTGAACGTGCCGTAGTGCTGCTGGGCCAGGATCGTGGTCGGCACCAGCAGCATCACCTGCTTGCCGTCCTGCACCGCCTTGAACGCCGCGCGGAGCGCGACCTCGGTCTTCCCGTAGCCGACGTCGCCGCAGATCAGGCGGTCCATCGGCCGCGGCGCCTCCATGTCGGCCTTGACGAACTCGATCGCGTCGCGCTGGTCGGGCGTCTCGGTGAACGGGAACGCATCCTCGAACTCGCGCTGCCAGTCGGAGTCGACCTCGAACGCGTGGCCCTCGCGGCGCTTGCGCTCGGCGAAGAGGTTCAGCAGCTCGCCGGCGAGCTCCTGCGCCGCCCGCCGCGCCCGCGCCTTGATCGCGTCCCAGCGCGTGCCGCCGAGCTTCGACAGCGGCGGGATGCGCGCCATCCGCGCCCGACGTAGCGCGCTGATCTTCGCGAGCTGATCGACCGGGCACGAACACCCGATCAGATCCTGCGTATTCGAGATACAGGTAGTCGCGCGTGACCCCGGCGACCGTCTTCGTGTCGAACCCGGCGAACCGGGCGATCCCGTGGTCCTCGTGGACGACGATGTCTCCGGTGCGCAAGTCGGCGAAGCTCCGCAGCACGCCTCGGCGCCGCTCCGGGCGCCGGTCCGACACCGCCCGCCGCCGGCGGAACAGCCGGTGCTCGGGGATCACCGCGAGGTGGAACTGCGGCGCGATGAACCCGCCCTGAAGCCGCGCGTGGGCGAACATCAGGTTGTTTAGAGGACCGGCTGACGCCGGTCCCGTGGGTTGCGCTCCACCGAGCCAATCGACCCTGAGCCTCCCGAGGTTGTAAGCGGCCCGCTCGCCCTCACCCCGTCGGGCGAATGCGACGACGGTCCGGTAGCCCGAGCGCGTCAGCTTCTCTAGCTCGGGCTCTGCCTCCTTGAGCCCGCGCGCCGCGATCTCCGCGGCCTGGGCGCGAAACGAGAACCGCTGATCCTGATCGATGCTCGAGAGGCGAATGCGGGCGCGAGCGCCGAGCGTCTCTCCGATCGAGTCCGCGTCGACATACAGATCGCGCGCGTCCTTGTCGCCGAACGCGGCGGTCACGTCCTGCCAATGCTCGGCGAGCGCCGGCGCCACGTCCTCCTCGCCCGCGATCAGGATCGAGGCGTCATCCGGGGCGAGCGACAGGAACGGGTGGAAGTCCTCGACCGGGAGCAGCTGCGCGATGTCGGGCCGGTCGGCCTCGTCCTCTAGAGCGGCGATCTCCGCGAGCTCCCGATGCTCCTCAGCAAGCTCAGCCGCCGGCGCCACCTCGACCACCTCGGCGTCGCCCAGCGAGCGCTGCGTGAACGTCGAGAACCACCGGAGGGTCTCGATCTCGTCGCCGAACAGGTCGACCCGCACCGCCCGATCCTCCGTCGCGGGAAACAGGTCCAGCAACCCGCCGCGGATCGCGAACTGACCACGATCCTCGACCTGGTCGACGCGCTCGTATCCTGCCGCGACCAGGTCCCGCGCGGTCTCTTCGAGGTCGAGCAGATCGTCTGTCCGCAGCACGAAGCCGTGGGGGCGGAGCGCCGGATCGGGGACCTTCTCCGACAGCCCGACGGCGCTGACGACGACAACCGGCGCCGACTCTCCCGCCTCGAGCAGCGAGTCGAGCGCAGCGATCCGCAGGCCCACGAGGTGCGGCGGCGGCGCCAGGTGCGACTCGTACGTGACGCCGCGACTCGGGTAGTAGCGCACGACCCGCGGCTCGAGCCACGCCCGCAGCGCCGCCGCCAGATCCCGGGCCGCACGGTCATCACCCGCAACCACGATCGCGGGGCGCTCCGCCCCGCGGTCGAGCAGCGCCGCGACGAGGTACGGCCTCAGCGCCTGCGAGACGAACGCGTTGCCCCCGTCGCGCTCGAGCGCGGCGGTCTGCGGATCGTCATCGGCATGGGCGAGGAGCGTGCGGAGCATCCTCTTCTCAGTCTAGGAGGGCGCTACATCCCCGCGCACGACGCGCTCGGCCTCGTCGGCCGCCCGATCGACGAGCGCGGCGGCCTCCTCGCGCGGCTCGCGAAAACGCCCCAGCACATACGCCGCGACCCGGTCGGGATCGGTCGTCGGCGGCCGCCCGACGCCGACCCGCACGCGCGCGAAGTCGGCTGAGCCGAGACCCTGCTTGAGCGACTTCAGGCCGTTGTGGCCCGCGAGCCCACCGCCGACCCGAACGCGGATCTCGCCGAACGGCAGGTCGATCTCGTCGTGGAGCACGAGCACGTGGTCGAGGGGAACCCGTAGCGCGCCCCGCGCGGGGCCGACCGACTGCCCGGCCTCGTTCATGTACGTCTGCGGCAGCAGCATCGCGACCCGCGGGCCGCCGATCCCCGCGCGCCCCTCGGTGAACAGACCGCGGTAGCGGCCCTTCGGCTTGCCGAGATCCCATCGCGAGGCCAGCTCCCGCGCGATCTCGAAGCCGACGTTGTGGCGTGTGCCCTCGTACTCGGCGCCCGGGTTGCCGAGACCGACGAGCAGCCAGTCGACGGGGGCGCCGCGGCGACCCGGAAAGGGCATGCTGGCCCGGGCCTACTCGAAGGCTTCGGCTTCGCCGCCGCCCTCGCCCGCCGGCTCGGCCCCAACCCCCGCCTCGGGCGCGGCCTCGCCCTCACCGACGACCTCGGTCTCCTCCTCGATACCGGGCTCCGCCTCGACCTGGAGGCGCGGCGGCGTGATCGTCGCGAGCACCGTCTCGGGATCGTCGACGAGCGTCACCGCCGTCGGCGGCGCGCACCGCATCGAGCGTCAGCGTGTCATTGATCTGCATCTCCGAGACGTCGTGCTCGATCGAATCCGGGATGTCGTTCGGAAGCGCCTGAACGGTCAGCTCGCGCGCCATCTGCTCGAGCACGCCGCCCTCCTTGACGCCGGGAGCGTCGTCGACGCCGATCAGCTCGAGCAGGACCGTCGCCTGAATCGCCTCGTCGAGCCGCACCCGCAACAGGTCGACGTGCAGCGTGTCGCCGCTCACCGGATGACGCGCAAGGTCCTTGACGACGACCGGCGAGCTGCTGCCGTCGACGCTCAGGTCGATCACCGCGCCCGCGTGCGCAAGCGCCTGGCGGAGCTCCCTCGCGTCGACCGCGAACGAGACCGGTTCCTTGCCGCCGCCGTAGACGATCCCGGGCACCTTGCCCTCGCGGCGCAGCCGGCGAGTCGCGCGCGAGCCGGCGGGCTGCCGCACCGCGACGGACAGCGTGGTTGTGTCGGAGCGAGCCATCGGGCGGGACCGATGGTAGCGAGCATCCGGTACCGGAGCCCTCAGAGGCGCTAGGCTTACGCCTATGTCAGGCGAGGCTCAGCTGATGCTGATGATCGCCGGAGTTCATCTCCTGGGACTGGCGTGCGTCGCGGTGCTGATGGTTCCAGCGCTGCGCGATCCTCCTGACGCACCTCCGCGACCCTCGGACGGCGGCTCCGACGATGGCTGGGGCAACTACCCGCGGCACCCCGAGAGTCCTTCGGGCGTGCCGGGCGGCGGCCTCCCGCTGCCGGACGCCGAGCCTGCTCGCGTGCGCCTGCGCGACCACCGGCGGCTGCGCGAGCGCCTGCCGGCCCGAGAGCGCCGACCGGCCCGGGAGCCCGAGCGCACACCGGTCCCGGTCCGGGACTAATGGACCATCCTTCAAGTCCGCATCGCCTTCGCGGCTGCGAATCTTCGCCTGGCTAGGGGCAGCTCGCGTCGCCCTTCGTCGGCGCCGACACCGACAGCAACTCGATCCGCAGGCCGCTCAGCACGCTGCCTGCCCGCCGCACACGCACGCACTGGACGATCGGCAGCGAGTCGCCGATCCGGAATGCGACGCGCGCGGTCCCGACCGTGCTGCCGAGCGAGAAGCTGGTCGAGGGCTCGAGCTGGAGGATCGAGACCGAGCCTCGGCGCCTCAGGGCGGCGACGTACGCCGTCAGGCGCGCCCGGCAGCCGGGATCCGTGGCGCAGCGCTCAACGCGCTCGATCGCCCCTCCGAGATCGCCCCGGGCCTCGGCCTGCACGAGCGAGGTGACCGCTGATCGCTCGGCGCCATCGGCGCTGAACGCGCGCGCTAGCAGTCCGCTGATCACGAGGAACACGACGGCTGCGGCCGCGATCAGGGCAACAACGTGAGGGCGGCGCATCGCCGCGCAAGGCTAGTGGCCGCCCGCGCGAACGCGCTCGACCACGTGATCCGACTACGCGTCGTCGCTGATCTCGAGGAAGCGCTCGACCGAGGCCTCCTGGTGAAGGAGCCGCTCCGCGAGCGAGCGCGCGTGCTCGGCAGCGGCCTGGAGGAAGTCCTCGACGCAGCGCTCGGGGTCGTCGGCGAGCGGGTACACCCGTGTCAGGTCCTGCTGCGCGCACGCGATCCCGAGCGGCGGACGCCCCTCGGCAAGGGTCCGCGCGCCACACACCGGCGTCACCACGAGCTGCGAGTCACGAGCCACGAGCGCGGTCGGCAGCAGCCGCGCCGCCGGCAGCTTGACGGCGAGCTCGATCGAGTGATCGACGCTGACCCCGGCGCCGATCAAGTCGCTGAGCGGCTCGCGCCACACGTCGAGAACGACATCGGCGCCGACCAGCGCGTCGCGCAGCACGGTCGCCTGCTCGACGTAGAGGCGTTCGGCCTCCTCGCGGTCCTCGGCATCGGCGAGGTCGAGATCGCAGGGGACGCGCAGAAGCTCGCTCGCGGCCACGGTCATGCCCGCCCCGCGGCTGCCGCTGGTCACGTAGGTCTGGAGCGTCCCGAGGTCGCGCCTGGCGTGAAAGATCACGGTCACCGCGTCGCTGACGGGCAGGCCGTCGACCCGCAGCGACACGGCGACGGCCGAGGAGTCGTCGAGCAGCGCCCGGCGAAGGAGCGCCTCCGCCTCACCATCGTTGGTTCTCGAATCGTCTTCCAGCATTCCCTTAAGCAACGGCTCCTTCCGAGAAGTATTTACCCAAACGGGCCGGCTGTCGACCATCGCCATCTGGAGCAAATCGCACCAGCGATTCTCGCCAATCGGCAGAACGCGGTGCAAACGATCCGGCAGCGGGTAGGCTGCCCGCGAAATGAAGATCCTGTACAAGCCATTCGCGATCATCGCCAGCTTGATCGGCGCGAAGCTCGGGCGTAGCGCGTTCAAGAACGTCTGGGCCAAGATCGACGCCTCCGATCCGCCTGACCCGACCACCGCCGAGGCGAGCTTCACGAAGGTCGTCGGCGCCGCCGCGCTCGAGGCGGCGACGATGGCCGCCATCGGCGCGGCGGTCGACCGCGCGAGCGCCCGAGGCTTCCACTATCTAACGGGCATCTGGCCCGGCAAGAAGCGACAGGAGCCGCCCGGCGGAACCCTGATCCTATCCGAAGTTGCGGGTAAACAGCAGCCGCAACTCGGCCTAATCCCCCGCCCCTGAGCACGCGCCCCGAGAGCTCGCCGAGCGCGTCCGCGAACGCGGCAAAGTCGCGCCGCACGCTCGCTCTGCACGAGCTCCCGTCTTAGAACAGCTGGTTCTCGCCGCCGAACACGTCGCTCACGGACCCGTCGGTGAAGATCTGGCGGATCGAGTTCGTCAGCAGGTCCGCACACGAGACGACACGGACGTTGTCGGGCGCTCCGGGGGCGAGCGGGATCGAGTCGGTGACGACGACCTGCTCGAACCCAGCCGCGGCCAGGTTCGCCCACGCATCGCCCGAGAACACGCCGTGCGTCGCCGCCGCGTACACGCGGCGAGCACCCGCGTCCTTGACCGCGTCGGCGGCCGCCTTCAGCGTGCCCGCCGTGTCGATGATGTCGTCGACGATCACCGCAGTCTTGCCGGCGACCTCGCCGATCACGTAGTTGATCTCGGCGACCTGCTGGGCCGGCCGCTCCTTGTTCAGGATCGCCAGGTCGGCCCCGATCTTCGAAGCGAAGCGCTGATTCAGCTTCACGCGCCCGGCATCCGGTGCGACCACCACCAGGTCCTCGAGCCCGAGGTCGGCGAAGTACTGGCGTGAGCATGAACAGAGCCGTCATGTGATCGCACGGCTTCTGGAAGAAGCCCTGGATCTGGCCCGAGTGCAGGTCCATCGCCAGGATCCGGTCGATGCCCGCCGACTCGAGCATTCGGGCGACGAGCCGCGCGCTGATCGGCTCGCGCGGAAGCGACTTCTTGTCCTGCCGCGAGTACCCGTACCACGGGCTGACGGCGATCACGCGGTGGGCAGAGCCCCCGACGGCGGCATCGATCATCGCCAGCAGCTCCATCAGCGCGTCGTTCGGTCCCGAGCCCGCTTCGGGATTCGCGCACGTGGGCTGGACGATGAACACGTCGGCGCCGCGGACCGATTCCCCGTAGCGGCAGTAGACCTCGCCGTTGGAGAACGTCTTGAGTTCGACCTCGCCGAGCTCGTACGCCGAGCTTGGACGCGATCCGCGCAGCCAGTTCTGGGTTCGCCCGGCCCGAAACGAGCATCAGCCGCTTGTCGTAACCCAGTCGCATGTCACTGGGCACGGGCCGCGTCTCGAGGAAGCTCATCGCGCCCGCGAGTGTAGTTTGGCGTGAAGACGACACGACCATTCTTGACTATCCCTTCGCGCTGTCCCGTTCGCGCTGCTTGCGGTGCTCGGCATAGCCCTCGACGTTCCGCTGCGCGGGACCGCGCGACGCCCAGCGCCCCGGGCGGCACGTCCTCGGTGATCACCGATCCGGCGGCCGTGTACGCATCGTCGCCGACGCTCACCGGCGCGATCAGGGTCGTGTCGACGCTCGTCTTCACGCGCGATCCGATCGTCGTCCGGTGCTTTCGGTACCCGTCGTAGTTGGCGGTGATCGTGCTCGCGCCGAGGTTCGTTCGCTCGCCGATGTCGGCGTCGCCGATATAGGAGAGGTGGGGCACCTTCGACCCGGCGCCGATATCGGAGTTCTTGATCTCCACGAACGTGCCCGCCTTCGAACCCTCGCGCAGGACGGCTCCGGGACGCAGGTAGGCGAACGGCCCGACGCTCGACCCGTTCGCCGATCTCGGCGTCCTTCACATAGGAGTGGACGATCGCCGCCTCGTCGCCACGCGCGCGTCGATCATCGTCGTCAGCGGGCCGACCGAGCAGCGCGAGCCGATCGCGCGTCGCGCCATGGAGGCTCGTGAACGGCGCGATCACCGTGTCCTGCCCGATCTCGACCTCGGCATCGACCACGGTCGCGGCCGGGTCGACGATCGTGACCCCTGCGCGCATGTGGCGCTCGTGGATGCGGCGCTGGGCGATCGCCCTGACCTCGGCCAGCGCGACCCGATCGTTGATCCCGAACATCTCGCTCGCATCGGAGATCTCGTGGGCGACCACGCGTTCGCTCGTGCAGCCGCAGGATCGGCAGCACGTCGGGCAGGTACAGCTCGCCCTGGGCGTTGTCGCTGCGCAACCTCCTCGAGCGCGCTCAGCAGCGCGCCCCCGTCGAACGCGAACATCCCGGTATTGACCTCGCGGATGTGCGAGCTCGAGCTCGGTGGCGTCTCCGGGCGACTTCGTCTCTACGACCCGCTCTACCGTCCCGTCAGGCGCCCGGATGATGCGCCCGTAGCCACTAGGGTCCTCGAGCATCGACGGTCGCCATCGTGGCGGCCGCGCCGTCGCGCTCGTGCGCCTGCACGAGCTCCCGCAGCGTCTCGGGGCTGATCAGCGGCACGTCTCCGTTCAGCACGACCACCGGCCCGCTCGGACTGATGTGGCCGGCTGCCGCTCTGACCGCATCCGCGGTCCCGCGGGGCTGCTCCTGGATCACGATCTCGACCTCTCGATCGAGCGCGCTGCCGAGCGGGCGCTCGGGTCCGTCGACCACCACCACCTTGCCCGCGCCGGCCTCGCGCGCGGCGGCGACCGGCCATCCGATCATCGGCCGCCCGCACAACGGGTGCAGCAGCTTCGGCGTGGCGGAGCGCATGCGTGTGCCCTGCCCCGCGGCAAGAATTACGACGACAGGCGCGGTCACGACGAGGGGATCGTAGGCTATCTGCCGGTCCGGTTTCCGCCGGGCCGCCTTGCGGGCGTTTTGCGGAGCTGGGGAGCCAGGAATCGGACCCGGACCTGGAGGACCAAAACCTCCCGTGCTGCCGTTACACCACTCCCCAACGCACTAGTGGCGACTCGCCACGTTATCCGATCGCCGGTCAAGTTCCGCCCACACTCGTCACGCGCCGCGCGGTGTGAGCCCGGCGGGACGTGAGCCACGGCGCGGATTCTGTCGAGCACGAGGGAGCCACCAGCAGCTCGTCAGCGTGAACCCTGCTTCGGGGTCCATCACCCGTTGCGGCGCAGAATCTTCCCCACGCGTTCGGGCAGCAATGGATCCGCCACCGCAGCGCGGACGTCGGCGGGGCGATGCAACGCTCGTTCCGACCGCAGGATCCCAACCTCGAGACCCGCCTTCCGCGCGGCGGCGAGGCCCATCGTCATCACGTCGGGACTGCGCCACGCCTGCTCGGGCAGGCTGAACAGCTTCGGCAGCGGCCGCGCGATCGCGACCATGTAGAGGCCTCCGTCGATCGCGGGACCGAGGACGACGTCGCACCCCGAGCCGAGGTCGTCCAGGGCACTCTGCGCGTGCTGTCGCCTCAGCTCCGGCAGGTCGGGCCACACGATGATCAGCGGCCCTTGACTGCGGCCGAACACACGGGCGGCGGCGTCGGCGAGCCGGCCGGCAATCCCGTCGCCGTTCTGGGGGAACAGTGTGGCGTCGTCCCCGATCAGGACCCGAAGTTCCGGTCCCGCATCCGGCGGGTGATGGGCCACGTGAACTCCGCCGGGCGCGACCTGACGTGCCCACCTTCCGGCCTGGACGATCAGCTCGGCCTGCAGGGCGACGCAGGCGTCGGCGCCAAGCAGCGGCTCGAGCGCCTTGCGCACCTCGCCCCGCCGGGGCGCCCGCGCCATGATCAGCACCGCCGGTCGGAGCGGGGCCCGATCACTTGCGGCGCTGTCCCGGGACGTCGTCTCGACGGCCGCGCGAGTCGCGGCCTCGACGCTTCTTGCACCTACGGGGTGGACTGTCATCCGCCACCTTCCCCCGATCGCCCCACCGACTCTAATCCTGTTCGAATCGATACACCATACCGACCGTAGGCGGCGGTTTCGAGCCCAGCGTCTCGAGCGCGCCCCGGAGCACGCCCGCGAACATCGCCGGACTTTGCCCCATCAGCTCAATCAGCACCGCCACCGGAGTCGTGTCCCCCGGCTTGACCTCGTTCGCATGGTCGGTGACGAATCCCATTAGTGCGAACGGCAGCTCGAGCTCGCCGCAGAGGACGGTCTCTGGTCCGGCCGTCTGGCTGACCGCGACCACCCCGCACGGTGCAAGCTGTGCGATCTCGGTCGGGGTGTTGAAGCGCGGCCCGTCGACGTGACCGTACGCGCCGCCGTCACGCACGCTGTGGCCGCCGTGCCGCGGCCGCGTCCAGCAGCGCGCGGCGCAACTCCTCGGAGAACGGGCCGCCGTGGAGAATCCAGTGCCCCCGTAAACGGTCTCCCGGTTCGGTGAAGAACGTGCAGAGCGAGCCATCCGGAAGTCGATTTGAAGCGAAGTGCAGGTCGTCGAACACGACCAGTGAGCCGAGCTCGAGCGTCGGATCGAGCGCGCCGCATGCCGTGCAGCCGATCACGGACGTGGCTCCAAGCTCCTTCAGCGCCCAGATGTTCGCGCGGTGGGTGACGTGATTTGAGAGCCGCACGTGGCCGGGCCCGTGGCGCGAGACGTGAAGCGCCTCCATGCTCCCGTAGCCCCCCCGGTGAGCGTCGTCGGGCCGAACGGCGTCTCCACCGAGATCGGTGCGCCGCCCTCGAAGCCGGGCAGTGCATGCGTGCCTGAGCCGGTGATGATCCCGACCGCCATCGGCGCGATGCTACTGTCAAGCAACATCGGCGTCCTCCTTTCGGGGGCAACTAATACTAATTCTGTCGTGAACCCTTAGCGGATTAGCGGGGGACCCGACCGCCCTCTGCGCCCGGCTCAGTAGCCGGTCCCCGTGGGGCGGCGATGCCCAGCACCCGCATCGCCTTGAGGCCCAGCGACAGCTTCTCGCGGCCGTCGGTGGAGGACACGTCGAGCCCGGTCAGCTCACGGACGCGTTCGAACCGGTAGCGGATGGTGTGGCGGTGGGTGATCAGCCGCGCCGCGGTGGCGTTGACGTTCGCGTCGCAGTCCAGGAACGTCGACAGCGTACCGAGCAGATCGGTCTCGTACTGCTCGTCGTAGGCGACCAGCGGCCTGACCGTCTCGCTGTAGAAGCGCATGAGCTCGGCCGGGTCGTTCATGTGCGGCAGCAGCAGTTGGTAGGTGCCTGTCTCCTCGTATGCGAGCTCGAGCGCTCGGGGTCGCCTTCGACGACGTTGGCCGCGAGCAGCGCCTCATTGCCGGCGCGGTGCAGGTCGAGCGGATCCTCGGCCGCCGGCTGCGGCCGATCGCGAACGCGAAGCCCGATAGGCCGGACTCGAGCTCGCGCAGGATGGCGGAGGCGGCTCGGCGGCCGGTGTCTCCGTCGGGGTCGGGAACGAGCACCATGACCTCGCCGGCGTCGCTGTCGGCTGGGCGCCGCGATCGAGCCGGGCGCGATCGAACGCGCGCCCGGCCGGCGACGGCCAGCAGCCGACGGCGCCAGTCGTCCTCGGTCGGGCTGCGTGGATGCGCGCGCACGACGACCACGCGAGCCGCCGGCGGACGAGGTCCGTCCCGAGCTCCTTTCCCGCGCGACGAGATCGTCGCGGTCCGGGATCCGATGCTCGAGCACGGCCCGTTGGAAGCTCGTGGCGGCCTCTTCGGAGGCGCGTTCGGGCGCGCGTACTCGCTCGACCTCGGAGGCGATCAGCGTCGTCACAAGTCGCAGCAGTGATGTGTCGGGCGGTGGTCGCGAGCCCGCATCCGCAGTCGCCCGACACTTGCCTCGGCGACCTTCAACTCGATCGTCGTGACCCCCTCGCCGTCGCGCATGAGCGAGCGCTCATCGGCCGGCGAGCGCGCCGCCACCGCCAGGACCGAGGCCGAGCGATCGATCAGGACCAGGCTGGCATCGAGGGCGCGCGAGGCGGCGCGGAGGATCTCGGGCAGGCCGGCGCCAGCCTCGACAGCGTCGGTGATCGCCCCGAGCGCGGTTAGGTCCGGCGTCCGCCTGGACGTACCGTCAGCCAATTCGGTCACGGCCTAGCAGGCGGTGGGGGCAGGGAGCACGGACGCTGAAGCGAGTACAGCCATTAGAACAACCGTGGCCACTCGAACACGACGAGGGCTCCGGCGAGGATCCCGATGCCCACCAGCGCGGCGAGCACATATAGCGACAGGATCACAACGGCGACGCGCTCCAGCGGCCGACGATAGGCGGTGATCGCGGGCACGACCACGAGCGCGCAGAAGGCCGCGAGCCCGAACACACCGAGCGTCGCGCCGACGAGGTAGGTGATCGTCTGGTTGTTCATCGAAGCTGGTTAATTGTGCCGGAACGGGTAGATGATCGAGTTCGGTCTGGCCGAAGATCACGCAAATCGCGGCGAAACGATCTCGACGCCGACCGGGACCGCATCGGTCGCGCCGCCGAACGCCGGCGCCAGCGAGCCCGCCGCGGCGCGTGCCCGGGCGGCGGCATCCGGACCCCAGAAGACGCCGGCCACGGTCGGTCCGGATCCGCAAACGAGCACGGTCTCAGCACCGGCGTCCTGCACCGCGGCGAGTGCATCCGCGATCCAGGGACGCAGCGATACGGCCGCTGATCTCAGATCGTTGATCAAGTATCGCGAGTCAAGGGGAGCAGCTCGGGTGCCGGCCGGCGACCGACGTGAGGAGCACGGCGTGCAGCCGCGAGAGCTCGTCGGCCCGGCGTGGGAGCCCGAGGACGGTCGGCCTCGCGGTAGACGTCGGCCGTCGACAGCGGGACCGGGAGCGGGACGATCACGAAGGCGTGCTCGGGCAACGGCGGAAACGCTTCGACCACGTCACCAGCACCGGTGCCGAGCACGAGCCCCGGGGCCAGCTGGCTGGGGACGTCGGCGCCGAGCGACGCGGCCAGCGCCGCCACCTCCTCGGGCCGTCCGGGCGCGAGCTCGCAGACCAGCCGCAGCGCGGCGGCGGCATCGGACGAGCCGCCGCCCAGTCCGGCGGCGACCGGGATTCGCTTGACGATCTCGATCCGGACGGGTGGGCCGCCCCAGCCAAGGTCTCGCAAGCCGGCGATTGCACGCGAGACGAGGTTGGGCTCGGGCACCTGGGGGCAAATGACCTCGTCGCGGTCGGCATTCGTATCAACGATCAACTCGTCGGCGAGCGACACAGACTCGAACAACGTCACGAGCTCGTGGCGACCGTCGGGGCGCACCGGCCCGAGGAACAGGCACAGGTTCACCTTCGCGGGCGCGAGCGCGGTCAGCCTCACCGCGCCAGCAACCCCACCAGCGACTCTGAACTCCTCGGGTGCCAGCCGCTGCGCCCGCTCGTCCGCGGGGTGCCCGAGCTCGACCAGCGCCGCTCGGGCTCGCTCGCGAACCTCCGGGTCCCAGCGGCCGCTCAGTGCGAGTGAGCGCGCCAGCGCCTTGCGGCGGTGGGCGAAGGCGTCGTGGACCAGTGCGCGCAGCTCGGGATCGGCGCCGCGACCGCGGCGACGCAGCCCGACCAGCACCGAATCGACGTTCGGCACCGGGCGGAATACGTTGCGGGAGATCGGGCGCAGCACCTTCACATCCGTCGCGATCTGCGCGAGCACCGAGGTGACGCCGTACGTCGAGCTGCCCGGCGGGGCGGCGAGCCGCTCCCCCACCTCGCGCTGCACCATCACGACCCAGCTCGAGACGCTCGGCAGCTCGTCGATCGTGCGCAGGATGGCGGTTGCGGCGATTCCGTACGGGAGGTTCGCGACGACCTTGTTCGGGGCCGGTACCAGCGCGCCCAGGTCGAGCTCGAGCGCGTCCGCGAGATGCAGCGACACGTTGTCGAAGCGCGCGAGCGCGCCGCGCAACGCTTCCTCCAGGCCGCGATCGACCTCGACCACGTGCAGGTGCCGCACCGGCGGTGCGAGCCGGTCGGACAGCACGCCAGAGCCGCCCCCGATCTCGAGCACGACGTCGTCTTCATCCAGCGATGCAAGCCGCTCGATCACGGCGAGGATGTTGCGGTCGATCAGGAAGTTCTGCCCCAGCTCGCGCGCTCGCCTGCCACCCGGTGGGCGAGCGGGGACGCTGTCGACGGTGGCCGCGTCGCGCAGGTGGGCGGGGCGCGGGCCGTCCGGTTGCGCGCCCCGCTTCGGCGCGCTCACCATCCGAACACCGCTGCCGCGTTGCGGTCGACCGCGGCGTCGAGCTCCGCGTACGGCAGCCGCCGCTCGACCGCCAGCGCCTGTGCCGTGTGGGCCACGTACGCGGGCTGGTTGGGCCTGCCGCGCACGACTTGCGGGGCGAGATACGGGGCGTCGGTCTCGACGAGCAGCCGGTCGAGAGGCACGCGCACCATCGCCTCCCGCAGGGACACGGCCTTCGGGTAGGTGACGTTGCCGGCGAACGAGATCCACCAGTCCTCGTGCGCCAGGCACTGCCCGATCCGATCGGCCATCGAGAAGCAGTGGAGAATCACGTGCAACGCCGCGGCATGCGCCTCGAGCATCGCCAGCGTGTCGTCGTCGGCAGCCCGGGTGTGGATCATGAGCGGCTTGCCGGTCTCGCCCGCGAGCTCGATCTGGGCGGCGAACGCGCGCTCCTGGTCCGAGCGGGGCGCATAGTCGCGGTAGTAGTCAAGCCCGGTCTCGCCGATCGCGACGCACTTCTCGTGCGCCGCCAGTGCCTTCAGCTCGGCGAGGTCGGGGTCGTCGAAGCCGGTCGCCGAGTTGGGGTGCCGGCCGATCGCCGCGTACACCTGCGGGAAGTCCTCGGCGGCCGCGAGCGCGGCGCGGCACGACGCCCCGTCGGTGCCAATCGTGACGATCCGCGTCACGCCCGCCTCTGACGCTGCCGCGACGAGCTCCGCGTCCGGCGGCTCGCACAGCGACAGGTGCGTGTGGCTGTCGATCACGGCCTCTCGGAGGTTGATGGGAGTTCGTTCAAGAGCGCTTAGGGAACGGCGGAGCTATCTCTTCACGAGCGCTTGGGGAACAGCGGCTCGATCGCGCGCACCGAAGCCACCCCACACAGCGCCGCGTAAGCGGCGCCATCAAAACCCGTATCCCGGACACCGAGCGCTTCGAGCAGGTGCGTGGTCGTGGCAGGCATGTAGGGGTGGAGCAGGACGCTGACTGCGCGCACGCCCTCGGCGAGTGACGCGAGCGTCTGATCGAGCGCGTCGCTTCCCGCCGGCTCCCTGGCGAGCTGCCAGGGCGCGCGCTCCTCGACGTAGCGGTTCAGCCGCCGGACCCGCTGCCAGATCAGCTCGAGCGCCTGCGTCGGCTCGGAACGGTCGAGGAGCGCGGCGACCTGCGACGGCAGCGCGTCGAAGTCGCGCGCGAGCTCCTGGTCGGTAGCGACTTGTGGGACGTTGCCGCCGCGGTAGCGCGTGATCATCGCGATTGTGCGGCTCGCCAGGTTGCCGTACTCGTTCGCGAGCTCCGTCTCATAGCGCGAGCGCACGGCGTCCATCCCGACCGCGCCGTCGCCGCCGAACGCGACGTCGCGCATCAGGTAGAAGCGCAGCGCGTCGGTGCCGTACTGCTCCATCACCTCGAACGGGTCGAGCACGTTGCCGAGGGACTTGCTCATCTTGCGTCCGTCGGCGCCGAGCAGGAACCCGTGCACGAACACGTGCCGCGGTACCGCGATGTCGGCGGCCATCAGCATCGCCGGCCAGAACACCGTGTGGAACTTGAGGATGTCCTTGCCGATGATGTGGTACGTCGCCGGCCAGAACCGGTCGATCAGGTCGCGCCCCCCCGACCTCGCCGGAGGGGGGGCATAGCTCAGAGCCGTGTAGTAGTTGAGCAGCGCGTCGAACCACACGTAGAAGACCTGGCTCGGATCCCAGGGAACCGATATCCCCCAGGTCAGGTGCGCCCGCGTCAGCGAGACGTCCTGCAGGCCCGAGGCGATGAACGAGCGCGCCTCGTTGTAGTGATGTTGGGGCATCACGAAGTCGGGCTGCTCGGCGTACAGCCTCTCGAGCGCCTGCTGGAACGAGGACAGCTTGAAGAACCAGTTCTCCTCCTGCTCGCGCGTCAGCTCGATCAGGTGGATCGGACAGCGGTTGCCCTCGAGGATCTCGTTCTCGACCTTGAAGTCCGCGCAACGGGGGCAGTACCAGCCCTCATAGAGGCCCCTGTAGGTGTAGCCGTTGTCGTGGACGCGCTGGAGCACCTCCTGGACCTTCGCCTTGTGCTGCTCGTCGGAGGTGCGGATGAAGAAGTCGATCGAAGCCTCGAGCTGCGGGGCGAGGGCCTTGAACCTCTCGGCGTTGCGGTCGGCGAGCGCCTCGGGCTCGAGCCCCTGGGCGCGGGCCGCGTCGGCGACGGGCTCTCCGTGCTCGTCGGTGCCCGTCAGGAAGAACACGTCCTCACCGCGCTGGCGCTGGTGGCGCGCGAGCACGTCGGCGGCGATCGTCGTGTACGCATGGCCGAGGTGCGGCTGCGCATTGACGTAGTAGATCGGGGTGGTGACGTAGAAGGACACGGCTGGTAGAGAAGGCTATCGGCGCGGTGCGAGTCGGCTCACGCGGTCAGCGCCTTGTACAGCGCGTTGGCGGAGAAGCCGGTGAGCTCGCCGACGACCCCCGCCGCCACCCGCGGCTTCGCGCCCGCGTCGACGAGGCGCCGGAGCGCGTCGACCGCCGCCCCGAGCTCGTCCTCGCCCGGACCCGCCGGCGCCGGGCCGACGACGAGCACGACCTCGCCTCGCGGCGGCGCGGACGCATATCGGTCCGCGAGCTCCGACGCGCTCCCGCGAACGACCTCCTCGTGCAGCTTCGTCAGCTCGCGACAGACAGCGACCGGTCGGTCGGGGTCGACCGCTGCCAGTGCCGACAGCGAGCCTGCGACCCGCCGCGGCGACTCGAACGCGACGACCGTCTCCGGCGAGGCCAACACATCGAGCAGGGCGGCGCGCTTTCGCGGGAGGAACCCCTCGAAGCGCCAGCGGTCGGAGGGGAGCGCGGAGGCGACGAGCGCGGCGAGCGCGGCCGACGGCCCGGGCAGCACCTCGACCGCCAGTCCCGCCGCGACGCACGCTCGCACCAGCACATAACCCGGATCGGACACGAGCGGCATGCCGGCGTCGGAGACGAGCGCGACGACCGCGCCGGCCCGCATCTTCGGGATCAGCTCGCCGGCCCGCTCTGACTCGTTATGCTCGTGGTAGCTGACGAGCGTCGCGCTGACGCCGTAGCGCTCGAGCAGCACGCGCGTGCGCCGGGTGTCCTCGCAAGCGACCACGTCGGCCTCGCGCAGCGCCGAGAGCACGCGCAGGGTCACGTCCTCGAGGTTTCCGATCGGCGTCGGGCACACCACGAGCTTGCCGGGACCGGCGCCGTGGCTCACGCAGCCTCCCCGCGCAGCGCCAGACCGTCGAACGCGAGCGCAGCGGCGCCGACCATCCCCGCCTCGACGCCGAAGCGGGCGACGACGATCCTGACCTCGTCGCGCGCCGGTGGCAGGGCGCGCGCCAGCATCTCGGCGCGCGCCGGCGCCAGCAGCAGCTCGCCCGCGCCGATCACCCCGCCGCCGATGACGACGACCTCGGGGTTGAAGATGTTCACGTAGTTGGCGATGCCAACGCCGAGGTGCCGGCCGATCGTCGAGATCGCGTCGATTGCCGCCCGATCGCCATCGTGAGCGAGCTCGGTGACGAGCGACCCGACCGGCTCGCGCCCGTACGCGACGGCACGACCGAGGCCGGAGTCGGGACGCTCGCGGGCGATGCGCGCCGCCTCTCGCTCGAGCGCCGATCCTGATGCCAGCGCCTCGAGACACCCTCGATTGGGGCAGTGCCCCTGGCACGGCGGACCGTCGAAGTCGATCACCACGTGGCCGAGCTCGGCGCCCGCTCCGATCGATCCACGGTAGACCTGTCCGCGCAGGATCAGGCCGCCTCCGATCCCGGTGCCGAGCGTCAGCATCACGGCCTCGCGCGCGCCGCGCGCTGCTCCCGCGCGGTGCTCGGCGAGCACCGCGGCGTTGGCGTCGTTGTCGACGAACACGGGCAGTCCCAGGCGCTCGGTCATCACATCGGCGAACGCGATGTCGTGGAGCTCGAGGTGCACCGAGCTGCGTGCGATGCCGGTCCGGTCGTCGAACGTGCACGGGATCCCGAAGCCGACTGCGGCCACGTCCGCGCCGGCCGATTCGCGGGCTTCGTGGACCGCGTCGACTGCTGTGTCGAGCAGGGCCGACTGGTCGAGACCGGTCAGTCTTCGCTGAGCGCGGTGATGGACTCCGAGTCCCGCATCGACCGCGCCGGCGAGCAGCTTGGTTCCGCCCATGTCGACGCCGATAGTGCGCCGGGCAGGCATTATGGCGTCACTATATGCAGTCCCGGATGTCCGACGATCCCGACAACCGGGCGCCGTCCGAGGACCCGCCGTACCGGGTCTACCGCGGGTCGGAGCCTTCCCGCCCGAGCACGGAGCCGCGCCCCTACACCTTGTACCGCTCGCGTCCCCGCGGCCTTCGATCACGGCTCCGCGGCGAGGAGGACGTGGGCTTTCGGCCCGCGCGCGACGGCGAGCGACGCAGCGACAAGGAACCCCGGACGGGGTGGACGATCGCGCGGCGGGTGCTCAAGTACGTGGCGATCGCGGTCGCGGCATGGCTGCTGGTGTCGCTCGTGCTGTTCATCGTCAGCGCGCAGATCGAGCAAGGCAATCTCCCCGGCTCGGCCAAGTCGGCGCTGAGCTCGGGCGGAAACATGATCACCTCGACCGATACGGTGCTGATCGTCGGCACCGACCAGCGTCCCAAGGGCACGCACGAGGCGGGAGCCAACACCAACGACGCCGGCAGCCGCTCTGACACGCTGATGCTGTGGCGGATCGGGGGCGGAACATCTCGGCGGCTCTCGATCCCGCGCGACGCAGTCGCCAACGTTCCCGGGCACGGCGTCACGAAGATCAACGCCGCGTATGCGTTCGGCGGGCCGGCCCTGACGATCCGTACGGTCGAGGCGTTCACCGGCGTCAAGATCAACCACCTGATCGTGGTGAACCTTGCTGCCTTTCCGCAGTTCATCGACGCGATCGGCGGGATCGACATACGGACGGGCAGGATCTGCTCGAACATCAGCGGTGGTATCCGCAATGGCGGGTTCACGCTGAACCTCAAGCCGGGCGTCCATCACCTGAACGGGCGCGACGCGCTCACGCTCGCCCGCACGCGTCACAACGCCTGCAACCCGGCCGAGAACGATCTCACCCGGGTTCGGCGCCAGCAGCAGATCCTGAACTCGATCAAGTCCAAGCTGCTCTCCCCGAGCACGTTCTTCCGCCTCCCCTGGGCCGCCTGGGACGCGCCCAAGGTGCTGCGCACCGACATGGGCGCCTTCACGCTCTTGAGCCTGTTCGCGGCGTCCGAGCTGGGAGGCTCCGCGCCCGTGCAGGTGCTCAAGCAGAGCGGCGTCACGACGCTTCCCGACGGCGAGTCGGCGTTGACAATCTCACAGAGCGACGTTCGCAGCGCCGTCAACCGGCTGATGCACGGCTGATCCGGAGCGCCCGCGCTCGCCTGAACGGCTGATCCGGAGCGCCCGCGCTCGCCTGCACGGCTGATCCGGAGCGCCCGCGCTCGCCTGCACGGCTGATCCGGAGCGCCCGCGCTCGCCGCATCAGAGGCGCCGTCGGGCCGGGATTCAAGCTCGAGTTCAGTCCGAGGACTTCGAGCTCACCGACGATGCGGTCTCGGCCTTCGATCCGCTGCCCGACTCCGACGAGCTCTTCGAGTCCGAGCTCGACTTCGACGAGTCCCCCTTCTCGTGCTTTCCGGTCCCCTCGCCCGCTTCCTTGAGCTCACGGGAGCGCCGGCGCGTGCCGTAGTCGGTGTTGTAGAAGCCGGAGCCTTTGAAGTGGACCGCGACCGGATGAAAGACTCGCTCGACCGGAGCCGCACAGGTCTCGCACGAGGAGACGGGGTCGTCGCTCATGCGTTGCATGACTTCGAAGGTGTGTCCCTGCTCGCAGCGATACCCATAGATCGGCATTGCTTCAACAAGTATAGCTGCCCGCCCTTGGCACTCTCAAGGGGCGAGTGCCAAGGCCGCTCGCTCGTGGTTGGGTCGTCCGCGGCGTGGGCGTGTGGACGGATGAGCGAGGCTTCGTCGCGCGGGACGGACGCATCGTCGAGGCCCGGTGTGATTGCTTGAGGCGTCGGGCGCCGGGACCGATCGACCCGCGTAATGCCATGGTTCGGCCGGCGCACTGCTGAGCGCAGCTCGCAGAGCACGATCGACACGATCGCCCGTGGACTCGCGGAAGGCATGTCCCGCCGCGAGGCGCTCCGGAAGGGCGGCGCCGCGCTGGTCGGCGCGGCGACGATCACACCCGCCGGCGCGTGGGCGGCGGCGGTGGGTCGCTGCCCGAGACATCGGGTCCGCTGCGACGGGAACTGCTGTGCCCCGGGGCTCGTCTGCCTGCCCCCGAGGAAGAAGCACGGAAAGCCCGCTGCGGTTGCCCGCACGGGACGGCGCGATGTGTGGCCACACCTGCGCTCGGCTGAAGAGCGACTCCCGGAACTGCGGGCGCTGTGGTCACAGGTGCCCGAGAGGGGACACGCTTGCGTCGGCGGGCGATGCGCGCCGGCCTGCAGAGTGGGCGAGACGGTGTTGCGCGGAAACTCAGGGTGCGCGGGAGCTCAGGGTGCGCGGGAGCTCAGGGTGCGCGGGAGCTCAGGGTGCGCGGGAGCTCAGGGTGCGCGGGAGCTCAGGGTGCGCGGGAGCTCAGGGTGCGCGGGAGCTCAGGGTGCGCGGGAGCTCAGGGTGCGCGGGGTGCGCGGGGTGCGCGGGAGCTCAGGGTGCGCGGGGGACTCGGGGTGCGCGGGGTGCGCGGGGTGCGCGGGGTGCGCGGGGACTCTCGCGAATCGGGCTGGATCTGTGATCAGCAGCGAGCTGGACGGGATTACGGCCTTTTTACGGCGAGATCAGACCCCGCGTCAGGTCCCGGCCCGGCCTGGATCGCGCTTATCTCGCCGATGTAGCAGCGCGTCAGGTCCCGGCCCGGCCTGGATCGCGCTTATCTCGCCGATGTAGCAGCGCGACGCCGACGGGCCGGAGATAAGCGCCGTGGGCATGCTTATCTCCGGGTTCTCGCCGCTCCGGCAGGGGTTTCCGGAGTTATGCACGGCCTCGGATGCGGTCGACCACGACCCAAGCCGGCGCCTCGCGCAGCCGGGCGGACGCCGTCGACGGGGCCCGAGCCCGGGTCGCTCACGGCCTCGCCGGGTAGGGCGGCATGCAGAACGTGACGGGGCGCGCGCGACCGCCCGAGGACGCCACGATAAGCGCGTCTGAGCTGCTTAGTTCAAACTAGCCCCGGGGACCACCAGGCGGAGCATAAGCTCGCAGAGAGGCTCTGCGAGGGAAGCGGGCGCGAGGCGGTCCGGTCGGCCGCGCGACCAAGCTGCTCCCCGCGAGGCGATGCTGTTGTCCACGACTTGACGGCGGTCGCGACCGGCTCGACGTAGTCCTCCCAGCGTATGTCGACTGCCGGCGTTCCCTGTACAACGCCGTGGGAGATCAGGTTGAAGGAGATGTCGATCCGACCGGTGTCGTCGATGACCGCATCGATGTGCCGTTCTACCGCTTGCTCGTCGAGGGCGTCGACCTATGCGAGCCCCGCGCGACCGCCGGCTGCGCGGATGTCCGCCGCGACCCGCTCGAGCTTCTCGAGCGTGCGGCCGGCGAGAAATACGGCCGCGCCCTCGCGCGCGAACGTGCGCGCGACCGCCCCACCGACGGAGCCGCCGCCGCCGTAGATCACCGCGGTCTTCTCACCCAACAGCATTGGCATTCCTCCGGTGGTGTCAGGTCCCATGCTCTGAAGACCGCCGATCACGGCCGGGCTCATCGCTCTAGCATCCGGCGCGCATGCAGACCGACGTCGTCACCATGGACAAGATCGTCTCGCTGTGCAAGCGCCGCGGGTTCGTGTTCCCGAGCAGCGAGATCTACGGCGGCCTCGGCTCGAGCTACGACTACGGCCACTACGGGGTGCTGCTCAAGAACAATGTCAAGGCCCAGTGGTGGCGGGCGATGCTGCAGGAGCGCGATGACATCGTCGCGCTCGACTCGGCGATCATCCAGCACCCAACGACGTGGAAGGCCAGTGGTCACCTGGCCGGCTTCACCGATCCGCTCGTCGACTGCCGCACCTGCAAGCTGCGCTTTCGAGCGGACAAGCTCGAGGACGGGCAATGCGGACGCAGGCCATCGAAGAAGCCCGGAGAGACCCCGGAGTGCGACCTGACCGAGGCGCGGCAGTTCAATCTGATGTTCGAGACCACGATCGGCCCGGTCCAGGAGGAGGGCTCGCTCGTGTACCTGCGCCCCGAGACCGCCCAGGGCATCTTCCTCAACTTCAAGAACTACCTTCAGTTCAGCCGCAAGAAGCCGCCGTTTGGGATCGCGCAGATCGGCAAGAGCTTCCGCAACGAGATCACCCCCGGCAACTTCATCTTCCGGACGCGCGAATTTGAGCAGATGGAGATGGAGTTCTTCGTGCCCCCGGCTGACGCGCAGCGGTGGTTCGAACACTGGCTCGAGGCGCGTGTGGACTGGTACACGCACCTCGGGATCAGGCCCGATCACCTCCGCCTGCGCACCCACCCCCGGGAGGAGCTCTCGCACTACTCGAGCGCGACCAGCGACGTGGAGTACCTGTTTCCGATCGGCTGGTCAGAGCTCGAGGGCATCGCCAACCGCGGCGACTTCGACCTGACGCAGCACGCCCAGTTCTCGGGCCAGAAGCTCGAGTACGTCGACACCGCGACCGGCGCGCGCTACGTCCCCCACGTGATCGAGCCGGCCGCGGGCGCCGACCGCGCGCTGCTCGCGTTCATGGTCGACGCTTACGACGAGGACGAGATCGAGGGCGAGCAGCGCACGGTGCTGCGGCTGCACCCGGTGCTGGCGCCGGTCAAGGTCGCCGTTCTGCCGCTCGTCAGGAAGGACGGCCAGCCCGAGCTCGCAGCCGAGGTCTATCGCGAGTTGCGCGAGCGCGTCCAGGCCGAGTACGACGAGGGCGGGGCGATCGGCCGCCGCTACCGCCGCCAGGACGAGATCGGGACCCCCTGGGCAGTGACGATCGACCACCAGTCGCTCGAGGACCGCACCGTCACGCTGCGCGACCGCGACAGCCTCGCGCAGGATCGGATCGCGATCGACGAGCTCGGCGATGAGATCGAGCGACGCTTACGCGAACCGTGGCGATCGCCCAAACTACATAGCTGAAGCTTTCATCGCCTGTTTGTTCGGTACAGCCGGGACTTCTTCACGGTCCTCACGCGCTGAGGGCGGCTCCTGCGGCGGCCGAGCCAGCGCTCGATCGCGAGGCTGACCGCACACACGATCACCACGAGCAACGCGATCACCCCGGTCACGGCGCTCCCGGGAGACACGATCAGCACCACCACGGCGAGCAGCACGGCAAGGCCGGCATCGACGGCGATGACTGTCTGCCGGCTCACAGCGGAAGCCTCCGGTAGATCGGGCGCGGCAGGTGCCGCAGGACTGCGAACACGTAGCGGAGCTTGGCGGGGACCCAGATCGTGTGCGCCTGCCCGTGTCGGAGCGCCACGACCGTAGCCTCGGCGACCGCGTCCGCCGTCGTCGTGAACGGCGCGCGCGGAAGACCCTCCGTCATCCGCGTGAGGACGAAACCTGCACGGACGACGAGCACGCGAATGCCGGTTCCGGCGGTCGCGTCCGCGAGCCCCTGAGCGAGCGCGTCGAGCCCCGCCTTGGCGGCGCCGTAGATCGCGTTCCGCGAGCGCGGGCGTTCGGCGGCGACGCTCGAGAGGGCGATCAGCGTCCCGTGTGATTGCGCGCGGAGCGCTCGCAGCGAATGCCACAGCAACGACCCGCAGCCAACGAAGTTCACGCGCATCACCTCCGCGACCTTCGCCGGATCGGCGTCCAGCGCCTCCTGCGCACCGAGCACGCCGACCGCGAGCACGACCACGTCGAAGCCGCCGGTGCGCGCGAACGCGCGGGCGATCGCTGTAGCGTGCGCGTCGAGATCTTCGGCGTCGACCACGTCGGTCTCGCCGTCCTTGCAGCCCTCTCGCTCGAGCGCCACGAGCGCCTCGCCGAGGCGGGCGCAGTCGCGCCCGAGCAGGTACGGGCGGACCGGGCCGTCGGCGCCGAGCCGGCGGACGATCGCGAGCCCGATCTCGGAGCTGCCGCCGATCAGCAGGACCTGCTGCGCGCGTGCGCCCGCGCCGTTCACCGCCGATCATCCTCGATCAGCCCCGTACGCAGCCCGAGGTCCGAGCGCCAGACCCCCGCGGGATCGGCAGCGTCGCGAACGGCGCGCCACTCCGATAGTCGCGGATACATCGCCTTCACCGCGTCCGGGCGGATCCGCGCGTCCTTGGTCAGGTAGACCCGACCGCCCGCGGCGGCCACGAGCTCATCGAGCCGGTCGAGCGCCGCGTCGATGCCCGGAGCCGCGCGCGGCAGGTCGAGCGCCAGCGTCCAACCCTCAATCGGGAACGACAGCGGCATCTGGTTGGCAGGGCCGAAGTCCTTGAGCACACCCAGATAGCACGGCACGGCAGCGCGACATAGATGCTCGATCGCCGCCTCCAGGATCTGCTCGCGGCCGACCGGTACGACGAACTGGTACTGCAGAAAGCCGCGGCGTCCATACAAGCGGGGCCACGCGTCGAGCACGTCGAGCGGGAACATGTGCGCGGCGAGACCCTCGACGCGGCCTCGCTCGCTCCGAGGGCTGCGCCTGTAACGGAGCTCGTTGAACGCGCGCACGGCGGCCGGACGCAGCAGTCCCCCGGGCCAGCGGTCGGGGATCGCTGCTCGGGCGCGGATCGTGCCGCCGTCGCCGGCATCCGAGCCGCGGATGAGTCCGCGGTGGCCGGCATCCGAGTCGCGAGTGGGTGCACGGTCGCCGGCATCCGAGTCGCGGGGCGTCCCGTCGATGTGCTCGGCGCGGGTCACGATGCCCCGGCCCGCATGCGGCCCGAGCAGATCGAGCCACGCCACGCGATGGGGCCCCCCGGGCGCGGACAGGAGCGACAGGGCGTGGTCGAGGCTCGGCGCGCGGTCGGTGTCGACCGACAGCAGCGGGCTGCTCACGGCTCGCAGCCCGACCCGCGCCCACAGGATCACTCCGGTCAGCCCCATCCCGCCGATTGTCGCCGCCAGCAATCGGTCCTCGTCCTTCGAGGCATGGAGCTCGCGCACGTGTCCCCCGGCGGTGAGCAACCCGACCGCCTGGACGTAGCTTCCGAACGTCCCGGCGAGGCCGTGGTTCTTGCCGTGGATGTCGCTCGCGATCGCGCCGGCGACCGTCACGTGCTGCGTCCCGGGGAGGACCGGCAGCACCCAGCCCGCGGGCACGAGCGCCGCCAGCAGCTCGCCCAGCGTGACGCCGGCGTTGGCGGTCACCGTCCCCGTCCGGCGATCGAGCTCGAACCCCTTCATGCCCGTCGTGTCGAGCACGAATCCACCGTCGATCTGCGCGGCGTCGCCGTAGCTCCGGCCCATCCCGCGTGCGATCGCGCCCGGCGGGCGCCGCCCGTCGGGCGCGGCGGCGCGGCACCGCTCGACTCCCGACCGCAGCTCCTCGAGGCTTCGTGCACGCAGCAGCCCGACGTGAGCGGGGCTCGTGCGACCCCAGCCATGCACCCGCGTGGCGACCACGACCTCCGCCAGTGGCCCTGCGCGGCCGGGAGGGACCGACACTGTCTCAGCTTGCGGCATGCACACCCAGTGCGAACACCACGAGCCAGACCAGACCCGCCAGCTGCAGCCACCGATCGCGCAGGACGAGCTCCTCCGGTGCCTCGCCGTGGCCGGCTTGCACCAGCATCGCGTACCGCGCCAGGCATGCTGCGAACGGTACGATCGTGAGCGGTCGCCAAGGTACCCCGTCGATCGACGGCAGCTGGAACGCCCACACGCAGTAGGCGAACAGCGCCGCCGCGCCGCTCGCCAGCAGCATCAGGCTCAGCCGCAGCGGCGTGTAGAGGCGCAGAACTCCGCGCCTCGCCAGCCCGCTGCCGGCCGTCCGCCTCAGCTCGGCCATGCGCTTGCCGGTCGCGACGGACAGTGCCGAGAACGTGATCACCGCGACGAACCAGCGCGACAGCGTTACCGGCGCTGCCACGCCCCCGGCGACCGCACGCAGCACGAACCCGCAGGCGATCGCGACGACGTCGAGCACCACGACCCGGCGCCACAGCACCGAATAGCTGATCGTGAGCGCGACATAGCCCACTCCGACCGCCAACAACAGCGGCCGCACCGCGAGGCACAGCGCGAGGCCCGCGGCCATCGATCCCGCACCGAGTGCGAGCGCGGCGCGCGGCTCGAGCTCGCCGGCGGCGACGGGGCGCCGCCGCTTCCGGGGGTGGTGTCGGTCCTCGGCGGCGTCGCGGACGTCGTTGATCGCATACACGCCAGACGCGATCAGGCAGAACGCGATGCAGGCAAGACCGACACGCAGCAGGACATCATCGTGTCCGAGCGCGCCGGCGGCGCCGGCAGCGGCGATCACCAGCGTGTTCTTCAGCCACTGGCGCGGGCGCGCGGTCACAAGCGCGGCGCGCAGCCGGCCGCGTCGCGGGCCAAGCTCGACTCCCTGGGCCGCGGTGGCGCTGGCCGAGACAGTACCGGCCGTCACGGGCGCCGCGGGACGGATCAGCTCACGCGCCCAGCGACCGGCGCGTCCACCGAGGGAGGGCATCTACGAGACCGTAGGAATAGTTTCTGAAGTGCATGTTTGTGAACGATGAGGAGGCTCTCAGCATCGCGCCTATGGACGCTCTCAGCTTGTCTTTACCGGGCACTATTAGACACACTGGCAATTTATCCCGCTTATGCTCGCACCCACCAGCACCCCGGCGGAGGTCGTTCCGCCGCTCAAACTCTCCGGCTCCCGGCCTCCTCGCACCGGCCCGACCCGCTCGCAGCGCATCAGACGCATCGCGCTCGGCGCCGCAACGATCTGCCTGGTGCCGGCGCTCATCTCATACGTTCAGGCGCTGACCGCGAAGTCGGACTCGAGCGTCGGCATCCGCACGGTCGAGTGGCTGCGCGACCACGGCGCACGCGGCCTGGTCAACGACGTGGAGAACATCTACTACTCGCTGACCGCGCCGTCGAAGGGCGGCCCCGCGCTGCGCGTGCTGCCGACGCAGGCGGGAACGGCGCTGGTGCCGCCGAACCTTCGGGCGCGCAAGCGCGTGCACCACTACCGGCCGAAGCCGATCAGGCCGATCATCCACCCCGCGCTCCCCGGGGAAGGCATCTGGCGCGCGACCTACGCCCACGGCGGATCGCGGCCACCCGTGCTGGTCACGAGCTTCCGCTCCGACCCCAGTTACCCGAGGACAGTGGCGGGCGTCGCGTGGATCGACCACACCCGCACGTCGACCAGGCTGTACCCGGGCATCTCCGAGCCGGCGGTGAGCCTGCCCTCCCGTGGGCCCGAGGACGTGCCGCCGCGCCTGCGCCACAGACTCGTGGCCACGTTCAACAGCGGCTTCAAGGTCAAGGACGAGCTCGGCGGAGTGACGATCGGCGGGCATACCTACAAGCCGCTCGAGAACGACCTCGGCACGATCGTCCGCTACCGCGACGGTCGCGTCAACGTGATCTCCTGGCAGGGTGGGCCGACCGCCGGGCCGGACGTGGTCTACGCGCGCCAGAATCTGCCGCTGATCGTCAACCACGGTCATCCCAATCCCAACCTCTCGGACGGCCAGGAGTGGGGGTTCACGCTGGGCAACGCAGTCCAGGTGTGGCGCTCGGCCGTCGGCGTCGACCGCCGTGGGAACCTGCTCTACGCAGCCGCGCCCGATCAGACCGTCAAATCGTTGGCCGCGATCATGATCCACGCGGGCGCAGTACGGGCGATGGAGCTCGACATCAACACCTACTGGACGACGTTCATCAGCTATCGCCATCCCGCGCCGGGCGTGATCGGAACGGCGAGCCTGCTGAGCACGATGGACCGGCCGTCCTCGCGCTACCTGACTCCCGACGATCGCGACTTCTTCGCCGTCTACCTGCGATAGCGCACGGGCGGCGCTCGCGGCGCGCTTCGTCGCTCGCGTCGCGCGCATGTCGACGTTCCGTTGAGCGTTCAGGTGCGGATCGCCTCGCCCAAGCCTGCGATTTCGAGCCCTCGCGTTCGATCACGAGGCAGTAGGTAGGCGCCGACTCGCGGATACACCGAGGGCGCCCCTGGGGACGCCCTCGGACCGGAACCGATGTGTCGCCAGGCTGTCGCTAGGCAGCGCTGACGGGCGTCGCCGGCGGGGTCGGCGTCGCTCCCGGAGGCGGCGTGTACTGAAACTCCTCCTCGGCGCCGAACAACGCATCGAGCAGCTTCGAGCGCAGCTTCTCGCTGGCGGCAAGCGCGACCCCGGCGCCCATCCCCAGCACGAGCAGCCTGCGGCCGAAGCGACGGGCCCGGCGGGCGCGCTGCTTGGGGGCCGCGGTCAGCGCGACCGAGGCGTCGCGGAGCGCCTCCAGGGCCTGGCGTAGGTCATTCTGCAGCTTCTTGTCCTCGAGCAGCGACTTGGCCGGGGTCCTGCCGTTGCCCAGGCGACCGTACGCGCTCCTCGAGGACTCGATCGCCTTCTGCACGTGCTCGCGCAGGGTCGCGTCCTCGATCAGGCGCTGGATGTACGGGTTCGTCTTGGCGATGTTGGCGACGTCCGCCGGATTGAAAGACACCGCCTTGGAAGCCTTCTTACTTTTTGATGCCATGGAACTCCCTCGTGCGTGGGCTCGTGCAGGGTCAGCATACGCAATGCGCGCCGACCAATTCAGCTCTCTCACGCGAAACGTCGGCGCAATCCGGTCGCTGCGCCTCAGCGGCCCGTTTACGCCGCGAGCGCCGGGACGCGCTTGCGGGTGGCACGGCGCTGCAGCGCGATGTCGAGGACCTCGTCGACCGTCGAGACGAACCGGAACTCGAGATCCTTCCGGAGGTGGGCGGGGATCTCGTCGGCATCCTGCTCGTTCAGGGCGGGTGCGATCACGCAGTGGATCTTGTTGCGCTGGGCGGCAAGCGCCTTCTCCTTGAGCCCACCGATCGGCAAGACCTGACCGGTCAGCGTGATCTCGCCGGTCATCGCCACGTCGCTGCGGACCGGCCGGCCGCTCAGCAGCGAAGCGAGCGCGGTGACCATCGTCACCCCGGCGCTGGGGCCGTCCTTCGGGGTCGCTCCGGCCGGCACGTGGATGTGGATGTCGTGGTTCGCGAACCAGGCCTCGGGGAGCTCGGGCAACAGCTCGGGGGCATTGCTGCGTACGTAGGAGAGCGCGGCCTGAGCGGACTCCTGCATCACCTCACCGAGCTGGCCGGTGATCGTGAGCCGGCCCTTGCCCGGCATCGCCGTCGCCTCGACGAACAGCACCTCGCCCCCGACCGGCGTCCACGCCAGACCGGTCGCGACGCCCGGGCGCGCCGTCCGCGCGCGCACCTCCGAGAAGAATCTGCGCTTGCCGAGCAGCTCGCGGACTTTCGGCTCGGTGATCGTCATCTTTCGCTGGAGCTTGGCCTCGGCGACCTGGCGCGCGACCTTCCGCGTGACGTTGCCGATCTCGCGCTCGAGCTGGCGCACGCCGGCCTCGCGCGTGTAGTCGGAGATGATCGTCCGCAGGCCGGCGGCGGTGAACGCGATCCTGCTCGGGCTCAGGCCGCCTCGCCGGATCTGGCGCGGAACGAGGTAGCGCTTGGCGATCTCGAGCTTCTCCTCCTCGGTGTAGCCGGCGAGCTGGATCACCTCCATCCGGTCGCGCAACGGCCCCGGGATCGTGTCGAGCGTGTTCGCGGTCGTCACAAACAAGACGTTCGAGAGATCGAACGGTAGGTCCAGGTAGTGATCGCGGAATGAGTGGTTCTGCTCAGGGTCGAGCACCTCGAGCATCGCGCTCGAAGGATCGCCGCGAAAGTCCGAGCCCATCTTGTCGATCTCGTCGATCATCAGCAGCGGGTTGTTCGCGCCGGCATCGCGGAGCGCGCGGATGATCACGCCCGGCATCGCACCGACGTAGGTTCGGCGGTGGCCGCGGATCTCGGCCTCGTCCCGAACGCCGCCGACGCTGATGCGCTCGAACCAACGCCCCAGGGCGCGCGCGATCGAGCGGCCCAGGGATGTCTTGCCGACCCCGGGCGGACCCACGAAGCAGAGGATCGACCCCGCCGGCTGCTCGCTCGTCCCAGCGGTTAGCGCACGCACCGCCAAGAACTCGAGGATCCGGTCCTTGACCTGCTCGATGTCGTAATGATCCTCGTCGAGGACCTGGTGGGCGTGCCGCAGATCGTGGTTGTCCTCTGTCGACTTGTCCCACGGCAACGACGCGATCCACTCGAGGTAGCCGCGCACGACGCCGTACTCGGCCATCGCCGGCTGCAGGCGCTCGAGCCGGGAGAGCTCCCGGTCGACCTGCTTTCGCACCTCCTCCGGCAGCTTCATCGCCGCCAGCTGTTCGCGCAGCTCCCGTGCTTCGGCGGCTGCCTCGTCGGCCTCGCCGAGCTCCTCCTGAATCGCCTTGAGCTGCTGACGCAGGAAGTACTCGCGCTGGCCCTTGTCGAGCTCGGACTGCACCTGCGACTGGATCTTCGAGCCGATCGCCACGACCTCGAGCTCGCGGGCGAGGATCTCCGACAGACGGCGCAGGCGCTTGGCGACGTCGACCTCCTCGAGCAGCTGCTGCTTCTCCTCGGTCCTCAGCCGGAGCGCCCCGGCGATCAGGTGCGTTAGCGTGCTCGGGTCCTCGGTGTTGGCCACCATGATCTGGAGCTCCTCGGGGAGGTACGGCACCTCGCGCACGATGTCCGTGAACGTCTGCTGGACGTTTCGCATCAGGGCGATCAACTCGGGCGTCTGGTTGACGACGTCCGGGCGCTCCGAGATCTGCGCCAAGAGGTATGGCTCGGTCGCCAGCCAGGCGTCGATCCGGACCCGCTGACCACCCTGGATCAGCACCCGCAGGGTCCCGTCGGGCACACGGATCATGCGCGCCACCACCCCGATCACTCCGACCGGGTAGAGGTCCTCGGGACCCGGGCTCTCCACCTCTGGGTTGCGGCTGGCGACCATCACCACCGAGCGATCGCCGCGCAGCGCGTCGTTGATCAGCTCGATGCTCCGCGGCTGGCCCACGTTCAATGGGATCAGCATCTCGGGGAACGTGACGGTGTCTCGGAGCGGGAGCACTCCGGCGCGCTCGGGCAGCCCGCCGCCGGTCGGGCCGACCGTCAATTCCCTGGGGCCGCCGTCGGGAGCGCCGATGTTGATCACGGCGAGATCTCGCCGCTTTCGATCGGCACCGACCGTGCTCGCGACTCGGCGGGCACCAGCGGCAGCTCGACTCGCAGCATCCCGTCCTCGTAGCGAGCCTTCGCGTCATCGGCGCGGACGTCGGCGCCGAGCTCGATCACGCGCCGGAAACCGCCGCGCTCGATCTCGACCTGTTGATAGACGTCTCCCTCGATCGCCGGCAGGTCCCGGCGGCCCGACAGCAGCAGCTGACGTCCCTGGATCTCGAGTTCGAGTGCGTCCATGTCGACGCCGGGGAGCTCGGCGGTGACGATCGCTCGCGGGGGGTCGGCCGTGTAGGCGATATCAACCGCGGGCACAAACCCCAACTTCCGTCTGGACAGGCCGGTGCGCTCCAGCACGTCGCCGAACAGTTCGTCCATGTCGCGGCGCATGCGGTCGAAATTCGCGAACAGGTCTCGCTCGGGCATAACGTCAAGGTTAAGGGTTCGCGACTGAATTGGTGGCCGGAGCTGACGAGTGGCTGGGCGTGTCTGGCGCCGCCGGTTCGCCGCGATAATACCGGGAGCATTTGACGGCGAGCCGGTGGCGTCAGGCGCGTCCAGACGCCCTCAGAGACGTCAGTAATCCAGTCGTGAGCCCTAAGCTAGGTGCGAAGGCCGCGCGGCGGCGGAGGCGGAGCGATGACCCTGACCGGCTCGCCCTCGGTCCCAGCTTGGGCCGCTCCTAGATCGTGTAAACGGCCCCTTCGCGAGCCAGCTCGACAGCCTCTCCGAACGCCCCGGCCGCCTGGGACCGGGCCCATTCCGAGTCGAGCTCGTCGGAGAAATGGGTCAGGACGAGCTGCCTCGCGCGCGCCAGGCGGCCCAGCTCGCCGGCCTCGGACGGCGTCAGATGGCCCCGCACTCCGGTGCGCTCGGGCCGCGGCAGCGTAGCCTCGATCAGCAGCACGTCGGTGTCTCGTGCGAACGCGACCAGGTCCGCGTTGGGGCTGCAGTCGGCGCTGTAGGTCAGCCTCCCGCTGCCATTGGTCGCGATCTGCACGGCGTACGTGGGCGTGTAATGAGGGACCTCGCAGAAGCGCACCGAGAACGGTCCGATCTCAGGCTCGTCGGGCGCGTCGTACTCGCGAAGCGTGAACGCGTTCTCGATCAAGTCCTCGTTGCCCCAGCAGCCCACGACGTGGCGGAAGAACTCGGCTGCGCCGACGGGCGCATACAGCTCCGGCCGGGCCGGCTGGATCGTCCCTGGCCAGCCCGCGACCGGCACCGGCTGCTGGCGCGGGGCATAGGTAAGCGCGTAGGCGAACGGGATCAGGTCGAGGAAGTGGTCGGCATGCAGGTGACTGATCAGGACCGCGCCGACGTCGACGTAGTCGCAAACGCCCCGGAGCTTCGAGAACACGCCGTTGCCACAGTCGATCAGCAGCGTGAAGTCGCCCTCTTGTAGCAGGTACCCGCTACATGCCCCACCAACATCCTGCCACGACGGCGACTTGCCCAGTACGGTGATCCGCACCCCGCTCCTCTCTTGTGACTCTGACACTCTAACCGTGTGGCCACGGCGCACGTGCAGATGCCATTGGTCTTGGTGTCAGGCCTTCAGACCTTCCGCGTATCGCTGCTGGTGCTGGGCGGGGTCCCGGTGGTCGGCGCGCTGCTGTCCGGAATCGCGCGACGCAGCTTCCTGTCGTTGGCCGCCCTGTTCGTGCTCGTCGGGTTCGTGCTGGGGCCGGGCGTGACCGACGCGCTTCATTTCGACGCCCGCTCGGCGTTCGTCGAGGATCTCGCCACCGTTGCCCTGATCGTGATCCTGTTTCGAGACGGGCTCGAGGTCGACGGGGAGATGCTCCAGGCGCACTGGCACCTGCCCCTGCGAAAGCTCGCCCTCGCGATGCCGCTGACGGCCGTGATCGTGGCGCTCGCGGCGCGCGCGCTGATCGGCCTCTCCTGGACCGAGTCGTTCCTACTGGGGGCGCTGCTCTCGCCGACCGATCCGGTGCTGTCGTCGGGCGTGGTCACCAATCCTCGCGTCCCGCGGATCATCCGCCACTCGCTCAACCTCGAGTCGGGGCTGAACGACGCCCTCGCGCTCCCCGCGGTGCTCGCGTTCGCGGCCGCGCTGAGCACCGGCGGGGGGAGCTTCGTGTGGTGGCGCTTCGTGTTGCAGGACGTCACCATCGGCCTCGCAACGGGGCTCGTGGTCGGCTTCGTCGCCGCCTGGCTGATGCCGCGCGACAGGGCCTCGAGCAGGGCATCCCGCCGCATCAGAAGTCGCTCTATGCGCTGGGAACCGGGTTCGCCGCGTACGGGCTCGCGGTCCTCCCGCCGCACGGGAACGGCTTGATCGCCGTGTTCGTCGCGGCGATCACGCTCGGCATCCGCCGCGTCGACATCCGCGGATACTTCGAGCGTCAGGCCGAGGATCTGGTCGAGATCGTGAAGGTCGGCGTATTCGTCGTGTTCGGCTCGCTGCTGACCCTGCATGAGCTGTTCGGCGACGGCTGGTCCGCCGTCGGGATCGTCCTCATGACGCTGCTGGTGGCGGGGCCGGTGGCGGTGTTCGCAGCCCTCGCGGGCACCAACACCGACATGACAACGCGAGCGTTCATGTCGTGGTTCGGACCGAAGGGCGTCGGGACGATGACCTTCTCGCTGCTCGTGCTCGGCGAGCAGATCACCGCCGGCCTGGGGATCTTCAACCTCGCCGCGCTGGTCGTGTTCTGCTCCGTGATCGTCCATGGCCTGAGCGACACGCCGGGTGTCGATTGGATCGCGCGACGCAGCGAGCGCCCGCCACGCACGCCGGCGGCGATCAGCGGCGGCGCGAGGGGTCCATGATCCAGCCGAGAAGGATCGCGATGAGCACGAAAGCGATGAATCCGCCGATCAGAGGCCAGAACATGCCGCGAAACATATAGGGCCGGGGCGGACGCTGCGCCTCAGCGATGCAACGCGACCTGCTCGGACGCCGACGGGAACGCCCAGGCGACCTGACGACGCCGCTCCTGACGGAACACAAACCGCAGCTGGCTGGGCGGGCGCAGCCCGTCGGGGTGCGCCGGCCGGAAGGTGGCACAGGGACCGGCCTCTGAGACTGCACAAAGAAGGTTCTGGTGAAAGAAGCAATCTTCGCAGCGCGGCTTCGCTGCCCCAGTCCGGCTGGTTCCCATACGCGACTCCATCCCGTTCGTGATCAGCACTCAGGCGACGACCTAATGGGCCTCGTCGAGACGTTCCGCCTGGTTACCACGAGACCGGGGGCCGACAGGCAGGACCCAGCATCCGACGCGCACTGGAGGTCGCGAGGATTCGAGGACAAAGCCTGGCGGATCCTTCCCCACCCACCCGTCGTAACCGGTGGCATGTCTCGGCGGGACCCACAAGCATCAAAGCGAAACCCGCCCCCCTCGCGCAACGGCGAACTCCGGAAAACGCAGGAAACTCTTGGATCGTCTAAATCCCTGGAAAGAGCGGGAAGTTTCGGGCGCGGCACGAGAACGTTCCGCATTTTCGTAGCTTTCCTCGCGATTCGCGATGTCGCCCGGCGATTCCGCAGCAGCCACCAAGCCGTCACCGATCTCGCGTGCCGGCTACGAGCGGCGGGCAGCATGAAGGTGCTGGTGACCGGGGTTACGGGCTACGTCGGCTCGCGGCTCGTGCCGCGCCTGCAGCGAGACGGGCATGAGCTTGTGGGGTTCGTGCGGTCGCCGCAGCCGCCGGATCTGGGGATCTCGATCGTCCGAGGCGATGCCGTGAGCGGCAGAGGATTGGAGGAGGCCCTTGACGGGGTCGATGTCGCCTACTACCTGATCCATTCGATGGAACCGGATGGAGGCAATCGCGCCTTCGATCTGCGCGAGCGCGCGGCGGCGAACAACTTCGCGCGCGCCGCGGAGCGTGCGGGCGTGAAGCGCGTGATCTATCTGGGGGGGCTGATGCCTTCGGGTGGCCGGGCGTCGCCACACCTCGCCAGCCGGCACGCGGTCGAGGAGGTCCTGCTCGACGCGAGCCCGTGCTCGGTCGCGCTACGCGCGTCGATCGTGATCGGCGCGGGGTCCCGCTCGTTTCGGTTCCTCGTGCGATTGGTGGAACGGCTCCCGGTGCTGGCGCTGCCCGCCTGGAAGGAGCATCGGACGCGCCCCGTCGACGAGCGCGACGTGCTCGAGATACTCGCGCGCTCGATCACGACCGACGGTGCCTGCGGGCAGTCGCTCGACATCGGGGGGCCAGAGGCCGTCACCTACGAGGAGCTTATCGATCGGATCCGCGACCACTTGCTGATCGCCCGTCCGACGATCGGATTCAGACGACTGACCCTCACGCCGATCGCCAGCCGGATCGCATCGGTGATCGCCGGCGAGAAGCATGAGCTTATCGGTCCGCTGATGGAAGGCCTCGGTACCGACCTGCTCCCGCGCGACGAGCGCGCCGTGGAACTGTTCGGGGTGCGGATGCACTCGCTCGACGCAGCGATCGAACGCGCACTGCGCGAGTGGGAAAGCGAAGCTTCGCTCGCTGCGAGATAGCAGGCGTTAGTGTCTGCTCGCAAGCCATGAGCATTGTCCATACCAAGATCCGGATCAACGCTCCGATGGAACGGGTCTGGGAGACAGTGATGGATCCCAATCGTCTCGAGGATTGGGTCACCATTCACCGGTCGGTAAAGGACGTGTCCGAGGACCCGCTCCGGAAGGGCTCGACGATGGAGCAGGTCCTGCACATGCGCGGCGTCTCGTTCCGAGTGCACTGGACCGTCGTGGACGTCAGCGCCCCCCACGTCGCCGAGTGGGAGGGCCGGGGCCCCGCCCACTCGCGTGCCCGCATCCGTTACGAGCTGACGGGAGAAGACGACAGTCAAACCGTGTTCGAATACGTGAACGAATTCACGGTGCCCGGCGGGCGCCTCGGTGGTGTCGCAAGCAGGGTGATCGTGGGCGGCGCTTCCGAGCGCGAGGCGAACGGTTCACTGCAGCGCTTGAAGGCACTGGTCGAACGCGGGTAACACTCCCACGCGCCGCCCGCAACTGCAACGTTGCACCCATAGGCTCCGCCTGTCGCACGCGTGTGTATCGTTTCACTATGTTTTGGGTCAATAACGATGATGGAGGAGACCCTATTGGCAGAATTCGTTGACACTACGGTGAAGGACATCGACGCGCGCTTGCGCGAGCTGGGTGAGGAGGTCAACAAGCTCGAGGCCGCGCGGGCCGCCCTCGTCGGTGGCCGCCGCAGACCGGGTCGTCCACCCGGCTCCGGCGGTGCGACCGAGACAGGGCGCAGCACCGACCGGCCGGCAGAGCGTCGCGGAGGCAATACCCGCGCGAACCAGGCGCTCGAGCTCGTTCGCAGTCGACCCGGGATCACGATCCCCCAGATCGCCGAGGCACTGAACATCGAGCCGAATTACCTGTACCGCGTGATGCCGAAGCTGGTAGCCGACGGGCTGGTCACCAGGGATGGTCAGGGCTGGCGCCCGAGAGGCTCGTAGTGCCCGCCGGTGGCGTGGCGGCGCCCTCCGCGCCGCCGTTTGCCACTAGTGAGGGTTCCGCGCTCCGCGCTTAGATCAGGCTGAGCTGCCTTACCGCGTCGCGCTCATCCTTGAGCTCGCTTACGGTCGCGTCGATGCGTGCCCGGGAGAAATCGTTGATCTCGAGTCCTTGCACGACCTCGTAGGTGCCGTTGGAGGTAGTCACCGGGAAGCTCGAGATCACTCCCTCCTCGACGCCGTAGGAGCCATCAGAGGGAATCGCCATCGAGACCCAGTCACCGGCCGCCGTGCCGAGCACCCAATCGTGTACGTGGCCGATCGCCGCGTTCGCCGCGGAGGCAGCGCTCGAGGCGCCACGCGCCTCGATGACCGCCGCGCCGCGCTTCTGCACGGTTGGAATGAACTCGTTCTCGAGCCACGATTGGTCAGCGACCGCCTCGGCGGCGTTCTGGCCGCCAACCTTGGCGTGGAAGATGTCCGGGTACTGGGTTGCCGAATGGTTGCCCCAGATCGTCATGTTGGTGATGTCCTCCACGGCCGCACCGGTCTTCCCGGCGAGTTGCGCGATCGCTCGGTTGTGGTCGAGGCGCGTCATCGCGGTGAAGCGCTCGCCCGGGATGTCGGGCGCGTTGCTCTGCGCGATCAGGCAGTTGGTGTTGGCGGGGTTGCCGACGACCAGCACCTTGATGTCGGAGGCAGCATGCACGCCCAGCGCCTCGCCCTGAGGCTTGAAGATCCCGCCGTTGGCCTCGAGTAGGTCGCTTCGCTCCATCCCCTTCGTGCGGGGGCGCGCACCGACCAGCAACGCGATATTCGCGCCGTCGAACGCCTTGTTGGGGTCATCGAAGATGTCGACGTCCGCCAGCAGCGGAAAGGCACAGTCGGTGAGCTCCATCGCCGTGCCCTCCGCCGCCCTGATTGCGTCTGGGATCTCGAGCAGCGACAAATGAACCGCCGTGTCGGGGCCGAGCAGCTGACCACTCGCGATGCGGAACAGGATCGCGTAGCCGATCTGACCGGCGGCGCCGGTTATCGCCACTCGCACTGGGGAATCGCTCACTGTCTGTTCATCTCCTTCGCAGCTGGACTGTCACACCCGATGTATATCGCGCACAGGCGTGGCGGCGCGGTTCGGTGCCCGGGCTCGCTCGAGCGCGTCCCGGGCCGGACGATGGCGTCGGGCGCGGCGCCTGGACGCTAGGGTGCTGCCGGCATGCACATCGTCTACACCCACACGGATGAGGCGCCAGCGCTCGCCACGCAGTCGCTGCTGCCTGTGATCCGTGCCTACGCGGCCGCGGCCGACATCGAGATCGAGCTTCGAGACATCTCCCTGGCCGGGCGCATCCTCGCGCAGTTCCCGGAGCGCCTTAGCGACGAACAGCGGGTCGCCGACGCGCTCGACGAGCTCGGCCAGCTGGCCCGAACGCCCGATGCGAACATCATCAAGCTGCCGAACGTCAGCGCGTCGGTGCCGCAGCTGAAGGCGGCCATCTGCGAGCTGCAGAATCAGGGTTACGACATCCCCGATTACCCCGAGGAGCCCGCGGACGACGAGCAGCGGGAGGTCCGTACGCGCTACGACAAGGTCCAGGGAAGCGCGGTCAACCCGGTGCTCCGGGAGGGCAACTCGGACCGCCGCGCTCCTCAGTCGGTGAAGGAGTACGCGCGCCGCCACCCGCATTCGGTGGGTGCGTGGTCGCGCGACTCGCGCTCCCACGTCGCGACCATGCGCGAGGGGGACTTCCGCTCGACCGAGAAGTCGGTGACGGTGGCGAGCGGAGGGACGTTCCGGATCGAGCACGTGGCGGCGGACGGGTCGGTCACCGTGCTGAGAGATGACGCGCCCGTGGTCGAGGGCGAGGTGCTCGATGCGGCGGTGATGCGCCGCATCGCGCTCGAGAAGTTCCTCGCGCGGCAGGTGGCCGACGCCAAGGAGCAGGGCGTCCTGTTCTCGGTGCACCTCAAGGCGACGATGATGAAGGTGTCCGACCCGATCATCTTCGGCCATGCGGTCAGGGCGTACTTCGCTGCGCTGTTTGCCTCCCACGGCGACGCGCTGAAGTCGGTCGGGGCGAACCCCAACGACGGCCTCGGCGCGCTGCTGAAGGCGATCGAGGATCTGCCTGCGGCCGAGCGCGACGCAATCCGCGAGGCGATCGACGCCACCTACGAGGACGGCCCGCCGCTGGCGATGGTCGACTCCGACCGTGGCATCACGAACCTCCATGTGCCGAGCGACGTGATCGTCGACGCCTCGATGCCCGCTGCGATCCGCTCTTCGGGACAGATGTGGAATGCCAACGGCGAGCACCAGGACGCGAAGTTCGTGATCCCCGACCACTCATACGCGGCACTGTACGCTGAGACTGTCGATCACTGCCGCGAGCACGGGGCGTTCGATCCCGCGACGATGGGCACGACGCCGAACGTGGGGCTGATGGCGCAGGCGGCCGAGGAGTACGGCTCCCACGACAAGACGTTCGAGATCGCCGCTCCGGGCGTGGTCCGCGTGGTCGGCGAGTCAGGCCAGACGCTGCTCGAGCACGAGGTCGCGGCCGGCGACATCTGGCGGTTGTGCCAGACCAAGGACGCGGCGATCCAGAACTGGGTGCGCCTAGCGGTGGCGCGGGCTCGGGAGACCGGATGGCCCACGGTCTTCTGGCTCGACGAGCACCGCGCTCACGACGCCGAGCTGCTCGAAAAGACACTGCCCGCGCTCGAGCAGCTCGACACGGACGGCCTGCAGATCGAGATTCGCGATGTCGCTTCGGCGGCGCGGTTTACGCTCGAACGGGCCCGGCGCAGCGAGAACACGATCTCGGTTACCGGAAACGTTCTCCGCGATTACCTGACCGACCTGTTCCCGATCCTCGAGCTCGGGACGAGCGCGAAGATGCTCTCGATCGTCCCGCTGATGAATGGGGGCGGCCTGTTCGAGACCGGCGCCGGTGGCTCGGCCCCCAGGCATGTCCAGCAGTTCCTAAACGAGAACCATCTGCGCTGGGATTCGCTCGGCGAGTTCCTGGCGCTGGCGCCGTCGCTCGAGCTGCTCGCCGACAGGGACGACCAGCCGCGCGCGCGGATCCTCGCACGGACGCTCGACCGGGCGACCGGGCGGCTGCTCGAGGAGGACCGCTCTCCGTCCCGCACGACCGGCGAGCTCGATAACCGCGGAAGTCACTTCTATCTGGCGCTCTACTGGGCTCAGGAGCTGGCGTCCCAGGACGATGACTCAGGCCTCGCGGATCGGTTCACCGCGCTCGCGGAAAGGCTCGCTCATGATGAGAAGCAGATCGTCGCCGAGCTGAACGAGGTTCAGGGCTCTCCCGTGGACATCGGCGGCTACTACCACCCCGACCCCGACCTGATGGCTGCGGCGATGCGCCCGAGCGAGACGTTCAACCACGCGCTCGAGGGTCTGAAGGTCTGACGCAACCGGCGCCTGCGCCCGGCGCGCCTGCGCCCGGCTCGCGCGGCTAGCCTCGCGCGGTTAGGTTAGAGGTCGACCCCATAGACCTCGGATAACTTCGACTTCAGGTAGGCGACGAACGGACCAACCGCGATCGGGGCGCCGACCACGCGCTGGAGCAGTTCCTGGGTGGTGAACTTCGCTCCATGTCGGTGGACGTGCTCGCGCAGCCAGTTGCTCAGCGGCGCGAGCTCCGCGGCCGCGATCCGCTGCTCGAGGCTCGGGGTGTCGTTGTGCACTCGCTCCCACAGCTGTCCGGCGATCAGGTTGCCTAGCGCGTACGTGGGGAAGTAGCCGATCGAGACCGACGACCAGTGCACATCCTGGAGCACGCCGTGGGCGTCATCGGGGACGTCGAGTCCGAAGTACTCCTTGAAGCGGCTGTTCCACGCCTCGGGCAGATCTTGGGCCGCGAGGCTCCCCTCGATCAGCTCCTGCTCGATCTCGAACCGCAGCACGATGTGCAGCCCGTAGGTTGCCTCATCGGCCTCGACGCGGATGAACGACGGGGTCGTCTTGTTGACCGCGCGGAACAGCGCGTCGGACTCGACCTCGACCCCGAAGCGGCTCGAGACCATCGGCGCCAGCACTTCGCAGAATGCGCGCCCGCGACCGACCATGTTCTCCCACATGCGGCTCTGGGACTCGTGCAGGCTGAGCGATTCTGCGTGCCCGAGCGGAGTGCGCTGAAGCCCGTCGGCGATCCCCTCCTCGTAGAGCCCGTGACCGGTTTCGTGCATCGCTCCGTACAGGCCCGATGCGAAGAAATGCGGATCCCAACGCGTGGTGATCCGCACGTCGCCCGATCCGAACCCGATCGCGAACGGATGCACGGCATCGTCGATCCGCCACCCCTGCCGGTTGAACCCCATCAGCTTGACCACGTCCTCGACGAGCAGGCGTTGCTCGCCCACCGGGAAGTCGCCATGCAGACATGAGTCATCGACCTTCTCCTGATGGGCGCCCAGCGTCGCGATCATGGGCACGAGCTCGCGCTTGAGCTCCTCGAACAGCCGCTTGGTCGCAGCTGTCGTCATTCCCAGGTCGTAGTCGTCGAGCAGCGCGTCGTACGCGCACTCGAACTCGTCGAAGCACTCGACATAGCGTCTGGCGAGCTCAAGGTTGTGTTCGAGGTACGGGGCGAACGCGCCGAAGTCGGAGTTTCTCCGGGCCTCGATCCAAGCCTCCTGCCCGATCGAGCCGGCGCGCGCGATCTCGGCCGCCAGCTCGCTCGGAACCTTCCTGGCCTTCTCCCAGTTGCGCTGGGTGACACGGACGAGGCGGCTGTCGTCGGAGTCCTCGGAGGCGCCGTTCAGTTCCGCCGCGGCCGCCTCGAGCAGCCGGCCGGTGTGGGCCGAGACGAACATCTCGTGGCTGATCCGGCCGAGTGTCGCGAGCGAGTCGGCCCGCGCGGGACCGCCGCGCGGGGGCATCATCGTCTGCTGATCCCAGCCGAGGAGATGGCTCGCGTTGCGCAGGTCAACGAGCTCGGCAAGGTGTGCGTGGAGTTCACCTAGATGGTCGGTCACTTGTCGCCTCCTTGTGTGACGGATGATGCCCTACAACGTGGCGCGGCAGCTATGAGACCATTGCAGGATGTTGCGCCGTCCTGGCTCGATAAAGCTGATGGACGTGTTCGGGATCCGGATCGGGGTGGACGCGGGATGGTTCCTGACCCTGTTCCTGGTGATCCTGTGGCTGTCCCCGTCGTTCCGCTCGGCGCTCGGGAGCTCTGACGGTGTCGCTTACCTCACGACCGTGATCAGCGCGTTGCTGTTCTTCGGCTCGCTGATCGCGCACGAGCTCGGCCACGCGATCGCCGCCCGCCGGCACGGCGTCGAGGTCAAGAGCATCCAACTGTTCCTGTTCGGCGGATTGACCCAGATGTCCCGAGACGCCCGCTCGCCCGGCGAGGAGTTCAAGATCGCAGCCGCGGGACCCCTCGCGACGTTCCTGATGGTGATGGTGTTCCTCGCGATCGACCTCGCGATCGTAGGCCCGAGCCTGCTGTGGGACGCCGTGCGGCTGACCCCGAACATCAAGCTGACGCCGGTGCTGCTCTCGCTCAGCTGGCTGCTGCTGATGAACGTGGTGGTGCTCGTGTTCAACCTCGTTCCGGCATTCCCGCTCGACGGCGGCCGGATCGCCCGCGCGATCGTTTGGCGCCTAACCGGCGACAAGCGCCGGGGGACCCGTTTCGCGGCGCAGCTGGGGCAGGGGTTCGCAGTGATCCTCGCCGGCATCGGGATCTGGCTGATCATCTCCGGCGGCGGCCTCGGCGGACTGTGGCTCATGATCCTGGCGTTCCTCCTCGGCCAGTCGGCGCGGGGGGCGCTGATCCAGTCCGCACTCTCCGAGCGGATCGAAGGCGTGCGTGTCGCCGACATCATGGACCGCCATCCGGTCGCGATCCCGTCGACGACCGCCGTCGGCGAGGCGCTCGACAGCTACTTCCTCCGCTACGGATGGCCGTGGTTCCCGGTCGTCGACGAGGAGGGGCGCTTCGTGGGCATCTCCCGCCAGGACCGCCTCCAGGTCGCTGTCGACGCGGGCGAGGGCTGGCTGACGATCGGGGCCGTGGTCGAGACCGAGAACGCCGGTAACTGGCGGGTCGACGAGGACAGGCCGATCAGCGAGGTGCTGTCGTCCGAGTCGCTGGGCCGCCTCGGCGCGTTGATGGCGGTCGACCGTGAGGGCGTGCTGCAGGGTGTGGTGACGGTCGAGCAGGTCCGCCGTGCGCTTCAGGCGGCGCTAGGTCCGCACGCGGCCTGACGCAGTCTGCCGAGTCGGCGCCGTCCCATTCGTCAAACGTAAACGACGTGTCGAGGGCCCGGGTTCCAGGAGCTCTGGGATACCAGTGCCCCTATCGAGGGGGCGACTTTGGGGCTCTGGGGGCTTCGGGTCATATGACAACCGAAATCTCCCACGACACCGCGACGGCCCCGCCGAGGAGGCGGCGCGATTCCGTCAGATGCCACCGGCAAGTCGAAAAACGGCGGCCTCAAATAGAATAACGGTGATGCCCTCCCACGACGTTCTGATCATCGGCGCCGGCCTCGCCGGCCAGCGCGCGGCGCTCGCGGCGGCTCAATCAGGGGCCACGGTCGCAATCATCTCTAAGGTCCACCCCGTCCGCTCGCACTCGGTTGCGGCCGCGGGCGGCATCAACGCGGCCCTGAATCCCGAGGACAGCTGGGAGTCGCACGCGTTCGACACGGTCAAGGGGTCGGACTACCTCGGCGACCAGGACGCGATCGAGATCATGTGTCGCGAGGCCCCCGACGAGCTCCTGTGGCTCGAGCACGCCGGGGTCACGTTCCACCGCAGCGAGACCGGCACGCTAGGTACGCGGGCGTTCGGAGGAGCCAGCGCCGCGCGGACCTACTACGTTGCCGACATCACCGGCCACGCGATCCTGCACGTCCTCTACGAGCAGCTGATGAAGCACGGCACACAGGTGGACCGCTATGAGGAGTGGTTCACCACCGACCTGCTCCAGGATGACGAGGGCCGCTGCGTCGGCGCGATCTCCCGCAACCTCCGCGACGGCCACCTCGAGGTGTTCAACGCGAAGGCCACGATCCTCGCGACCGGCGGCGCCGGCCAGGCCTACAAGCCGACGACCAACGGCCTGATCGTCACCGGCGATGCGATCGCCCAGGCCTACCGGATCGGCGCGAAGCTGATGGACATGGAGATGGTCCAGTACCACCCGACCACGCTCGCGGGCAACGGGATCCTGATCACGGAGGGCGCCCGCGGCGAGGGCGCCTGGCTGCTCAACGCCGAGGGCGAGCGGTTCATGGAGCGCTACGCGCCGAACAAGCTCGAGCTCGCCTCGCGCGACGTGGTCTCGCGCGCGGAGCAAACCGAGATCAACGAGGGCCGCGGCTTTTCCGACGGCACCGTCGCGCTCGACGTGACAAAGGTCCCGCGCCGGCGAACGCTCGAGGCCTTGAGAGAGATCGTCAACATCGGCCGCGACTTCGCTGGCACCGACATCACGCGTGAGCCGATCCGCATCCGGCCGGGCCAGCACTACATCATGGGCGGCGTCAAGACCGACATCAACGGCGAGACCCCGATCCCGGGGCTGTATGCGGCCGGCGAGGTCGCGTGCGTTTCGGTCCACGGCGGCAACCGCCTGGGCGCCAACTCGCTGCTCGACACGCTGATCTTCGGCCGGCGCTCGGGCGAGCACGCGGCGGGCCGCGCGGTGCACATGCCGATGCCGACGACGCCCCCCTCGAAGCTCGCCGACACGGAGCGCAACATCGAAGCGATCATCAACCGCGACACCGGTGGCCGGCGCGTCGCCGCGATCAAGAACGAGCTCGGCGAGACGATGAACGAGTACGTGGCGGTGTTCCGTGAGGCCGACGGACTCGAGAAGGCGCACGAGATCGTCCGCCGGCTGAAGGAGGAGGCACCGAGGGCGGCGATCGACGATCGCGGCACGATCTTCAACCAGGACGTGATCGGCGCGATCGAGCTCGGCTACATGCTCGACTGCGCCGAGGCGATCGTGGTCGCGGCAAAGGAACGCAAGGAGTCGAGAGGTGCTCAGTTCCGCACCGACTTCCCGCAGCGCAACGACGACAAATGGCTCAAGCACATCGACATCTCGGTCAACGGAGCCGAGCCGGAGATCAGCTATTCGGAGGTCACGATCACGCGCTGGCAGCCTGAAGAAAGGACCTATTGATCGCCATGCCCGAGTACACGTTGAAGATCCGCCGCTTCGACCCGCAGTCGGGCGAGGCCGCGTATTGGGACGAGCACAGAGTCGAGATGCCCGAGACCCAGTCGGTGCTCGACGCGATCCTGCAGGTCCGCGACGAGAAGGATGGCTCGATCGGGGTCCGCTGCTCCTGCCAGCAGGCGATCTGCGGCTCGTGCGGCGTGCGGATGAACGGCAAGCCCGGGCTCGCGTGCAACACGCACCTCGGGGAGGCGGCCAGGCGCGGCCACGGCACGGGTTGGAACCCGCCCGACGAGGGCCAGCAGGCGCCGGTGATCACGGTCGAGCCGATGGGCAACATGCCCGTGATCCGCGATCTGATCGTCGACATGGACGCGGTCCATTGGAAGAAGATCCAGCGGGTGACGCCGTGGCTGATCAACAAGCAGCCGGTCCCCGAGCGCGAGTACATCGTACCCCACGAGAACATGGTCGACGTGACCCAGACGATGGCCTGCATCCAGTGCGGCGCGTGCGTGTCGGATTGCCTGGCGATGGAGGTCGACCCGCTGTTCGTCGGCCCGGCTGCGCTCGCCAAGGCCTACCGGTTCGTCGGCGACCCCCGCGACGCCGAGCAGTACGAGCGGCTGAAGGACCTGAGCGAGGACGAGCACGGGATCTACGACTGCACCCACTGCTTCAACTGCATCGACGCGTGCCCGAAGGGCGTCGATCCGATGAGCCAGATCATGCGCCTGCGGCGGAAGGCGGGCTCCGATCACCACATCAACGACCGCAACAACGGCTATCGCCACGAGCACGCGTTCGTCAACAACATCCGTAGGAACGGCATCCTCCACGAGTCCGACCTGCTGGCGGACTCCTACGGCGGCAAGCTCAACCCGAACGCGGGCCGCGAGCTGGTCAGCGGCCTGCCGATGGCGGTCAAGGGACTCAGCCGCGGCAAGATGACGCCGAAGACCATGCTGCTTCACCCCCACAAGGCGCCAAAGGAAGTTAAGCGGCTGTTCGACGAGATCGAGGGACGCCAGGAGCGAGTGGAGCTGAACCTGTACGTCACCGGCTACGAGGACGAGCCCGAGCCGGCGGCGGCCGCCGAGCGCGAGCCGGCGGCCGAGCGATCGGCTCCGCAGCCGGATCAGCCCACTGAAAGAGAGAAGTCATGAAGGTCGCCTACTGGCCCGGGTGCGTGAGCCGCGGGTTCACCCCGGAGCTGCACGGATCGATGGCGAAGGTAGCGCCGCTGCTCGACATCGAGCTGATCGAGCTCGACCGCGCCGCCTGCTGCGGCGCCGGCGTCATCGCAGAGCACAACCAGGAGCTCGCGGACACGCTCAACGCGCGGACGTTCGCGCTCGCGCAGCGGACCGACGGCGCACTGATGATGAACATTTGCTCGACCTGCCAGGGCGCCCAGTCGGAGTGCCAGGAGCGCCTGGACGCGAACAGCGAGTATCGCGAGCGGATCAACCACAACCTGTCTCAAGAGGGGCTCAGCTACGAGAAAGGCTTGACCAACAAGAACTTCCTATGGCTGCTCGTCGAGGAGCTCGGACTCGACGCGCTGAAGGCGAAGGTCAAGCGGCCGCTCACCGACCTGCGCGTCGGGCCGTTCTACGGCTGCTATATCGTCCGCCCCGTCGATCGGCTCCATATCGACGAGGAGCACCCGCGCGACCGCTACCTGCACATGGTGATCGAGGCCCTAGGCGGCACCGTGATCGACTACGCCGGCGTCTACAAGTGCTGCGGTTTCCCGATCATCACGATGAACAAGCAGGCATCGCTCACCCAGGCGGGACGCCACCTCGGTGACGCGATCGACGCCGAGGCGGACTGCCTCGTCGTCCCCTGCCCCTTGTGCCACCTGAATCTCGACCTGCAGCAGCCGCCCGCGGCGAAGGTCGTGGGCCGCGAGCTCGGGATGCCCGTGCTCCACCTGCCCCAGCTAGTGGGACTTGCGCTCGGCCTCGAGCCCAAGGAGCTCGGGATGACCAAGCACATAATTCGCCCGACGTCGGTGATCGACTGGTCAACGTCGGTGGTAGCGGGCGCCGCGGCCGCTTGATCGGCAGGCTGCGCCGGATGCTGTCCTCAGCGTTCGGCCGGCACGAGCCGTCCGGTGAGCTCGCGACCGCCGGCGGTCCGCAGGCACGGCGGCGGCGCGAGGACTCCGAGCCGCGAATCGACGCCGCTCGGCGAAGGCTGAAGGCGACGATCCCGCCGCCGGAGGACTGACCCGACGCCACCATAAGCTACCGCGAGACTGCTGGGGATCGCGGCCGAGGAGTTTCGCGACGTCCGCGTGAGCGTCGAGCATGTGTGGCACGCCGACGGCGCCCGGTTGACGGAGATGTTCGACGCGCACACCGACCCGCTGCGGCCGCTCAGGGCGTGGATCGCGGAACGCGCTCGGCAGGCAGATCGGCCGGACGCCGTCGTGCGCGCGGCGGTGCAGCGGCTCCGGAGCCAGGCGCGCACGGGCACCGACCTCTCGATCGGACGGCTCGCCGATCAGCTCGCGGTCAGCGAGCGGCAGCTCCGGCGGCGGGTCGTCAGCGCGGTCGGCTACGGCCCCAAGCGGCTGGCGCGGGTGTTCCGGCTCTACGAGGCGCTCGAGGCGGCTCGCACAGACGACCTTGCGCGCGCCGCTCACGACGCGGGCTACGTCGACCAGGCGCACTTCGCGAACGAGTGCCGGGAGCTCGGGGGCGCCCCCGCCACCGTCATCCTGAGCGGCTGGACCGAGCGTGACCGTTTTCTACAAGACACGCCCGCCCACGGGCGCAACGATATCCGCCATGAACGCTCCTGACATCCACATGACGCTCGGCTGGGTCATCGCCTACGTCGACGACCCGCCGGCCACGAGCACCTTCTATCAGCAGACGTTCGGCCTCCGCAATGATTTTGCCGCGCCCGACGGCTCATACGCTCAGCTCGGTACGGGCGCCACGAAGCTGGCGTTCGCCTCCTACGCCCTCGGCGAGAAGAACTTCGAGAACGGCGTGCGCCGGGCCGACACGAACGGCCAGCCTCCTCCGAACGTCGAGATCGTGCTCGTCCACGATGACGTCGACTCCGCGTACGGAACGGCGCTCGACGCCGGGTGCGCGGCGCTCGCACCGCCCGAGGACAAGCCCCACGGCCAGCGCGTCGCGTGGGTCCGCGACCCGTTCGGGAACCTCCTCGAGCTCGCGACCCCGCTGTAACGGCCGGGGAGTGGCGCGAGGCGAACCTGTCTGCGCGGGGTGATCCGCACTCCCTACTCAGCGACGACCGCCACGCGCGAGCGCTTTCCGTCGGGCCGTGCCCGTAGCCTTCGCACTATGGGATCACGCAACGGAAGAACCTCCAGAGTGCTCCAGGTGAAGGTGGTCCTCCTCGGCGTCTCAAAGCCTCCTGTCTGGCGGCGGCTGCTGGTACCCGCCAGCATCCATCTCGACGACTTCCATGACGTCATCCAGGCGTCGATGGGCTGGACGGACATGCATCTGCACTCGTTCACCGCCGGCCGAGACGAGTTCGGCCCCTCGGATCCGATGAGCGACGCCGAGGACGAGAGCCGGGTGACGCTCAAGCGCCTGCTCCGCGAGATCGGCGACCGGATCCGGTACACGTACGACTTTGGCGACAACTGGGAGCACGAGATCACGCTCGAGGCGGTCGTACCGGCCCAGCCGACCGGGCTGCGCCCGGCCTGCATCGCCGGCAGAGGCTCGTGTCCGCCGGAGGACTGCGGCGGACCCTGGGGCTATGCGGACCTGCGCGAGGCACTGGCCGACCCGGCTCACGAACTGCACGCTGACTCGCTCGAGTGGCTAGGGCTCGATCACGCATCTGAGTTCGAGCCCGCCCGGTTCGATCTCGACGAGGCCAACCACGCGCTGGGCGTTCTCGGCGCCGTGCGGTAGCCTCGTCTGCATGCCGATCGGAGCGGCGCAGGTCACGGCCGAGGAGCTATGGATGCTGCCGGATGACGGGATGCGGCGCGAGCTGGTCCGTGGGCGCTTGCGAGTGATGACGCCGGCGGGATTCGAGCACGGTCGTATTGCGGCTACCGTCGGCATTCTGCTCGGCATGCACGTCCGTGGGACGGGATGCGGGTGACGCTCGGCGCCGAGACGGGATTCGTGCTCGCGCGGGACCCCGATACCGTGCGCGCACCCGATGCCGCGTTCGTCTCCCTGGAGCGAGCCGCGGCGGTTGGCCGCACCGTGAAGTACTGGCCGGGCGCCCCCGACCTGGCGGTGGAGGTCGTCTCACCGGACGACAGCTTCCGGGAGGTCGAGGAGAAGGCGCGCGACTGGCTGCCGGCCGGCACCGTGGCCGTGCTCGTGCTCGACCCCGAGCGACGGACTGCGACGGTCTACCGCAGCTCGGGCGATGCTCGCGTCCATACGCAGGCCGAAACGCTCGACCTGCGCGACGCGGTTGCCGGCTGGAGCGTCGCGGTGAGTGAGCTGTTCGCCTGAACATGGCTTTGACCGAGGTCGAGCTGTGGACCGACGGGGCGTGCTCGGGCAATCCAGGGCCGGGCGGGTGGGCGGCGCTCCTGCGTACCGGCACACACGAGCGCGTCCTCTCCGGTGGCGAGCCCGAGACGACCAGCAACCGCATGGAGCTGACCAGCGTCATCCACGGTTTGAGGGCGCTCAAACGGCCCTGCCGAGTACGGGTGCACGTTGACTCGAGCTACGTCAAGAACGCGTTCACGAACGGCTGGCTGACTCGGTGGCAGCGCAACGGGTGGGTGAGCTCCGAAAAGCAGCCGGTCAAGAATCGAGAACTGTGGCAGGAGCTGCTGGTGGCGGTCGCGCGCCATGAGATCGAGTGGGTGAAGGTCCTCGGCCATAATGGCGTGGAGCTCAACGAGCGCGTCGACTGCCTCGCGTGCGCCGAGCGCGATCGCCACGCTCAGCGCGCGAGCGTGTAGGGACCGCGTTGGGACGGGGTACCAAGCCCGTGGCCCCGTGAGGCGGCCCTGGCGTCCGACCCAACCTGCATGCTGCCGGGATGGAGCAGCCGGGCCTGAGCCGCTACAGGACCTGGCAGGCGCGGCTCGAGGATCTGTGGGACCGCGCCGTCCAGTTCCTTGACACATTCGGGTTCGCCGAGGACGTGCGTACGCCGTGGGTCGCGCTCCACCACGCGTACGTGTTCGACGATCGAGCGCCGCACGACAGCAAGCACTGCGGGCTGTGCCTGGCAAGGCCCGACGCCGCGGGCGCTTTCACCTGACGCGGTTGCGCCCGAGCGAGTTCGGTTCGGCCCGGTGCCGCCAGCGTGCGGGAGACCGTTCCGGCGTCCGTCGCTCAATCGATGGCCGGGCATCCAGCCCGTCCTTTGCGAGCAGCTCGGCGATCTGGACCGCGTTGGTCCCAGCGCCCTTCCGCAGGTTGTCGCTCACGATCCACATGCTGAGGGCACGTGGGTGCGACTCGTCCCGCCGCAGCCGGCCTACGAACACTTCGTCCCGGCCGGCCGCACGCAACGGCGTCGGCACGTCCTCCATCGCGATACCCGGCGCTGCGCCGAGCAGCTCACGAGCGCGCTCGACCGACAGCGGTGCGCGCGTCTGCACGTTGACCGCCTCCGAGTGCGAGATCCGTACGGGTACGCGAACACACGTGACGGCCACGCCGATCGACTGGTCCTCAAGGATCTTGTGCGTCTCGAACATCATCTTGCGCTCCTCATCGGTGTGATCGTCGCCGTCTGCGAACGATCCGGCCGCCCCGATCACGTTGAAGCCGATCGGCTCGGGGTACACCTCGGGCGCAGGCATCTCCATCCCGTGCAGCGACGCATAGGCCTGCGCCTCGAGCTCGTCCACAGCCTTCTTGCCGGTGCCGGACACCGATTGGTAGGTCGCGACGACCAGCCGCTCGATCCCCACCGCGCGGTGAATCGGCGCGAGCGCCACGACCATCTGCATCGTCGAGCAGTTGGGGTTCGCGATCAGGCCGTGATGGTTCTGCAGGCGCCTGCGGGTTGACCTCGGAGACCACGAGCGGGACGTCCGGATCGCGACGGAACGCCGAGGAGTTGTCGATCACCGTCGCACCGGCGTCGACGAACCGATGCGCCCACGCTTGCGAGGTCGATGCGCCCGCCGAGAACAGCGCAATGTCAAAGCCGCCGATGTCGGCGTCGCCGGTGAGCGCCTGGACCGTGAGCCCGCCCACCCTGAGCCCGGCTGAGCGCTCGGAGGCGAATGGCACGATCTCATCGGCCGGGAAGCCGCGCTCACGGAGGAGCCCCAGCATGATCCTGCCGACGGCCCCCGTGGCGCCCACGACAGCAATCCGGGTCATCGCGCCTCCTCTCCGAACGGGCGCTCGGGTTGGATCCCGCCCGCGCCGAGCTCGAACGCATCGTGCAGCGCCCGGGTTGCCGCCGGCACGGCGTCGGCCCGGATCACGCACGAGATCTTGATCGGCGAGGTCGAGATCATCTCGATGTTGATGCCGTGGTACGCCAGCGTGTCGAACACCTTCGCGGCGACGCCTGGGTGCGAGCGCATCCCGGCCCCGATGATCGATACCTTGCCGATCTCTGGGTCCTTATCGAGCTGCGCGACTCCCAGCTCCGCCACCACCGGCTCGAGCGCCTGGTCCACAGCGCGCAGGTCGTCGCTCGAGATCGTGAACGACACCTCCGCGTCGCGGCCGCCGCCGAGCGGCTTGTTCTGGATGATCGTGTCGACGTTGCAGCCGGCGTCCGAGAGCGCCCCAAAGATCGCCGCCGCGGCGCCCGGCCGGTCGGGCACGCCCAGCAGCGTGATCCGCGCTTCCTCGGTCGAATGCGTGACCGCCGTGATCAGAGGGTGTTCCATCGTTTCGTCCTCTCCTAGGACAACGGTACCGGGGCCATCATCGAAGCTCGAGCGGCAGTGGATCCGCACGCCGTGGGTGCGGGCGTATTCGACCGACCGCAGCTGCAGGACCTTCGCGCCGGACGCTGCCATCTCGAGCATCTCCTCGAAGCTCACGTACGGCAGCTTGCGCGCGCCGGGTACGATCCGCGGGTCGGCGGTGAACACACCGGCGACATCGGTGTAGATCTCACACACGTCCGCCTCGATCGCGGCCGCCACCGCCACCGCGGTCGTGTCCGATCCGCCCCGGCCGAGCGTCGTGACGTCGCGACTCGTCGAGACTCCCTGAAAGCCCGCTACCAGCACGACCAGGTCCTCGCTCAGGGCCTGCCGGATCCGCTCGGCGCGCACGTCCAGGATCCGGGCCTTCGTGTGCGACGTATCGGTGACGATGCCAGCCTGCGATCCCGTCAGGGAGATCGCGCGGTGACCGAGGTCATTGATTGCCATCGCGCACAGCGCGCACGAGATCCGCTCGCCGGTCGAGAGCAGCATGTCCATCTCACGCGGATCGGGCGTGGACGAGACCTCTTCCGCCATCGCAGTCAATTCATCAGTCGTCTGACCACGTGCCGAGAGTACCGCCACGATCCGCCGGCCCGCCTCGTGCTGGGCGACGATCCGGCGGGCGGCGCGCTTGATCCGCTCGGCGTCGGCGACCGACGTGCCGCCGAACTTCATCACAACCGTCCCGGAGAAGGGCATCGCGCACGCAGGTTACGCAAGAGCTCGCGCCGGCGTAGCGGCGCCCCCGATAGCGGCATAGCCGTGCGGCTGGGCCCGCCGGCGGACCCCGGCGCCGCGACGCGGCTACTCCCCGCCGACCGCCACCTGCCCCGTCCGTGGCAAATGTCGCCAGCCCGAGCGCACACCCTGCAGCGCGCTCACCGACGACTCGATGATCACGAGATACATCAACTGGCGGTAGACGAACTGCTGCACCGGCAGGGCCCACAACGGCCGCAGCGGCTCGCGATCGAGCTTGAACCCGTACACGGCGATCAGCAGCTGCACGAAGTTGAACGCACCCCACACAATCAGCGTCCTGACAGCCCCGGTGAACACGAGGCTGTAAACGGCGAACAGGTCGATCAGCGGCGCCACCGCGGGCAGCGCAATCTGGAACATCAGCATGTACGGCAGCGCCCGGCGGCCGAGCCGGCGCTGGCGGCGGTCGCGGGAGACGACCGCACCGCGGTGCTTGAACACGGCTTGCATCGTCCCGAACGACCACCGATAGCGCTGGCGCCACAACGCCCTCAGGCTCGCCGGCGCCTCCGTCCATGCCCGTGCGTCCTCGGCATAGACGACGCGCCGTCCGGTCCGTCCAATCGCAAGCGTCAGGTCCGTGTCCTCCGCCAGCGTGTCGCCGGGCACTCCACCCACGTCGGCGAGCACATCGCGGCGGAATGCGCCGACCGCCCCCGGCACAGTCGGCGTGCACTGAAGGACGTCGTACATACGTCGGTCGAGGTTGAAGCCGATCACGTACTCGATGTGCTGCCAGCGACCGAGCAGCCCGCGCCGGTTGCCGACCTTCGTGTTGCCTGAGACAGCGGCCACGGAATCGTCGACGCCCGCTGCCGGCGCCGGCGGAGCTCGCCGCGGGTGCCGGGCGTGGGGGGCTCCCGGTCCGCAGTGCGGGCGCGCCGGGGCTCGAGGCGCCGCCGTGGCGATGATGCGACACCGCGCGCGTGCGCGGGGCGTTCGCGCCGTCTGAGCCCGTAACGACCCTGGCGGCGGCCACCCGTCGCCCGACCGCGAACGCGGCGCTCAGCGGCGCCGCCGCGCTCGCCGCGGCCGCGTGAGCCGCGGCGGTCGAGGCAGCCGGTAGCGCCGCAGCGAGATCTGCGCGGCTGGGCCCTTCGGGAATCGGAACCCGGCCGAAACGCGGCGGCGACGACCCCGCGACCACCGGCCCGAGCGGAACATCGCCGGCAGGCAGGATGCCGAGGCCGGCCAGAACGAGCCCAGCGAGCCAGGACAACGAACACGATCGCGATGATCCGTCCGCCACGGGCGAGCATCCGCGCCCGGCGACCCGATGGGTCGGCGAGGACAGGAGCCGCGGCAGGAGCGGGCTGCCGGCCGCGGAGATCGATGATCTCGGCCATCGGGAGGCGTTAACAGGCTAACCGGGACCAGTGTTGCGGGCGCTGCTCGGCGGCCCGCCTACACCGCCCGGCGCCCCGTCAGCGCCCGCCCGAGCGTCAGCTCGTCGGCGTACTCGAGGTCAGCGCCGACCGGCAGGCCGCTGGCCAGACGCGTCACCGAGACTTCGGGGGCGACCGAGCGAATCCCCTCCGCGATGTGCAGCGCGGTCGCCTCGCCGGTCGTCGTCGGATTGGTCGCGACCACCACCTCGCGCACGGCGCCGCCCCGGACTCGCTGATAGAGCTCTGCGATCTTCAGGTCCTCCGGGTCGACCCCATCGATCGGCGACAGCGCGCCGCCGAGGACGTGGTAGCGGCCGCTGAACTCGTGCGTGCGCTCGATCGAGATCACGTCGGAGGGCTCCTCGACCACACAGATCAGCTCCGGGTCGCGGCGCCCGTCGGCGCAGATCCGGCACCTCGGCTCGTCCGCGAGGTTGAAGCATTCCGTACACAGCCCGATCCGCTGCTTGACCTCCCGGATCGCGTCCGCGAGCGACAGCGCGTCGTCCTCACTCGCCCGGAGCAGGTGGAACGCAAGGCGCTGCGCCGTGCGGCCCCCGACCCCCGGCAGCTTCGAGAGCTCGGTGATCAGGCGCTGGACCGGTGGGGCATACACGCTTGGCTACAGGCCCGGCAGCCCCAGCCCGCCCAGGCCGCCGAGGTCGCCGGCGATTCCGCCGAGCTTCGAGCTGGCCAGCTCCTGGGCCGCGCGCAGCCCCTCGTTGACGGCCGCCAGCACCATATCCTGGAGCAGCTCGACGTCGTCGGGGTCGACCGCCTGCGGATCGATCGTGATCGACTTCACGTGCAGGTCGCCCGTCACTTGGACCGTGACCATCCCGCCGCCGGCCGAGGCGTCGACCACCTCGTCCTTGAGCGATTCCTGCGCGGCCATCATGTCCTGCTGCATCTTCTGGACCTGCTTGAGCATCTGCTGCATGTTCGGTTGTGGCATCTATCTCGCCTCACGTTCGTCGTCGTCTAGGAGCTCCTCCGCGTCGAACTCCTCGAGAAAGCGTCGCACGAGCTCCTCACCGGAGAGGGTCGGCGCGCCCTGCGGCCCATCGTCGGGCTCGTCGAGATCGCGCAGCTCATAGCGCAACGCGAGCGATCGCCCGGTCACCTTCCGAAACGCGCCCGCGGCCACGCGGCGGTGGTCGTCCTGCTCGGCCTTGCGTTTGAGGAAGGCGGCACCGGAGGGAAACGCAAGTGTCAGCTCGCGCTCCGAGACCGCAACCGGCCGGGCGTCGGAGAGCAGCGCCGCGAGCATCGCGTTGCTCTCCTTGACGTTCGCGATCACGGCCGGCCACGAGTCGGCGACGCTGTCGAGAGCCACGGTTGCAGGGGGCTCTGGATCGGGTGCGGGCACGGGCACGGGCACGGCGCGTTCCCCGTTCGACTGCGGCGCCGGCGCCTGCATCTGCGCCCGGCGCAACGACGGCTCAGCGCCCATCCCCGCCTCGAGCCGCTCGATCCGGGCAAGCAGGGCCGAGGTCGACGGATCGACCTCGGGCGCCGCCGCCTTGATCAGCACGAGCTCGAGCTGAATCCGCGCCTGCGCGCCGTTCGCGGTCGCCTCCAGCGCAGCGGAGACGAGGTCGAGCAGCCGCACGGCGTCGGTCTCGGCGAGCGATTGCGCCTGCTCGACGAGCCGGCGGTCGCGCTCGGGCGTTACCCGCAGCTCGGGCGGCACTTCACCGAGCACCTGCACGCTCAGGAGCTCCCGGCCGTGTACCTCGAGGTCGCGCAACACCTGTCCCGGGTCGCGCCCCGACTCGGCGAGCCGCGCCGCCGCGCGAAGCGCCTCGGCCGGGTCGCGCGCGATGATCGCGTCGACCGCGGCGAACAGCTGCTCGGCGTCGGCCACACCGAGCACCGCGAGCACGTCGGCCGGCTGGATGCGCTCCTCGCCGGCATACGTGACCAGTTGCTCGAGCGTGCCCAGCGCGTCGCGGAAGCTCCCGGTCGCGTGGCGGGCGATCAGCGCCAGCGCGCCCTCGTCGATGTCGATCTGCTCCTCGGCGGCGACGCGGGCGAGCACCTTCGCGACCTGCTCGACCGACGGACGACCGAAGTCGAAGCGGTGGCAGCGGTCGACGACGGTCGGCAGCACCTTCTGCGCCTCGGTCGTGGCGAGCACGAAGATCGTCCGCGGCGGCGGCTCCTCAAGCGTTTTCAGAAACGCATTCCAGGCCTGCTGGCTCAGCATGTGGGCCTCGTCAAGGATGTACACCTTGTGCCGGCCCGAAACCGGCGCATAGGCCACTTTCTCCCGGAGGTCGCGGATGTCGTCGACCGAGTTGTTGGACGCGGCGTCCATCTCGATCACGTCGAGCGAGGTCGCGTTCTGGATTGCGACGCACGACTCACAGTGGCCGCACGGGGTGACCGTCGGGTGGGTGGGACTGGCATCACAGTTCAGGCAAGCCGCCAGGATCTTGGCCATGCTCGTCTTCCCGGTCCCGCGCGAGCCGACGAACAGGTACGCATGGTGGACCTTGCCGCGCTCGACTGCGTTCGAGAGCGTCCGCACGACGTGCTCCTGGCCGACGACGTCCGCGAACGTCCGCGGCCGGTGGCGGCGGTAGAGCGAGGGGCCGATGGACACGAAGTCCGAGTCTAGTGATGGCAGGGGCGCATGCGCGCCCCCCGGGACAACGCTGATAAAGCGGACCGTGCACCCTCTGTCGAGGCGGGGACCCGGGGCGCGGCCGTCGCTTGTGACTCCGGTTCGGCACCCCCGCTGCGCCTGGAGGTGGCCGCTTAAGGCTGCTTCCTTCCGGACCTGACCTGGTTCACGGGTCTCCATCGCTGCGGGACCGGACCATCGACGCCACTGACGAGGCGCTGACCTCGGGCCTCCAGCCCCTCGAGAGGGAATTCAGCCCCGCTAGAGCGGATTGCGGGTACAGGGCACCGCTAGCGCCCCGCCTAGCACGGTCCACTGTTGATCGTAGTCGCTTTTCGCCCGTTCGTGGCGCGTCTCCCGTATTGACTACGTATCGTGATGCGGCGTGGGGCCGATGACGCCCGGTGCCGGCATCGCTACGGTTCGGCGATGAGCGCGCTGGCCTGCAATCCGTGGGTGGCTGTGGATGTGGCCACCGACCCACTGGCCCGCGCACGGGATCTGCAGCGCGCGCACGAGCGCGTCATCGGCGGCGGCGCGGTCACGTCCCGGGACGTGCGCGGGTTGGTGGCGGCGAGCTGGCGGCGGAGCCTCGCGGCCGGCGTCGCACCGGACGCGCCGGGCGCGCCGGTGCGACTTGTCGGCGATGCGCTCGTTGCCGCTCGCGAGCGCTCCGGGCTGGCGCCGGCCATCGAGACGATCCTCCAGACGGTCTCGATCGTCGGCGGCTCGGCGCACCACGTGGTCGCAATCGGCGATGCCGAGGCCAACCTCCTGTGGATCGCAGGCGACCCCCGTACGGTGGACCGCGCCGGTGAGATGCGCTTCAGCGAGGGAGCGTCCTGGTCAGAGTCGGCGACCGGCACGAACGCGGTCGGCACGGCGGTCGCGCTCGACCATGCGGTGCAGATCTTCTCCGCCGAGCACGTGGTGACGGCGGTCCACCAATGGACGTGCTCGGCCGCCCCGATCCACGATCCCGCGACGGGCGCGCTGATCGGGGTGGTCGACCTCACCGCCGACCTGCGGACGGCGCATCCGCACACGCTGTCGCTTGCAGCGCTCGCCGCTGGGGCGGCGGAGGCCAAGCTGCGCGCCGATGCGCTCGCGCGGGCCGCGCGCCAGGGCGATCGGACAGACCCGGCGCTGCGGCGCCCGCGCGCCCGCACCCGCACGCGCGCCCCTCGTCTCCGTCTGCGTCTTCTCGGCCGCGACGTCGCGGCGCGTCTGGGGAACGCGCCGCCCGAGCGCGCGCTGCGCTCGCTCGAGCTGCTTGCTGTGCTCGCGATGCGTCGCGAGGGCCTGAGCAGCGAGCAGCTGGCGCTGGCCCTGTACGGGGAGCGGGGCAAGACCGTCACGATCCGAACCCAGGTCCACCGGGTGCGCGCCCGCGTAGGCGAGCAGATGCTCCGCACCACCCCGTATCGGCTTGCCGGGTCGATCGAGGCGGACTGGCTCGAGGTCGGCCGCCTCATCGCCGCTGGCCGTCCGGATGCCGCGATCCGCGCATACCGCGGCGCACTGCTGCCCGAGTCCGAGGCGCCGGCGATCGTCGAGGCCCGGAACCTGCTGGAGGAATCGCTGCCGCGCAGCATCCTCACCACCGCGGACCCGGAACTGCTGTCGTGCTGGCTCGCGCACCCCGCTGGCGCCGATGACCTCGCAGCAGCGCGGACGCTGGTGGCCGTGCTGACGGCGGGCGATCCGAGGCGCGCGGCCGCGACGGCGACCGCAGCTGCAATCGCGCGCCGCATGTCCTAGTGGCGCAACGCGCTTGCAACCCTCCCGGCCGTAGCTTGCCCGCCCTCGCAAGCTGATCCCTACGAGGAGGAGAGACAATGGCAACGACCGTCGAGACGAGCATCCCTGCTTCGAGCTTCTTGACCCAGCCAAAGAGCCGGTCCGGGCAGATCATCCCGTGGAACTTCCCGCTTCTGATGGCGGCGTGGAAGCTCGGTCCGGCGCTCGCGACCGGCTGCACGGTCGTGCTCAAGCCCGCCGAGCAAACGCCGCTGAGCGCTCTGCGACTGGCGGAGCCGATGCTCGAAGCCGGCCTGTTCGCCGGTGTCGTCAACGTCGTCACCGGTGCTGCTGCGCCGGCTCGCGTCTGTACATCGAGCACAAGGTCTACGACGACGTCCTCTCCGGCGTCGCCGACCGCGCACGAAAGATCAAGGTCGGGCGCGGGCTCGATTCCGATACGGAGATGGGCCGCTTGTGTCGGCGGAGCAGCTCGAGCGGGTGACGGACTACCTCGACTCCGGGCAGCGCGAGGGCGTCCGCGCGGTCTGCGGCGGCGCGCAGGCCGGCCAGCTACTTCGTCGCGCCGACCGTGCTCGACGGCGCCGGCCCGGGTAACAAGGTCTTCGACGAGGAGATCTTCGGGCCGGTCGTGACCGCGATCCCGTTCAAGGACGTCGACCAGTCGCGCCCGCCGCAAACGAGACCGTCTACGGCCTGGCGGCCGGGATCTGGACCAACGACCTGACGAAGGCGCACCGCCTGATCCCGCAGCTACGGGCCGGGACGGTGTGGGTCAACACCTACAACATCTTCGACGCCGCGCTCCCGTTCGGCGGCTACAAGCGTCGGGTTGGGATCGCGAGATGAGCGAAGAGGTGATCCACGAGTACACCGAGACCAAATCAGTCTGCATCGGGCTGTAAACGGGCCACAGCCCGGCAGTGATCGCCCGCGGGGTCGCGCATCGACGGCGAGGCCTCGCGGGCATCTTCATTTGCGGCCGCGCGTGTGCGACGTCAACGGCGGGCAGGACATGTAGCGACCCGCCTCCGCCCCGTAGAATGCGCGGTCCCGGGCGCGTAGCTCAGTGGGAGAGCGCTCGCTTCACACGCGAGAGGTCGCTGGTTCAAGCCCAGCCGTGCCCATTACAAAGTCCCTGTAAATCGTCATGTTTCTTGCAGGCTCTCAGGCTGATCGCGGACCGCGAGGGACGCAATTCGGGCCAGGGGACTATTCACGGGACTAAACCCGCCCGGCTCGCGCCGCGGCGCACGGGAGAATTCCCGGTGTGAGTAGAGACGCCTCGCTCTTTGTGGTGGTGAGGGACCGGATCGGCCGGTCTCCGATCCAACGAGGAGGCTCACATGAGCGCTGGTGACAACACACGCGACGATCGCTGGCGGCCCGGGTTCGCGTCAAGCGAGCGGCGGGTGCGCGAGGAGCTGGCTGACGCGGCCGACGAGACGGAGCGGCGTGTCTTCAGCCGGGAGCTGTCGTTCGTCCCGTCGCAGACCGTGCCGAGGTTCGAGGCGCACGACGCGCAGACGCGCGCGCTGATCGCCGAGCAGAAGCGTCTCGAGGCGCTGCGGTATGGAGCCGAGATCGCGAAGCGGCTCGACGAGTGGAAGTGGATCGACACGATGTACGACGCCGCGCAGAAGCAGGCGCATCTCGAGCCGCTGATCTTCACCGTCCAGCGCGACCCCGTTCGCCACGAGGACATCCTGCTGTTCCTCCTGATCGTCCTGGAGCCGATCCGTCGAGGCGTGAGCGCGCGCTTCGTCCATGCTCACGGCGGGGTCAGCCGGCAGCAGTCGGTGGACTGGCGCGATCGCGCGCAAGCGCGGATGATCCGCGAGATCGAGCGCGAGACGCTCTACGACGTCACTCGCGAGGCGGTGATGGAAGCGATCTTCCGCTATCCGGCCGAGGGCGCGCGAGCACTGTTTCCGTGGTTCCGCGACGTCGTTGCGCGCCACGCGCTGTTCGAGCTGCGCAAGGACCTCACGGACGACAAGACGTCGCTCAGCGGCGCCGAAGCCGAGGCGCTGCAGCTCGCGCTGACTGATCTCGACAGCCGTTGAACCGCCGGTGATGCGCGAGCGCACAGGACTCGTGTGGTGGCGGCGGCAGCTGCCCGTCCGCGACCTGTACGGGACCGTGGAGGACTTCCATCGCCACGGGACGGTCCGGCGGGTGTGCAACGAGGCGATCGGCCGGCTGCCGAAGGTGCAGGCGCGAGGTGATCGACGGCCTCTTCTTCCAGGAGCGCACGCCCGAGGATCTTGCTCAACTGCGCGGCTGTACCAGGAGCACGACCTACAACAACAAGGCGAAGGCTGCGCGCAACATGGAGCAGGACGACTGCTTCTACGCCGCGCTGTTCCGCCTCGGGATCCTCCGCGACCAAGCACGCGCCGCCGAGATCAAGCGCCGCTACCCCGACGGGCGCCACCCGAGCGGCCGGCGGATCGTTCTGATCGACGAGGCGGCGTAGCGATGGTCGTGCTCTCCGAGGTCGCGCTGGCCGCATCCACGGCCAGCAGCGCCGCGGCGTTCGCGCTCACGATCCTGAGGATCGCCGATCGCCAGCCTCGTCGACGAAGGCCACGGCGTCGCCGACGGCCGGCGAAGCGACGGGTCCGTCTGAGCTCCCCCGGGCGTAGCCGCTCGACGAGGACCCGGTGGCTCAGTCGTCCGGCGCTCGATTCGGATCGTCGGCCAGCCGTTCAACCGCCCGGTCGAACTCGCCCTTCTCGACGGTCGCGGAGCGAGTACCGCTTCGGGTGACCTGCCGGCTGGGCTGACGCTCCGCGGGCTCGTCGGCGAACCGCATCAGCGCCCAGACCGCCTGCTCGTCCACGTAGCGTCTTGTCGCGACCTGCTGGTAGACGGAGAACGTGAACGCCGGGCTGACGTGCCCGATCTGCGCGGCGATCCACTTGGGGTCGCGACCGATCATCGCGGCGAACGTCGCCCACGTGCGCCGCAGCGAGTGCGGGGTGATGTCCGGCAATGGCGGAGCGCCGGTCTCGGTGCGGTTCGACGTGGCGCGCTCGACCGCCCGAGCGAGGATCCGGTCACGAAAGCGGTCGGGATCGCGACGGCGACCGGTGTTCGTGCCGAAGAAGTGGTCGGCCGGATCGTGCGGCAGCCCGCGAGCGCGACGGTCCATCGACGTACTCAAGCAGCTCGTCACGCAGGTAGAGCGTGATCTCGACCTCGCGCACGCCGGCCTCGGTCTTCGCGTCGGCGAGCTTGAACCGCCCCCGGGTGAGGTCGACTTGCGCGACCTTGAGATCGATCAGCTCGCTGATCCGCAGCCCGGCGAGTCCGAGCGTCGCAACCATCGCGCGGCGTCCGAGACCTTGGAAGTCGCTGCGCGCCTCGGCCTCGAGCTCGCCTGCGGCGTCCAGCAGCGAGTGGAACTCGTCGACCTCGAGGAACGTTCGCCGCGGGCGCGTTCGCTTGAGGAACCGAGCGGACCTCCCGCCGACGCGGACGGGGTTGCGGTCGATCAGCTCGTAGTCCACCGCCTGCTGCAGGATCTGACCGAGCAGCGTGATCATCGAGTTGATCGACGTGTTCGAGAGCGGCCGGCGCCGGCGCTCGTAGGTCCGGCCGTGCTTGTCGGTGACAGTCTCCATCAGCGGTCGCCGGCCCTTCTCGATGCGTGCGCGCTCCTGAGCGCGGCGGATCGTCTCGGCCTGCTCATGCAGCTCGTCACGGAACCGATCGACGAGCTGCGGCGAGATCTCGCCGACCCGGAAGCGACCGAAGAACCGGTCCAGATACCCCAGGCGCCACTCGTAGTCGTTGATCGTGTCCTCGTCAAGGCCGAGCTGCTTCGAGCGCCACCACCGCTTGGCGAACACTCGGAAGCTCTCGTCGAGCCGGACGCCGATCGCCGCCATCGACTCCTCGAGGCGGTCCTCGCGCGGCTGGAGCCTGGGCGGCACCCAGGTGCCTCGCTCGATCTGCTGGACGATCCGCTCGGTCTCGAGCTCCGCTCTCGTCCGGTTCCATCCCTGCTTGTTGGTGCCGAACGTGACCTTCTCGTATCGGCCGTAAGCCCGGACCTTCGCGCCGAAGCTGACCGTCGCGCCATCCGCCCACGGCCGCTCGACGACGTGTCCCGCCGTTGGGCGCGGCATCAGACTGCGTTCCTGAAACTCTTGCGCTGCATCGACGATGATCCTGCGTTCGCGGGTCTTCCCGCGCTCGACGGCGAAGGAGCCGCCTGCTCGAGGTGTCATCGTCGCACACGAACTGTCGCGTGCCGCTGACCGACCGGGCACGTTGGAGCGTTTCTCGCGCGAGGGGGCCGGGCGTCAGCGGTCGCGCCGCGGTGAGACATCACGACCGTGCGCGGCCGTTTCGCAAGCGCCGGCGGCTCGTGTCGCCCGACGTGCCCTCAAGCAACCGCCTGGCACGGTCGAGATCGAAGCGAATGCGGGCCCTCGGCCCGGAGCCGAGGCGCATGGCCCCAAGCTCTCCAGCATGGCTATAGACGAAGTCCAACGAGACCCCCAGTTCCTGCGCGAGCTGCCGGGCGTCGACGAGCCCGAAGGTCATAGCGCTGGAGCCAACGATTTCGGACAATCGGGCGGCGGTTGCTTCCGCGATCGCTTCGATGTCGCCTGGGCGTAAGGTCGTGGTCGGGTCGCCGGGTCGGGTTGCTGCCTCATGTCGCAGAGTTCAGGTATGCCGCCCGCGACCGCCGGTCCCGGAGTGGTCTTAGGTTTCAGCCTCGCTCCCGGCCGCCATGCGAGCGGCTGACCAGGTCTCGAACAGCGTGCTCACGACGCTCGGCGACGGCCAGTGGCCCCGCGCCAGCCGCCGCTGAGACTCCCCTCCTCTGGCTCGCGCGTGTGTGCGCGACCAGTCGTACGACGACGGCAACCGGCCGTACCGCTCGACGCCAGTCGAGCATCGCCTCGACCACGAGCTCCCGGGTCCAGCGGCGCTCGATTGCGCCGGGATGGCAGGACTTGCAGTACGCGTACGCGTCGCCCTTGCCGTTGCGCGGCTGGGTGTAGGCGCCGCAGCCGCGGCACACGCCGACGTACCGGGCCTTGACCGCGCGCGCCTTCTCTCCGGTCGGGTCTGATGCATCTAAAGGGCGTAGCGTGCCCGAGGTACCGAGAGGAGCCCGCTGTGACCAGCAAGCCCCGTGCCGTCGCCGTCGTCCGTGTCAGCGCTCAGGGCGACCGCGCAGAGGAGCACTTCCACTCTCCCGAAGTGCAGCTCGACAGCGCCAAGCGGTGGGCGCGCAAGCGCCGCGAGCGGTTCGTCGCGCACTTCCCCGAGATCGACGTCTCGGGCAAGCGCCCGCTCGTCAAGCGCCCCGGCCTGCTCAGGGCCGTCGAGATGATCGAGGCCCGTCAGGCTGACCACATCGTCGTCGCCTATTTCGACCGGCTGGTGCGGTCGCTGAAGGTGCAGCTGGAGGTGATCGAGCGGGTCGAGAGGGCTGGTGGCGAGATCTTCGCGCTGGACCACGGCAAGCTGACGAACGGGACCGCCGCCACTCGCCTGTCGACGAACATGATGGGTGCGGTGTTCCAGTACTTCGCCGAGGTGACGGGCGAGAAGGTGACGGCCGCGCAGGCGCGCGCGGTGGCGCGCGGGGTGCTGCCGAACTCGCGGATCGTGCCCGGATACATGCGCGGCGAGGACGGTGTGCTGGTGGTCGTGCCTGAGCTGGCGCCAGCCGTGCGCGAGGTATTCCAGCGCCGCGACCGGGGCGCCACGATCGTCGAGCTGCAGGCGTTCCTGCTCGAGCGCGGGATCGAGCGGTCGGTCGCAGGTGTGGCATCGATGTTGCGCTCGCGGATGTACCTCGGCGAGATCCATTTCGGCGAGCTGCACAACCCGAGCGCTCATGAGCCGATCATCACCGATCGCGGCCTATTCGAGCGCGTGCAGCGGCGGACGGTCATGCGCGGGCGCCAAGCCAAGTCCGAGCGGCTGTTGGCGCGTCTCGGTGTGTTGCGCTGCGGGACGTGCGGGTCGCGGATGGTGATCAACAGCTACAGCGGCAACTACCGCTGCGGTGACACGAGCGCGAACCCGTGCCGGGGACGAGCGGCGGTCAAGGCCGACCGCGTCGAGGAGATCGTGCTGGACGCGCTCCGGGCGTACTCGGCTGTGGCCGACGCGCACGGACGGGCGTCGCGCAAGCAGCAGATCCGCGAGGCGGACGAGGCGATCGAACGCGCCAACGCAGATCTCGATGACACGATCCGCCAACTCGGCGAGCTTGGATTGTTGGGCCGGCCCGCTAGCCAGCAGACCCTGGAGAAGCTGACCAAGACGCTCGACGACGCCCACAGCGCCCGGGCCCGACTCGGCGATGAGGGCGAGAGCGATGTCATCGGCCCTGACGAGATCGACAAGCTGCGCGACCCCGCAAAGCGCTTAGCGGCTTGGCGACGGCTGATCACACACCGATCGAGTCGGTTACGGTCGCGCCGGCGATGACGGCGGATGGGCGACCCAGTCGCCTCTGGGACCCTCGCCGAATCGACATCAGGTTCCGGGGCCAGCATCCATAAGGAAGCCGCCAGCAGCCGACTTCTCGCGCTTCCGTCAACACATCCTCCGGTCGCACGACTCGCACACTCTGCCGACCGTCGCCGAGTCCGCCGTCGTCGTCGGGCACAACTTCCCCGACCGCAAGAAGCAACGAAGCGACACCGGCGATCGCCGGTGTTGTGAAATTCGTCCCTTCCCGCAGCGACGTTGGAGTCGCTGCGGGTGGCTGCTTCGCCGCGCGAGTGACAGTTACGTGCGCTTGCAAGTCAGCGCGGACCGGGCTCCCAGCAAGCACATCCGCGGCTCCCGCAACCGCGGCAAAGCGGGCGCTCACGTCGGCCGGTCACGCCGCCGGGCCACCGAGGACGCGGCCAGTCGCGCCAGTGGCGAGATGCGAGACGGACGTCGTCGACGGTGCCAGACCTGCTTTCGTGTTCGCCCGGGCCTACGGCGTTCGCGTGGCTCCCTCTGTCCGATTCCGGCAGTTAGCGCGCTGGCGGCGTCGATGCTGCTTTCCTGCTTGCAACCTTCCGGCGATCAGCAAGCACCGGCTCATCGAGCTCGGCCGCAACGAACTTCGAGGCTCGTGTGTCCTTTCCGCGCATAGCTGGTCCGCGCCGGTCAAGCTCGTGATGCTCGTGACGGACAGAGAGCAGGTGTCTCGCGACGAATCCCACGCTTTCCAGCACGAGGAACCGCTGCTGCGTCAACGCCTAATCGGTCAGCGGGAGTGGTGGCCGCTTCCTTCTGACATCGGCAGTCTCGTTCCCGCCCCGACAAGGTGCCGACGTCCGCGACTACATGTGGCGAGCAGCCGAACTGCGTCGTGGCTAGCACTTCGGGCCGGTCGCGCTGTGGCGTGGAGCAGCGCGACGTGCCGCGACTGCGCCGTCCCTCTTTTGCCGTCAACGTGGAACGTCTCGGCTCGCGACGTTGCCGCGGGATAGGTTCCACCCGGGGCGTGTTAGTCGATTGAGAGGTTGCCGCTGTCCGTGGGAGCGTCGAGCGTCGCCCGTTGACCGAGCGCAGCACTCGTCTTCTGGTCCGGCTTGCGGCAGGTGGCGAGCTTTGCCGGGGTGTTGCAGGCAGCGGGTTTCGGCGCTTGCGGGCGGCGATCCGATGAAGTGCTTATCGCGCCGGTGGTTTGCGTGCGCGGATGATGGCGGCGGCGGCGTGCTCGTGGACGCGGTGGGTCTCGCGGATCTCGATCTCATCGAATCCGCCGCTTTGCAGAGCGCCGCCGGAACTCGGTCTCGGTGAGCGCGCCGGCGACGCAGCCGGTCCAGGCGGCCATGTCCGCTCGCGTGTCTGCTGCGTCCATGTCGGGGTCGGCGATCACGTCGGAGACCGCGAACCGTCCGCCGGGTCGCAGGACGCGGGCGGCCTCGCGGATCACTTGCGGCTTGTCGCCGGAGAGGTTGATCACGCAGTTGGAGATGACGACGTCCACGGTCGCGTCCTTGAGCGGCATGTCCTCGAGGTAGCCCTTGAGGAACTCGACGTTCTCGACGCCGGCCTCGGCGGCGTTGGCGCGGGCGAGTTCGAGCATCTCGTCGGTCATGTCGAGGCCGATCGCCTTCCCGGTTGGTCCGACCCTGCGCGCTGAGATCAGCACGTCGGCGCCGGCGCCCGAGCCGAGGTCCAGGACGGTCTCGCCCTCCCGCAGTTCTGCGACGGCGGTCGGGACGCCGCAGCCCAGTGACGCGTTGACTGCGCTGCATGGGGAGTTCCTCGGCTGTATCGGCGTCGTACAGGGTTGCTCCGAATACGCCTTCGGCGTCGGCCGGGCTGCAGCTCAGGACCTCGGAGCCGCAACAGCCCGATCCGGTCGATTCGCTCGCGGCCTTGGCGGCCGCGGCGTACTTCTCGCGGACGGTCTCGCGGATGTCGGTCAGCTCAGCCATGCGGACAGCTCCTTCAGCGCGTCGGGGATCACGTAGTAATAGGCCCACAGCCCCTCGCGCTCGGAGCCGACGATTCCGGCCTGGCGCAGCACCTTGAGGTGATGGGACACGGTGGGCTGGGAGAGGTCGAACAGCGGCACCAGCTCGCACACGCACACCTTGCCGGCGTGCTTGCGCAGCACGTCGACCAGCTGCAGGCGGACGGGGTCGCCGAGCGCCTTGGCGATCGCGGCCATCCGGGCAGCGTGGTCGCGCTCGACGTCGGGATAGACGACCGGCTCGCAGCAGCGCTCGCCGGCGGGGCGCTTGGTCTTGGGGGTCAGTTCCAGATCGACAGCCATCTATGTACTGTATATCGATTGAACTCATGATTGTCAATAGATAGACTGGCGGCGCGTTGCTCGGGAGGTCAGTCATGCATGTTCAGATGAGCCCGTTGATGCGTCAATGCCTGGACGCGACGACGCGGGAGCTCTCGGAGGAGTTCCGCGGCGTGTTCTCGCGCGAGACGGTCGCCCGTTGCGTCGTGGAGTCCTTTGAGCGGATCGGCGATCGGCCGACGGTCGGCCCGAATTTCCTGCCGGTGATCATCGAGCGGTTCGCCCGCGAGCGGCTGTGGGCGGTCGCGCAGGCGGACGGGCGGGTCGAGAAGCCGCTGCGGGAGGTGCTGTTCGTGTGCGAGCGCAACGCCGGGCGAAGCCAGATGGCCGCCGCGTTCGCGCACCCTCTCTCAAACGGCTGGGTCGCCGTTCGCTCGGCTGGCTCGCACCCGGATGAGCAGATCGATCCGGTCGTCGTGCAGGCGATGAGGCGAGCTCGGCGTCGATGTGGCGTGCGAGTTCCCGAAGCCGCTGACGGACGAGGTCGTGCGCGCCGCCGATGTCGTCGTCACCTTAGGGTGCGGGGACGCGTGCGCGGTGTATCCGGGCAAGCGATATCAGGACTGGCCGGTCGCCGATCCCGCCGGCGAGCCGATCGAGGTCGTGCGGCGGATTCGCTACGAGCTCTATCACCGCGTGTGGGAGCTGCTCGAGACGCTCGTTCCCGCCGGGAATCTGATCGACATCCACCGACCCATAGGGGGCCAGCGTTGAATCGCGTCGCGGTCATCACCGACATCCACGGCAACCTGCCGGCGCTCGAGGCGAGTCTGCAGGCGATCGGCGCGATCGGGGTCGACGCCGTGTATTGCGGCGGGGATCTCGTTGGCTACGGCCCGCATCCCGAACGAGGTGTGCCGGCTGATCGAGGAGCGCGGGATCCCGACGATCTACGGCAACTACGACTACGCGATCGGCCGCGAGCTCGACGACTGCGGCTGCGCGTACGTCACCCCGCATGACCGCGAGCTCGGCCAGCAGTCGGTGGCGCTGGACGCTCGCGCACACCGACCAGCGCTCGAAGGACTTCATGCGCGCGCTGCCGTTCGATCTGCGTTTCGAGCTGGGCGGTCACAAGGTCCACCTGGTGCACGGCTCGCCGCGGAAGGTCAACGAGTACCTGTTCGAGGACAAGCCCGCGAGTCTGTATGAGCGGCTCGCGGCCGCCGAGACCGACGACGTGCTCGTGTTCGGGCACACCCACAAGCCGTGGATCCACGAGTACGGCGGGCGTGCTGTTCGTCAACTGCGGGTCGGTCGGCAAGCCCAAGGACGGGGATCCGCGCGGCGCGTTCGCGATCCTCGAGCTCGACGAGACAGGTCGAGGTGCGGGCGTCGATCGAGCGCGTTCCCTACGACGCGGAGGCGGTCGCGCGCGAGGTCGCCGCTGCGGGCCTGCCCGAGGAGTACGCGACGAAGCTGGTCGCAGCCGCGTAACACGAGAGAGACGAGAGGGGAGAGAAGATGAAGTACGTGCTGTTCGTGTGCACTCACAACGCGGGGCGCTCGCAGATGGCCCAGGCATTGTTCGAGCGATCGTGCCCGAGCGACTGCCGGGCAGAGTCCGCGGGGTCTGATCCGGCTCGGCAGGTCTGGCCCGAGGTGGTCGAGGTGATGCGCGAGGTCGGGGTCGATCTCTCGCCGAACAAGCCCAAGCGGCTGACGGTCGAGATGCAGCTGCACGCCGACTGGGCGGTGACGATGGGCTGCGGCGACGTTTGCCCATACGTCCCGACGCGTGTCGATGATTGGGACATCCCTGACCCGGCCGGTGCGTTCGATCGACGAGGTCGGGAGATCCGCGACATGATCGACGAGCGCGTAAAGGACCTGGTCGATCACAAGATCCACGAGATCCGCCTCGACGCGACCTCGCATCGCTGGCGGCTCGCGAAGCTGCTGCCGGCGCTGATCGAGGAGTTCGGCGACACGCGCTCGGCGGAGGTGATCCGCGGTTGCGCCGACCGGATCCTCGACGACTACGACGACGTTCCGGTCCGCAGCCACATCCTCACGCTCGCGCACAAGCGCACCCGTGAGTGCCTGCGCCACGAGCACTGCGAGATGCTCTAACTGATGAACCGGGCTATGGGACGGCGGCTGTTTGCGGAGTTCCTGGGTTCGGCGTTTCTCGCGGCGCTCGTGATCGGGTCGGGGATCGCCGCGCAGAACCTCTCCGCCGGCGATGTCGGCCTGCAGCTGTTTGAGAACTCCGCGGCGACCGCAGCGGGGCTGTTCGCGATCATCCTGATGTTCGGCCCGGTCTCGGGCGGGCATTTCAATCCGGTCGTCTCGCTCGTCGACGCCAGCTTCGGCGGGCCTGCGCTGGCGCGATGCGCTCGCGTACGTGCCTGCCCAGGTCGGCGGCTGCATCCTCGGCGCGATCACCGCCAATGCGATGTTCGCGCTGGCGGCGATCAGCATCTCGACCAAGCACCGTGCCACTCCCGCGCACCTGTTCGCCGAGGTGATCGCGACGCTCGGGCTGTTGCTGGTGATCTTCTCGCTGGCGCGGACGAGGCGCGGGAACATGGCGCCGGCGGCGGTCGGCGCGTACATCGGCGCGGCCTACTGGTTCACGAGCTCGACGAGCTTCGCGAATCCCGCGATCAGCGTCGGGCGGATGTTCTCTGACACGTTCGCCGGCATCGCCCCGGCCTCGGTCCCGGGATTCGTGGTCGCGCAGCTGGTCGGCGGCGCGGTCGCGATCGCCGTGCTCCGGGTGCTCTATCCCGACGTCACACCGGACGAGGCGGCGGAGGTCGTGCTGCCCCACGGATCGAAGCTCGCGCGCCGACGGCGCGGGCGGCTGTCCCGGCCAGCGCGGAGGCGTAGGCCGCGTGGTGATGCGCCTGGTCGCGATCGGCGGGAGCGACGCAGGCATCAGCGCCGCGCTCGCGCGCGCGGGAGCTCGACCCGAGCGCGGAGGTGACGGTCGTGCTCGCCGACGCCTACCCCAACTTCTCGATCTGCGGCATCCCCTACTACGTCTCGGGCGAAGTCGGGCACTGGCGAAACCTCGCGCACCGAACCGTCGCGGACCTCGAGGCGACCGGCATGACGCTGAGGCTCGACACGCGCGCGCAGCGCATCGACCCGAGCGCCCACCAGCGTGCTGGTCGCCGACAACAGACGGTCGTTGAGGAATGGATCGACTACGACGCGCTGATCGTGGGAACCGGGCGCGGTGCCGGTCCGCCCGCCGATCGCGGGCTCGATCGCCTCGGCGCCGGCGACGGCGTGCATCTGCTGCACTCGATGGGCGACACCTTCGCGCTGATGCGCAGCCTCGAGCAGCGCCACGTCGAGCGTGCGGTAATCGTCGGCGCCGGCTACATCGGACTCGAGATGGCCGAAGCGCTGATCATGCGCGGGCTGTCGGTCACGCAGCTCGAGCAGCTGCCCGAGGTGCTGCCGACCGTCGACCCCGAGCTCGGCGCGCTCGTCCGCGCAGAGCTCGAACGCCACGACGTCAGCGTCTCATGCAACACGCGCGTCGAGGAGATCGCCACGGCGCCGGACGGCTCGCGCGCCCGGCTCGAGGTTCGCGCACGCGGCCCCGAGGGCGCGCCGCTCCGCTTCCCGGCAGACGTCGTGCTCGTCGTCGTCGGCGTGCGACCCGGACACGCAGCTCGCCGCCGTCTGCCGGAGCGGAGCTCGGCGTCAAGGGGGCGATCGTGGTCGACCGGCAGATGCGCACCAACCTGCCCGACGTGTTCGCGGCGGGCGACTGTGTCATCACCCACCACCGGCTGCTCGGCGCCGGCTACCTGCCGCTCGGAACGACCGCGCACAAGCAAGGCCGGATCGCCGGCGAGAACGCGCTCGGCGGCCGGCCGCGAGTTCGCCGGCAGCCTCGGCACACAGGTCGTCAAGGTGTTCGACCTCGTCGCCGCGCGCACCGGCCTTCGCGACCACGAAGCCACCACCGCCGGGTTCGACCCCGTCACGGTCGGCTCGACGGCTGACGATCACAAGGCCTACTACCCGGGCAGCCACCCGATCACGATGCGCTACACCGGCGACCGGCGCACCGGCCGGCTGCTCGGCGTCCAGCTCGTCGGCCACCGCAACGCGGAGATCGCCAAGCGCATCGACATCCCCGCGACCGCCATCTTCAACGAGCTCACGGTCGAGCCAGCTCTCGGAGCTCGATCTCTCCTACACCCCGCCGCTCGGCTCGCCGTGGGACGCCATCCAGATCGGCGCCCAGGAGTGGAGCCGGCATGCGCTTCGAAGCAGTCACGGTCCGGGCTTCCACGCGCTCCTTGAGCTCTGAGTCGCGTTGCTCGCGTGACCCGGACCGCACGCGAGCTTCCGCCCGCCGATGCCCGGTCCCGGGATGAATTTGGGGTTTGCGGAGAAACCCGGATTGGGGCCGCGCGGGGCTACGGTTGACGGACGGCCGTGGATAGCCGATCCTTCGATTAGTTTCGATTCAATCGACAAATCGCAATATAAGCATCGGCCTCGGCAGGTGCACCTGTTGACGTGAGGTGACTTCCAGCCGCGTCGGCGCGGTTGCGATCAGCTTTACCGGGTCTTGTTTGACCTCTTCCGATGAGTAGGAGGGACGCTGTCCCATGACCATTCAAGTTCTCGGTCCCGGCTGCAGGCGCTGTCATGCGCTTCATCAGACCACCCTGGCTGCGGTTGAGCAGCTCGGCTGGGACACGCCGGTTGAGAAGTGCCACGACTATCTCGAGATGGCGCGCCTGGGGGTGATGAGCACGCCGGCGCTGGCGCTCGATGGGCGGGTGGTGATGTCGGGGAGCGTGCCGTCGGTCGATCAGGTTCGCGAGCTGCTCGCGGCGGAAGTCCGATGAGTGCGATGGACACGATCCTCGTCCCGAAGCGCAAGCGCGCCGCCGGGGCGCCTCCGGTTGTGAGTCCGGCGCGCCCGTCGGTCGATGTCGAGCGTGCGACGCGGCTGGCCGCTTACGCGAAGGCGCTGGCGGATCCGATCCGCGTGCAGCTGGTCGACGTGCTCGCCGAGCACCCGGGCGAGTTGTGCGCGTGTGAGCTGCTGCCGTTGTTCGATGTCGCGCAGTCGACGCTCTCGCATCACCTCAAGACGCTCGCTGACGCCGGCATCCTCGAGACCAGGCGCCAGGGGCTGTTCGCGTATTACCTCGTCCGCCCGCAAGCGCTCGTCGACCTCTCGAGTTGGCTGGAGGGCGCGGCGTCCGCGGAGGCTCAGCTCGTGAGCACGACCACCACCGATGGCACCTACGCACGGCTCGCTGAGCTGCCGGTGGTGATCGACGGCTACGCGCTGGAGGTCCTCTCTCGCCGGGTGTCGAGCGGGTTTCGCCGGTTCACGACGGTGTTCTGCGCTGGCCGGCGCTGGACACGACGGCGTCGGCGAGGATGTGACCTACGAGGCGGCCGAGCATCGTCAGGCTCACCGTGCAGGGTCCGGTGCTGCCGCTCGCGGGCGCCTGGACGATCGAGAGCTTCTCCCGGCACCTCGATCAGCTCGACACATTCCCAGGCGGTCGGCCGGCGCAGGAGGTCTCGCGGACGTATCGTCGCTGGGCGCTTGAGAGCGCGGCGCTGGATCTGGCGCTGCGCCAGGCCGGCCTGCCGCTGCACGCGGTGCTCGGACGCATACCGCGCGCCGGTGCGGTTCGTCGTCTCGCTGAACCTCGGACCGGCGCCGAGCTGCGCGTCGCTGTTGAGCCGGCGGGCGGCCTGCTCGCAGGTGCGCTTCAAGCTCGATGCGACCTCCGAGTGGGGGGATGAGCTGCTGCGAGTGCCTGGCCGCGAGCGGGTGTGTGGAGGCGATCGACTTCAAGGGCGTCTATCAGGGCGCGCTGTCGGCGGTCCGCACCGACCCGGAGCTGTATCGCCGCGTCGTGCGGGCGTTGCCTGAGGTGTGGCTGGAGGATCCCGACCTCTCGCACCCCGTTGCGCGGATGGCGCTGGATGGCCATCGCGAGCGGGTGACGTGGGATGCGCCGATCCACAGCGCCGCGGACATCGCCGCGCAGCCGTGGGCGCCGCGGACGGTGAACATCAAGCCGTCGCGGTTCGGGACGCTGCGGGCGCTGTTTGACACCTATGACTATTGCGCCGCGCACGGGATCGGCGCGTATGGCGGCGGCCAGTACGAGCTCGGGCCCGGGCGCGGGCAGGCGCAGTACCTCGCGGCGCTGTTTCACCCCGACGCGCCCAACGATCTCGCCCCCGCAGGGTTCGACGATCCGGCCCCGCCACCCGACGTGCCGTGCCCGCCGATGCAGCTCACGACCGCGCCGATCGGCTTCGCCGCGCAACCGGAGCCGCGTAATAGCACGGTCTTGACCAGCCGCGCGAGCCGCCGCGGCCGCGTTTCCGTCTTCAGCTCACAACCCGAAGGACTGACCATGAAAATCGAAGTGTTTGACCCCCCGATGTGCTGCTCGACCGGCGTGTGCGGCCCGAGCGTGCCGCCGGCGCTGAGCCGGTTCGCCGGCGACCTGGAGTGGCTCGCCGCCAAGGGCGTCGAGGTGACCCGCCACAACCTCGCCCACGAGCCGCAAGCGTTCATTGCCAGCGAGCAGGCACGCCAGGCACTGACCGAGCAGGGCAACGAGGCGCTGCCGCTGATCCTCGTCGACGGTGAGCCGGTCTCGAGCGGGCGCTACCCGTACCGCTCAGAGCTGGCCGGATGGACCGGCCTGCCGATCCCCAAGACCCGGGTGCGACTGACGATGGCGCCGCCGGTGTCCGGCTTTGGAGGCTGCTGCGGCGGCGCAGGGGGCTGCTGATGAGCGACCTATCGACACTGCTTGAGGACCCCACCCGCGTTCTGTTCTTCACCGGCAAGGGCGGGATGGGCAAGACCACGCTCGCGTGCTCGACGGCGGTTGCGCTGGTCGGCGCCGGGCGGCGGGTGCTGCTCGTCTCCACCGATCCGGCTTCGAATCTCGACGAGGTGCTCGGCACGGAGCTCGCCGAGCAGCCCCGTCCGGTGGCGGGGATCGTCGGGCTTGACGCGGCGAACATCGATCCCGAGGCGGCGGCGCGCGACTATCGCGAGCGGATGGTCGGCCCGTACCGCGGGCTGCTCCCGGACAGCGCCCTGTCCAGCATGGAGGAAACGCTGTCCGGCGCGTGCACGGTGGAGATCGCCGCGTTTGACGCGTTCGTGGGGCTGCTCGGCGATCCTGCGGGCACGGCGGGCTATGACCATGTGATCTTCGACACCGCGCCGACCGGGCATACGTTGCGGCTGCTGTCGCTGCCCGCGGCATGGACGGGGTTTATCGATACCAACACGACCGGGGTGTCGTGCCTGGGTCCGCTGGCCGGGTTGCAGGAGCAGCGCGAGCTGTACGCCGCGAGCGTGCGCGCGCTCGGGGACCCGGAGATGACGACGCTGGTGCTGGTCAGCCGCCCCGAGCAGACGGCGCTGGCGGAGGCCGAGCGCACGCGCGGCGAGCTCGCCGGCGCGGGGATGCGCCGCCAGGTGCTCGCGCTCAACGGCGTCTTTGAGGCCAACGGCAGCACCGATCGCACCGCCCGAGCGCTGAGCGAGCGCCACCGTGAGGCGCTGGCGGCGATCCCGGCCGGGCTCGCAAGCCTCCCCCGGGTGAAGGTCCCGCTGCTCGACTTCGCGCCGATCGGCGTCGACGCGCTCGCACGTGTGCTTCACCGCAACGGCTTTGTCCGCCCGCACGAGCAGCCTCCCGACGCCGAGCTGCCCGGTGAGCCACTCTCGCAGCTGATCGATGAGCTCGAGTCCGGCGGCCGTGGGGTGATCATGACGATGGGCAAGGGTGGCGTCGGTAAGACGACGCTGGCCGCTGCGATCGCCTCAGAGCTCGCGCGTCGCGGGCATCACGTCCACTTGTCCACGACCGATCCCGCCGCGCACGTCCACGACGCCGTCGGCGAGGGGATCGCGGGGCTGTCGGTGTCGCGGATCGATCCTGCCGAGCAGACCCGCGTCTACTCCGAGCAGGTAATGGCGGCCGCCGGCGCCGATCTCGACGAGCAGGGCCGCGCGCTCTTGGAGGAAGACCTGCGCTCGCCGTGCACCGAGGAGATCGCCGTGTTCCGCGCGTTCGCCGACATCGTCGCCGACGGGCGAAGACGGCTTCGTGGTACTCGACACGGCCCCCACCGGCCACAGCCTGTTGCTGCTCGACGCGACCCAGTCCTACCATCGCGACATCGCCCGCGGCCTCTCGGAGGTGCCCGACGCGGTCGCGCACTTGCTGCCGCGCCTCCGGGATCCCGACTACACGCGGGTGCTGATCGTGACGCTTCCGGAGGCAACCCCGGTCCACGAGGCAGCGCGGCTCAGCGAGGACCTCGAACGCGCCGGAATCTCCCCATACGCGTGGATCGTCAACCAGAGCCTCGCCGCCGCCGGCGCGACGCACCCCACGCTCGCCGCCCGCGCGCGTGACGAGCACCCCTACCTCGCCGAGGCCGCGGGGCTCGCCGAGCGACTGGCGCTCGTCGCGTGGCAGCCGTACACGCCCGCCGGCGATCAGGGACTACGAGCGCTGGTCGCCGCATGAGAGAGCTCACGCTCCTTGCCGTGCCGGATTGCCCGCTGAGCGATCACGCCCGCCAGGTGCTCGACACGCTCGCCGCGGAGAAGCTGCTGGTCTGGCGCGAGCTCACCACCGGAGCGCCCGGGACCGAGCACCTGGTCGATGGCGCGCCGGAGCTGCTGCCGGCGCTGTTGAACGAGTCCGATCAGATGATCGCGCACGGACGGCTCTCCGAGCGCGCCCTGCGCCGGACCCTCGCGCCTGACCAACCGGGGGCGGCCTAGCCGTCTATCCAACACCGTCATTGCTATGGCCTCTCCGCTCCCCAACATTCCCGCAAGCCCCGTCGCCGCGTGCTGTGCTCCCTCCGCCGGCATCGATCCGACGCTCGATGCCGAGCGGATCGCAGCGGTGGCGAAGGCGCTCGGCGAGCCATTGCGCGTGCAGATCGTTGACGTGCTGCGCCGCAGCGAGCAGGACATCTGCCAGTGCGCGCTGATCGCCGTGTTCGGCGTGCACCAGTCGCGTTTCGCCTACCACATGAAGAAGCTGATCGACGCGGGCCTCGTACGCGTCGAGCGTCGGCACAAGTGGGCCTACTACGCCATCCGCACCGACGCCGCACAGGAGCTCAGCGCATGGCTGAGCTGACCACCGACCGGCGCCAGCCTCGGTCCGCTCCGAGCAGCACGCGCGCGCGCAACCGGCACAGCGATCCCGGGCGTCCGGCGCCCGTCCCACCCGAGATGACCGAGACCGGTCCGGACGGTTCAGACGATGCTCCACGCGAGCAGGCGCATCGGCGTGCGTTCGCGCCGGCCGCTCTGAGTGAAGGTCTCAGGCTGCGCTGTGAACAGCGCGCCGAGTCGTGGCGATTACATCGATGACCATCGATACGTAGTTTCCGCGTTGGAAGTTTCGGGGCTTGCCCCGATGTTCATCGGGCAGCCCGGCGCGACAATACCCCTTGGGGGTATCGCTACGAAGGAAGGTTGACCATGTGGGCGCAAATCGAACACAGATCGGATGCCATCCGGTGTTTCCATCCGGCGTGGTTCGCGTCGGTGATGGGTACGGGCATCATCGCTGTCGCAACGCATCACGCCGATAAGGTTCTTCCCGGACTTGAGGGATTTGCCGTCGTCCTGTGGGTGCTGAGCGCGGTGTTTTTCGTGGCTCTGATTGTGCCGTGGACGATCCGCTGGATCCGCTATCCGAGGGAGGCGTGGGCCGACACCGCGCATCCCACACGCGGCCCGTTCTACTCAACGATGCCGATCGCGCTGTTGGTCTTGGCCGTGGACTTCGCCGCGATCGGATCGACGCACATGAACGCCGATACTGCGTTGAGCATTGCCAAGGGACTGTGGATCGTCGGGACACTGCTGGCGTTCTTCTTCGGCGTACTCGTGCCATCGCGGTGGCTGACCGGTTCAGCCTCGCTCGAGCACATCAACGGCGGGATGGTTCATCCCTCCGGTTGCCGACATCGTCGTTCCCGCCGCTGCCGCGCCGCTGATCTCCTCGTGGGGATCGCACGGCATGTCCGAGTTCGTCTGCGTTGTCGCATTCGCGTTCTTCGGGATCGGGATCATGCTGTTCATCATGCTCGGCGCGCTGCTGATCGGCCGACTGATCCAGAACGGGCTTCCCGAAGCGCACCTCGCCCCAACGCTGTGGATCGGCCTCGGGCCGATCGGCGTCGGGAGCCTCGCGCTCGCGCGGCTGGCGACCACGGCAACGCCGCTGTTCGGCGCATACGCACCAGAGGCGCGGACGCTGCTGCTGCCTCGCTGCCGTCGCCATCTGGGGATTTGGGCTGTGGTGGCTCTCGACCGCGATCGTGCTCACGCTCCGCTACCTACGCGCACCATTCCCGTTCGCGATGAGCTGGTGGGCGTTCACATTCCCGCTCGGCGCCTACACCGTCGCCACATTCGTTCTCGGTGACGCCTACAACGCCGACTACCTCACGGGATTCGGCTTCGCGCTGTGGGTGCTGCTGATCGGCTTCTGGGTCGTCGTTCTCGTTCGGACAGTCGCCGGCGCATTCACCGGAGCGCTGCTGAAGCCTCCACCCAGCTGCCCGCCCCGTGACCGCGCGCGAACGCCAGGCCATGCAATCGCCGCCTGACCCGAAGGCTCTCGTCTCAACAGAGATGAGATCCAAACGATGCACGCCACCGATTCTTTCGGGCTTGCTCGTGTTAGCGGTTAGGGAAAGCCCGGATCACGTTGGCGTCGGCGCCTCGGTCGACGGACGCCCGCGGCCGACAGCAGCTCGGTCGGTCATCGGTTCACGTGACGATTGGTTCTGTCTCTCTGGTGGCCCGTCGTGTGGCGTTGGCATTGGCTGGTGCGCCTGCGTGCGGACGGCCGGTAATGGTGGAGCGGATGTGAGCGCCATGAACACGGTCTCAACCTCGAAGCCTAAGAGCGTGCCCGGTGCACCGCCACTCCTCGGCCCAGCGCCCCAGCCGGCTGACCTTGCGGGCACGGTCCGCCTCGCACGGTACGCGAAGGCGCTGGGCGAACCGATCCGCATCCGGCTCGTCGAGGTGCTTGCGCAGCATCCCGGCGAGCCGTGCGCGGGCGAGTTGCTGCCGCTGTTCGGTGTCGCTAAGTCGACCCTGTCTCATCACCTCAAGACGCTCGCCGACGCGGGCATCATCGAGACCAGGCATCAGGGCACGCTCGCCTACTGCCTCGTCCATCCACAAGCATTGGCCGACCTGGCCGGCTGGCTCGGTCAGACCGCTCAGGACGGAACGCGGCGCGCCGGCGCCGAGCACCCGCCGCAGGCTGGCCGCGACGTAGCGTGATGGCCCGGAGCTGATCACGGACGAGCGGGGAGGGCGGTCAATCTGATGGCGTCGCGCTCGCTGAACCGTCTGGACTGGGTGTCGTGGAGCACGCCGTTTCTGTTCTTCACGGGCAAGGGCGGGGTCGGGAAGACGACGGTCGCGAGCGCGGCGGCCATTGCGCTGGGTGATGCGGGCCGGCGTGTGCTGGTCGTCAGCACCGACCCGGCGTCGAACCTCGCGGACGTCTTCGGGGTCGCGGTCGGTTCGACGGTCACGACGGTGCCCGGAGCGCCTGGCGTGTCGGTGATGAACCTGGACCCTGACGCGGCAGCGGCTGCCTATCGCGAGCGTGTGATCGGCCCCTACCGTGGCGTGGTCTCCGAACGGGAGATCGGCGAGATCGAGGAGCAGCTGGCCGGCGAGTGCACGGTCGAGGTGGCCGCGTTTGATCAGTTCACGCAGCTGATCGTCCATCCGGAGCTGACCGGCCGCTATGACCACGTGATCTTCGACACCGCGCCTGACCGGTCACACGCTGCGGTTGATGGACCTGCCAAGCGCGTGGGCTGACTACATCGAGACCAGCCGGGAGGGCGCGAGCTGCCTGGGGCCCCGATCCGGGCTCGAGGCGCAACGCGAGCAGTATCAGGCCGCGGTCGCGCAGCTCGCCGACCCGCACCGCACCACGCTCGTGCTCGTCAGCCGCCCTGACCCAAGCGCGCTGCGCGAGGCCGCCCGCGCCGGCGGCGAGCTGGCCGACGAAGGCATCCGCAACCAGCGACTGGTGATCAACGGCCTGTTCGATCAGCCGCTGAGCGGCGACCGCGTCGCCGAGGCGCTCGCCGCGCGCCAGCGCCAAGCGCTCGAGTCAATACCCGCGTCCCTTCACGAGATCCCGATGGCAGGCGTTCCGCTGGTCGCCCTCGATCTCACCGGCGTCGCAGCGCTCCGCGCCCTGGCATCGGGCCGCACCACTCCTGCCCGGCCGTCAACGATCGCGCCCAACGATCAGCCTGCGTTGCCGGACCTGAACGCGCTCGTCGACGAGCTCGAGCGCGGCGGTCCGGGAGCAGTCCTGGTGATGGGCAAGGGCGGCGTCGGCAAGACCACGATCGCCGCCGCCCTCGCCGTCGCCCTCGCGCACCGCGGCCACGACGTGCACCTCTCGACGACCGATCCGGCAGGACGGATCAGCGACGTCCTCGCCGATGCCGCGCCCGACCATCTGACCGTCAGTCGAATCGACCCCGCCGCCGAGCTCGCGAACTACACCGCCGAGCGGTTGCGGGCGGCCGAGCGTTTTGACCCGGAACGGCGAGCGCTGCTGGTGGAGGATCTGCGCTCGCCGTGCACCGAGGAGCTCGCCGTGTTCCGCGCGTTCTCCGGCCTGCTCTCCGAAGCCCGCCGGCGATACGTGATCATCGACACCGCCCCCAGCGGGCACACCCTGCGGCTGCTCGACCTGACCGGCTCCTATCACCGCCAGATCGTGCGCGACGCGGCCAGGCCAGCGGGGCGCTTCACGACCCCGCTGATGCGACTCCAAGACCCTGCATACACGCGGGTCCTGGTCGTCACGCTCGCAGAGCTGACTCCCGTCTCGGAGGCCGCCGCGCTGCAGGACGATCTCCGACGCGCCGGCATCGAACCATTCGGCTGGGTGATCAACGCAAGCCTCACCGGGAGCGGCACCCACGACCCGCTGCTGCTCGCCCGCGCCAACCTCGAACGTCCCCACCTGCACCGCGTCCGCGATCAACTCGCCGACCGAGCGTGGATCGTCCCATGGCAGATCCACACCCTGATCGGCGAACAACGACTCGCCGAGCTCGCGAAGGCATAGACAGCTCTTGCTGCTGCCAGGCCTTGAGCTTGCGCGAGCCTTGGCCACGGCTCACAGTCCTATCCCGATCGACGATCAGCTGCTCGATACCGGGTAGTGCGCGGACCCGGGTGCGCCTGCCCTCTTGCGCGTTTGAGCGCGGCGCCATGGGGTGCGACTGAGACCGATCATGCCTGCGCGAACACGAAGGCAGGGGCACGACCGTCCCGCGAGCAACAGACCCGGGTACTCGCCAGAAGCGCGCACGCCGCTCGCCGCCGAAGGTGGTCCCGCTGATCTTCGGCGCGCTAGCTGAAGTTTGGGGAGATGCAAGCACCAATGCAGTCACGACGGCTTCGGCACTGACACCGCCGCGATAGGCGTGAAGCAGCGACGCGCGTGACATTGGCAAGCTGATCGGCCAGCCCTGCATTCGCGGTCGCACGGGCATCCTCAAGCCGGCGCCGACAGTTTCGGAATGCGCGGCCTGCAGGGGACTGCGGTCGGCTTGGGCGTTGCGGTCGGCTCGCGGTCCGCGAGCGCCTCGCTGACCGCGCAGAGCGTGTCTGGGTCGCGGGGCGCGCGCGGACCTGCTCTCGGAAATTCGCGGGTCTCTCGGGTCGGTCGGCGGAGTCCGCGACCGCGCGCCCTGCTGTGGTGAAACACCCTACGCCGGCTTGACCGGACGCGGGCCGTGGAGGGTGGACGACAGCGCCGGTTGGGCTGCTGGTGATGATCGGGGGATGCGCCGCATGGGCCGGACTCACCCGCTGGCGCTGGCGCGGAGTGCCGACTTCCCGGGGCGGGCTGTGATCGGGTCGAAGCCGAGCGCGGACGGTCTTGAGCCGGGTGCCCGGCGGCTGGGTGCGGCTGCGAGTAGTAGCCTCGGCGGGGATGGTCGGGGTGTCGGATCGCGCGGACGTCCGTTTGGCGGAGCTGGTGGCGGCGCTGTCGCTGGGGGTGGATCTCGGGTTCGGGCAGCCGATGGAGCACGTACTGCGCCAGACGCTGATCGCGCTGCGGCTGGCGGAGTGCGCTGGGCTGGATGAGCGAGCGCGCGCGGCGATGTCTACTACACGGCGTTGCTCGTCACGGTCGGCTGCCACGCGGACGCGTATGAGCAGGCGAAGTGGTTCGGCGACGACATCGCGCTGAAGGCGACGAAGTACGGCCCGCACGACGCGCGCAGCGTGCGCGCGGTGGTCGAGAACATGCGGCGGATCGGCGCCGGGAACCCTCCCCTGCACCGCTTGCGGGTCGGGCTCGCGTTCGCGCTGTCGGGCCATCGCGAGGTGGAGGCGATGATCATGACCCACTCGGGGCTGGCCAGGGGGCTGGCCGAGCAGCTGGGGCTGGCGCAGTCGGTGCGCGACGCGGTCGGCCGCCGCGTATGAGCGCTGGGACGGCCGAGGGTGGCCGGGCGACCTGGAGGGCGAGCGACGATCCCGATCGCCGCGCGGCTCGCGCAGCTCGCCGAGTACGCCGAGGTGGCCCAGCGGGTGGGGGGACGCGAGGCCGCCGATCGCGCTGGCCCGCGGCCGTGCCGGCAAGCAGTTCGACCCGGGCTGTCCGAGCTGCTCGCTGGCGAGCGCGGACGTCGTGTTCGGCGGACTGGATGAGGTCGGAAACTGGCAGGCGGTGATCGACGCTGAGCCGGCGCTGGCGGTGGTGCTGTCGGGCCGAGCACTTCGACCAGGCGCTGCGCGCGGTCGCGAACTTCATCGATCTGAAGTCGCCGTATACGCTCGGCCACGCGTCGGCGCCGTAGCCGAGCTGGCGCGGCGCGGCCGCGACCGGCTCGGGCTGCTCGGCCGCCGAGGTGCGCAACGCTGCGTCGTGCCGGGCTGGTGCACGACTTCGGCCGTCTGGGCGTCTCCAACGCGATCTGGGACAAGCGCGGCCCGCTCGGCGCCGGCGAGTGGGAGCGGATCCGCATGTTCCCCTACCTGACCGAGCGGATGCTGCGCTTCTCCGATGCGCTCGCGCCGCTCGGCGCGATCGCCGTGCAGCATCGTGAGCGGCTCGACGGATCGGGCTATCCGCGCAGGTCTGGCTGGCGCCTCCATCTCCCGGTCGGCGCGGATCCTCGGCGCCGCGGACGCCTACCAGGCGATGCGCGAGCCCCGCCCGTACCGGCGTGCCGCTCGCCGCTGAGGAGGCCGCCGCGAAGCTGCGCGCCGAGGTGAAGGCCGGCCGGTTCGACGACGACGCGGTCGGACGCGGTGCTGGCGCCGCCGGCCACCGCGTGCCGCGCCGGCGCGAGGGCCCGGCCGGGCTTACCGAGCGTGAGGTGGAGGTACTGAAGCTGCTCGCGCTCGGCCTCTCGAACAAGGAGATCGCCGCCCGGCTGGTCATCTCGCCCAAGACCGTCGGCACCCACATCGAGCACATCTACGCGAAGATCGACGCGTCCAGCCGCGCGACCGCGAGCCTGTTCGCCGTCCAGCACGGCCTGCTGCCCGACGGCGAGCTGATCGCGGCGACGGCGGTCTGAAGATCGGGCGAACGCCCGATGTGGGCGCGCGCGGCGCGGTGCCTAGGCTCGGCCGTCAGTCCAGCCAGAGGAAAGGAGCGCGATGCCGAAGGTATCCAAGGACACAGCGCAGTCAGGTCGACGACTTCGGGCTCGCCGAGGACCGCCACGAGGACCTCGACGGCTACACCGTCAACTTCGTGATCATCCGCCAGACCCACGACCTCGCGCCCCATGCTCAAGGGGCTTCCCGGCGGTAACTGCCCATGCCCGCACTGGGGCTACCTGGTCAAGGGCCGGATGATCGTCCGCTACGACGACCACGAGGAGGTGATCGAGGCCGGCGACGCGTTCTACATGCCGCCTGGCCACGCCCCCGAGGCCGAAGCAGGCACCGAGATCGTCCAGTTCAGCCCCGCTGAGAAGCTCGCCGCCGTCGTCGACGCGCTGAAGGCGGGCCTTCAAAGCGGAGTCTGACCGAGCGGTCGCAGCCCAGCAACCCCGATGCTTAACGCGGAGGATGATCTGATGAGCGATCGCGTCGTCTTGGAGCGCCGCTTCCAGGGTTCACGGACGGCGCGCTCGTTGGGTACGCAGCCGGTGTCGCGGCGGGATGAATCAACGGGCCGACGGAGGCGAACCTGCGGGCGCTTCCGCCGCTCGATCGCGAGCTCAGCATCGAGGCCGACGGCGAGCGGGCGGTGCTTCGTGACGGCGAGACCGTTGTGATCGAACTCACAGCGAGTGGGTTCGAGCTCGAGATCCCGCCGCCACCGACGCTGGCGGAGGCCGAGGCGGCGAGCCGCAACCTGATCATGCAGGAGCACGAGCACCTCCACCCGGAGTGCTTCACCTGCGGTCCTCGCCGGACCGCAGGTGACGGCCTGCACCTGTTCATGGGGCGAGCACCCGGCTCCGCGTTTCGCCAGCCGCACAACTCGCCGCGCCGTCGGGCCTCGGATGCCGTCGCTGATCGGTCTGACGTCCCTGCCTTCGCGTGTCTTCGCGTACGCGCAACCCGTCGGCGCGGGACCGACCCGCGGCCTCGCTTTCGCTCGGCGAGAGGTCTGCCGGCCGTAAGCGCAACGGACACGCTCCTCGCCAAACTCGGGCATCGCGATGTCGACGACCGTGGGGCCGTCTGGCGGGATCTGCGCGCGGGCCTGCTTTGCCGAGGTAACGAGAGTCGTCGATGTGCTTGCTGGCGGGCCCCACTCCGCGGCGGCTTGCAAGCACACCTGACTGTCCCTCGCGTGGCGGGCACCGCGGCCCCTACGCCGGGGTCGCTGCTGGCGCGGACGAATGCGGCGACCGTCGGCGCCCGTCACAGATGGCCAAGCTCAAGCACGGGTCCGTATATCAACGGCATTGACGCCCCGGGCGTTCAGCTGCCGCCGAAGGCGTCGGCGCGGGCCGCCGCCCAGGCTCCGTACAGCTCGGTGACGGTCGACGGTGCGGGCCATTCTCCGGCCTGTAGTCGCTTGAGCGCTTCGCCGCCGCGCCGGCATGCGTGGGTGCGCGACCAGTCATAGGAGGAGGGCGCAGCGCCGTAGCGCGCTCGCCATGCGCGCATCGCTTCGCGAACCCGCTCCCGTGTCCATTGCGGCGCAATCGCGCCGGGATGACAGCGTTTGCAATACGCGTAAGCGTCGCCCTTGCCGTTCCGTGGCGCGGTGGGCGCCCCGCAGCCACGGCACATGCCCCGGTAGCGCGCCTTCACCGCGCGTGCCTTATCGCCGGTCGGATCGGCTGAGGTAGGGCCTCGGCGAGGTGCCTTGTGGTCCTTTTCCGAGACCCCCCTCCCGAACCCGGCGTGACCATTTCTGATCACCGGGCTCTCCAGTGACTACTCCGTGTTTGTTCACGGAGGACACTCAATACCGTTTCGGCGTTCTGCATTACGCATACCTCCCGGTTCTCGGATGTCCAGTCACCTGTGCTCCTTCGCCCTGTGGACGGCTTTCCCGTCCTCCTTGGTGCGGCGTGAATCGCACGACTACTATGGGCACTCCGTCACCCTGGGACTCGCGCCCCGAGGGTTGATCCCGCGTTCGTCCCTGTCGTACGTCCGAGCGTGACTTAGGCGTCCGACTCATCTCCTTAATTGCCCTCACTGGGCAACGCTCCACGCTCCAAAGGTTGCAGCGACCTTTCTACGATGCCGCCGCAGAGCATGGCGCCGGTCTCGGGTGCCTTTCCGACGGACGGGCCTTTGCGTCTTCTGGAGATTCGGCTTCAGGCAATCCAGCTTTCGCCATATCACGCGGGTCCCACGACACCCCGGCCCTGACACCTGGGCCGACCGCCGTTTTGCTGGCATGCGCTTGTTCCGTTCACCTCTCGGATCCGGGTAAGCCATCAGACCCACGAACCTTCCTTCGAGTTCGTCCCGGCTGCGCCGGGGATACAACAGGGCGCCTCGCGGCGCATTAGAGATAGGGTGCGGCTCCCGTGGAGGGACGTCATTCTGCCTGGGGTAGACCGGGGATGATCCCGCCGGCGTAGCGGGCTTCGTGGACTCGTTTGCGTTCTTGTGTGAGGTGGAAGCGCCAGTAACTGTCGAAGTCGTTGTTGCTCTTCAGGGCGCGTAGCTTCAGCACGGCCTCGGCGCCTTCGAGTCCCCAGCGCGCCCCGGTGATGTCCATCCGGTCCTTCACCAAATGGCGACAGGCACCCTCGATCACGCCCGTGGCGATCGGCCACCCGTTCGCGAGCGCGGTCGGGTAGTCGAGGTAGGGGCGCTTGTTGAGCAGGTAGTCGGCGGCGTTGTCGGCGTTCTTGCGCTTGTCCGCGCCGAGCTGGCGGCTGGTGGCCTTGCGGCGGATCGCGGCGGCGACCGTGCTGGCCTGACCGTCGAGAACCGCGCGCATCTTCTCGGCCACCCAGCGCTCGGCGGCCGGGTCGCCTTCTTCGAAGAAGCACCACGCTGCGTCCCACAGGTACTCCATTACGTGAACACAATCGACAAGGATTGTGACCTTCACACCGCGCTTCTTGGCCTCCTTCTTGACCCTGTCGATCTGGTGGTTGTTGCCATCGACGAGCACGACCCAGCTGCGCTGATGATCGCCATCGCGGCGCTCGGCTTGGTCGAACATCCGCGCGATCACCCGGGCTGCGTCGTCGGTCACGCTCGCGCACACCCACTTGTTCTTCGCCTCGGGTCCGGCGCGGGCGTCCTCGCGCTCCTGATCGGTGGCGGGCAGGATGTCGGCCGGCGCTCTGACCTTGGGCGCGACCTCGTAGACCGCGGCGACCTCCGCCATCCGCTTGCGATTGCGCTTCTCACCCCGCGACAGGCGCGTTTTGAGCTTGTGCTCGGAGCTGGCGGCCTGCCTCTTGGTCTGCTCCCGCAGCGCCTCAGGGCGCATCACTACCCCCTTGGCGTCGCACGAGAGCACCAGCACATCGTCCTGATCGACGGCGTCGTGCTCGCGGTGCTCATAGAACGCCTCGAAGTCGACCGCGGCCCGGAGCGCCATCTCTTCGACCTGGCGTTTGCCGATCTGCACGCCGATGCTGCGGCGGATCGCGTCGGTGGCATCCTCGAACGATCCCCTCGGGGCCTCCAGCGCGACCAGCCGCCTGACGCCGTGCGAGTGCTTCTCCTCGGGCAGATTCAGCGTCGCATCGGCGACATACAGGTTCTCCTCCCCCCGCCGCCGGTACGCCAGCCTCCCGACCCTGACGTCGCCAAACACGCTCGCAAGCGGCCGGCTGTGATCGCGCTCGACCGCCCGGCGCTCCACGCCGGCCGCGTCCACCACCTGATCCACACGCGGCTCGCGGAGCGCGCGCAGCTCGAGCTTGTCTTCCAACAGCGATCGCAACAGCTCGCGGCCCTCGCTCTGCAGTAGATCCTCCAGCTCGGAGTGCTCAAGCCCGTCGGTCTCCACGCTCTCAAGCGAGCCCACGACCGCGTCAAACCGCCCCCGCGAGCGAGCAAAGGCATCCCCGCCGGACGGCGCGCCGCTCACGCGAGCGCGATCGCGCTCAAGATCCGTTGCATCATCGCCACCAGGCGCTGCGCCGGGCAGGAGTTCATCCGCCGGCGCGTAACCTTCGCCAGAACGGGTGCCAAGGTCGACGGTCATTGCGGCCACCTTTCGTGGTCGACGTTGATAGCTCAACGCCGACCTTCGGCACCCTCCTTATCGACTCCTGCCCGCCCCGCTCGGCGCCGCTAACCCCCTCAAACCAGGGGAAAGCCACGCCCAGCCGCCCAACCCACCGGGATCAACACCAGCCACGGCTCCCAGCAGCCCCAGCCGCCCAACCCAAAACCCCCCAATTTCCAGGGTGGTTCACCATCCTGGCACGACCCTCCACGAGAGCCGCACCCTTTAGAGATACGCCTTGACGGTCGCTTCTGCGCGTCCCAGCCGACGAGCGATCTCCGCGATCGACAGACCCTCCCCGTCGCGGTAGTAGCGGGCGAGTTGCGCCGCGCGGCGTCGTTCCACGACACGGTCGAGCATCAGACCCCAAGCCCACCGGAGGTGCTGGACGGCCCGCTCAAGTGCAGTCAGCGCGCGGGGCCATCTGAAGGTCTTTTGTTATCATCAGAGGGGCCGGCTGAGGTAGGGCCTCGGCGAGGTGCCTTGTGGTCCTTTTCCGAGACCCCCCTCCCGAACCCGGCGTGACCATTTCTGATCACCGGGCTCTCCAGTGACTACTCCGTGTTTGTTCACGGAAGACACTCAATACCGTTTCGGCGTTCTGCATTACGCATACCTCCCGGTTCTCGGATGTCCAGTCACCTGTGCTCCTTCGCCCTGTGGACGGCTTTCCCGTCCTCCTTGGTGCGGCGTGAATCGCACGACTACTATGGGCACTCCGTCACCCTGGGACTCGCGCCCCGAGGGTTGATCCCGCGTTCGTCCCTGTCGTACGTCCGAGCGTGACTTAGGCGTCCGACTCATCTCCTTAATTGCCCTCACTGGGCAACGCTCCACGCTCCAAAGGTTGCAGCGACCTTTCTACGATGCCGCCGCAGAGCATGGCGCCGGTCTCGGGTGCCTTTCCGACGGACGGGCCTTTGCGTCTTCTGGAGATTCGGCTTCAGGCAATCCAGCTTTCGCCATATCACGCGGGTCCCACGACACCCCGGCCCTGACACCTGGGCCGACCGCCGTTTTGCTGGCATGCGCTTGTTCCGTTCACCTCTCGGATCCGGGTAAGCCATCAGACCCACGAACCTTCCTTCGAGTTCGTCCCGGCTGCGCCGGGGATACAACAGGGCGCCTCGCGGCGCATTAGAAGTACGCCTTGATCGTCGCCGGGGAGCGACCGAGCCGGTCAGCGATCTGTCGGATCGAGAGGCCCTCGAACTCGCGGTAGTGCTGCGCCAGGGCGACCGCCCGGCGCCGCTCAAGAACCCGATCGGGAACTGCGGCTAGCGCCTTGCTGGTCACGCCCGATCACGCTACCTCGGCAGCTTGGTGTTTTCGCCAAGGTCAGCGAGCTCCCGCGTGCGCGGGGCCTGGACCTCCTACTCGCACAGAGGAGGCATTGGTCGCTTGCCGACCTCAGATCTGCGCCCTGATCTTTGCGAGCTTCTGGGTCCGTCGTGGGCGCGCGGATGCCGCTGTCGCGGATGTGTAGAACGCTGCGGCCGTGAGTCATGGAGAAGGACAGGTCGAGGTTTGCGGAGGTTTCGCGGCTGAGACGGGCGCGTCGGTGGTGCGGAGTTCGGTGATGACGGCGCCGATGTCGCGCAGCCCGGCGAACAGACCGTGGAGCTGTGCTTGGTCGGCGATCTGAGTGGTGATGGTGGTCGTGCCGTCGTGGTTGCGGGTCATTTCGAGCTCGCCGAGCCAGGCCGACCAGTGGTCGTCAAGGTGGCCGTCGACGCGGATCGCGTATGTCTTGGGGGCGGTGTTCATGGGAGTGCTTGGGCGGTTGAGGATTTGTGGGAGTGCGGGGCGGTGACGGTGGCGAGGTCGTGAACCGCGACCGGCACCCGGCCCGCACGGTGGTGCCAGGCCGGGTGCCGGGGAACGGCACGGATGGGAGGAGGTCGCCTACCGGGTCGCCGCCTGCGCGACTCGGATGGTGGCGGGAGCCGCGACGGTGTCGGCTTGGCGGTGCTGATCGCGCCACAGCGAGACGCCGAGGCCGATCAGCGCGACGCCGGTGGGCACCGCGAACGGGCGGCTGAAGGACAGCGGCAGCGCGGCCAGCGCGAGCGCGGAAACGGTGCCGTAGGCGAACAGGGCGGAGGCCCAGCGGGACAGGATGCCGGCGCGGAACAGCGCGATCCCGAACAGCACACCGCCGACGGAGTAACCGATGCCGGCGAGGAACAGGCCCTGCCACGCTCCGATGCCGCTGCTGTCGCCGTGAGCCATCGCCCCGTTGAGGACGTGCTGGACGTACATGGGCTTCGCGTGGGCGAGGGTCGGGAGGTAGTAGCCGATGAGGCATTCCTGGACGAGCATGGCGAGGAAGCCGACGCTCACCAGCGCGTAGCCGGCGCGCCCGAGGCGGCCGAGGTGGCCGCGATGACGGAGGAACATGCCGGCGAAGCCGACAAGCGTGAGGGCGCAAAACAGAGCCTTCGCGGTCTGGCGGATCGTCATCTCGGTCGTGACGAGGTGAGCGACGTCGGCCGGCGGGTGGTTGATCTGGACGCCGGCGAAGATCGCGCCGCCGATCGCGGCACACGGGCCGGCGATGGCGATGAGGCGGTGGGTGGTGGTGGTGCTCACGTCGGCTCCTTTGTCTCTGTGCCGGGCGGGGTGTCCGGCGATGTCGACAACTTAGGAATCGATGTGGTGAGCGCACATCACACGATGATGTGATTGAGGGTTGTGATTCGGCGGCGCAGCGGTCAGAGAACGCCCAGGTCCGTGGCCCGACGTACCGCGGCTCGGCGGGTGTTGACGTCGAGCTTTTGGAAGATGTGCTTGGTGTGGGTGCGCAGCGTGTTCAGCGAGATGTACAGGTGTCCCGCGATCTCGGGCCCGCTGAGCTCGGTCGCCAGCAGGCGCAGCACGTCGCGCTCGCGCCCGCTGAGCTCATCGTCGGTTGCGCGTCCGGTGGGTGCGCGTGCGGGCGTTCGCTGCGCGGCAGCCAAAAGCTGCTGGGCGTGCGCCTGTGCGTCGTGCGGCCCGGCCCGGGCGACCTGCCCGAGCAAGTCCAGCATCGGCTGTCCCTCGTCGAGGAACAGCCGCCGGTAGCCGCCCGGCATCCCGTCGGTGAGAGCGCGGGACAGGTCGGTCGCGGCCGACTCGGCGTCGCTGTTCGAGTGGTGTGCGAGCGCCCGCAGCATGCGCGCCTCGATCAGGCGCCTGATGCGTCGCCCGTCACATCCGGCACGCTACCTCGCTCAATTGGCGTTTCCCGACGAGGTCGGCACGCAAGTGCGGAGCGCCGGCTTGCGTAGACTGGTCCGCCTCGCGACTCTCGCCCCCCCGCGGAGTTCCCGGTACGGAAGCGGGCGACCGAGTGGATGGGCTCTCGGTCAGGACAGGCGGGAATCTTCGAGGTCGAGTTCGTGCTCGATGCGCCGCATTGACTCTGCTGAGACCTCACTGCGCCGGCGAAGGTCGGCTAGGCGTCTGCGTTCCACCGAGATCAATTCCCGTCGGAGTTCGCGGAGCTGTCGCGCGGTGGCGGCGTCGTCGCCGTCGGCGGCGCCCCCGTCGACCTCGGGCGGCGCGTGGCCGGGACCTCGACAGCTCAGTGGGCGTGACAATTGACCTCGGGCCGCGCCGCAACGTGTTGCGATGTCGCTGCGCTCAGCAGCGAGCTGCGTCAGGGCTCACGCGGGAACAGATTCGAGGCTCCGGTTGAAGTGACGGTGCGCGCTGATCGCCTCGGCAAGCGCAGCGCGAACTGCTCGAGGTCGCCGGTCCCGGGCGAGGTGAGCGTGATGACCCCGGCCTCGGCGACCAGGCCGTTGTCGGAGAGCTCGACGTCGTTCAGTGGCGCCTCGCGCAGCAGCTCGACCCCGTCGCCGATCGCGGCCACTGGCTTGGCGTGCTTGAACGCCTCGCGAGGTAGCGCATCGCGCCACCGTTCTGCCGGAGCGTCCTCACGCTTTGCCCGCCACCGGCAACCAGCACCGCGTCGTAGAGCACGGACGCCATCGTCTGGACGGGCCGGTCGACGTGCACGCCGCCCTCAAGCTCGCCGGCGTGAGGAGCGAGGATGTCGCAGACCGCGCCTGCTCGCGCAGCCGGTCGAGCACCGGCCGCAGCGACCCAGCGTCCACTCCGTCGGCGGCGAGCACGGCGACCTTCCGGGTGGCCGCGCTCCCCGGCTGCACGGCTGTGATAGCGCTGGTGAGCTTCGCCCGTGATTCGGCTCGGCCTCGCCCGGGGGCAGGCCCAGCCCTTCGGCGACGTCGGATGCGAGCTGGTGGTCGACGTGCGCGAGGTTCTTCACGACGCGCACGCGGAGCCCGGTGCGCTCGACCTTCCCCTGCTCGAACTGGAACGCCTCGGTGACGTGCGTCTTCTCCCAGTCGGTCATCGAGTTCCAGAACAGCGTCGCCTGGCTGTAGAAGTCCTTGAGAGGCTCCGAGCACTTGCGGATTTTGTGCCCGTCGCAACCCGCACACCAAATCGCCGCGGCGATCGCGATCGCCGCGTTCGCCGGTTACTCCTGGATCCTCCAGTGGCGCTGGCCGCTCAAGGAGCGCGACGAAGCGCACACCGTCGGGTCGGTCTGGGCTGCGCTGACCGTCTCGTTCGATTTCGCATTCGGGCGGCTCGTCGCCACGAAGCCATGGTCCCACTCACGTCTGATCCGGCATACCTCGCCGTATGTCATGGCACTGACAACAACCGCAGGCAGTGGATGGTCGGCGCGCTACGTTTAGAAGGTGCAGGCCTCAGGTGTCAATGAGGCAGGGGACAGTTGCACGAACGATCGCCGTCGCGCGTCGGAGCGCGCTCGTGCGGGCCGCGAATCTCGAGGCGTGCTCTCTGCCGGAGCGGGTCGGACCCTCCCGTTGGTCGGATTGGGCCCCTTCGCGACGCAGCCGACATGGTGAGTTGGCGGGGGCACAGCCCGCGCTCCGCTCGTGCGGTCTCGCGTTTGAACGGGCCCCGCTTGCTGCCTCTCGTCGGCGTGCACCGTGGTTCCCGATCGCCATTAGCGGTCACGCAACTGGAGCTCGTCGCTCAGCGCGCCAGCCCCACGATCAGCAGACCCTGGGCCGGACTGAGCCGGTGCCGGCGGCCTGCGCCAGCATCCCGACCAGGAGGTCAATATGAAGACGACTCCCGTAACTGAGAACCTGATCGCGCTGACGCGTTTGCGGTTCGTGAACGCCTATCTCGTTCGCGAGGACGACGGATCTACGCTGGCTGACACGACAACGGGCGGTGGCGCGGAGGTGATCATCGCCGCGGCTGAGCGCGAGGGTGCAGCGATCCGGCGGATCGCGCTCACCCACGGCCATGGCGACCACGTGGGATCGCTCGATGCGCTCAAGGACCGGCTGTCGGATTCGGTGCAGGTGCTGATGCCCGAGCTTGATGCGCGCATCCATGCGGGCGAGAGGGTGGTCGACGGCAAGCTTCCGGGCGCGTGGCCGAGGCTGCGAACCGTGCCGGACGTGCGGCTCGCCGCGGGGGACCGCGTGGGCAGCCTGGAGGTCGTGCCGACCCCCGGCCACACCCCCGGGCATGTCGCCTTCCTGGACACTCGCGATGGCGCGCTGGTCGCCGGGGACACGTTCACCTCCTACGGTCGGCTGGCGGTCGCGAGCCACTTCTACCCGCGTTTTCCGCTGGCTGCGATGGCCACATGGAACAAAGTGAAGGTCCTCGAGTCCGCCCGGCGCCTGCGCTCGCTCGATCCGAGCGTGCTCGTCGTCGGACATGGCCCTGGGGTCCGCAATCCTGCTGCGGCGATGGATCGAGCGATCGTCCGTGCAGGGGGGGCGCCCGCACCAGTGCTGGTGCAACGGCGGGCTTGAGGGGACGGAAAGGAGCGAGCATGTACGTGGTCCGGCTGGTCTGTCGACCGCTTGGCTACCTCGCGTTCGTGTGCGCGCTGTGCGCGCTGTCCGCGGCCGCGCGGTTGCTCGGCGAGACGCACGAGCTCGGCTACTTCTGCGGCCGGCTCTCACAAGCGGTGTGGCGCTATCCGGAGATCACCCGGCGCGGCGTCCAGCTGGCATGGGTGACCTGGGCCGTCCTGTTCGGCGTTGCCGCGAGCCCGATCGATCCGCTGGCTACGCGGTGGGACGCGGTCGCGCTTGCGGCGCTGGCCGCGGCCGTGCTCTGGCGCCGGCTCTTCGACGGGCGCCGAGCCGGGCGTTGAGGTTCTCGAGCGCGTGCTCGAGGCCGACGACCTCGGGATCGAGTTCGCGCATGGCCGCGGCGAGGCGGTACTCGGCGAAATGCTCGGGCTCCATCTCGCACGCCCGGGCGATCAGCTCCATCGCCCGCAGGGAGGGCTTCTCGCGGCCGTTGACGAGCATGTTGATGTGGGCGTGGGTGAGCCCACGGGCGTCCTGCTCACGCGTCGCCTGGGCAAGGGCGCGATAGGTCATCCCGCGCGCCTGCATGAGTGCGCGCACCGTGTCACCGAATGGCTTGTTACTCGGGGGGGTCATGCGTTTCTCGCGGTTGGTCAGCCTCTCGGCTTTCGCACTTTTGAGGTTGTGAGCGGGATGCGGACGCGGCCGGGATGGGGCCATGTTGGGGGCGGTCGTTGTGAGCGGTCTGGGCGGCTGAGTGGGCGCGCCGCGGAGGTGCGGGGAAGGAGCATCGGCGGCTTCCTCGAAGCGGTGGGTTGTTCAAGACCATTTCCGCGTCGGGTGGGAGGCCCGTTCGCGGCCGCCCATGGGGGTTGCCGCCGATGCTCTGCGTCCCATCTTCGCTGGATGAGCTTCTGCTCCTGTTCGCGCCATGTTTTTCTCGCCCGACGTTTCAGACGTTCAGGGCGATGGTTGTTGGCCAGATCTCGCAGACGTCGCTGCGTACCGTCTGCGGGATGCTGGTCGGTTCGAGGCTCTCCGGGGTCTGGCATCACGCCCGCGCGCACCGGTTCTTCAGTTGGGCGGCCTGGTCGGTCGATGAGCTTGGGTGCAGGGTCGCGGAGCTGATCGTCGAGCGGCTGCTCGGGCCGCAGGAGCCGCTCGTAGTGCCGGTCGATGACACGTTGACCAAGCGACGGGGGCGCAAGGTGTTCGGCTGCTTCTGGCATCACGACGCGACCGCTAACAGCCACAAGGGATCGGTCGCGTGGGGCAACAACTGGGTCACCGCCGGGATCAACGTCAAGCTGCCGTTCCTGAAGCGGACCGTCTGTCTGTTGGTGCTGTCGCGCCTCTGGCTCCCGCGCCGCAAGGAGATCCCGAAGGGCAAGAGCGACCCGGAACGCCCCTCAAAGCCCCAGCTGGCAAGCGAGATGCTGTGCCTGCTCGCCAAGCAGTTCCCGGCTCGCAAGATCCACGGCGTCGGCGACGCCGCCTACGCCTCGGGCACGTTCGCGGGCCTGCCGGAGAACGTGACCATCACCTCCCGACTGCGCTCAGACGCTGCTCTGAATCAGCTGGCCCCGCCCCGACCGCCCAAAGGGCAGCGCAAGCAGGGCCGGCCGCCGGAGAAGGGACCACAGCTACCGAAGCTTGATCAGATCGCGACCGACCCAGCCACCCAATGGGTCAAGACGACCGTCTGCCGCTACGGCAAGACCGAGCAAGTGATGGCCCACGCGTTCCAATGCCTGTGGTACAAGGCGTTCGGCTCCCAGCCCGTCCAGGTGGTGCTGATCCAGGACATCACCAAGCCCTCCGGCTACGAGCTGGCGCTGATCTCAACCGACCTGCAGGCGAGCGCTGCGCAACTGATCGAACGCTACGCCGAGCGTTGGCCGACTGAGGTCGCCTACGAGGAAGGCAAGGAGCTGGCAGGCGTCGGCGAGGCCCGCAACCGTACCGAGAAAGCCGTCCAGCGAACCGTCCCGTTCCAATTTCTTTGCATGACCCTGACAATCGTCTGGTACGCGCTCGCAGGCCACCATCCCGACGACGTCAACGAACACCGCCAACGCTCACCCTGGTACCTCACCAAGACCACACCATCGTTCGCCGACATGCTCGCCAAGCTCCGCCGCGTGATCATCGCCAGCCAATTTCACCCAGGTCAAGGGTCCACGCCCACACCCCGAGAAATCGCGAGCGTCCAGGAAGCGTGGGCCGCTGCCGGACTCTGAACTGCGAAAGCCGAGTCAGCCTGCCAACACATTGGACAGGGAGTTGATGAAGAGCTTATCCGAACTTGGTAGGTTGGTTCCCTACCAAGCAGATACAGGTTCGTTAACAGACGTGATGCGAGCACGACCACCTTCGTCAACGTTGCGGACTCACCGATCAGGTGAGCTCGCGCGATTGGACGGCTGGTCGTTGCCCGCGTCGCGTGAGCTGCACATGAGCCCGCGGGCGGTAGCTCGCGAGGCGGATCCGGTCGGGCGCCTGTGCCTTGGGCGGGCGGGCGTCCGACCTGTGCAGCGCACCCGCGATTAGCGAGCCGGGATGCGCACGCGCGATCCCCGACCGTCGCCTGACCGCGGAGCAGCTGTTCAGCGCTAAGCCGGAGGCCAGATGCTCGACACCACCGATATCGCCACCAGTTCCACCACCCACCCAGCCAGGAGCGCTCATGCGGCCCAGCGTGAAACGCCAGCCTGGTCACCGCCGGGCATCGGCGTATTCGCCCTGTGCTTGGCGTCGTCGGGCGTGTGCTTCCTGCTCTATCCGGTGATCCGGCCGTTCTCGAGCGAGATCGGGGCGGCCGGAGCGCGAGCGTTCGCGTCCTCCTCGTGGGTGCTTGCGCACTCGCTCGGAATCGTCGGCTTCATCCTGCTCGCCCTAGGCATGCTCGGCCTGTATCTGCGCCTGCAGAACACCCCGGTGGCGGGACGGCTGGTGTTGGCGCTCAGCCTCTCGTGGATCGGGGTCGGGCTGACGCTCCCGTACTACGGAGCGGAGGTGTTCGGGCTGCATGCCGCCGGCCAGCGCACGCTGGCGCTCGGCGACGCAGGGCTGCTGAAGCCGCTCGCGCACGCGATCCGCTGGGAGGCGGGGATCTACTTCATCATCGTCGGCCTGCTGCTGCTCGCCATCGGTGCGGTGATCGCCGCGGTCGCGGTCTGGCGCTCGGAGCGCCTGCAGCGCTGGAGCGCCGTGCCGCTCGCGTGTGGTCTGGTCCTCTACATCCCCCAGTTCGCGGCCCCACAGGCGGTCAGGATCGCCCATGGCGCGCTGATGCTGGCTGGCTGCTGGTGGCTGGCGTGGGCGAACGCGAGACCGCTGGCGCCACCGCGATCGGCCCGGCCCATGGAGAGGAACTCGATCGAGGCCAGCACACGATGACGGCGGTGCAGCGAGTGAACCTGCTGCTCCGGGTCTCGGTCGAGCTCGGCGTGGTCGTCGCGCTCGTCGACTGGGGGGTTCACACCGGCGAGGGCACGGCGGCGAAGATCGTGCTCGGCGTCGCCGCGCCGCTCGTGGGCTTTGGGTTCTGGGGGGCCGTGGACTTCCACCGCTTCCGGTTGGCGGAGCCGCTGCGGCTGATTCAGGAGCTCGCGATCTCGGGCCTGGCGGCGGTCGCTTGGGATGCCGCGGATCGGCACCTCCTCGGGATCTTCCTCGGAGCGCTTTCGATCGCCTACCACGCGCTCGTGTACGCATCGGGCCAGCGGCTGCTCAAAGCGAGTGGCGAACAGCCGGCGGGCCGATCAGAGGCGATGCCTCAGGCGCCCGTGCGTGCTGGCGTAATCAGGCCCGGGAGCGATGGCCGGTGAGACCGGACACCCAGCACGTCACGGGAGCGCTGATCGGCGGCACCTTCGGCGGGCTGTTCGTGCTCGCCAACGCCAACACGCCCTTGGGTGATGTGGCCGCAGCCGTCTTCCGGATCGGGGCCGTTGGCGGCCTACTCGGCTTGTACCTCGGGGCTGCGCGCACCAGACGACATCATGCAAGGAGACCAGCGGGCTCATGGGCGGATACGGAAGGCGTGAACCTGTTCGCACGTCGTTACTGGCTGATCGTGGCGGGCGAGCTGGCGCTGATCGGGATCGGGCTTGGAGCGTTGAGGGCACTCGGCGCGCCGCAACAGGCCAACGTGGCCTGGATCACGCTGATCGTTGGGCTTCACTTCATCGCCTTTCGCGGCGCCGACGTGTGGGGCAACAATGTCGTGCGTGCGGCCGCGGCGCTGGTCGCATTCGGTCTTGCTGGCCTAGGTCTGGCCGCCGCGTCCGAGGCGGGATGGACGAGCTTCGTCAGCGGCGTGCTCTCAGGGTTCGTTCTGCTGTCCGGCAGCATCTACGCACTCGGCACCGGGCTTCCGGACAACCGAGCTGGCGCCAATCCAACCTCGCCAGCTCCTGCTCGCCCGGCCGCGAGCGCCGGCGCGGGCGGAACGACGCGCGGTGACGGCTCTCGGTACTGCCGACCGCGACCGTCCGGGATTCTCGGACCACCGACCCGGCTGAGGACCACGTGTGATCATCGGACGTCCTGGCAGCCGTGACAGCAACCTGCGCGAGCGGGTGGCATACGAGATCGCGGCGGCTCGATCCGCGATCGCCAGCTGCTACTTCCGCCTTTGGTCGCCGCCCAACATGGCGGCCACCCTCTCCGATCGCGATCGTCGCAGCACCACGTGCAACGTGAGTCCTGACGCCCGGGAGACGATGACGGCCGATCGCGGGCGGCGCCGCGACGGTGGCTAGCGCAAAGCATTCCCAAGACCGTCGCGGCAATGACACGGCGCCTTGGCGTGGCTCGCGTGTTTCGCACGCGTGATTTTGCGGCGCGGCTGCTGCGGCGGTCGCTGGCGGAGTTCGCCCAGGACCAGTGCTCCCAGCATGCCGCCTCGATCGCTTATCACGTGCTGTTCTCGTTGTTCCCGCTGGCGATCGTGCTCGCGGGCGCGAGCAGCCTGGTGCTGCACGCCACCGGCTCGCGCGCTCACGTGGTGGACACGATCGTGCGGAACCTGCCACTGTCGGCCAGTGGCGCCAGCGACATCCGAGGTCTTCTGCTCGGCGCGACGAGCAGCACCGCCGGGCTTGGTCTGATCGCGATCATCGGTCTGATCTACTCCGCCAGCGGGATGATGACCGCGGTGCGCACCGCGCTGAACCAGGCGTGGGATGTGCAGCAGCCGCGCCCGTTCCTGAAGGGCAAGCTGGTCGACCTCGGACTGGTGCTCGCCGTCGCGACGCTCGGTCTCGGTTCGCTGGCGCTGACGATCGCGGCGCGGTTCCTCAGCGCCCACGCGGTACTGCCCGGCTGGGTGTCGTGGGCGGCCAGCGTGCTGGTCCCGCTCGCGCTCGCGTTCGGCACGAGCCTGTTTCTGTAGCGGATCATCCCCGCCGCCGAGGTCCGCGTGCGGGATGCGTGGCCGGCCGCGCTGTTCGTGGCGGTGCTGCTCGTGCTCCTGCAGAACCTGTTCGCGCTCTACGTCGGGCAACTTCGCCCACTACAACGCAATATATGGCTCGCTCGGCGCGGTGATCGCGTTCATGTTCTTCGTCTACCTCGCCGGGCAGCTGTTCCTGCTCGGCGCCGAGATCGCCAGCGAATGGCCCAGAGTCCGCGATGAGCTCGAGCGCGAGGGCCCCGCGCAGAACGGGCAGCCGCTCCTCAGCCAGATCAGGGCCGCGCTGCGCGGACTGTGGGCGCACGGCGAGGAGCCGGCGCGCGCGCCGCAAGGCACGCGGGGACGACACAGCTGACCCGATGGCTCGATGCGATCAGCCGCGGTCAGCTCGACGGATGACAGACCACGTGCTGGCGCTCGCAGAACGCCGTGGGAGGGCACCACCCGTTCGGCGGTCGCCGCGCCGGTGAACGGCTGGACCTGGATGCAGGTCGACGGCGGCGCGGATCGCCTGGCCGGCGGGGAGGTGCAGCTCGGCCATGCCGACCTGCTCCTGGCCGATTCCAAAGATCCCCCCGGCACCGACGGTTCCCGCGTCGACGACGAGGACGCTGCCGTAGCGGTCGATGTGCTGCTTGTGGTCGTGGCCGGTGAGGATCAGCAGCAGCCGCTTGTCTGCCTGCATCGCGACAGCGCGGGCGAGGCCCTGGGCGAGGCCGTTCTCGTGCACGAGCACCACCTGCGGCCGGGGACACAGTTGCTGAACCAGCTGGTCAGCGCGGTCTGCGCCTGCGC
>CAWDYK010000014.1:0-129087 GCA_963806475.1 uncultured Solirubrobacterales bacterium
CCCGAGCCCCGGGAACTGCCGCTTCTAGCCCTAAAACAAGCGCATGGCGCTGAACTGGCGGCGAAATCGTGGGTCCGGGTGTGATTGGCGGCGAGCGGACTCGTGTGCCGTTGGTGGGAGCGCGTTTTGGCACCGGGAGATGTTCGGTGGTGTCGGTGGGGCCCGGGTTTTTGGGTGGCTGACGCGGAGCCGGTGGGCCGGCCCTGGTGACGGGGGCTCGGATGTGTTAGTTACTCCCCCCGGATGAGCGCTTTCCGGGGGGAGCGAGTTACAGGGCGTCGAGGAGGCGGAAGAGGATGCCCAGCCAGGGGTTGTAGGCTTGGATGCGCCAGCGGATGTAGCGGGCTGTCTTGACGATCTGACAGGGGATGTCGATCAGAGCGGCGCGGAAGGTGCGGAACTCCATCGTGAGTATTCGGTCGCGTTGCTGTTCGTGTTGTGTTTCCCAGCGGGGTGAGATGGGTAGCATCAGCGCGCACCACGCCTTCAGCGTCCAGGCTAGTGACATCATGGTCATGTAGGCCCAGTTGGCGTTGAGGGTGTTGGCCGGCGCGTGCAGGGCTCGTACCCCGTGTTTGAGGTTGCCGATCAGGTTCTCTTGGTTGCAGCGCTTGTGGGCTTCGTCGATCACCTGCTCGGCGGTGAGTGTCCAGTCGTTCGTGATGTAGAAGAAGAACCTGTGCTCATCGAACAGGACGTTCTCGCCGCGCTCGATCGAGAGGTTCTTGCGCACGGCGACCACACGGTAGTCCTTGGTGCAGGCGCGGGGGCGGTAGGAGAGCTCGACTACGTCTTGGGTCTTGGGTCGGATCGTCTTGTACCCGCGCTCGCGAACGATCTTGTCTTTGACGTTCGTCGGGCGCGTCCGGGGGCGGGTCGCGAGCTCGCGGTCGGCCTTGGCTGCCAGCTCGTGGTAGAGATCCTCGTCTTGGTTCTCGGCGGCTTTGATGAGGTTGGCCTTGGCGTCGTAGCCGAAGACGAACCGGACGCCGTCGGCGTCCCAGCGGTCAAGCTCGGTGGTCAGCGAGAAGTCGGTGTCGCCCCTGAGCAGGATGTCGGTGAACCCGGCCTGGCGGCACAGCTCGATCGAGCGGTCATACAGCGGCACGACCCCTTCGTGGGAGGGACGGTTAGCGCCGTGCAGCGCCAGATACAGCGGCTCGGCGGTGTTCGCGAGGGAGACCACCAGCGCCGAGTATCCCCAGATGCCGTTGTAGGAGATGTCCATCCCCTGCTTGCACTGCCCGTCGGTCTTGATGATCGAGGCGTCCGCGTCGATCCGGGCGGTCTGGGCGTGAAACGACGCCGGCTGCCGTGACCACACCCGCAGCCGAGCCCGGTTGATCGCCTCCTGCAGCGCCATGATCGAGCCCTCGTCGAAGCGGCGGCAGAAGTCCCCGGCGGTAGTCGGATCGGGCAGCGACGCCGCTCCCAGCCCGTCCAGGACGACCGCGTCGCTCCGGCGGGTCTCGATGTCCTCCAAGCGCTGGCCGCCGCACAGCGCGTTATACGCGATGTTCAACACGTGGTCTGACTCGTGGTAGGGGCGGTGAACCTTCAAAAGCTCCAGGGAGGAGTTGATCTCTGGCGCCAGGCCGACCGCGTCGACCAAGCGGGCGATCATCCCGATCCCGCCATGCGCGACCCCCCGGTCGCGCTCTGACCACTCATAGCGGATCGGGGCGCCATCAAGCAGCGGGCCGGCGAGGTTGGGCCCCACCGCGGCCGCGAGGCGCCGCTCGATCGCCAACTGTTCGCGCTCGAGGCGGCGTTGCAGCTTCGCCTTGCTCTGGCTCATCTCACCCTCCCTTGTGACCTATACTAACCATACCCATAGCTTAGCACAGCTGTGGCTAGGTGTCACTATAAGAATCACCACCACACAAGGAGAAAAACCGATGGCAAGCGAAGCCGAACTGACCGACCGGATCCAACGCATCAAAGCCGCGCTACTCACGCTCGACGACCTGCGGCCAGGAGCGCTGTCTGAGCAGTACAACACCTGCCGCACCCCCGGCTGTCGCTGCAAAGCCGACCCGCCCCAGCGCCACGGCCCATACCACCAACTCAGCTACAGCCACCACGGCAAAAGCCGCACCGAGAACATCCGCCCCGAACACATCACCACGGTCACCACCCAGATCGCCAACTACCACAAGCTGCGCGACCTCATCGACCAATCGATCGACACCAGCATCGAACTGGACCGCCTCCGACGCCACCCACCCCGATAGCGGCCGCGGCCACACGCCCAACACCAGCACCCCTTCACTTCAAACCAACACGAACCATCCACGCTCGCCGCTCAAACCCCCGGAATAGCAGGCCTTCTGACCCTTCGACGCCCAGCTACCCCAGTCTACGCTTGGTTGAGGTCTAGCCACAGCGGGCGCGAGGCACCGTTCCCCGTCGGCGACACCGCGGCCCTCAGCCGCTCGCCGCTTCGCCAGCCCCGGCGATCTCGCCGGGGCGGCGACGGTTCTTGTCTGTCCATGACCACAGTGAGGAGATTGCCATGAAGCTCGACATGACCAACGACGGCGTCGGCCGGCGCAGCCTGATCCGCAGCGGTGTGGTTGCTGCGGTCGTCGTCGTGGCCGCACTGGCTGCCGTTGCCGTCGGTGCGGGTGATGTCGAGGCGCGCGGGACCGATAGCTGGACGCGCACGGTGCAGCTGCGGCTCTCGGCGCGGCAGCTCGGGCTGCCGGCGTCCACCTCGCCGCGGCGGCTGGCGCGGGCGGCGCTGAGCCGGTCCGCGGGACGGCTGGGGCTGCCCCGGTCGCTGTGGGGCCTCCGGCTCGAGCGCGATCAGGGCCTTGACGAACAACGGAACGAAAAGTGCCGCTAAGCGTCTCCGGGATCCGATCGTGGCTATCGTGCGCGCGTGCCGGTCGAGTTCTTGTCCGACGGAGAGGCCGGGGCGTACGGTCGCTTTGATGGGTCTCCGTCGCGGGAGGAGCTGGACCGTGTCTTTTTTCTGGATGACGCCGATCGGGAGCTGATCGATAAGCGCCGCGGTGAGCCGAGCCGGTTGGGGTTTGCGCTGCAGCTGACGACGGTTCGGTGGTTGGGCACGTTTCTGGCGGATCCGACGGACGTTCCGCCGGTGGTGCTGGCGTACGTGGGGCGCCAGCTCGAGATCGAGGATTCAGCGTGCGTGGCGCGCTATCTGGAGCGAAGGCGGACGCGGTTTGAGCATGCGGAGGAGATCAAGGCGTTCGAGGGGCTGCGCGATTTCGCTGCGGTCAGCGGCGAGCTCGAGGAGTGGGCTGCCGCGCGGGCGTACATGACCGGGGACGGCCCGCGCGCGATCTTCACCGACGCGGTCGGCTGGCTGCGCGACCGAGATGTGCTGCTTCCCGGCGTCACGACGCTGGCGCGTCTGGTCGCGAGGGCGCGCGCCGACGGCGACGAGCGGCTGTGGGATGCGCTTGCAGCGCTCCCGACTTTGCGTCAGGCGCGGGTGCTGGAGGGGCTGTTGGAGGTCCCGGAGGGCTCCCCGTTCTCTGATCTTGAGCGCTGGCGCAGGGGCCCGGACGATCCAACAGCCAAGAGCCTGCGACTCGCGTTACGACGCGTTGCTGAGCTCCACGGGTTGGGTATCGACGGGACCGCTGTGCGAGCGCTGGTGCCCACCCGCCGGCTGATGGACTTGGCGCGCTACGGGCTTGCGGCGACGGCGCCGCGGCTCAGGCGCCATCCTCCCGCCCGGCGGACAGCGACGCTGGTGGCGACGGTCGCGCATCTGCAGGCAGCCTCGATCGACGACTGCCTTGAGCTGTTTGACCTGATCATGACCACGGAGCTGCTGGGCAAGGCGGAGCGCGCGACCAACAAGCAGCGGGTCCGGGAGCATCCAAGGCTGGCGCGGGCCTCGGCGAAGCTTGCGATCGCGGTCGAGAAGCTGCTGGAGGTCTCGGCCTCGGGAACCTCGTCGCGGATCGAGGATGTCTGGCGAGAAATCGAGGCGGTCGTCGACCGCGCGGAGCTTCGCGCGGCCGTCGAGGTGGTCAGCGAGCTCGTCCCGCATCTCGACGAGGACGACGAGGCCGGCATGCGTGCGCGGCTGTCGGAGCGGATCCGGCTCGTGTCCGGCTTTCTCCGCGAGCTGTGCGAGGCGATCGAGCTTGGATCAAACACCGAGGCCGGGCCGGTGCTGCGGGAGATGCGCCGCATGCCCGAGCTGCTCCATCCCCGCCGGAGGCTCACGGCCGGGGACATCGACGACCGGCTGGTTCGCGGCTCGTGGCGGCGGCTCGTGTACGGCCAGCCCGCTGACGGCACGGTGGATCGCAACGCGTACGTGTTCTGCGTGCTGACCCAGTTCCACCGGCACCTGAAACGCCGCGACATCTTCGCGCCCAAGTCGTCGCGGTGGCGCGACCCGCGTGCGCAGCTGCTCTCAGGCGAGGCGTGGGAGAGCGCGAAGGCGCTGGTGCTGCGGGCGCTCGGGCTGCCCGAGGACCCGGCCGGGCTGCTCGACCGCCACGCCAGGGATCTCGACACCGCCTACCGGGAGGTCGCCACCCGACTCCAGGACGGCACCGCCGTCACCGTCGACGACGACGGGAAGCTGCACGTCTCGGCGCTCGAGGGGATCCCCGATCCGCCGAGCCTGGCCGAGCTGCGCAAGCTGGTGGGGGCGATGCTCCCCAGGGTCGGGCTGCCGGAGGTGATCCTCGAGGTCATGTCCTGGCTGTCCGGGTTCGTGCAGGCGTTCGCCTCAGTCTCCGGCAGTCGCAGCCGGCTTGAGGATCTGCACGTCTCGATCGCCGCGTGCCTGGCAGCGCACGCGATGAACATCGACTTCGTGGAGATCGCCAAACGGGGTGTGCCAGCGCTTGACCGCAGGCGGCTCAGCCACGTCAACCAGAACTACCTCGGCGCAGAGACCTACACGGCGGCGAACCCGCACCTGATCGACCATCAAGCGGGCATCCCTTACGCCCAGGCGCTGGGCGGCGGCATGGTCGCCGGCATCGACGGGATGCGGTTCGTCGTCCCGATCCCGTCGATCTACGCCAGGCCGAACCGCAAGTACTTCGGCCCTGACCGGGGCGTCACCTACCTGAACATGATCTCCGACCAAGCGGTCGGTCTGGCGGGGAAGGTCGTCTCGGGCGCCCCCCGCGACTCGCTGCACGCGCTCGATGTCGCGTTCAGCCTCGACCACGGCCAGCGGCCGGACATCCTGATCTCCGACACCGGCGCGTACTCGGACATGATGTTCGGGCTCTGCCAGCCGCTCGGGATCGACTACCGCCCCGAGCTCGCCGACATGCCCGACCAGCGCGCTTGGCGGACAGATAGATCAGCAGACTACGGGCCGCTGAACACTCTCGCTCGCGGACGGCTCGACCTTCCCAAGATCGACCGCCACTGGCCGGACATCCTGCGCGTGGTCGCCTCGATCTACACCGGCGCGGTACGGGCCTACGACGTCACCCGCGTGCTGCAGCGCGACGGAAACCCAACCCCGCTCGGGGAGGCGATCCAGCACTACGGGCGGATCTTCAAGAGCCAGCACATCCTCGCGCTGATCGACGACGAGGGCTATCGGCGCGACACCCACTGGATCCGGAACCTCCAGGAAGGCCGCCACGCGCTCGCCCGCAAGCTGTTCCACGGCAGCAAAGGCGAGCTCTACCAGCGCTATCGCGAAGGGATGGAGGATCAACTCGGCGCACTCGGCTTGGTGCTCAACTGCATCGTGCTCTGGAACACGGTCTACATCAACGCCGCTCTGGGGCAGCTACGCGCGGCTGGCTACCCGGTGCTCGACCAGGACACCATCCGGCTTCACCCGTTTATGCGCCGCCACATCGCCGTCCAAGGCGACTACTCGTTCCTACTGCCAGCGCTCGATGGGCGGCTGCGAGAACTACGCGACCCGACCGAACACGAGGACGAGGACGACGAGGAGCGGCGGATCGACGCGGCTTGATGCCGTCGTCCGCTTCCCCGACCCGCGTAAGCGATCGTCTCGACGAGACCCCTTTGCGCGAACCGCGGACGGCGCGGACGCAGCCACCCGCTCGCGTACGCGGTCTGGTCAGAGTGCTTAGCGGCACTTTTCGTTCCGTTGTTCGTCAAGGCCCGATCCGGACGTGCGCGCCGAACGCCGCCGGCGTCTGGCCGAGTCGCCGCTCGCGTTCCCCGCTCACGGTCGTAGCATCCGCCAGTACGGGGTCAGGGGATTATTGGTACCGAAAACCGGTCTAAGCGGCGGCAGTCGCCAGCGACACGTCGCACGCCCTGTCGCCGCGGTCGGCTCTTCCGATTCGCAGAACAGTAACGTCGCGCCTCCTGGACCCAAACCCAGGACCCCATAGATACACGTCGAACACCTGGTCGGCTCGTCAAACTGCCTGCTTACACGCAGTTTCTGCCACCCATCAGGTCAAACGAGCTGCGACAGTCAGGTCCTTAGACTTAGACCTGTTTTCTGCACCAACAATCCCCTGACCCCGGACTGGCGGCTCGCGACCCTGGTGCTCGGTACGCGGCCTGCAGGCAATCCCGGCAGGGCCGGCGCGCGTCGGCGGCGTTCTGGGCCTCGGGGGCCGATCGCGGGTTCCGGGCGGTCACGATCGGGTGACGGCGGTGATCTCGGGAATCCGCCGCGAGCACGGGCACCCGCCCGCTGCGTAAGGCCGCGCCGCTCGAGCTCGACCCGCTGCAGCGGTTGCCCGCGCCGATCGACACCTCGACGCTCGCCGGCCGCCGCGACCGGGCGCTGGTGTTGCTCGGGTTCACCGCCCCACCGCCGGGGGCTAGGTTTGCGCCGGCTTTTCCTCGCCGAAGACGATGAGGCCGTGGAGGACGTACACACAGAGCGCGAAGATGGCCAACGACCACCACGGGTGTGTTCCGCCGATCGACAGCAGCGACTCAAGCGCGCCAATGGTGGCGGCGATGATCCCGATTATCCGGCCGTAGGCTCCGCCGACGAACAGCGAGAACCCGGCGGTGAGCTGGATGACGCCAACGATGATCGTGATCCAGCCCCAGGTGTGGAGGCTCGAGAACACGTACTGGGTGTTGTTGAAGAAATGAGCGTTGCCCACTGCAGCGATGCCGTAGATGATGTTGAGCGTTCCCGCGATCAGCAACAGAATCGCGACGAACAACGCCCGGCCCACACCTTTCATGCGTGTACTTCCTTTCTCTCACGGGCCGCCGTCTTCGACGGTCGCCTGATTTCGCGTGACGAGTTCGCATTCGCCGCCCCGAATCCTCTATCCGCGCTGGCTCAGGGCTGGTGCAGCCGCCATCCCAGCCGGGGGCCTCTGCCAGTCCGGCTTTGAGGTCCTTCGCGCTCGTGCCGTCGATCTCTGGAGCACCGCTGAGCCTTCAGCGGACGGAAAGACGGAAGAAGTCCGGGGCCGCCTTAGATTTGGCGGGCACCAAGTGGTCACGAGCCTTCCCCTGATCCGCCAGCGCTCGCCGGTCCTCACGGCGCTTCGCCCTCGGCCGTCGTCTGACTCCGCTTGCTCTCCGAAGCGGCGAACTGGAGCATGCGCTCGACCCGCGCGGCGGCCCGTTCCTCCTCGGCCAGGGCCTCTACATAGGCGCGGTAGCGCCCGCCGCGCTCTGCGCGGTCAGCCGCAGCAAGTAGCCAATCGCCTCGGAGCCTCGGTGTTTCCAGGGGGGACGGCCTATTCGCTCTGCGAGGCGAGTGTCGACGATCCGCCACACGAACTCATCGGGCGGATTGTTCGGTGCGCTCGAGCGCTCAGGCGCTGTCGCGCTGTCCTTCTCGCAGCGCAGCCCAGCCGACGACGGTCAGCTGCCACATCTGCTCACCGTGGACGGGGTCCTTGCCAGCCGGCTTGATCAGGCCGTCCGCTTGCGCTCGCTCCCAGGCCTCGAGGACTCGCTCCTCGTCGACGGCCAGCTCCCAAGCGACCAAGCCCAAGCTCGCGCCGCCGGACTCATCGAAATCGCCGACTACCTCAAGCACGCATTGCACCGAAATTGGGGACATTCTGCCGATCCGAAAGCGGGAAACCCCGAGCAGCTGCGCTAGCGTCCCGGCGGCTGCCCCGCTCTCAATTTGTGAGCGTTCACACGGACGCTTTCGCAGCATATAACGTACGCCGCCGCAGCCCCTGGCTGTTGTCAAACCCTCGCGATTTGCAGGGAACTTCCCATAACGATCATTATCGAGCGTTCCAGCGAAGCGCTCCCCGGGACCTCTCTGCGTGCCTGACACCGCGCTTGCTTGTGGAGCTCCCGCGGTTCATCTCGCCGGTGCTCGCGACCGCGGGCCCGGCGCACGGCTCCCGCGGCCGCTGCTAAACGCCGACAAGCCGCCCGCCACGATCGACATCCGCCGCGCCCTCAACACCCCCTCGAGTCCGCCGTCAAACGACATATCTACAACGCGAGGCTCGCCTCCGCCGCCATGAGCTCCTCACAGCGTCACTTCCGGCCACCAAGTCGAAACGACTTCCGGCCACCGAGTCGTACTAGACGGGGATGGCGCCGAGCCGCTCGCCGGCGATCTCCTCGAGCAGCTCGCGAAGCGCCGCGACACGCTCGGCGCCGAAGCGCTCGCCCCAATCGCGCTCGATGTCCTCGATCAGGCCGCGACCGATGGCGTGCGCCGCATGGCCTCGGTCCGTCAGCCGAATGATCTTGGCGCGGCCGTCGCTGGGGTCCGGCACGCGCTCGACGTAGCCCAGCTTCTCGAGGTCGCTGGTGACCTCGCCCACAGTCTGCTTCGTCATGCCGGCGCGCTCGGCGAGATCCGTCAGGCGCGAGCCCTCGGGATCGATCGTGCCGAACACGCATCCATGCCCTGGCCGCAGGTCGGTGTAGCCGGCCGCGTACACGCGCCTGGTGAGCTCGTCCGAGAACTCGTCGAAAGCGACATCGAGCAGGCGAATCATTGGTGCGCGCGACGTGTGAGGAAGATCACTGGACATTTAGTCAGGACTCCTGATAAGGTACCCAGATAATTCGGAACCCTTACAAGGTCTCCTTACTAGTTTAGCACCCGATTTGGAGAAATCTGATGGCTAGAAACGAGCCCTACCCGAACACGATCTCCATCGATCAGGCATCAGGTGCGTCGTCGCTGTCGTCACGACGCGGCGTCGCGATCCTGCTGCTGCTCAGCGTCGTCCAGTTCATGGACGTCCTCGACGCCTCGATCCTGAACATCGCCCTGCCGTCGATCAAAAGCGACCTCGGCTTCACCCAGCAGAGCCTGCAGTGGGTCATCAACGGCTATATCCTCACCTACGGCGGCTTCCTGCTTCTTGGCGGCCGCATGGCCGACCTGCTCGGCCGCCGCCGCGTCCTCGTGACCGGGCTTCTTGTATTCGCCGGTTCCTCGCTCATCGGTGGCCTGGCACATACCGGCGGGCTGTTGATCGGCGCCCGCTTCGCCCAGGGCCTGGGCGCCGCGATGCTCTCGCCCGCCGCCCTGTCGACGTTGACCAGCACGTTCCGTTCCGCCCGTGACCGCAACACCGCGCTCGGCGTGTGGGCGGCGGTCTCCGGTGTGGGCGGCGCCGCCGGCGTGCTGTTCGGCGGCCTGCTCACCGAGGGACCCGGCTGGCGGTGGGTGCTGTTCGTCAACGTGCCCTTCAGCGCGATCGTCCTCGTCGGCGCCTTCGCGCTGCTCAAGCGCGAGCGGATACGAGCACGCCTGGCGAGCTTCGATGCCCTCGGCGCCGTGCTCGTCACCAGCGGGATGCTGCTCCTCGTCTACAGCCTCGTGAAGGCGCCGGACGTCGGCTGGGGCGCGCCGCGCACGATCGCGGAGCTCGCCGGCTCCGCATTGATCCTGGCGGCGTTCGTCGCCAACGAGCTGCGCGTCGCCAACCCGCTGGTCCCGCTCTCGATTCTTCGTGTCAAGGGCGTCGCCGCCGCCGACGCGACACAGATGGTCGCCGTCGGCGGCTTCATCCCGATGTTCTTCTTCCTCACCCTCTACATGCAGACCGTCCTCCACTACTCGCCGATCCAGACCGGCGTCGCGTATCTGCCGTTGACCGGCGGTTTCATCGTCGCGGCCAGCATCTCCTCGCAGTTGTTCGCGCGCATCGGCACCAAGCCGGTCGTCCTCAGCGGCATCGCGATCGCCGCCGGCGGCCTCTACTGGCTGTCACGCATTCCCGTCGACGGCTCCTACGTCCTCGGACATCCTGCCCGGGCTCCTGGTCGCCTCCCTCGGCATGGGTGGCGTGTTCACTGGTCTGACCACGGCGGCCAACGCCGGCGTCGGCGAGGACAAGGCCGGTCTCGCCGCCGGACTGCTGAACTCGGGGCAGCAACTAGGGACCGCGCTTGGCCTGGCGATCCTCTCGGCGCTTGCCACCGCGCGTACCGGCTCGCTACTCCACGGCGGCCACGCCACGTTCGCCCAGGCGGCGACCGGCGGTTACCAACGCGCACTGATGATCGGCGCCTTCTTCGTGCTCGCGGCCGGCGCCATCACGCTGCTGGCACGCAACACTCGCCAGACATCGCCCGTCGTCGAGAAAGAGCCGGCGACACAGCCGGCGCTCGACCTCGCAGCCTAGACAAGTTGGTGGGGGAGCCGCACGCGGCTCCCCCACCAACCCGCTCCAGCTGACCAGCTCACCTCTTCGGACGGATCGGCGATCACCAGCCGCAAACTGAATCCGTTCGGGGTCCGGGTAGTAGTGGAGCAGAAAACAGCCGCTAAGCCGTTCGCTTTGGTGAACACCAGCAGATCTCGTTGCGGTCGAGCTCGGTAGCGATCATGCGGCCATGGCGGCCGGCGCCGGACGCGGGGGAACAGCGGTAGGTCACGTCGACGCGAACGGCGGGGAACTCGCACAGATGGGCGAGCTCGGCCATCACGATCGTGCCATAGCTGTCCGGGACCGAGCGCCCGTTGATCTGCAGGTGCAGACCATGGCCGCGGGCGACCTGCAGATCGAATGTTCGGGTTGTACGGAGCGCTCAACGCTTACTCCTCGACGTGCGCAAGGTAGCGGCTGAGCGGAACGTGCATGGGGATGTCGCCGTGGCGCTCCGCTTGCTCGACGTAGTCGCGGACGAGTGCTTGTAGCGCCGCGTTGCCGTCCTGCTCGAGCTCCCGCTCGACGAGGTAGGCGCGTCCGCCGGGTGCCGACCGGAACGTCGGTTATGCGCACGACCCCGTTTACCCGCTGGCCGTATAGGACGCGTTCGCCGGCGGGGATGGTGTAGCGGGCCAACTCGGTCCGCTTGCCGACTGATGGTGTCCGTGGCCGGGGCGCCGGCGTTGGGTTCTCGGCAGCCGGTTGCTGGTGGCGGTTGTGCGCCCAGGTGGCTGAGCTGCCGTGGCCGGAGATCTCGTGCTCGCGTACGCGAGCGGCGTCGATCGGTCCGGCATGGATCTGGTCGGCGATCAGCTTGCGATCGATCCGGACCTCGCTCCGGCTGCTGGGCCGGGTGTGCTTCAGCCGGTCGATCTCCTCGCTCGCCTGCTGGCGCGTCTTCGGGTAGGTGAATGTCTGGCCGGTCCTGGTGGCCAACGAACGGAGGTAATTGAGTTGGCGCGTGGTGGGCTTGGAGGGCATCTCCGGCTCCTGGTGGTGGGGTGCGGGCATGCCCCGACCCCGGGCCGCGCATTAGGGCGCGATCTGTCAAGCGATTGGTAATCACTCCGGCCGTACGCGAGGCTCTGCCGAGCGGGCTTCCAATCGCTTGACCGGCGCGCCGGCGTGGCCAGGGTTTGAGGGGTTGCCTGCACCCCACCCGGGGAGAGATGTGGCTGGCTCCCTCCCCCGCCCGTCCGTTCCCCGCCGCCTGCGAACATGTGTTCGTATGACCTCGGATGGGGCCGCGATCGTGCGCCTAAAGCGGGCCTTGGCTAACGATCGGTGCACGGCTGCGCAGATCCGCGCGCTTGTGGCGGAGCTTCCGGGCCCGGTCGGCCTGGAGGATGCGCTGGCGATCCTGCTGGCGTTGTTGGATCGCGAGCCTGAGACGTTCTCACGCGCCGCGGCGCGGTGGGGCGCTCGTCTGGCTTTGGAGCGCAAGCTGACGCTCGTCGACGCGCAGCTCGCGCTGGCATCCCTGGCGGTGCTCCCCGGCCCGGGCCCCGGCGCCCGGGCGGGCGCCGAGGCGTTGATCGAGTTGGCAGATCGTCATGGGCTCTGCCGGGTCGACGAGCTGCTCGGGGGGTGGATGCAGGCCCGCGGGATCGGCGACTAAGCGGGCAGCTGCTTGAACGCCGGGTGCGACAGGTCGATCTCGGTCGCGAAGTAGAGCCCGGAGGCCAGCCGCGGGAGCACGTACGCGTCCAGCGTCCAGCCCTTCGTTAGTAATGGCGCGATTTTGCACGCTAAGCGTTAGACGCGGTTCGACCCGCTGGAGGGGAGAGGGGGAGGGCCGCGTATTAGACGCGGTGAAATCGGCGGCTTGGCGCCCGGCGTCCTACGTATTAGACGCGGTTCATCCCACAAAACGCCGCGTCTAAGCAGAATTAGAGAATTAGGAGCGGCACATCAAGAGACCCGCCTCCCGCGCATTCCGAGACGGTCAGCGCCGGCGCCAAGATGCGTATGTGGCGATGCGGGCAGGAGCGCCGTACGGATCACGTGCTGCTGCTCCACGCCTGGAGCAGCAGCCACCCGGTCGGCTCGCGCATGGCTGCTTTGGTGGCCGAGCAGCAGAGCGCCGACCAGAGCCGCGCGCTTCTGCGATTCGTCCGTTGCGCAACAGTCGTCGCGATCGCGGTCCACTGTCGCTTTCCGCGGCTCGTGCTTACTCGCCAGCAGGACTGCCAGCACGAGCCGTTTGCAGCTCGACTCGGCAGTGGCTAGCGAGCCTGTGTCGCTCGCTGCTGGATTCGTGGCCGAGCGGCACAGTCCGAACGCGGTCACGCCCGCACTGTCGGAGCTCGTCCAAAGGGGCGGTAGGCGTTAGGACCGGTCGACGGCGCGGGCACCGCCTCGACCGCGGCGGCCGGCAGCCTGCGATCCGCGGTGGTCGCGTTCGCCTCCGGAGGTCGCGCCGGACCGACCCTGTGGAGCCGTCCGCATTCACAAAGCTGAACTGGAAGAGGACGCGTGAGAGGTCGTCTGCCGCACCGCTGGGCAGCGCGGAGGCGGTTCCGCTCCTTTGTCTAGGGTCTAGGTGCCGCCGCACCTCTCCACGGGGTCGTTGGCGGTCGTGGCGACGGCGGCGCACACGTGTGCCGGGTCTCATTCCCGCCGTTGCCTCATCCCAGGGGCCAGGTCGCGAGCGTTCCAAGCGGGTCGGTCCACTCCGTGTGGAACGCGGGCCCCACCGGCGAGTTGCCGAAGGCGACGGTGACGGGGACGGGCGGTGCGGGGGGCGGTGCGGGGCCGTGGAGGTACTGGGCCTCGCCCCAGTCGCCGGGGAATCGAACCCAGGTCGGGACGTCGTCGGCGATGTGCTTGACCGGCATCATGCGTCCCCCGGATCGCGGCGGGCCTGCGATCGGTCCGGCATGGGCGTAGTCGACCGGGTGCAGGGCTGCGACCTGGGCCGGGATACAGGCGTCGTTGATCGGGTGTGTCCCGGCCTCGAAGTAGTTGGCGTGCGAGCCAACGGCGACGTAGACCACTGGGTGCGTGCTGTGGATCCGCGGCGCAGGGACCCAGGCTCGCCGCTGGCCCAGGCAGTGCTGGCTGTAGCCGACCTCGACCGGTTGCTTGTCTTGATCGAGGACGACGTCGACGTTCTCCCAGTCGCCCTCGTGCGCCTGCCAGATGAAGTCGCTCGGGGGATAGGTGTACGAGTAGACGTCGTCGTAGTAGAAGAACCAGTACTGAAGGATGATCTCGCCGTCCTCGTGCGCCACCCGGCCGTAGACGGTCGGGCCGCCGCCGCCCTGGCTGGCGGCAGCGGCGTAGCAGGCCAGGCCGCCGAGCGTCGCGGCCGGTGTGCAGGGCTCTTCGTTCAGGCGCCAGATGCCCGAGCCGGGCCTGGGAAGGTGGCCTGGCGCCGCATGCCGCTTCACGACGCTCCAGGGCCCGGACGCGGTGAGCCCCTTCTCAAGGCTCGCGTCGGTGATGAACGACTGGACCTTCGTGGGCAGGAACTGCTCGAGCGGGTCGAACCGCATCACCGGCTCGTAGGTCGCGAGCAGCCTCGGGTTAGGTGTTGCCGCTCGTCCGGCCGCGTCTGTTGCCAGGAGGGGGAGCGTGAGCAGCGTGATCGCGGCTGCCAGCTGGAAGGCTCGTCTCAGCATCTTGCAACTCCTTCGAGGTCTAGGTCAAACAACCGCAAGTGAGTGATCGCACTCCTTCCACGCAAGCCGGCTCGGCGATCCGCGGCGAACACTACGGCCTCGACGCTGCCGAGCGGCAGTAAATCCCCGAGCGTGCTCGCTAGCCGCAGCGAGCACGACGAGCGTGGCGGCCGCGGCGCCGACCTGCGGCCGAGCAGGACGATGAAGGTCGCCCCGCGACGCCAAGCCCGCCCGGGACGAATAGGCGTGCATTGTGGAAACGGAGATAGGACTCCCCGCGGGGACCGCACTCGCGCACAGAGGTCTTGGCTTTGTCGACTGCGATCCCGACGATGCAACGTGCTGGTTGCACTAGCCCGCAAACCGACCCACGTCACGTGGCATGCACGGCGGTGGTCTCTCGGTGATTGGCCTAAGCGGCGTCCGCTCAGGTCGTGGTCTCGTCGGTGCCCGGATCATCGAGGTGGAGGCCTCCGCCGATGCCTGGATTGTAAAGGACGAACGTCCGAGTTATCCGGCTCGACTTTGCGGCTCGGACGGTCACTCGAACACGACAGCGAGCGACGTCCAGCCGGTGCTCATCCAGACGCAGATCAGGCGCTCGGCAGTTCTCGTAGTTGAACCCACAGAAGTGCGCGCATCTTCCGGGGCCTTCATCGCGATATCGAGCGCGTGCAGCAGAGCATTAGCGTCAATGTCGAGCTGCCACTCTTCGAGGCTCAGCCCAAGGCGACCAGTTTCGGCGCGCTGCGGGGTTTCGGCCCACCGCCCCATCTCGAACAGCAGGTCGTCGTCCGTCGTATCGTCGATGAACGCGATCGTGGCGGCCACCTTCCGCGCGCATTCCCCGACGTGCTCGTCCGGATCGTTGGCAACCAACGCGCGGACGTGGTGGTTCGTTACGAACTCCCATGCGAGCTCGGCCGCCACGTCTGCCGACGCAGCGGAGGACACATCCGCTCTGCTGGCGAGCGGTCGACATTGTGCTCAGGGGGACGTGCGGGGCCGAGAATCTCTTGCGCAGTGTGGAGCACTGACGACAGACCGCCGCCTTCTCGTGGGCGCAGAAGCCTGCGCCCGGGCTGTCCTGACCATGCCGCGCGACTTCCCCTTCGGCAGGGTCAGCACCACTCGGCAGGGCGCTTGCCGGACACGGCATGGGGTTGGCTTAGCAACGGAACAGGAATGACGGTTTTCGATTAGTGGAAGTTCTCCCTTTGGCCCGGGTCCCCGGCGCAGGAGAAGTCCGGTGGCTGTAGCGCGAGGAAGGGCTACGCCGGGGTTCGCGCGCCGATTTCGAGCGACACGACACGATCAGGCGCGGCGAGCGCGGACTGCGCCGCCGCGTGCAGTGCTTCGCGATCAAGTTCGTAGCGGTCGGCCACGGCCTTGAGGGGTTCGCTGATGCCCATGTCGGGGTATAGGAGCTGAACCTCGATCGGTCTTCCGTCGGCAAGGGCGACGATAGCTCTGGAATGGACCTCGTCGCTTTGATCGGCGTGCGCCGCGTCGCCGAGCACGATCGAGATCGCGTTGGCGAGGCTGTCGTAGTCGGCTCGCATGCGTCAGTTCCGCAGGAAGACAGTGATCACAAAGTCCGGGTCGTCCTTGGCAACGACGACAAGGATAGGGCGCCCATCCCTGGCCTTCCCGGTGAGGCGTGCATTGCCGCGCTCATCCGTAGCTCGGTTGGCCGGATGGCTGATGGTCGCCTCGACATCTTCCTCGCTGATGCGGTAAAGCCGCATCTCGTTCTTGGCATGGCGGCTGAACCTCATGCGGCGTCAATTCTTGAAGGCGACGCGGCGGAGCCGCCAAGACCCGTTGCGCTCGTCACAGTCTGCGGGGGACGTCGGACTGATGCCCAGTGGGCTCCCGCCGTCCTCAGGGGACGATCAGGCTCGGGTCTCAGTCGCTGCGAACAACTGCTCTTAAGTCGCCACCGATCCCTGCTGGATGGCGACAAACCGGGTCTTCGGATGGGTGCGATCGGGCTTCCGCCGTGGCGACAAATAGGCTCGGCGTCCCTGTGATGAGCGATGCGGTCGAGCTCGCGGAGGTCCCGGTTCTGTTCGAGCGGTGGCTGGCTGGCCGGCCATTGGCGGAGCGCTCACGGCGCGAATATGTGCGCAACGTCCCAGCCGGGCCAGAAGCAAGCGAGGCGGCCGCCCCGCCAACGTCCCGGATCGCGTTCTGCCAAGCCTTCAGCAGATCAGCTGGGTCAGCCATCGTCACTTCCCTCCGTAGCCATTCCCCGCAAGACCCAAGAACCGGTCGGACGTTTCACTGACCGCGTCGAGATGTTCGTCAACGTCACACCGTTGGCCCAGACGCTAGCTGTCCGCAAGCGCCGCAGCGGCCGCGAACCCAGACCAAGATCAACGGCGCGCGAGTCCTCAAGCCATCGCCAGCTCGCGCTCCGCACGCAGCCAGTTTCCGAGCGGATCGCATCCCCCCTCTTCGAGGTAGATGAAGTAAGCGCGCTTGGAAATTTCGCCCTGATCGGGCTTGCGCCGCCTCGTGTTGGGCTTGCGCGAGCTGGTGGGCTTGCTGGCGGCGGGCTTGGCGGGCTTCTCTGTCATCTCGGCACTCCTCTCGTAGATTGAGGGCCCCGCGTCGCGGCCGTCAAACCTCGACGCGAAGATTGGCCTCCGCGACCTGCGCGCAGGGGCGCCGACCACTTTCGACGTCACGGCAGCCGACCCTCCCGGGGGCGCCGAGAGGCTTCGTATGGAAAACCGCGTCTACGCGGCGAGGCGCCGGCGTGCTTTCTGCACTGACGGCAGCGCTGTCTTCGCTGCAGCGAGGGGTCGGGCGCGCAGGTCCACGCTCGCTGGCTTGGCGGCGATCATGATCTCCTCGCCGGTTGCGGGGTTGCGGCCTTTGCGCTTCTTCTGCGCCGGCTTCATGCGGACAGTTAGCTGGACGAGACCGCCGATCCGCACCCGCTCGGCGTTCCCGAGCTGCTCACGCGCGACCTCCTCGAGCGCGGCGAGCGCGCTCTTCGCGTCGGTCTTGCTCAGGCCCGCGCGGTCTGCGACAGCGGCGGCAAGCTGTGTTTGGGTCAGCGGCACGAGGACTCCTCAGCGATCGAATGGTCGAGATGCGGGAGGTGATTGAACCCTACGCCGCGGACGCGCGCGCGTCCCAGGGTCCTTGACGTCGTGCCCGAGACGGAAGCTCCGGCAGAACGCGACATGTCGCACGAGACCTCACCGTCGACGCGCGCCACGGCGACCGCAGCCGCCACAGAGCGCCGGCCGCGCCAACGTTTACGAGACGCCGCCCAGGACGGCGACCGTAACGGCAAATCCAGTCCAAAACCCGTGTCCAAAATGAACGTCCCACATCTTGTGTCGTCGCCAGCGCTTGTTTGCACTCATCTTGCCCTCCCGGGTTGGTGCGAGGCATCTGATCGACCGCTCGCGGCAGCGGCACGGAGCACCCGCTCGGCGTGCTCGCGCGCCGCCCGGCCGGCGGCCTCGAGCGCTCCCGCGCACCGCTCAAACCGTCCCGACCGCCGGACTCCCCGCCGGTAGCCGCAGTCCGTAGAGGAACGGGCCGGCGGGCTGCGGCGCGTCGGTGGCCGCCGCGAGCTCTGCAACCGCATGGTCGTAGTCGGCAGGCCGGCGCTGATAGAGGCCCGGCAGCGCGGGGTTCAGGGCGCGGAGCCGCCTGGTGATGATGCGATCGGCGAACGACGCGACCGGCTCGACGCCCACCCCACGCGGCCGGGTCTGCAACCGGATAGGGGCGTTTGGTGAATGTCTCATAGATCGGATCACCGATCAGCACACCGCCGAGTGGCACGTACCCGGAGTTGACGCCTTTCGCGAAAACCATGAGGTCGGGGGCCACGCCGTCGTGGTTGACGCCGAACCAAGCACCGGTGCGGCCGAAGCCGGCTAGCACCTCGTCGGGTCGCGGATCGCCGGGCTCGTGCCGGGAATGCTGCCGGTCGTGCAGTTCTCCTCGCTGCTGGTCGACGTGCATCGCGACACCGGCTGCCTCGACGAGCTCCAACACTACGGGCAGGGCGCCCGCAGCCCGGCCCGACAAGGTCAGATCGTCGCGCTGCTCGCCGACATCTTCGGCGTCGGTTAGCGCGGATGGCGCTCGCGTGCGGCTTCAGCGAGCGCGAGATTCGCGAGGCCGCCACCCGCCACTTCACCGCCGAGAACCCCGACGCCGCCAACGCCGTAGTCGTCCAACAGCTGCGGCTGCTGCCGCACGACTGGATCTCGGAGCTGGTGATCACGTCCTCTGACGGCCAGCGGTACGAGACGATCGGCAACAGCCCCATCGCCGCCTATGCCGCCCGGCACGCCGGCTACCGCCGCCGCGTGCTCACCTGGCTGCTATGGCTGACCGGCGAGTACGGACACTTCGGCGGCAAGGTGATCCCGGTCACCGAGCCTGAGAGCTGGCACACGCTCGACGCGCTTATGCACCTCGACACCCCGCTTGTGCAGCACACCACCGACACGCACGGCACGACCGAGCTGACCTTCGCGGTCTCGGACCTGCTCGGCTGGGAGTTCTTCCCGCGGCTGAGCGACCTGACCGACCGCCGCCTGTACCTGGTCGGAGAGCCCGATCCGCAGGTTGCCGCCGAGTGGCTGCTCACCCGCCGCGTCCACACCGATCTGATCATCGAGCAGTGGGATGAGCTGCTGCGGATCGCCGGCTCGATCAAGCGCGGCTGGATCGTCCCAAGCCTGTTGATTTCCCGGATGGCGACCGACCCCAAGCCCGGCCGCACCGGCCGCGCGCTGCGGGAATACGGGCGGCTGATCGAGATGAACTTCATCCTGCGCTGGGCCGGAGACCCCGCGATGCGCCAGCGCTCCCACGCGCAGCTCAACAAGGCCGAGAACGCCAGCGCGCTACGGCGCGCGATCAGCTACGGCAACCGCGGGCGCATCCGCGCCCGCGACCCTGAGCAGCTCCAGCGCCAGTTCGAATGCCGGCGGCTGGGCGCCAACGCGATCCACTACTGGAACACCCGCTACATCGCGCTAACCCTCGCGCAACTCGACCGCCTCGGGATCGAGCCGCCCGACGGCGAGATCGCCGGCGTCCACAACGCCCACCACGAGCACATCAACCTGATCGGCCACCACCACATCAACCTCCGAGCCGGCCCGCGCAAAGGCAACCACCGACCACTGCGTCTACCGCCCGATCTCAACGCACTCCTCAACCAGGCAGCAACTAACAACACGGCGACTAACGCTTAGCGTTGCCAGACGCGACATGTCTCTCCGGATCGCCCACGAGCAGAACTCCCTGCAAAGCAGCCACATTCATCACATTCAGCGGAGAACACTGCTATCCGCCTTCGAGATAACCATCCCCGTTAGAGCGTCTAACGCGAACGGCGACTAACGCTTAGCGTTGCATTTCGCAGACTTGTGGTCGGGACCCCGTGCCCGTGCTCTGCGGGCATCCGCCCTGGATCATGAAGTCGGGAATCACCCGGTGGAAGATGACACCGTCGTAGAAGTGCCTCCCCGGCGAGCTTGGGAAGTTGGCGACGGTCTTGGGCGCGTCGTCGTCGAACAGCTCGAGCGCAATCGTGCCGTGGGTCGTGTGCATGTTGGCTGTGGACATTCGTGCGGCCTAGACGACTTCCCGTGCGCCTCGAACCCCAAGCTTCAGCCTGTAGATGGCGCGCGGGAGGCACTTGTGCGAAGCGCCCGTGCCTCCCGCGTGGCGCTCAGGCGTCAGTTGTTCGATTGCGTCTGCAGCGCGTTGAACGAAGCCGACACGTTGACCGTCGGCGCCGGCGTCGGCGCGCCGCCGAGGACCGTCCGCGTGCACGACAGGCTCGCCGTGATCGCGCTCGTGCTCGACGGAGCGGTCACGAGCAGCGGAATCGACGCGGCCTGATCGCGGACGGGCGTCCCGCCCAGCTGGATGCTGACGCTTCTGGTCTGCGTCGCCGTCGTCGCGGGCCCGACCGCAAGCTTGCAGCTGATGTTCACCTGCTGCCCGGCCTGGCCGCCGGTCACCTGCACGTACGGCGTTGCGAACGCCAGATACGACGCCGTGCCGGGCAGCGACTTCGTGAGAATCGACTTCTGCGTGGTGTCGCTCAAGACCGTCGCCGGCGCCGTGGTGGTGGCGCCGAACTCCAGCGGCGGCGCGGAGGCGCAGGTCACGTTCCCGGCTCGGTTGATGGCGGTGATCGCCTGGTTGGTCGACGAACACGTGCCGTTGACGCGGGCCTGCAGCTGGTCGAGGTTGGCGCGCACGTGACCGACCGCGCCCGGCTGGATCTTCCTGTAGGAGACCGAGCTGTTGGCGAGCTTGCTGTTGACCACCCCGCCGTTGGCGAGCCGCACGGCACCGACGGAGTTGGGTCTGATCTTCTTGTACGTCACCGCCTCGTTGCGGATCTGCGCGGTGCCCACGCTGTTGGCCGGCAGCGACACGGCAGCGTAGCCGACGCCGCCGAGCGATATGAACAGCGCGGCTGCCGAGATGACCAGCGCGGCCGAGGGGCGGCGCTTGAAGACTGACTGCAATCGCAAGGGATCACCTCCCGTGGTTGGATGGCCCGAGAGTCGGGTTACTGCACGACCCAACGAAACCCTTCCGGCAGCCCGAAGTAGCGCCCGCGGTATCGCCGCTGACACGGGCTGTGGGGAACAATGGAACGAAAATCCGCGCTAAGCGGCTGCCCGCGACGCGCAGCAAGTCATCGTAGTGCCGCTCGACGAGGCGCGTGTTGACCTGGTGGCGAGCAAGGCCGTTCAGCAGACCATAGTCGGTCGGGTTGATGCGCCAGAACGTCGCGCCGCCGGCATCGGCGAGCCGCGGGGAGTACTGGTAGCCCAGCAACCGGAACAGGCCGAAGATCACGTCCGTGTTTATGTGGACAGGTCGACACCGTCTGGGTCCTCGAGGGGTTGGCGGGAGACCGCGAGGAGCACCCGGTGGGAGAACGTCAACGGCGGCGGCGGGGAAGGGAGTGGGGTCGGGGCCGATCACGGTGTGGCTGGGCACGTCGGGGTCAAGGTGTCCACATAACGGTGTAGCCGGCGGTGTCCATCACGATTTCGCGCGGGCGCACGCTGGTCTGCGGGTCAAGCAGGCCATCCAGGATGTACGGGGCGTCGGCTGGGTGCCCGTGATGACGACGGTGTGCAGGCCGGCGTAGTGGTCGGCGGTCGTGCCCAGCAGCGTGACGCCGCGGCGCCGATCGAAGTAGCGGCGATTGTAGGCGGCGTGAATCGTTCGGCGCGGCACGACGAACCGCAGCCCGTCGATCGACGCGACCTCGCCGCCGCCCCAACGCTCGGCCAGCGGCAGCTTGGCGTGGAAGTCGACGATCCGGGCGTTCGCGGCGGCGAGGGTCTCGCAGGTAGCGCTGTGCGACGTAGCGCAGCCGGGCTTCGCGCAGTGCGGGGTTGCTCTCGTCGACCAGCGGCTTGTAGCCGACGTTGCAGGCCTGCGCGACGACCACGGCGCAGAGGCTTGTGGGGAGATCGCCGAGCTTGGCGCCGGGTTCCTGGTCGTTGGTGAAGCCATCGATGAACCCCGTCTTGGCGGCGATCTCGAGCACGAGCTCCGGGAGGTCGGCGGCGGGCATCAGCGCATCGACGCGCCCACGCAGGACGACGAGCGTGGCGGGCTCCGGCAGCGCGTCGCGCGCACTACGCCAACGAGGAGCCATTGGTGGTCCTCGACGGTCGCCCGACGCTTCGAACGCCTGACGGCGAGCGCGAGCCGCGAGCGGGCGACACGGCGATCGGCGCCCGGAAGCCGCGCCAGAAGCTCGAGTGGGCGGAAGATGGGCGAGAGGAAGTTCTCCTACGCGTCGCAGGGGGTGAGCACGAAGCGCCCGGGGTGGTGGACGGTCGTCAGCGGGACGGCACCCAGTCGGCCGGCAGCGCCGGCGGCACGTGGCCGCGGAAGACCGGCACGACCCGGGTCGCGAACGCTCCCGCCGGGCGGGCCTCGATCAGCGGCCGGAGCTGGTCGAAGGCGAGCAGCAGGCACAGGCTCGGCGCGATCTGGTAGTCGGCCGCGTTCGGCTCGTCGCCGCCGATGACGCCCTGCGCCAGCAGCTTGTCGACGTGGTCGAGCAGCGCCGGCAGGCGCTCGAGGTCGGCCCGGACGGCGGCGGCGCTGGCCTTGTTGATCCTCTGCTCGACCCAGACGATCGGCGCCGCCGTCGCCGCCGCGACCGACGTCGGCACGCCGAGCCTGTAGCCCTCGAGGAACTCCTTGACGGTCGAGCGGTCGCGCCTCAAGGCGAACCAGACGAGCCTGCGCGGCACCGACTGCAGTTCCTCGTCGCCCCAGCGCTCGGCCTCCTCGACGGCCGCGCGCCGCGCTGGCTCGGCCGGGAACAGCGACGGCTCGGGCTTCAGCTCGTCGAGAAAGCGCGCGATCGCGCGCGAGCCCTGGACCTTGCGCCCGTCGGACGTGAGCGCCGGCACCGTGCGGCCCGGGAAGCCAAGCGCCTTCACGATCGGGATGTGGACGGCGTGGATGAGGTCGCGCCGGCGGTAGTCGATCCCCTTGCGCTTCAGCATCAGCTCCGCCGCGACCGACGGATTCGACCCGGGGATGACGTAGAGCCTGATCACACGACCTCCGGCTGCTCGATGGCCTCGGGAGATCATCCCAAGGCCCACCGTCCGGCAGCAGACCGGCAGGAGCGGCACCGGAAGGCGCATCGGCCGCGACTGCGACAACGCTAGCGGGGCTGAGCAGTGGGCTCGGTTGTTTATGGAAGCGGGCTTTGTTGGTAGATGACTGTGCGTGGAGGAGGCTGTTGACAAAGCGGGAATCGTTGCTAGGGATGGTGGGAGGAGTGACACGATGGGGCATTTGGGTATAATATGGCTATGGCGAGGATGTAAGTGTTATAAAATTGATGGAGGAACGTTGAGTGGTTTGTGAACAGGGTGAGCGTCGCGCCATGCTTGGTGAATCTCTGGTCGCAGGCGGCCGCGGTCTGCGACAGTGAGGCCGTTGTCGCGCGCCCACGCGCGCAGTTCGTTGGTTGACGGCGGCGGCTCGGATGGCGCGGTGAGTTTGCTCGTCGTCGAGGCCTAGGCGGGCACGCGCGACTGGCTCGTCGCGGGCCCACGCATGCGCGGCGGCGAGATAACGATATGTCCATTCCTCGGCGAGCTTGCGCGTCTGGCAGTAGACAATCGGCACCATCGGCCAGCGGATCTGCAACTCGGCCAGGCCGTCGGCGACGACGCTACGCGGACGTGCTCAACCGCGAAGATCTGGCCATAGTGGTTCGACAACGACCGCCGCCGTAGCAGCGCGGACAGCTCGCCAGCGCGTAGCGCAACCGGCCGCTGGTCAGACTCGACACGAGGTCGGCCACCGATTTTCGCTCGACGGCGCGACGATCTGTCCCTGTACGGTAACCGCGTAGTCGCCACACGACAGGCCGCGACGCACCGTGCGTGCTTGCTGTGAGGCGAACGTGTACGGATAGCGCTCGTGGCTGTCACAAGGATCTCCAGGTCCGCGACCCTTGTGCGCGCGCGGTCGGCAAACGCACGTCAGGCCGCGCCTGCTTGCGGGTACGCGGCGACTGCCAGAAGACCACCTCGCGTCCACGAGCGCGGGTGAACACGATCTGCGAACGCTGCTCGCGGCCGCGATCGCAGACCACGTCGATCGCCGCGCCGCGCCTGGCACACGCGCGAAGCGCCACCCGCTCGACGATCTCAGGCTCTGCCGGCCACTCGTCGATACCGACCGCATGGCAGTACAGCGCACTGGTCCGCGGCCATGTGCCCTTCGTACGAAACACCAGCCCGCCCTCGAGCGGCACCCACAGCAGATACGGTAGCGAGCTGTCCGGGTTCGGATTCCGTGCGACGAGCAACTCCATCGTCCCCAGTTTGCCGACAGCGACTTCACGAGAACCCCACGCAAGCGCGTCCAGCGCCGCGAACGTTGAGCGACCCTAAGCCGGGGCGTCCGTGGGCTCTCGCTGCCGCGTCGCCAACACGAACGCGTGGCGCGATTCGCCCTCTATGGCTGGCCGACCCTGTCGGCCCTTCTGGCTGGGCGGCTTCTTCTGGGCGGAGGCGGGCGTGGGCAGGCTCCGACGCACGGATCGCCTCCGGTTCTCGACGGGACAGAGCGTGCGGTTGACCAACCCACGTGAAGCGTCACTCACGCGGGCCGCCCTGTCAGCGGCCGAGCCCGGGGCCTCGCGGGCGCGGAGGCGTGGATGAAGGCCGGTAGCTCGGCTGTGTGGGAGGCGAGGGCCGTGGGGGCTCATGCCGTAATGGGGCTGGGTGGTCCGTCTTTGACGGCGGGCCGCCGACGGTGGCTTCGAGCCCCTCGAGCTCGGGCAGGGCTTCGCGGTCCTTGGGACGGTCGGCGATTCGCTTTGAGCGGATGATGTCCTGGAGATCGGCGACGCGGACCACGCGCCCGGAGACCTCGCTGGTGATCGCGCGGGCCGAGAGCTCCTCGAATTCCGCTTGCGAGGTGGCGGTCTTCGGGATGCCGCGCAGGACATCGAAGCGGCCCACGCGGGTCTGCCAGGTGCCGATTTCCATCCGGCCGAGCAGGACGCCGTCGATCACGGGTACCGGAACGGTCTCGCCAGGCGCGATCGCCAGCTCGGCGTGCAGCTCGCTGAGCGCTCGGCCGAGGCGATCGAGATTCTCCGGCGACCACCGCGGGCAGACGTCGAGATCGTCGGTCTGGCGGACCGATCCGTGGTGCATGGCGGCGATGCCTCCGACGATCACGTACTCGACCTCGTGTCGGGCGAGCGTGTCGATCAGCGCGAGCGGCTCGAACGCATCGGCCAGCGCGTCAGCCGCCCCGTGCGATGCGTTCCTGCTCGCGAGCGATGAACGCACGCAGCTCCTCGGGCGTGGCGCGGCGGCCTCCGGACCCGGCCAGGACCGGCGTGTCGTCACTGCTTGGCGGCCGAGGGTGCCGCGCCGCCCACGCCCACCGCTGCTCGACCGACGCTGTCGCTGCCCACGCGCGCAGCTCCTCGCCCGAGGCGTCAGGCGACGGCCAAGAATCGGACTGAGAGCTGAGAGCCATCACGCCTCAGTTTAGGTCCCGACAGGCCCCAACCGCCAGCCCATCCCCCACCCCGTCGCCACCCCGATCGATAGACGTAGTGACAGTTATCGAGCATTTCGCCGAAGCGCTCGCCGTACCCTCCGGAGCGTGACCGACGCGCCGCTCGAGGAGCTCCCCCGCTTCATCGCCCCGATGCTCGCGAGCACGGGCTCGGCGCCGACCGAAGCGGGCTGGGCGCTGGAGGTCAAGTGGGACGGCATGCGCGCGCAGTTGCGCTACGACGGCCGCCGTGTGTGCGTCCGCTCGCGGCCGGGCCGCGACTGCACCGCCGAGTTCCCGGAGCTTGCTGCGATCACCGAGGCGCTCGGGAGTCGGCGGGTCATCCTCGATGGCGAGCTCCTCTGCCTCGACGCTGACACATAGCTCGCCCACCGGTCCCGTGCGCGATGCGATTCTCCGCGACTTCGAGGTCAGATGAGGACTGTCTCGCAGCCCGGTCGCCTGATTAGGGGTGCCGTTAAGGAACGTGGCACCAAGTGACAAGTAGCCAGCTCGTTCCGATCCGAGGGCAGGACGGCTGCGAGCTGGTCATCGGGGGTCGGCGCTTGGGCGAGTCGCGGCGGTGCGCGGGTTTGCCGCAAACAGCGACACCGCCTCATGCGGCAACCGTTCACGGGTCGTAGGGTGGGCGGCATGGATCGTGGAATGCCCGACGGTGAGGGGGTCGTGTTGGACGTGTCGCAGCTGCAGACGCTGCTGCGCAAGTCGTTCAATATCGGGATCGATCCTGATCCGCGCAAGCCGCGGGCGCTGAACCGGTTGGAGCTGGCGAAGGCGCTGCAGGGCGCGGCCGAGGCGAACGCGCTGGCGGCGAAGGGGATCGCGATCGAGCGGGGGGTTGAGAGCGAGCAGATCGCTGGCAGCGAGGCGGTCGTGTTGCACGCGGCCGCGTAAAACGGGATGCCGGACCCCGTGTTTCATCTCGTCGAGCGGGCGATCGGGATTGTCACCGGCCTGGGAGCAGTCGAGCCCGATCCGCGCGCGGGCGAGCATACGGCTCAAGCAAGCCCCTGGTATTTGCGGGCGGACAAAAGTACCGGACCTTTGCCGTTGGCGGCGTGATGCCGCTGCTGGCAGCGGTGGTGCGCGAGACGGGGTTTGGTCACTTCCGACGTGCCCTCTTCCCGCATCGCGATCGTGACGATCGTCTTGCGGGTGGTGGCCTGCCAGTGTTCCCAAGAGGGGTTCCCTCCTCGGTGCGATGCAGCCGACCCTGCTCGACCACGCCCGCCTTCAACCACTGCTCGACCATTCCCCTCGCGGGGAACGTGCCGAGCATCTGAAGGATGTGGCCGTGGGCGATCCGGTCGAACGCCCCGGCCAAATCTGCGTCTAGCACCGACCGGCGCTTCGGGGTCTTGCCCTTGGTCAGCTGGGGAATTCCGAGCGGGCGCTGCTTGCTGTTGTTGCCTTTCTTCGGGATGTACACCCGCCTGACCGGCTGGGCCTTGAACGGCTCGGCCTGCTGGTGCACCCTGTCGGCCAGCTTTGCTTTGGCCTCCGGGGTGAGCACCACCTCGCCGTCCACGCCTGCGGTCAGACGACCGGCGTTGCGCTCCGTCACGCGCCGCACGCTCAACAGCGTGTTGGAGCGCGAGCGGAGCATCAACTTCTGCAGACTGCGGACCCTTGCCAGGTCCCCCGCCTGCGACGCCGTGAAGATCCGCTGCCGCAACCGCCGTACATCGTCCTCCACCCGCCGCCAATCAATGGCATGCCAGTCAAAGGGCGCGTCCTCGGGTCCGCTCACCGCGACCATGGTCGCGGCGTCCAACTTGTCCTTTGGTTCCGGGGATTCGGTCATCTCCTCACAGGCTCACCTGACCGCGTCAGCGCGCTTTCGCGCCCGGGCACACGGCCCGGTATCCGGCCGGTTATCCAAGACGACCGCCTGGAGGAGGCGGCCATCGCGTCCTGCGGTGGCGGCTGTACTCAGGGGGTGGTTTGCGGCACGAGTGGTCGGCGGTGAGGGTTCACCGCGAGCGGCAGCGGGCCGGAGAGCGGCTCCGGGGTTGGGCGTCGGGGTCCCGGGGCGTCAGGCGAGGCAGGGCATCGGGCACGGCGCGGCGGTCACCGGCTCGACGCTGCTGCGCTCAGCTCGGCGCGGACGGGGCGGGGTCTCCCCGAGCGTGTCGTGGGCGTCTTGTGGGTCGATGGCTGGGAGCGAGAGGATGCGGTGGAAGCGTCTCGCGAGGTAGCGCTTGAGGCAGCGCAGCGCGCCCTTACGGGTTTTGCCCTCGCGCTGTTTGCGAGCGAGGTACTCCTTCGTGGCGGGGTCGTGGTTGCCCCTGGGGACAGCTACCCAAGCAGAGGGCCGCTGAGGCTAGGCCGGAGATGCTGCGGCTTGACATAAAACAAGTCTTCTGACGGGCGGGTTCGAGCTCCAGAGATAGAGCCTCACGCGAGAGAGTCGGCGCCGCCGGTCGAATCCTGAACCTGGTGCGTTGATCTTGGCGGCTTCTCCGAGGGCGCCAACTCGACCGGCCGTCGTTTCCGATCAGCTCTAAGCTCCATTGGACGGCGTGCCGGGAAGACTGGTCGGCGACGCGCTCGACCATGTCTGCTCTCGCTACCACATCCTTTGACACCACGGCGCTTGTGCTTGCCGGGCTGTTGGTGCTCGGGGCGCTGCTGGCCGGGATCGCGCACCGCAGCTTCCTCTCGCTGACGGCCGTGTTCGTCGTTGCCGGCTTCGTGCTCGGCCCAGCGGGCTTCGGGCTCTTGCATTTCCACCCGCGGTCGGGGTTTGTCAGCTCGCTCGCGACCGTCGCGCTGGTTGTGATCCTGTTTCGCGACGGGCTCGAGGTGGAGGCGGAGATGCTTCAGCGAGCCTGGAGGCTTCCATTCCGCGCGCTGCTGGTCGCGATGCCGCTCACCGCCGTGCTCATCGCCGTACTCGCAAGACTGCTGACGAGCCTCAGCTGGGGCGAGTGTCTTCTGCTGGGCGCGCTCCTCTCGCCAACCGATCCTGTCTTGTCATCTTCGGTCGTGACGAATCCGCGGGTTCCGCGGATCATCCGCCACTCGCTCAACCTCGAGTCGGGACTCAACGACGGCTTGGCGCTGCCGGCCGTGCTGGCGTTCGCGGCGGCACTCGACCCGACCGTGAACCATTTCGTATGGTGGAGGTTCGTCCTGCAAGACGTCGGCATCGGGCTGCTGACCGGGTTGCTGGTGGCGCTCGTTGGCTCCCGGCTGCTTCCTCGCACGCGAGCGCTGGGACACGAGATCAGTCCCGAACAGAAGTCGCTGTACGCGCTTGGCGTGGCCTTTGGCGCGTACGGCATTGCGGTCGCCGAGCCGCACGGCAACGGGTTCATCGCGGTGTTCGTCTGCGCGATTGCGCTGGGGATCATGCGGCCTGACATCCGGGAATGTTTCGAGCGCCGCTCAGCGGAGCTGATCGAGATCGTGAAGCTCGGGATCTTCGTCGTGTTCGGTTCGCTGCTCACCCTCTCAGCCTTGTTCAATGACGGTTGGGCGGCGGTGGCGATCGTGGCTGGGACGCTGCTTGTGATCCGCCCGTTTTCGATCTTTGTGTCGCTGGTCGGTGTTCGGCTGAGCGTCAGAGCGAAAGCGTTCATCGGGTGGTTCGGTCCGAAGGGCGTGGCGACGATGACGTTCTCGCTGCTGATCCTCAGCCGTCCGATCACCGCTGGCGAGCGGATCTTCGACATCGCCGCGCTCGCGGTGTTCACGTCGATCATCGTCCACGGCCTGAGCGACCATCCAGGGTCAGAATGGATGGCGCGACACAGCGAGGCCGAGCGCCGGCGCGAGGAGGCTATCAAACACCATCCGGGCGAGCCGCTCGAGCGCGCGCCCGCCGCTGGCTGAGAACGCTCCCTGAGCGGCGCCCTGCGAAGGCGAACGAGAGAGGCGGATCGGTTAGTGTGCGCGCAGGTGTGCCCGGAAGTCTGGTCGGCGATCTCGTCGTCGACCCTTCGCAAAGGCTTGGTGGCTTTACCGGACACAGCGGCGCGCGGTGCAAGCTCGATCAGCCGTCGGACGAAGGCGCTGCTGTTCTTCGCGTTCGCGTTCGCTGTGATGGCCGACCCGGTCTCCTCCGTCGCGTACGCGATCGAGGCGGCGCTGCGTGCGCTGCATGGGCATCTCGGGCTGCTGCCGCCGACGATGGGGATCGTCATCGGGATCATCGCGCTGGAGACGTTGAACTACTGGCAGCTTGTCCGCGCGTTTCCGGAGGGCGGCGGCTCGCCGGAGGCGGCAGGACGCGCGTTCGGTGAGGAGTGGTCGTTTCTGCCGATCGGAGCTCTGGTCGTCGACTTCGCGCTGACGATCGCAATCTCGATCGCCGCTGCGGGCAGCGCGATCATCGCCTACGTCCCGGCGCTGGCCTCAGCCCGGATCCCGATCGCACTCGTCCTCACGGCGGCGGTGGCGGGCCTGACCTGGTTCGGGCACGGTGGGCGAATGATCTTCGCGGTGATGACGTGGCTGTTCATCATCGGCGCTGTGGCGGTACTGGCGCTTGGCTGGATTTCCCCCCACGCGACACACGGCAGCGCGCCGATCACCGGCTCTGCAAGCCCGGCGCTGATCGCCGTGGTGCTCGCGTTCCCGGTCGCGATGGCCCTCGCGACCGGCACCGAAGCCCCCGCCACCTCGATCGCCCAGCTCGGACAGCTCGACAACCCCGGGCGCGCGCAGTTTGGACGCGGCACGCTCGCGCTCACGATCGGAATCGTCGGCGCGATCACGATCGGACTGACGGCGCTCGCTGTGCATTTGCAAGTCGGCATCCCCGAGGGCGACAGCACACAGATCGCTGACCTCGCGCACGCCGCCGCCGGGAAGGGCGCGCTGTTCGCGTTCTTTCAGCTCGCCAGCAGCGTGCTGTTGCTCGCCGCCGCGAGCTCCTCCTTCCACGCAGGACCCGGGCTGCTGAAGGCGCTTGCTCGCACCGGCCCTGCAGGCGAGCACGGCTTGCTGCCTCCACGTTTCGCGCGGACGAACCGCACCACTCGCCGGTCGCGGCCGTCGTCGTCTACGCGATCATCTCCGCAGCGATCATCCTCGCCGCCGGCGGCCAGGAGCAAGAACTGGTGCTCGTCTACGCCGTCTCGGCGTTCGTCAGCTTCCTGGCCGGCCTGCTCGCGATGGCGCGCTTCTCACACCGCGAAGGCAAGAAGCTGTTGACAGCCACCAACATCGTCGGGGCAGTCGCGGTCGCGTTCACACTGATCGTGAACCTCGCCCGCGGCTACCCGCTGATCGCGATCGGCGGCACGATCCTGGTCGCCGCATTCCTTCACTGGCGCTGGGGTACCGGCCGCCCGCGCGGGATCCAAGCGATCGAGCGCGAAGCCGAAGCGGATGACCCCGCTTGACGTGCCGAAACGGTTGCGCTCGGACCGCGCACGCGCGTATGATCCGCCCCGGCGAGCCGGGAAATCTGGTCAGCGTTTCATTTTCATTGGACGCGCATGAAACCCACAGGCTTCACCCAACTCCCCAGCGTCCCCGAGGTGCAAGAGCCACGCGTGCCATCTCATCTCGTAAGGCGCGGAGCCGCAGGCGCCAGCGCGCTCTCTTCGGATTAGCGTCGAGGCCGCGTCACCGGCGAGTTCGCGGCAGATTGCGCTCGCGCGGGCGCGGGCGCGGGTTCGCACCTCGACGGCTGCGGCGACCCATGCCGGGGCCCCGACCGATCGCCATGCGGCCTCGCGAGCAGCGCTTCTTTCACCGGTGCGGGGGACCCAGGCGGCGACTCGGCTTGGCCCGAGGGTTCTCGACGAAGTCCTGCGGGCCTGGACTTGGGCGCCGCGAAGCGCGCGGGTCGCGATGCCAAGCTCAGCCGTGTCGAGAACCGCCGGCAGCGACCTCAGTGCGTCTGCCGGGTGGGGCAAGCGCGCGGCCGCGAGCCAGGTCGGTGCGTAGACGCGGATCAGCCAGTCTAGCGCCATCCAGGACCGCCTCTCGTCGAGCCCGTCCCCCGCGGTCCCGATCGTCCGGAGCAGGTAGGGGAGGATGCGCTGGCGCGTGACGTCATCGAGCGCATCGTTGAGCGTCGTACAGAGCCCGCGCACGACAGGGCTGACGCACAGGCGGGCGTCGCTGTGTCGCTCGCCGACGAGAGAGCTGACCCCTTCCATCGCGCAACACCCATCCTCGGGAGTGGCGTGCGCGCCGCGCGGTTGGAACCATCGGGCCGCAGACCGTCCACATTTGCTTGCAGGGTCGCGACCCGGCAAGCACGGTGCCGTCGCAACGAGAGGTCTCCGCCGGCTGCCGACTCGCCGCGAAGCCACCGAAAACGGGGTAGCGCCATCATCCGCGCGAAATCCAACGTCACTGAGGTCGAGTCGCTGCTCGTGGAGGAGCGAGGGCCCTCCGAGTGGTCCACGCCAGATGCTGGAACTCGTCCGTTGCGCTACCGGCGCCGGCAGGCCGCGCGCTACTGCTTTCAGTCTGGGTCTGGGGGCGGGCACGGCGGCAACGCGGTCTCTCTCGCCGCGTGCGGTCTGGCGGGCCGTCCGCTTGCGGCTCAGCCAGCCGTGCGGGCTTCTACAGCGGCGTAAATGGCCGCGAGGATCGCCGCCGAAGAGCGCGCGCGGCGGCAGCTGATCGCGGCGGTCTCGCACGACCTGCGGACTCCGGTTACGACCCTCCAGCTGATCGCCGAGGGGTTGGAGGACGGGATCTACGAGCCGGCGCAGGTGCGCGAGCAGCTGCGGTTGATGTCGACCCACGTGGCGCTCGGTGCTTTGATCGGGGATCTGCTCGAGCTCTCGTGGCTCGAGTCCGGGGCCATCAGCTGGTCGATGAAGGAGCACGTCCGGCTCGACGAGCTGGTGCGCGAAACGGTCGAGGCGATGCGCGTGCACGCCGACGCCAGCCGGATCGACGTTCGGGCCGAGCTGGGCGAGCGCCTGACCGCGGCCTCCGGCAACCCCGAGCAGCTTCAGCGGGTACTGTTCAACCTGCTCGAGAACGCCATCCGCCACACGCCGCCTGACGGCAGTGTGGTCGTGCGCGCCGAGCGCGTCGAGGGCTCGGCGATCGAGGTCGAGGTGTCCGACAGCGGCAACGGGATCGACCCACAGACCCGCAAGCGGATTTTCGAACCGTTCGTCCAGGGACCCTCGCGGGTGTCCGGCGAGAACGGCTCGGCCGGGCTGGGACTCGCGATCGCGCGGGCGATCGTCGAGGCGCACGGCGGCCGCATCTGGCTGGCGGGCCCAGCGATCGGCGCCGGCACGCAGGTCCGCTTCAGCCTGCCCGGCGCCTGACCTAACCGATCAGGACCCGGCCGGCTCCGATCTGCGCTGCTCTGTGGCGATGCGAGAGCTGGCTGCGCGCCAGATCAGCGTCTCTGAGACGACCGGAATGGACGACGAGGAGGCCGCGGTCCCCGACGGCGCGGCGCAGGAGGCCCAGATCCCTGCCCTGGCCGTGTCCGCGGTAGAGATATGTTCGAGCAGCGGCCGTTGCGCCTCGCGCATCGGACGCCGAAGGACCGTTAGCGTTAGCGGCCAATCCATCGGTTCATCTGCACCCTGGTTCGCGGCGAGCCGCCGATCGTCGTCGAGGCGGCTGAGAGGATCATCGCGCGCCGACACTCCGCCGAGCAGCCGTAACGAAGCGACCGGACCGCCTGCCAGATTCAAGGCGTGCCCGCGCCGGTGGTCAAGCGACCTCGCCGCTGCGCTCCGTCGTGACGGCGACGAGTTGGCTGTCGCCTTCGTGATTCTCCGCGAACAGTTTGGGTGGCACGGATCCGGAGGAGTTGGTATCCACCGGATCTGGGCTGAGCAGACCGGTGAGCCGGGAGCTTGTGGCTCCCGGCTCACGACCGGCGGATATGCGCTTTGGCGTCTAGTTGACCGCCACGCCCGCGGCTCCTACCCCCGTGGAGACGGGGACCGAACCGATCTCGGTCAGAGTGCCCCCGTGTACGGCGAACTCCCCGATCTGACCGACCTTGGTCTCGTTCACGTACAGGGTGTGGCCGTCGGTGCTGAGGCGCGCGTCGACGGCACTTGCGCCCTTCCCGCCGCTTACAAGCGTGCTGCCGAGAAGGTGCAGCGTGCCATTGCGAGCGATCCGGTAGCTGGAGATGCTGCCCGAGGCCGTGTTCACTGTGAACAGGAACCGTCCGTCATGTGTGATCTCGACCCAGCACGGCGCCGTCTGGCCGTCTGCGAACGGAGAGCCGTCGATTGAGAACAGCGTCCCGTCACGGCCTACGTCGAACGACGACACCGTCCCGGCCCCGGCCCCGTCATGGGCGTTGGACACAAAGAGCTGACCTGGGTCGGTCGGCCGGAACTCGCTCCCGAACGGGCCGGCCCCCTGGGCGGGGAACGGTGAGCGCGGCGCGGCATTCAGAGTTCCGTCGCGGTTGACCCGGAAGCTGTCAATCCCCGGGTCTCCCTTGTTAGCTCCGACCCGGGTGCCCACGAGGTCCCTGCCGTCCGAGTTGAGCAGGATGTCTCCCGGCTGCGCGCCCGGCGGCAGCGGGAAGGTCGAGCCGGCGAGCGGCTTCAGCCGCCCGTGCCGGCCCAGGACGAAGCCGGTGTAGTTGGAGTCGGCGCTTCCGGCGTTGGCCACATACACCAGACCGTCGTGCTCGGCCACGCTGACAGGTTCCGAGCCATTGGAGGGCACTGGTCCGCCGCGCACGAGCTTCGGCCTGCCGTCACGGTGGATGCGGAGCACGGATATCTGGTTGCTGCCGGCGTCGACGGCGAGGACGAAGCGGCCGTCGCTCGAGACCTGGATCGCGCCCTGGGAGGCAAGCCCGTTTCCCGTCCCGGCGCCACCGGCCACAAACGGCGAACCAGGAATGGGGGTCAGGCTCCCGTCAGCATGGCGGTCGTAACCGCTGATCGTGTTCGTACCCGCGGTGTTGTCGTTCACATAGACGTGGCCGGTGATCTCGTCGGCTGACGCCAATGCCGGCGCGGCAAAGGTGAGGCCAGCCGCGACTCCGAACACGGCAAATCCGCCCCGTAGCAAAGAAGGCATCGCTTCCTCTCTTGGTTTGAGTTCAGGTGTCTGCCCTGAAGCCGACCTCGTGGAGAATTCAGGACAACCGCAACTCGTTCTCTCGGTCGGCGGGTTGTAACCCCATTGGACCAGAGGAGGTGACGGCGGTCAACAGGTTTCAGCTCAGCGAAATCACCTTGTAATGTGTTACGTGAATGTGACGACGCTCCCGTGGGAAAAGTCAACCCCCAGCACCTGCTTCGCGCGGAATCGCGCACCGCTGCGGCGACTCCTTTCGTAACCTGGGCGCTGCCGGACCGGACGACTCCTATGGCGACGTAGGAGTGGTCCGAATTGTGCCCAATCCACTCGGTGGCGGACGATCGGAATCGTCGCAAGGGAGAAGTGCCGCAGTCGGCCTCTGCGCCGAGAAAAGCGAGCCTCCCGCTGCCGGTGCGGCGAAACCCGGTTTCCGCGCGCAAGGCAGGGTCGGCGCCGCCGAGGCCGGGGGATGCCCGGCCAGGTGGCAAGAGCAGGTGCGGTCTGAGCATGCCTACGAGCGTGATTCGCTCCCGGGGCGAGCTCCCTGTTCGATGTGATCGCGCTGACGACGTAGCATCCGTTACGCCGGGCGAGATCTACCGCACGTCGAACCGACGAAAGGCCTCGTTTGCCGCGAGCGCTGCGGCAACGCCGGACGCTGGCGAGGACCGCGAACGATGCGAGGCTGGCGCCCTGGGAGAGTTGGTGGTTGCCGTCGGCCCAGTAGAAGAGCGACGCGAAGCGCGGCGGTCTGAGCCAGTGAACGACCGGCGCGAGCGAGCTGCGGAGGTAGGACGCGGCTGCTAGCGCGGTCGCAATTCCGATCGCAGTGCCGCGGCTGCGGTCGCGGCACCGAGTGCGATCAGCCCGAGGTCGACGCCGAGCGGTCGAGCTCAAAGAACGGGCAGCAATGCCGCTCGACCGCGACGAGCTCATCGATCGTCGCAGTCGACGCCCCGTCGCGCACCCGAATCACGAGCCGTCGGCTGTCTTGCTCGATGACCTGCGCACCCTCGCCAGCGACGCGGTAGCGCTCGAGTTGTGAGCCCAATACGTCCTGATCGAGCGAGCAGGACGCCGGCACCATCGGCAACCAGTCCATACCGCACAGGCTAGTCGGAGCGGGCTTCTTGGGCTTGCGAGAGACTGCCCAACATCACGGACCTAGCACCATGAGGAGATGATCGATGGCGAATCTGACCGAACAACACGAGAAGCTGGCAAGAGAGTCGAAGTGGGACTTCTCGGATCTGAGTGCGCTGTTCATCAACTGCACGCTGAAGCGCTCGCCGGAGGTGTCGAACACGCGCGGTCTCGCGGATCTCGCGGTCGCGATCATGGAGCGCAACGGGGTTTCCGTCGAAGTTATCCGTGCGGTCGACCATCAGATCGCGACCGGGGTATACCCGGACATGACCGAGCACGGCTGGGAGAGGGACGACTGGCCGGCGATCTTCGCGAAGGTGATGGCTGCGGACATCCTGGTGGTGCTCTCGCCGATCTGGCTGGGCGAGAAGTCATCGGTCTGCACGCAGGTGATCGAACGGCTGTACGGCAACAGCCATCTCCTGAACGACGAGGGCCAGTGGGCGTACTACGGTCGCGTCGGCGGGTGCATGATCACCGGCAATGAGGACGGGGCCAAGCACTGCGCGATGAACATCCTCTATTCGCTGCAGCACCTCGGATACGTCATCCCCCCGCAAGCCGACTCGGGCTGGCTCGGCGAGGCCGGACCTGGTCCGAGCTATCTCGATCCCGGCTCCGGTGGACCGGAGAACGACTTCACCAACCGCAACACCACTTTCCTCACGTGGAACCTGATGCACCTCGCGAGGATGCTTAAGGACGCTGGCGGCATCCCCGCGCACGGGAACCAGAAGAGCCTGTGGGACGCCGGCTGCCGCTTCGACTTCGCAAACCCCGACTACCGCTGAGCGGGACCGCGGCGGCCAGCCACCGCCCATTCGTCGGCCGCGAAGTTCACTCCCGGATGAAACAGCTGAGAACGACCGAACGCGACTGGCAGGTAGCTGCTCAGCTTGGATGGAGCTGGGTGGCGGCTGGTGCGAGGAGGATGATTCGTTCGCCGGCGTGGAGTTCGGTGTCGTTGTGAACGGGAACGATCTCGTGTCCTTCACTGATGGCGACGATGATGCTTCCGGTTGGCCAGGCGATGTTTCCGGCGCGGCGGCCGAGTGCGGGCGACTCGGGGGTGATGGTGATCTCGACGATCTCGTAGCCGCTGAGCGGTGTGCTGGGCGTGTGGGCGAGTGCTTCGGGGTCCCGGGCGGCGAAGTCAGCTGCGATGGCGCCGTGCTCGATCTCGGCGGCGGAGGAGCTCACGGTGGTGGCGAGCGTTTGGAGCACATCCTGGCGGGTGATCCAGCCTTGGAGGTGCTGCCGGTCGTGGGAGACCACCGGCAGCCCGTCATGGTCGTACAGGGTGAGCTGCCGTAGCGCCTGCTCGAGTGTCTCCTCGCCGAACAGCTCCTGGGGTTTGCGGATGTCGGTCACCGGGCCCGCAACGCGTTCCCACAGCTCATCCGGGATCGCGTCGCGTTCGCCGCCGGGGTCCGGTGCTCGGAGGAGCTGTGCGTCGCCTTCGGGTTGTGGAATGGGGTGCATGACATCCGCGACGGTGAGGCGCTGCAGCAGATTGGTCGTTCTTGGCCGCTCGATGTCGATCCCGCGGCGCAGCAGCTTCGTGGTGTAGATGCTGCCGTAGCTCAGCTGCTTTGAGACGGCTGCGGCGATCCCGCAAGCGAGCATGATCGGGAGCGTGAGACCGAAGTTGGCGGTCATCTCAGCGACGCTGGCGATCGCTGTCAGCGGCGCCTGCGCGGCGGCCGCGAACACTCCCCCCATCGCCACCACCGCGTACATCGCCGGCGGGCCGACCGAAGGCCCGAACACGCGGTGCGCGACGGTGCCGAACGCCATCCCGAGCATCGCGCCGATGAACAGCGAGGGGGCGAACACCCCGCCCGAGCCGCCGATCGAGAGGGTCAGGCTGGACGCCAGGACCTTGCCCAGCATCAGGATCACGATGAACCACAGCGCGTACTGGCCGGCGAACGCCTTGCCCATAACCGGATAGCCCACCCCGTACATCTGCGGGAGCGCGAGCAGCACCAACCCGAGCGCGACGCCGCCGACCGCCGGCCGCGCCCACTCCGGGCGGCCCTTCCAAACCTCATCGACGAAGTCCTCAAGCCGGTACAGGAACGTCTTGAAGCCGACACCGATCAACCCCGCCGCGAGCGCGAGCAAGATCACGAGCAGGAAGGCGCTGTCAGTTGGGACCACCAGGTCGTGCGGCACCTGAATGAAAAATGGAGCGGAGCCGAAGAACGCGCGGCTGATGACATCGCCGGTGACCGCCGCCAGGCTGGTCGCGAACAGAGCGTCAAGCGAGAACTCGCGCAGCACGATCTCAAACCCGAAGAACAGCCCCGTGATCGGCGCGTTGAACGTCGCGGCGATCCCGCCCGCGGCCCCGCACGCGACGATGATCCGCAACCGGTTCTCGGACATCCGCACCAACTGCCCGAGCGATGAGGCAAGCGCCGATCCGATCTGCACGATCGGCCCTTCCCGCCCGACCGATCCACCAGTCCCGATCGTTATCGCCGACGCGAGCGCTTTGACGATCGTCACCTGCGGACGGATCCGTCCGCCGTTCTCCGCGACCGCGAGCATCACCTCAGGCACCCCGTGGCCACGAGCCTCCCGCGCGAACCGCTGAATCAAAGGCCCGTACAGCAGCCCGCCCACGACCGGGATCACGAGCACGAAGAAGATCCCCAGCCCCGGCAGGTGCAGGCTTGGCGCGTGGCCCTGCTGGCCGAACTGCTTATAACCGGTCGCGAGCCACGTGAACGCGAAGATCATCTCCCTGAACACAGCAGCGCCCAAGCCCGCGCCGGCGCCGACGAGCAGCGCCATCACCGCCAGCCCGAGCCGATTACCACCCAACCACGCCGATACCGACCAGATCAGCGAGCGACGGGACAGAACCGGCGCCGCGGCAGCCATGGGCTCAGCAGCCGCGTCGCTGGATCCGTCGAGCGACCGCTTCGCAGTCACCGATCAAGATCCCATCCCAGCGACCAGTCCTGCTCGGGGACCTCACCGGCGGCGTCAGCGAAAGCCCGCAGAGCATCCAGCACCGGCCGGCGGTGCGCCTTCGGTATCCGCTGCACGATCGTCGCGATCTCGCTCCGGCGACGGCGGCTGACCTCCGCGACCAGCTCAGCACCCGACGTGGCGAGCGAGACGCGCACCCCGCGGCGGTCGTCATTCATCCGCCGACGATGCACGAGACGCTTCCGCACCAGCCGGTCGCACATCCGCGTGGCCGTCGACCGGTCCACGCCCAGCGCCGTCGCCAGGTCAGCCAGTCGCTGCGGACCTCGCGCTGCCAGCTCGATCAGCACCCGATATTGCGCAAGCGTCACATCCTCCGCGTCATTCGCGAGCGAGCGAGCGGCCACCGCCACGAGCGCGCGGCTCGCCCCGAGAACCGCATCGACGAGCTCATCCCCACCACGCTCCGCAGGATCACGCTCGGATGTGGCGGGAACAGACAGAGAGTGCATACTACCACTATTGCACTAAGCAACAATATCTACCCTTACCCCGAACCGTCATTCCTGCTCCGTTGCTAAGCCAACCCCTTGACGCGCAGGCTGGCGAGGTGCGGGATGCCTGCGCGCGGTTGCTGCCGTGCCGTTTCCCCATTGGAAACCCTCCTCGGTCGGTGAACATGGCCGAGGGGCGGGCGTGGAACCATCGGACCGTCGTCAGCTGCAGCGCAAACCCCAACTGGTTCGGCGCGCCGCGGCGCTCGCCGATCAACTCCCGATCGGCGTCATCCAGGAAGAAGACCCGGGTCCAGCTCCTCCCGCGACGGAGAGCCACCAAAGCGACCGCCCCGGCCTCCGCGTCGGACAAGAACTCGACCGGCACGCGCGCACGATAGCCACGATCGTAATCCGAAGCCGCTTAGCGGCACTTTTCGTTCCAATTGTTCCTCGCGGGCCATGTCCGTGGTGGTCGCTGGTCGCGTGGCCGGTGAGACGAGCTCACCGCCGGACGACGGTGATCGCACACCTCGGTCCAGGCGAGCGAGCGAGCCGGGCGTCGGCGGTCATGAGCTCGCACGCGAGCGCTTCGGCCAGCACCACGTAGCTCGCGTCATAGGCGCTCAGGTTCTCGCGCAGCTCCCAGATCCGCTGAAGCAGACCAATGACCGCGAACCGGCGCAACCCGAGCCTCGCCCAGCGCGCAAGCGCCGCGCCGGCGTGCCCGGCGCCAACGTGGCCGCGGAGCACCTGCCCCCGCAAGGCGTGGGCGACCTCAGAGTCGGCCAGGTGCGGGACGGCGACCGTCTGGCTCGCAAGCGACCGCCGCGCGTCCCCGTCGTTGAGCAGCGCGAGGACGGCGGCGGAGGCGTCGAGCACGATCACCGGGCCGAGCGCCCAGCCTCGAGATCGGCGATCACATCGCTCGCCGCCACGTCGAGATCGGGCAGCTGACCAAGCAGCGCCGGGTTCTCAGCGCGCCGCGCGGCCTCCCCCAGCTCCCTCAGCGCGAACGCCGACACCGAGATCCCCTCACGCGCCGCCAGCGACGCAAGCCGCTCGCTCAGCTCCTCGGGCACGTTTCGCAGATACAGCGTCTTCATGTCGCAGAATGCTAGCCGAATGCGCCGGTGGTGCGACCGGGGAGCCATAGATCCGAGCGAGCCAGTAGCCACGGCGCAACTAGGACTAGGCAGTGGCACACCCCGTGCTTCCCTCCCCTACGCCCGGACGGACTCGCCGTTGGCGCCTGTCATTCGACCACGTTCCACGGGAATCGTCGCGAGGAGCGCCCTCGCGCAGTCGTGGTCAAGCGCCGACTGGCCAGTGCTGAACTTCCAACTCTCGCATCGGGAAGTCCTTTGGGTTACCGGTCGCCAGTGGCACGCCGATGGCCAGGGCCGCCGCAGCGATCAGGCAGTCCGCTTGCGTCAGCGTCATGCCCGCCGACGCATGATCGCGTCGCCAATCGCCTGCCCGGACGCCCTCGGGTCGGCCGATCGGCGCAATGCGCAACCCATCGAAAAGGTGGGTAGCCGCAGCGTGTTCAATCTCGCGAAGGCCCCGGTGAATCTCCTCGACGCTGATCGGCGTTGTGAACGGCACGTCTCCAAGCTGGCGAAGCGCTCTGACTCGCTCGACGGTCCGCGGGCGACCCCGAAGCACATCGATCAGCACCGTGGTATCGAGCAGGATGCTCACGTCGAGCCGACGCGGCGGATGTCAGCCGTACGCTGCTCGCGCACCCATCCGGCCGGGTCGATGTCCCACTCATGCCCCTGGTCGGCCAGCGCGCCCACGGCGTCTTCGATGTCCTCCCAGCGACGCTCGTCCTCCAGCGCGCGCCGGACTGCTGCCGCGATAAACGCGCTGCGCTCACGCCGACCCACCCGGGAGTCGAGGGCATGCACGATCTCGTCATCGAGACTTATGTGCAAACGCATGGCCACATGTTAGCACATAGTGTCGGTCGACCGACGATCTACAGACCCGCTGCGCTGGTCGCCGAGGCGGAGCGCGAGACCGCGATCGAGGCACGAGGTCAGAGGGCGGTTGGTTGTGATGGCGGCAGTCCTTGCGGGCGGATCGATCGGGTGTGGTCGTGGGGGAGCCGCGCGCGGCTCCCGCACGTGTCTAGCGTCTAGGCGGAAGGTCTAGGCGGCGAGGTCGAGCGCTGGCTCTTGCGCCTTTTCTGCTTCGAGGACGGGCGTCGTCTGGCGTGTGTTGCGTGCTAGGAGCGCGACGGCTCCGGCCGCGAGCACGAGGAAGGCGCCGATCGTGAGCGCGCGTTGGTACCCGCCGGTTGCCGCCTGGGCGACGCTGTCGTGGCCGTGGAGCAGTGAGCTCGTGCGGGCGGTGGCGAGCGCGGAGAGGATCGCCAGCCCGAGCGCGGTGCCGAGCTGCTGTCCGGTGTTCAGGAGTCCGGCGGCGAGGCCGGCCTTGTCCTGGTCGACGCCGGCGTTGGCCGCCGTGGTCAGAGCGGTGAAGACCGCGCCCATGCCGAGCGAGACGACCAGCAGGCCGGGCAGGATGTTGTCGAGGTAGGAGCCGTCGACCGGGATAGGTGCCTCGACTAGGGCATAGACCAGGAGCAGCATCCCTCCGGTCACGAGGAACGCTACGCGAGCTGGCGTGGCGCCCGGCGCACCCGAGCTGGCGGCAGGGGTTGGCGGCGGCATGACCGATCGTGAGCGACTGCTCGACGAGCTGCGGCCGGTCACGTTTCAGATCGCCTACCGGATGCTCGGCAGCGTCTCCGAGGCCGAGGACGTGGTCCAGGAGGCGCTGCTGCGCGTGCATCAGGCGCTCGATGCCGGCGAGCGGATCGCATCGCCGCGCGCGTTCGTGGCGACCGTGAGCACCCGGCTGGCGATCAACGAGCTGCGCTCCGCGCGCGCCCGCCGCGAGCGCTACGTCGGCGAGTGGCCGCCGGAGCCGATCATCACCGACGGCGACGACGATCCGGCCCGGCACGTGCAGACGGCCGACTCGCCGTTCCGGGCGTGTCGTTGCGCCCCGTCGAGGTCAACGACGGCCCGGGAGCGCTGTACCTCGATGAACAGCAGCGGCTGATCGCCGTGGTGGCGCTCGACATCACCGATGGTCAGATACAGAGCATCAGCTCGATCGTCAACCCCGACAAGCTGACGCATCTCGGACCAGTCGGCGACTTCAAATCGCTACTCAGGTCGGCGCAATGAACTCCGGCGTCCTTGCCCGCTCGCCCCGTGCAGCTGTTCGGGGCCGCGCTCGTAGCGGCGCACGTCTTCTCGTCCGGAAGGATCAGGAGAGGGCGTCCGCGGGGTGTCCAGTGAGAGGGTCTTGAGTGTCAGTTTGTCTGTTTCGCGTCGTTCCCACCCTGAGGTTGCGCGTCGTCCGGATCCGCATGATGCGCGCCCGGCTCGCGAATTGCCGCTGCGGCCTGCTTGGTTTTGTCAGCGACCGAGCCTGGCCTCTGGGCGATGTTACGCAACTCCTCAGCGTCTTCCTTGGCGGCTTTCGAGCCGCCTCGCTGTTGAAATACTTGCTTGGCCTTATCGGCCATCGTCCTCCAGTTCATATCGTGCTCCTATTTCAGAAAATGGGCGGGTTTGACCCCCCGCAAGTCTCCAGCTCCTACCCGCCCGCAGCGAGCGCGCTCGCCGACGGCTCCTGAGGTGAGACCGAGATCCCGGCCTGCTTGGCGAGTCCCGACAGGCTCGTCACATCGTTGTTGGCCGAGGTGATCGTCGAGGGGTCGAAGTTACCGCTCTTCGCGCTATCGCCGATCGACTTGAGCTTGTCTCCGAGCGCGGTGACGGGTGCAACGAGCTTCTGCAGTTTCGGGCTCGCCCGTGCGTCCTGAATCGCGAGCTTCAACTCGTGGTAGGCGAACAGACCCGCGAGGCCCGCCTTTACCAACGCCAGCTTGTGCTTGAGGATTCCCCCGGAGAACGTGCCGTTCTTGAGTGGCTTGTAGATCCATCGGTGAAACGCCCCGAACGCAAGCCCGGCGTGGAGCGCGAACTTCACGGTCGGGAGGCGGCCGACATTGGGTGTGGTTGAGTTCGACGCGGCACTTCCGCCTGCCGAAGAGCTCGAGCTGCTCGAGCTGCTGCCGCAACCGGCAACGACCAGTCCCGCCAGTCCCAATACCACCAGCGAGACCAGCAGCAACGTGCGACCCGCGCGAACCATCGTCTCACCCCCTTTGGCGGCTCGTTGAGAGCCTTGAGTTCAGTCGCGATTGATGCGACTCAGAGCATAGAACAGGCCGGCTCCGATCACGACCCCGGCAGCGAATGCCGGGGCTCGTCGCTTGGGTTTGGGCGCCTCGACGAGGCCAAACACCTCAGCGGCCATCGGACCGTAGATGACCACGAACGAAGCGACGGTCCTGCCGGTCGCGCCGAGCCGCTCGGCTTTCGCACGTGCCTTGCGCCTGACGACGACCTTGCCGAAGCGCCACCCGAGCGTGGCGGGAGGAGTTCCGACCCGGACCGTCGCTCGCCGAAGCGTCGGGCGACGAGCCATCGCCACGGCCCCCTTGGCGCCTGTTCGTGCTGTCGCCGTCTTACTCGGCATAGCTCCGTACCTCGACCTCGACCTCGACCTCGACCTCGACCTCGACGCGCATGCTACTAGCGTTGGCAAGACCGACCCCTGGTCAAGTCACCCAGTCGCGGCTATCGTCGTCAATCCGAAGCGCCGCGCAAGGCCCGCTCCGTCGTCCACGGGCATCGATCGCTGTGCGATACTGGGCCAGAGAGCGCATGAGCACGGGCGCCTTGCAGAAGCTCGATCGGGCGCAAAGAAGCAACACGGCGCTGAGTGTCGCCGTTGCGACGTTCAAGAAGTTCTCTGAGGACAAGTCCTCGAATCTCGCGGCGATGATTGCGTTCTGGGCGTTCTTCTCGGTCTTCCCTCTGTTCCTGGTGCTGGTGACGCTGTTGGCGATCTTCCTTCCTGCCAGCGACAAGAACTCGGTCCTCGGGCACGTCGCTCAGATGTTCCCGTTGCTGGATCCGAAGACAGTCAATGGATTGAGCGGCGAATGGTGGACGGTTCTCCTGGGGCTTGCGACGGCGATCTGGAGCGGCTCAGGCGTCGTACGCACCGCCCAGTTCGCCTTCAATTCTGTGTGGGGGATCGCACCCGAGCAGGAGTCAGGGCTGGTCAAGCAGATGTTGCGCAGCATTTCGGTGCTCGCGACGGTCGGCGTGGGCCTCGTCCTCACCACGCTCGTGTCCGGGCTGGTTGCCAGCTCGGCCAGCGGGGTGAACCTCAGCGCCGCCGGCCGGGTCGGCGGCTACCTGCTGTCCGCCGCGCTCGATGTGGGGATCTTCTTGGCCGCGTTCCGGATCCTCACCGACCGCGAGGTCACCGCCCGTGACGTTCTGCCCGGGGCCCTCCTAGCCGGGATCGCCTTCTTCGTACTGCAGGAGCTGTCCACGTTGATCATCTCCCGGTACCTGAAGAACGCCCAATCGACATACGGTCATTTCGCGACGGTGATCACGATCCTGTGGTGGTTCTACCTTCAGTCGATGATCACCCTGCTTGGGGCGCAGCTTAACGTTGTGCTCAAGGAGCACTCCTATCCGCGCTCGCTCACCGATGCGTCGCGAACCGAGCCGGTCGATCGATAACTACCTCACCGCCCGCTGAGCGCCGGCGCCGTCAGCGTCCGCCGGCCACGGGCGCAACTTCCGCGCATCCCCCGGTATAGATTTCGCGACAACCCGTGAGGAAGAAGGGATGATCCGCAAGCTGAAGCTGGTGTTCGCACTATTCGGCGTGAGCGCCGCCGCCACTGGCGGGGTGGCGGCTGCCGCATCGTCGCCGGCGGTCTCGACGTCCTCTGCGACTTCGGTCAAGAGGACCTCGGCGGTACTTCGGGGCATCATCGACCCGAACGGAGCCTCCACGACCTATCACTTCGAGTGGCGCCTGGCGAAAGACGTGTACGGCGCGAGCAGCCCGAGCAGGTCGGCCGGACACGGCACCAGAAACAAGGCGGTCCAGTTCACGGCCACTGGGCTGCTTCCGGGGACCGTCTATCACTACCGGTTGATCGGGTCGAGCCGGTTCGGCACCGCATCCGGCGCCGATCGGACGTTCAAGACCGCGGGGCATCCGCTTGCGCAGGTGTTCACCGGCGGCGTCTCACAGCTCGGGCCCAACACGGCCACGCTCACCGGCGTCATCAATCCGGAGGGCGAGAACACGATCTACTACTTTCAGTACGGGCTGACGACGGCGTACGGGTCACAGACGTTCGCTCAGCTGTTGCCGGCCGGCAGTGTGCCTCTCCCGGTCTCGTACACGCTCACGGGGCTAGCCCAATTCACGACTTTCCACTACCGGCTCGTCGCCCAGCATGGAGCGCTTGCGAGTTTCGGCGGCGACCAGTCCTTCGTGACGTTCGCCTCGCCCCGGTTCGCCCCGCGCATCTCTGCGAGAACGAGGCCTCGGCACGATCGCTTCAAGCCCTATGTATTCACGACCACGGGAGCCATTCGTCCCCCTGCGAGCGTGCCGCCGTCGCTGGGTTGCGGGGGGAGCGTGACGGTCCGCTACTTCTTCCGCGGACGCACTATCTCCTTTGCCCTCGTTCCGGTCCAGACGAACTGCACGTTCTCGAGCCAGGCGGTGTTCAGGCACCTCCCCGGTCGCAGCAAGAAGCGGCGGATTGTCGGTCTACGCGTGCGGATCTTCTTCCGCGGGAACGGGTACGTGGCGCCGATCGGCGCCAGGCCGGAAACCGTGTCGCTCGGGCGCACGTAGGCTGGGCGCGCCCAAACCTAAGGGTTCGCGACTGAATTAGTGGCAGGATCTGACGAGTGGCTGGGCGTGTCTGGCGGCGCCGGCTCGCCGCGATAATACCGGGAGTATTTGACGGCGAGCCGGTGGCGTCAGGCGCGTCCAGACGCCGTCAGAGACGTCAATAATTCAGTCGTGAGCCCTAAGACGGCCGGTGGCGCGCTCACACGAGCTCCGATCGCCCCGCGACGTCCGCGATCACCCTCGAGAGCTGGCTTCCCTGCCACGCGAGGGGCGAGCGGCCCGGCTCGTCAGTGATCAGGCGAGCGCCGGGGATCTCGCGGGCGTACGCCTCCCCCACCGCCTGCAGGTGCTCCGGGTCCGCCTCGTCGCCGCTGGCCACGACCGTCACCGGGACCGCGATCCGGCCGAGCTCCGAGAGCTCCGCGAACGGCCGCGAGCGTGGTACCACCTCGAGTGCGTCCGCGACGGCCTCCGGGTGCCGGTGCTGCGAGAGGCGCTGGCGGATCACCTTGAGCACCGTCGGCTCGAAGTCCGGGGTGACGCTGGGGCGGCCGTACGCCTCGAGAAACCCCTCGACTCCGCCCGTCCGCAGTCCTTCGGCGAGCGCGTCCCAGCGAGCCATCCGAGCCTCGCCGCCGACGTTGTGGCCGTCGTATGCGGGCGTTATGACAACCAGCCCGGCGCAGCGTTCGGGTGCCCGGAGCGCCAGCGCGACCAGCGTGTGGGCGCCCATCGACGCGCCGGCGAGAATCGCCCGGTCGATCTCGAGCTGGTCGAGGATCGCCTCGAGATCGCCCACGAGCGTTCCATATTCATAGTCCCCGGGGTCCAGAGCCGGCGAGGAGCGGCCGTGCCCGCGAGCGTCGTATGCGACGACTCGGTGTCCGGAGCGTTCGAGCGAGCGCGAGCCCATTACGACATAGCGGTGCGTCGCGGTCAGCCCGTGCAGCAGGACGACCGGGATCCCCTCGCCATGCTCCACGGCCCACAGCTCCACACCTCCATGTTTGATCGCGCGGTGGGCGGGCACTGACGTTTTCTACCATCACTGCTATGGACGCCACCGAAAGCAACTTCCAAGCCGCGGTCATCGACCGCTCGTTCGCCGTCCCCGTCGTGGTCGACTTCTGGGCGGAGTGGTGCGGCCCGTGCCGTCAGCTTGGCCCTGTACTGGAGCGGGCGGTGCAGGCGCGCCAGGGCAAGGTCGAGCTCGCCAAGGTCGACGTCGACGCAAACCAGATGATCGCCAGGACCTATCGGATCCAGAGCATCCCCGCGGTGAAGACGTTCAAGGACGGCAAGGTCGCAGCCGAATTCGTCGGCGCGCTGCCGCCCGCGCAGGTCGAACGCTTCCTCGACTCGCTGCTGCCGTCCGAGGCCGACGCGCTCGTGGCCGCCGGCGACGAGCAGTCGCTGCGTCGGGCCGTCGAGCTCGAGCCCGGCCGCGCCGGCGCCGCGGTCCCGCTCGCCCGGATCCTTCACGAACGCGGCGAGGACCACGAGGCGCTCCAGCTACTCTCAAGGGTGCCCGGCAGCTTCGCCGCCGAGGGTCTCTCATCCCGCATCCGGCTCGAGCAGGGAGCCTCTTCCGACAACGGCGCCCCCGATCTAGGCGAGGCGTTCGCAGCGCTTGACGCCGGCGATCACGAGCGGGCCCTCGACCTGCTCATCGATGCGATCTCCACCGCCGACGGCGCCCGCGACGACATCCGCCGCGTCGTGGTCGGGATCCTCGACCAACTCGGGGTCGACCATCCGCTCGCGCGCGACGCCAGGCGCCGCCTCGCCTCGGCGCTTTACTGAAAGCCCGGTAAAGCCCAGGTTGTTACACCGACAGCGAAAGCTGCTCCTCCGCTACCTCGCGCGGCTGCTCGAGGCCGGCGACCCGGACGCCGAGGAGCCGCACCGGCTGGCGCACGTCGAAGCGGCGCAGCAGATCGAGCGCCACCGGTCCGATCCGATCGGGCGAGCTCACGGGCTCGGCGAACGTCCGAGCGCGGCGTGTGGGTCGAGAAGTCGGCAAGCCTGATCTTGATCCCGATCGTCCGTCCCGCACGCCCCTGGTCCGCGAGTCCCACGCACAGGCGATCGACCAGCCGCTCGAGGATCGTCTCGAGCTCGGCGCGGTCGCTGATGTCGTAGTCGAACGTCGTCTCGCGTGACTCGGAGATGACCTTTCGCTCTTGAGTCACCGGCGAGTCGTCCTGCAACCGTGCCCGGCGCTGGAGCTCCCCGGCGAACCTCGAGCCGAACCGCTGGCCGAGCGCGTCGGCCGGCGCGGATGACAGCTTGCCCAGCGTGTCGATGCCCAGCTCCCGTAGCCGCTCGGCGGTCTTCGGCCCGATCCCCGGCACCAGCCTGCAGGGCGCCCCCGCGAACCGCTCACACGCCTGCTCGCGCGTCAGCACGACGAACCCGCGGGGCTTCTCGGCGTCGGACGCGACCTTCGCCACCAGCTTGTTCGGACCGATCCCGACCGAGCTGGTAAGCCCGGTGGCGCGCTCGATCTCGGACTTGATCCTTCGCATCGCGGCGCGCGGCGCGGGGAGGCCGCTCAGCTCGACGTAGGCCTCGTCGAGACCAATCACCTCGACCGTCTCGAGGTGCGTGCGAACGATCGCCATCACCTCCTGCGAGGACTCCCGGTAGTAGGCGAAGTCGGGGGTCAGATACACGCCGTGCGGACACAGTAGCGCGCGCTCGTGACACGGGGATCGCCGAGCCGACGCCGAACCGGCGAGCCTCGTACGAGGCGGTCGTGACGACCGCACGTGGCCCCGTGCCGGCAACGATCACGGGCAGTCCGCGCAGCTCGGCCCGGCGCCGCAGTTCGACCGACACGTAGAACGCGTCCATGTCGAGGTGGGCGACGCAGCGCGGCGAGTCCATCGCGAAGAGAGGCTAGATCGAGGTCCAGACGGTGCCCACGCCCCCGAAGCCGAGTGCGGCGGCGGTGTTCTGGTTGAGGTCCCATTCGCGACCGCCGACGAACGGACCGCGGTCGTCGACCACGGCCGTCACGCTCCGCCCGCCGGACCGAAACCGTATCCTCGTCCCGCACGGCAGCGTGCGGTTGGCGACGCCGTAGTAGGCGTGAAACCCGCATGCGGTCCCGTCTCCGTCGGCGTACCAGGACGCGACGCTCTCGCGGAACACGGTCAGCCGGCCCGCGTAAGCCCAGGACCCGGCGTTCAGCCGGTCCCCTCGGAAGCCTACGCGTAACCGACGCTCTCCGGTGCTCCGCACCCGGTAGTGCAGGTCAAACCCTCCGTGAATGCCCGTGCGCGCCGTCGCCAGCGTCCGCCACGACCCGCCGGAGCGTCCGAGCAGGCGGATCCGCCGATCGGCGAGCGCAGGCAGCAGCTTCCCGCGCACGTGGAGGGACCGCCCCTCGAGCACGTCGATCACGCGCCGCCGCACGACGAAACGAGCCTGCACCGACGTCGGGGCCTCACCGCTCGGAGAAGCGCCGCCGGTGACGTTCAGCTCGCGCGAGAACGCCACCTGACAAGGCGGCGTGTCGTTCTGGTTTGCGCTTTGTGCGTCTGCCCGGCCGGCGACGAGCGCGACCGCCGAGGCTGAAATTGCAAGCATCAGCGCACCCGCGCCCAGCTGCACCGGGCGCGATCTGCGCAGCATTTGCTCAGGCCTCACGTCGAGGACCTCCTGTTGTTTCTCGACCGGGGGCCTACGGGGTTAGCTGACGGGCTCGCGGCCTCTGTTCACCCGCGCGAGAGCCGCGCTGAACGTGGTCGCTACGACTGCCGCCGGTGTGCGCCGGGCAGTCGATTCGCCCCGGCCGGGATGACCATCCTCTTTTGGCCGCCGGCAGTGGGTCCCCCGTTCACCCCCGCACCGGGCAGGGATGACTCGGCAGGTCGATACAACTGCCGCAGGCTGGCACGATCGCGCGGCATTGTGTGTGACGACCGTCACACAAGGCCGGACCAGCATCCCGCCGGCGCTGTAGCGCGAGCTCGGATCCCACCGACCTGCTCGGTTCGCTTCTGCTTGCAAGAATCCACCTGTGGCGAACAAGGATCGTCTCAGCGGCCTCGACAGCTCGTTCGTTCATCTCGAGCGCGACGCCGCGCACATGCACGTGGCGGGCTGCGCCGTCTTCAACGGCAAGGCGCCGGCCTACGACGAGCTCCTCAACGCAATCTCCTCGCGCCTGCACCTGGTTCCGCGCTACCGCCAGCGGCTTGCGTTCGTGCCCTTCCAGCAGGGCCGCCCGGTGTGGGTCGACGATCCCCACTTCAACATCACCTACCACGTGCGGCATACGGCGCTACCGAAGCCCGGCGACGATGACGAGCTGAAGCGACTCGCGGGTCGCGCCTTCTCGCAAGCGCTCGATCGCACCCGCCCGCTATGGGAGCTGTGGCTCGTCGAGGGGCTCGCGGGAGACCGTTTTGCGCTGCTCTCCAAGACCCATCATGCGCTCGTCGACGGCGTCTCCGGCGTCGACATCGCGACCGTGCTGTTCGACTCCTCCCCGGACCCGGTGCCGATCGCCCCGCCCGAGCACGAGTGGATCCCGCGGCCCCTCCCCACGGGCGTGCAGCTGCTGGCGGACGCGTTGCTGGAGCGCGCCACGGTGCCGGGGGAGATTGTGCGCGGAATCCGCCACGCGCTGAGGGGGCCGCGCCAGATCGCAAACCGCGTGAGCGAGGCACTCGCCGGCGTCGGAGCGATGACATGGGCCGGCTTTCAGGCTGCTCCGCCGAGCCCGTTCAACGTCCGGATCGGGCCCCACCGGCGGTTCACCTGGTTTCGCGGCGACCTCGCCCAATTCAAGGTGATCAAGAACGTGTTCGGAGGCACCGTCAACGACGTCGTGCTCGCGGTCGTGACCGGCGCGCTCGGTCGCTACATGCGCCTGCACGGGCATCGCACCGCCGACGTCGAGCTCAAGGCGATGGTCCCCGTCTCGGTGCGCGCGGACGTCGAGCGCGGTGCCCTCGGCAACCAGGTGGCCGCGATCTGGGTGCCGCTCCCGGTTGGATTGACCGATCCTGTGCAGCGCCTTCGGACGATCAGCGCCGCGATGACCGGCATCAAGGAGTCGGGCCAGGCAGTCGGCGCGCAGGTCCTGACCGGCCTGGCGGGATTCGCGCCGCCGACGATCATGGCGCAGGCGGCCCGGCTTCAGGCGCGCCAGCGGCTGTTCAACCTGGTGGTCACGAACGTGCCGGGGCCGCAGATGCCACTGTACGTCCTCGGCCGCGAGCTCGAGGCGCTGTATCCGATGGTCCCGCTCGCGGAGAACACTGCCCTTGGGATCGCGATCATGAGCTACAACGGCCAGCTCAACTTCGGGCTCATCGCCGACTACGACGCCCTGTCCGACGTCGAGACGCTCGCAGACGAGCTGCGCTCCTCGATCGAGGAGCTCGCTGCCGCGGCCGAGGCGGGAGGCGGCCCATTCCGCGCGCCCGACCCGGCGCGGAGAACGCAGTACCGTGCGCGTAGTCGAGTGAGGCTCGCCACCATCGCGCTCGAGCGCTTCGCCATCGTCGTCGCGTCGCTCGTCCTGTCGATCGGCCTGATCGCATTGCTGTCGGGGTTCTTCGCGGGCCGCGACCAGGCGGGAGTCTCCGGGTCGGTCTCGAGGGCGATCGGACAGCGGTTTCCCGACCTCGGCCACGCCCATCTGCGGCCCGGCCAGCCCCACCCCGCCTATAACTCCGATCCACCGACGAGCGGCGCTCACATCCCCGAGCCGGTCCTTCTCGACCGCAACGTCCTGAGCGACGATCAGCTGCTCGAGGCGCTTGAGGTCGGCGACGTCGTGCTGATGTACGGGACCAACCGTCCGCCCCGGGACTGGCCGCGGTGGCCCGCTCGCAGGCCGGCCGGTTCACGCCCGCGCTGGCCGCGGCGGGTCAGGCCGCGGTGGTCGCGAAGCGGCCGGCCACGAACGGCGTGATCGCGCTCGCGTGGACGCGGCTGCTGCACGTGCCCTCGGCGGCCGACCCTGTGCTGCGACAGTTCATCCAGCAGTATCTCGGCCGCGGGGCCCCGGACGCGAGCTGAGGCGCGGCTACTCGTTCATCTGGACCGTGAACATCCGCTCGGCCTCGATCCGCGCGTACGCCGGGCTGCGGTCGAGGAAGTCGCTCACCCAATCGGGGCCGTACCGAGGGACATAGGTGTCGATCAACGTCTGTCTGAAACCGGTGCCTTCGGGAGCGTGGATGTCCACCGGAACCGCGCGCCCGTGAACGGTGACCGCGAACTCCTCGCCGGGCAGATGCGTGGCACTCACGTGCGGGCGCGCGCGGATGTGGCGGAAGCGGACCGAGTCCGGAGCCGAGCCGAAGTGAAACGAGCCGCGGTAGAAGATGCCATCCACAGGACCGGCGATCGGTCGACCGTCAGCGGTCGCCGTCGCGAGCACCAGCAGCTTCATCCCGGTCAGCCGCTCGACGAGCTCTTGCGCGCCGACGCGGCGCTCTGGAGTGATGATCGAGCGCAGGTGCCGGCCGGCGGCCGTGTGGCTGCGATCGAGCAGCTCCTGAAGCTCACGGATGTCGTCAGGCGTCTCGTGCACTCGATCGGGTCAGCTCCTCGGTGCGGCGTCGCGGACCGCCACCGTCATCCGCGTGAGGACGCACAGCCTGCCGTCGTCGTCGGTGATCTCGACCTCCCAGACCCACGTCGTCCGGCCGCGGTGCCTGCGCCGCGCCTCGGCGTGAATCGTCCCCTCAGAGATCGGCCTCAGGAAACTCGTCTGGTTCGAGAGGCCCATCGCTATCTGGCCCTGCGGCATCACCGCCAGCGCCGTTCCCAGCGAGGCCAGGCTCTCGGCGATCGACGCGTACACGCCGCCGTGAACGATCCCCGTGACCTGCTTGAGCTCGGGGCGTACGGCCACTTCGCCCCGCATCAGCTCGTCCGACACCTCGGTCAGCTCGAGCGGGCCGTACTGGCCGTCGAAACCGACCTCGTAGCGGTGGGGAACCTTCATCTTCACGACGCGGCACCTTAGTGGTTCTCGCCCCCCGGCAATCCCGTCACCCGGGGGCTTGCTTGCACTACGCTAACCCTGTAAATGGCGTCCCTGGACACCCTGCCACCCGATCAGCGGGCCGTGCTGCAGCTCGTGCTCCAGCGAGGCCAGAGCTATAGCGAAATCGCGCAGGTTTTGTCCATTGACAGCGCTGCGGTCCGCGAGCGAGCGCTGTCGGCGCTGGAGGCGCTCGGGCCGAGCACGCGAGCTCCGCGCGAACGGCGCGAGGAGATCAGCGACTACCTGCTGGGACAGCTGCCCATTGCCGCGGTGGAACGGGCGCGCGACCGGATCGCACAATCGGCATCCGAGCGCGCCTGGGCGCGGGTCGTCGCGTCCGAGCTCGCACCGCTCAGCGCCGGTCCGCTCCCCGAGATTCCGCTAGACGCGCCCGAGGAGCGCGCCGGGCCCGAGGAGCCCGCGCGGCACGCCGAGCCCGAACCCGAGCCCGAACCCGAGCCGGTCGCGGCGGCCGCCTCGAGCGCGCCCTCGGCCATCGATGCGGCCGCGTCCGACGCCGGAACCGAGCCGCCACGGCCTCGTCCCAGCTCTCGCCGGGGCGGCGCGATTCTGCTCGCAGCCGGCGCCCTCGTCGCGGTCGCGGTGGTCGTCGTCGTGATCGTGCTCGTGACGAACAGCGGCGCATCCAAGAAGCACAACACCGGCACCACCGCGGCCAGCGCGCCCACCACAAGCGCCGCGAGCAGCACCTCGACCACGGCCGCCGCGGCACCGATCGCCCAAGTCAACCTCGTCTCCCCCGCCCACCGCAAGAAGATCGCAGGCATCGCCGAGATCATCAAGCAGGGCAAGAAGACGGGCGTCGTGATCGTCGCCCAGGGCGTGCCGGCCAACACCAACCACGACGCCTATGCGGTCTGGCTCTACAACTCGCAGTCCGACAACCACATCCTCGGCTTCGTCAATCCGGGCGTGAAGACCGACGGCAAGCTCCAGACCGCGGGCGCTCTGCCCGCCAACGCCGCCCACTTCAAACAGCTCCTGGTCACGCTCGAAACCCAGGCCAAGCCGCAGGGGCCGGGGAGGATCATCCTCGAGGGCGCGCTCGGCCTCTCCCCATAGGATCGACGACACCGGCACCGTCCTTTCCGAAAACGCAGCGACCTTCCCACCGCTCGCATCCGACTGATCGAGCCCCCGGCGCCGCGGAGTCACCCCAGGGCGCGGATCAACCCGTCGAGCGCCTCCTGAAGCCTCCCGCCCGTCGCGCGGCGTAGCAGGAAGCCACCGGTCTTCAAGTAGCCGCGCAGCTTCTGCCGCTGCGCGATCGTCACCCGTGTTGCGGCCCCCTCTGGCGCGAGCGCCACCTCGATCACCGACTCGTTCAGCACGCGCTCGAAAGGAGTGCCCTCGAGCTCCTGCGCCCACGCCCGCCGCCAGGGCGGCTCGGAGGCGACCAGGCGGAAGTCCATCCGTACGGCACGTCCCCGCTTCGTCTGGAAGACCTGCGTGAAGCGGTCGGGCTCGACGCCCTCGACCCGAACCACCCCGGGCCACCAACGCGGCATGTGATGGGGATCTTCGAGCAGCTCCCAAACGCGCTGCTGGGGTGCGACGACGAGGTGACTGCGGCGGGCGGTCGCGATCGCTGGCCTCGCTCAGGAATCGTATTCGATCAGTGCGTGCACGTGGATCGGGCCGAGCCGCTCACGCCCGCCCAGGAAGCTCAGCTCGATCAGGAACGCGCACGCGACGATCTCGCCACCGAGCTTGACCACGAGGTCGCACAGGGCGCTGGCGGTGCCGCCGGTCGCGAGCAGGTCGTCGTGGATCAGGACACGCGCGCCACCGGCGAGCGCATCGGCATGCACCTCGAGCGCGTCGATCCCGTACTCCAGCGCGTACTCGGCGCTGACGACCTCATGAGGCAGCTTTCCGGGCTTACGGGCCGGCACGAAACCCGCGCCCAGCTGGCGTGCAAGCGCGCCGCCCAGGATGAAGCCGCGCGCCTCGGCGGCGACGACGAAAGCGACCTCGAGCGGCGCGGCGAAACGAGCGAGGCGAGTCACGGCGGCGTCGGTCGCGCGCGGATCGAGCAGCAGCGGCGTGATGTCCTTGAACACGATTCCCGGCCGAGGGAAGTCGGGGATGTCGCGCACGAACGCCCTCAGGTCGAGCCCGGACCGGCGTCCCCCCTCCGGCGAGGCGCTCGACCCTGCCGACGCTGCGCGCTCCGCGGCCATCGCCACTACGTCGCGATCTTGCGCAGGTCGCGAATCAGAAGCAGGTGCTTCAGGTGGGTCGTGACCGACGCAAGGTTCTCGAGCGCCTCGATCGCCTCCTTGCGCCGCTCCGGGTTCCGCGACCGCAACGCCGGCGCAAGGATGCTCTGCAGCAGCTGCGCCTCGCGGTCGGCCGAGCTGCGAAACACGCGCAGGTTGCGCCCGCCGACCCCGTAGCGCGCGAGCTCGGACACCGCCCGCACGATTTCGCGCTCGGTCTCGTCGAAGTAGCGCGCGCCGGCCGCGAACCTCGCCTTTGATCACGCCGAACTCGACAAGCTCGGTCACGAGCTGGCGTCGGCGCCCGTCTCTTCGGCCACCTCGTCGAGCGAGTAGAGGGCGCCGGGATCGCGCGTCGAGACCATCGTCGCGCGGCGGACCGCGCGCCCGTCGGGGGCGGGGGTGACGTCGCGCTCGGCGCGACCGCCGGCGAGCTCCTGGCGGATCACGCGCAGCGGCAGGAACTCATCGCGCTGCAGGCGCAGGATCGTCCGCAGCCGCTGGATGTCGTTTTGCGTGTAGAGCCTGTAGCCCCCCTGGGTGCGGCGCGGCGCAGACGAGCTTCTGATCCTCGAGGTAGCGGATCTTCGAGATCGAGATGTCGGGGAACTCGTGGACCAGCGCCTTGCAAACGGCGCCGATCGTCACCGGCTTCTGGCGCGGGCGGCTCGGGATCGTGCGCGGCATCGGCGGCTGGTTCGGGCAGCTCGACTTCGGGGTTGTGCGTGTCGGACGTGCTCATCAACGGCTCAGGTATGCCAGCTTGTACTTGCCGACCTGCAGTTCGTCGCCGTCCACGAGCCGGTGGGACTCGATCCGGCGGCGGTTGACGTAGGTGCCGTTCAGCGAGCCGCAGTCGTCGAGGAAGTAGTCACCGCCGCGGCGCACGAGGACCGCGTGGTCGCGCGAGACGGTCACGTCGTCGAGGAAGATGTCGCTGTCGGGGCGACGCCCCACGGTCAGGCGATCGCCTTCGAGAGGAAAGCTCTCGCCGGCCCTGCCGCCACCGGCGCGGATCACCAGCGCGGCGCCGCGCGCGACCACATCCTCGAGATTGATCTCCTCGATCTCGCCCGTCTCCCCCACCCGATAGGTCGCCGTCGAGGGCTCGCGCGGAGGATCCGCGGCGGCCAGAAACGCGCCGCAGCGCTGGCAGTAGTTCGCGCCGTCGGCGTTGGCGAAACCGCACTCGGGGCAGTGCTGAGCCACCGCGTCGAGCGACCCCGCCTATTCGGTCTCCGCCGGTGGGACGCGGCCGGCGAGGATGTCGGTCAGCTGCTGTACATCGGCGCCCGAGATCACGAGCTCGCCACTCTCATCCTTCTTTCGGAGCCGGTTGACGAGCTCGGCACGCAGGATGTCGATCTTTCCGTGGAGGATCCGGCGCCTGTAGGAGATCTCCATCTCCTCCTCGGTCAGCCGCCGGATCAGATCCTTGAGCTCCTGGTCCGTAAGCGAGCCGAGATCGGGAAACGTTTCCATTCGATGGGACCCCCGTCCCGCGTGAGTCGTTGGTGCCGAGACCGGCGAGTATACGCCCGCCGAGCGTAAGGGTCAATCTGAGCTTGAGAGTTTGCGCGCATCGCTCGCGCGGGCCTGCGCCAGACCATCCCGAATGTATAGCGCCGTGGCCACGAGTGCGAGCGTGAGACCCGAGTACAGCATCACGAGCGCCAGCCAATGCACCCCGGCCATCGCGAAGAACGGCGCGCCCATCGTCGGTGCCACGCCGAGCCGCCCAGGCCAGTTGATCTTGAGCTCGACTCCGCGGCTGAGCCCATAGCGGCTGAGGGCGAGCACGAACAGCTCCCGGGCGACCACGAGCGCGATCGCCCAGCGCGGCAGCAGGCTGAAGTGCCAGCACACGACCATCCCCGACACGACCAGCAGCCGGTCGACCAGCGGATCGAGCAGCGCCCCGAGCCGGCTGTACTGGCCGGTCAGCCGCGCCGCAAACCCATCGAGGTAGTCAGCCCAACCGATCACCGCGAACAGCACCGCCGACAGCGCATCGACGCCGTCATCGCTCGAGAGTGCCACCGCCAGGAACACCGGGATTCCCGCGAGCCGCAGGAATCCGATCGCGTTCGGGATCGTCCACGGGTGGAGCGGCTGGTCAGACAGCGTCTGCGCAGGCGGCGGGCCCGAGCGGTCGATCCCGAACAGGCGGCGCTTGGTGACCCGGCTCACCAGCGCTCCCCCCGGGCCCGGCTCAGGGCAGCTCCTGCCACAGCTCGGCAACCGCCTCGGCCGCACCCTCGAGCGGCACCGTCTGAGTCTCGCGACCGCGGCGCTTCTGCACCTCGACCTCCCCTTCTGCGAGCGTCCGGCGGCCGACGGTCACGCGCACCGGGCAGCCGAGCAGCTCCGCGTCCGCGAACTTCTCCCCCGGCCCGGCGTCGCGATCGTCGTAGAGAGTTCGCACACCAAGCGTCTGCAGCTCTGCGTACAAGTGGTCTGCAACGGCGCGTTCCTCGCTCCCGTCCCTACCGAGCGTGACGATCTCGACGTCGAACGGGGCGATCGAGCGCGGCCACGAGATGCCGTGTTCGTCGTGGCACTGCTCGACGGCCGCGGCGGCCGCCCGCGCCGGACCGAAGCCGTAGCAGCCCATCCAGATGAACTGCTGGGTTCCGGACTCGTTCAGGTATGTCGCGCCGAATGGCTCGGAGTAGCGGGTGCCCAGCTTGAAGATGTTCCCGACCTCGATCGCAGGTTCGATCCGGATCCTCGCGCCGTTCACCGTGTCGCCGGCGACGACGGTGCGCACATCGACGCTGTCGTAGCTGAAGTCGCGGCCGGGCTCGACACCGCGCAGATGAGCGTCGGGACGGTTGGCGCCGACGACGTATGAACCAGGCCCACCCACGCCGACGGCCCGATCGAGCAGGATCGGGAGGTCGGTGCCGACCGGGCCGATGAACCCCGGGGGCCCGAGGCGCTCCGCGACCTCCTCCGTGTGCGCGTGGCGAAAGTCGCGGCGCAGCGCGGCGCGGAGCTTGATCTCGTTGACCCGGTGATCGCCGCGCAGCACCACGACCTTCATCGAATCGCCGTCGACGATCACCGGAAACGCCTTCAGCAGCGCGCCCGGCTCGAGCCCCAGCTCGCTCGCGACGGCTTCGATCGTCGTCATCCCCGGCGTCGGCACCTCCTCCGGCGCGCTCAGCGGCGGCGGCAGCCGAACCGGCTGGGGTGCGGCGCTCGCGATCTCGACGTTGGCCGCATACCCGGCCGCTAGCGCGACGTCGTTCTCGCCCGCGGCGCAGGGCGCCATGTACTCGTGCGCGCCGAGACCGCCCATCATCCCCACATCCGCGGCTACGCGATACCACTCGAGCCCGCAGCGGTCCATCATCCGGTCGTACGCGCCGATGTGCTTCTGGTAGCTCGCCTCGAGCCCTTCGGGGTCGCGGTCGAACGAGTACGAGTCCTTCATGATGAACTCCCGGGTCCGCAGCACCCCGGCGCGCGGGCGTGGCTCGTCGCGCTCCTTGGTCTGGAAGTGGTAGAGGATCATCGGCAGGTCGCGGTATGAGCGCACCGCCGCCGCGACGTGGTTCGTGATGATCTCCTCGTGGGTCATCGCGAGCACCATGTCGGCGCCGCGCCGGTCCCGAAGCTTGAACAGCTCGTCGATCCCGTAGCGACCGGAGCGACGCCAGAAGTCGGCCGGGTGGAGCACCGGCATCAGCATCTCCTGCCCGCCGATCGCGTCCATCTCCTCGCGGACGATCTGGACGATCCGCTGATGTGTGCGCCAGCCGGCCGGCAGCCACGACCACAGCCCCGAGCCGACCTGGCGAATCAGCCCGGCGCGGACCATCAGCTTATGTGAGATCGCCTCCGCGTCGGCCGGGGGTTCTCGCTCGGTCGGGAGGAAGTACGTCGAAAGTCGCGTCATCGGCTGCGCACTAGCCTACTTCCAGTTTTTCCGCGGCAAGTAGCCTAGTGTGCCGGACGTTGCGCACGCCCGCGACCGGGCGTCGCCGTCTGATACAACGCCGGGCGCCCTTTCCACAGTCTTCGCAAGGAGCAAGTCCATGGCCTACGAGGTCCCGCCGCTTACCTACGACTACGACGCGCTGGAGCCGCACATCGACGAGCAGACGATGCGGCTCCATCATGACAAGCACCACCAGGCATACGTCACGAACGCCAATGCCGCGCTCGAGGGCACCGACTGGGCCGAGAAGCCGGTCGAGGAGGTCCTGCAGTCCCTGTCCTCCCTGCCGGCCGACAAGCAGGCCCCGGTCCGCAACAACGCCGGGGGTCACTACAACCACTCGCTGTTCTGGGAGTGGATGTCGCCGAACGGCGGCGGCGCCCCCGACGGTGACCTGGCGGCCGCAATCGACTCGGCCTTCGGCTCGTTCGACGATTTCAAGTCGCAGCTGAAGGCCGCCGGCGTAGGCCGTTTCGGCTCGGGCTGGGCCTGGCTCGTCCACGACGGCTCGGGGCTGTCGATCGTCTCGACCGCCAACCAGGATAACCCGATCAGCGATGGCAAGACCCCGCTGCTCGGCGTCGACGTCTGGGAGCACGCGTACTACCTGAAGTACCAGAACCGCCGCCCGGACTACCTCGACGCCTGGTGGAGCACGGTCAACTGGCCCAAGGTCGCGGAGGGCTTCGCCGCCGTAAAGGGCTAAGGGCTCACGACTGAATTATTGACGTCTCTGACGGCGTCTGGACGCGCGCGCTGACGCCATACCCCGGCTCGCCGTCAAATACTCCCGGTATTATCGCGGCGAGCCGGCGCCGCCAGACACGCCCAGCCACTCGTCAGATCCTGCCACTAATTCAGTCGCGAACCCTAAGCGCGCTTGCGCGCGCCTCGGGTTTCGCCCGGGCGGTTCGGCCGCCCGGGCCTAGCGCCTATGCTCTGGTAAATCGCCGGCCCTCGACCGGCGACTCGTCTTCGGACAGGCGAGCCGCCGCGGCTTCCATCGCCGCGAGGCGCTCCGGCGTCAACGCTGTCGAGTCCTTGTTCTCCTCGAGCCAGGCGGCCGCCTCTGCGGCCCTCGTGTCGTCGCGCACGACCTTCTTGCCCGCAGCGTAGTAGCGATCGATCTCCGCGAACAGCTCGTCGACGAGACGCTCGGTCGGCACCTTCTTCAGCGGCTCGCCGCGGGAGTAGATCATGCCCATGTCCTTGGCGCCGGTAATCCCGAAGTCGGCGTGGCGAGCCTCGCCGATGCCATTGACCGCGCAGCCGAGCACCGACACCTCGATCGGGTCGTCGTACGCCGCCAGGCGCCGCTCGACGTCCGCGACGACCGCGTCCATATCGAACTGGAGCCGGCCGCAGGTCGGGCACGCGATCAGGACCGGGCCGCGTTGGCGCAGCTTGAGCGCCTTGAGAATCTCCCAGCCGACCTTGACCTCCTCCTCGGCGTGGAACGTCGAGAGCGAGATGCGGATCGTGTCGCCGATGCCGTCGGCCAGCAGCGTGCCGAGGCCGACGGCGGACTTCAGCGAGCCCGACCACTTGGTCCCCGCCTCGGTCACGCCCAGGTGCAGCGGATACGGAATGCGCTCCCCCAGCAGGCGGTTCGACGCAATCGTGTTCGGCACGCTCGTCGACTTCATCGACACCTTGAAGTTCGTGAACTCCAGCCGCTCCATCAGCTCCACCCACTCGACCGCAGCGCGCACCAGCGCTTCGACCGGGTTCTCGAACTCGAGGTCCCTCAGGTGCGCCGGGAGCGAGCCGGAGTTGACGCCGATCCGCAGCGGCGTCCCGAGCTCGGTGGCGCGGGCCGTCACGAGCGCCACCTTCTCCGGGCCGCCGATGTTGCCGGGATTGAGCCGCACGCAGTGGGCGCCCGCGTCGAGCGCCTTGAGCGCAAGCGTGTAGTTGAAGTGGATGTCGGCGATCACCGGGATCGGCGATTGCTGCACGATCTCTTTCAGCGCTTCGGCGTCCTGGTCGCGCGGCACCGCGACCCTGACGAGGTCGGCACCGGCCTGCGCGACGCGCCGGATCTGATCCATGGTCGCCTGCAAATCCGCGGTCTCCGTCTTCGTCATCGTCTGCACGGCCACGGGCGCGCCGCCGCCGATCAGCACACCGCCGACGTGGATCTGCCTTTTCGAGGCCATGTCGTGAGTGTAGAGAGGAGGCCCCGGCGAAACTTCACGCGCCGTTAGGGTTTCCAGTTGTTCATGCCTCGCTTTACACGAATCCTTCCCCTGATCGCCGTGACCGCCGTCGGCCTCGGCGGCCAGGCCGCACCTGCCTCGGCGTCGACGTCGCAGGACGCGCTGTTCCAGGACGGGCCTCTGCTCCGCGCCAACCCCGTCGGGACGCTGTCGACGTTGAAGTCCCTCGGCGTCAGCAAGCTGCGCCTGCTGATGGCTTGGAACAGCATCGCCCCGAGCCCCGGCTCGCACCGCCGGCCGAACTTCAAGTCGACCAATCCATCGTCCTACTCGGCGGCGAAATGGGCGATCTACGACACGATCATCAAGACCGCCGCGGCCGACGGGATCACCGTCGACCTCGATCTCGTCGGTCCGGGGCCGCTGTGGGCGACAGGTGCGGGCGCGCCAGGAGGCCCACCCGGTGTCTGGAAGCCGTCCGGCAAGGAGTTCGGAGCGTTCGTGCGCGCCGTCGGCACGCGCTACAGCGGCCAGTTCCAGGGTCTTCCGCGGGTCAGCTTCTGGACGATCTGGAACGAGCCCAACTACGGGCCAAGCCTCGCGCCGCAGGCGCGCGCCGGCGACACGATCGAGCTCAGCCCAGCGACCTATCGCGGCCTCGTCGACGCCGCATGGTCCTCGCTGCAGGTCAGCGGTCACGGCCGCGATCGGTTCGTAATCGGGGAGACCGCGCCGCACGGCTACGACCACCCGATCGGCAACTTCGGCGGGATGAAGCCGGTGCGTTGGGTCGAGGCGCTATACTGCGTCGATTCGAGCTTCCGGCAGTTCCGCGCCGCCGCGGCGAGCGCGCGCGGCTGCCCGACGACCGCGGCGGCCTCGCGCTCGTTCCGCTCGAGGCACCCCGGGCTGTTCAAGGCGGGGGGCTTCTCCGTCCATCCGTACGCGCAGGGGATCGCGCCGAACACGCCGGCTCGCCTGTGCGGCCCGGGCAGCCGTAGCCTCTGTCCGAGCGGCGGCAGCGGCGATCCCGGCTTCGCCGACCTGCCGGTGCTGCCGCGCTTCGAGCGCACGCTCGACCGCCTGCAGGGGATCTACGGCTCGCATAACCACATGGGCATCTGGAGCACCGAGTACGGTTACCAGACGACACCGCCGTCCCCGAAGCATGCCATCAGCCCGGCGAAGGCGGCCGTCTGGATCAACTGGGCCGAGTACCTCAGCTACAAGCAGCCCCGGATCCAGAGCTACGCGCAGTACCTGCTGCGGGACGTGCCCGGCAGCGCCTTCGCCAGCGGGCTCGAGCTCCCAAATGGCAGACAGAAGGCGACGTACGCCGCCTACCGGATGCCGATCTTCATGCCGGTCACCTCGACCAGGCGTGGCCGCTCGATCGAGGTGTGGGGCTGCGTCCGCCCGGCGCACACCGTGTCCGGGACCCAGCAGGTCAAGATCGAGTTCGGCAAGCCCGGCAGCTTCCAGACCGTGAAGACGGTCACGATCGATAACAACCGTGGCTACTTCGACATCAGCATGCCGTTCACCGGCAGCGGCTACGTGCGCACCTCATGGACGCCGCCCGGCGGGGCGACGATCACGAGCCGGCTCGTGCACATCACGGTGCGCTGATCGCGCAGCGCCGTTTGATCGACCCGTCCGGCGGGGCTTCTAGCGCTCGCCGGGCGGGTCCCCGCCGCCGGGGCTTCTAGCGCTCGCCGGGCGCGTCCCCGCCCCCACCGCCGTCGGAACCCTCGGTCGCCGCCGTCCGCCGCCGGATCGCGATCGCGCCGAACGTCACGCCCGCCAGTGCGAGCAGCACGAGCACCACGATCACCGGGGTGGGTAGGAACGAACCGCCCGATCCCCCGCCGGCCGCCGTCTTCGGCGTCACGCCGCCGATCTGGTTCAGGAGCGCGCGCTGGATCACGTCGTAGCAGTTGGTGTACTCCTTGACCGCGGCGCTCATCGTGCTCAGGCCCGTCTTGAGCTGCCCCGCGGAGTACGTCTGGGTCAGCTGCCCGTGGGCGACGCAATCCCCGACCACGGGACTCTGGGCAGCGCCAGCCGGCGAGGCCGCAGCAAGCGCGCACAGCAGCGCGATCAGGATCGAGAACTTGCGCATCGGGCCCTCATTATGCGGAGGATCGCTGAATCACAACTGTCGAGCCGGTCGCCGGCAGTCCATACAGAGCCTGCGCGCGAGCCCGCATCTGAGCCTGCGTGAGCTGCGTCGGAGCGCTGAGGGCGAAGCGCTCGACGAGGTAGCCGTCCACGGCTCGACGGCCCAGTTGTCGCACCCCCGCTGGGAGCGCGTGGGGGCCTCCTTGGTACACGCTGCCGACGATGTCGATCTCGTCGACGGACACGCGCGCCGTGCTCGAAGAGCTGAGCGCGTCGCCGCGCAGGTACAACGCGATCGGGACCGCGGCGAACCCGCCGTCGTAGGCGACGACGGCACGGGGGCCAGTGGGGCGTCCCAGCGCTTCGGCGACGCCGCGCCAGTTCGGGCGCTGGTAGGTGCTGTCGCTGTTGATGCGAATGTTCATGTATACGAATGTCGCGGCCACAAGTAGCGCGAGCGCCCCGCCGGCAAGCCAGGTCCGCATCGAGGTGCACGCCGCTGCAATCACCACCGCCAGCGGCACCCAGGCGGCGATCAATGCGCGCGGCACGTAGTAGTCGTGACCGAGGACCGCAAGCGCAAGCGGCACGAGCAGAACGGCCGCAGCGATCGCCGCCGCCACCCCCGCTCCGCGAAGCTCGTCGCTGCGTGCGCCGACCACGAGCAGCACGATCACCACCGCCAGCAGGAGCGCAGCGCCGATCAGGCCATAGCTGACAGCGGAGCTCTGGTAGATCGAGCCCAGCGCGAACGCGACGGGAACCTGTCTGATCCGCACCGATAGCGGGAACGCGCCGATCCAGCCGAGCGGGTGCGACGCGTGGCTGATGAAGTGCGGTAACGTCGCCGCCTCCACAGCTGCGACGACCGCGACCGCGACAGCGCTCGCGCGGCCTCGTGCTCGGTACAGGAGGGCGATCGCCTCCGGCCAGACGAGGAACGCGCCGAAGTAGTGCGTGAGGACCGCTAGCGCCGAGAACGCCGACCACCAGATCAGGTTGCGCCCTGAAGGCTGATGCCAGAGCCGAGCGAAGAACAGGAACGAAGCGGCGCAGAACAGCGCCAGCAGCATGTACTCGCGCGCCTCTTGCGAGTACCAGATCATGAACGGGCTGAGCGCGGTGAACGCGGCGGCGAGCAACCCGGCGCGGCGGGACACGAGCTCGCGGCCGCACAGGCACGCGACTGGAATCAGCGCGGTGCCCGCCACCACCGAGAGCGAACGGATGCCCGCCTCAGAGTGGCCGAACAGGCGCGTCCACGGCCACGCAATCAGGAAGAACAGCGGCGGGTTCGGCTCGCCCCTGCCGATCGAGTCCAGCATCGAGCCGAACGACAGATGCAACTCGCGCGCAGCAAGCGCCTCGTCGAGCCAGAAGCTCTGATGGGAGACGGTGACGAAGCGCAGAACGGCGCCGAGCAAGGTCAGGCCCGCAAGCACCATGACCTCCGCGGGAATCCGACGGGGCCGCGGGATCGGGTCATCCCAGGCCGCGAGCGCCTCGCCCGTGCGGGCGGGGGTGAGCATCCGCCCGAAGTCTAGTGTCGCCTATCCTGCCCCGCCTGGCTTCGTCGGCTCCTCCCACGTTGCGCCTGCTCGCTGAGCGCGTGCGCGCTGATCCTAGCCGTGCCGGTCCTGGCCGGGTGCGGATCGTCGAGCCATGCCAGCACCAGCAGCGCAGGCCCAGCCTCCCGCGTCGGCATGGAGCCGATCTTCGAGGCGGGCACGCAGGTGAACAGCGACCCGAAGGCCGCGATGATCACGCTGCGGCGGCTGGGTGTGGCCCGCGTGAAGGCGTTCTTGCCGTGGAGCTCCGTCGCTCCTGATCCGACCGCGCGCAAGCCACCGCACTTCGACGCGACCGATCCGGCCGCGTATCCGGCCGCCGGGTGGGCGCGCTACGACGCGATCGTCCGCGCCGCGGCCCAGCACGGGATCGGCCTCGATCTGACGCTGTCGAACCCGCCCGTGTGGGCGGCCGGCGCGGACGCGCCAGACCCGGCCGCGCACCCCTGCGTGGAAGCCGTCACCGACGGCGTTCGGCGCGTTCGTGCGCGCAGTCGGGCAAGCGCTACAGCGGCACCTACAAGCCGCCGGGGGCCCCATCACCCTTGCCTCGCGTCGGCTTCTGGTCGATCTGGAACGAGCCGAACTACGGCTCTGACCTCGCACCGCAGGCGGTCGATCACGTCGAGGTCTCGCCCGCGTTGTATCGCGGCCTGCTCGACGCCGCGTGGAGCTCGCTGGAGGCGGCCGGGCATGGTCACGATATGGTCCTGATCGGCGAGCTCGCCCCGCGCGGGCAGACCACCGACAACCACCCCTGGCTGTTCGACGGGATGGTGCCGCTGCGGTTCCTGCGGGCCCTGTACTGCGTGGACGGCTCGTTCCACGTGCTGCGCGGCACCGCCGCGACCGAGCGCGGCTGCCCGGCGACGGCGGACTCCGGCGGATTTCGCGCGGCTCACCCGGCGCTGTTCGAGGCCGGCGGCTTCGCCGACCACCCCTACGCCCAGGGCGGCATCCCCCCGAACTCGCTCGCCGCCGAGGAGCCCGACTACGCCGACCTCCCGGCGCTGCCGAAGCTCGAGAGGACGCTCGACCGCGTCCAGCAGGTCTACGGCTCGAACAAGCGCTTTCCGATCTACTCGACGGAGTTCGGCTACCAGACCAACCCGCCCGAGAAGATCCTGAAGACGACCGACCCGATCACGGCCGCCGTGTACCTGAACTGGGCGGAGTACCTGTTCTGGAAAGACCCGCGCGTCGCCTCCTACGACCAGTACCTGCTCACGGATCCGCCCGCCGGCAACTTCGCGACCGGGCTCGAATTTGCAGACGGCCGGCCCAAGGCCACGTTTGCCGCCTACCGGATGCCGATCTACCTGCCGGTGACGAGGCTGCACAAGGGCCAGCAGGCGGAGGTCTGGGGATGCGTCCGGCCCGCTCGGTTCGCGCGCATCGACACCGGCCGCGATCAGCGCGTGAAGATCCAGTTCCAACCCGCGGCCGGCGGCGGCTACAAGACCGTGCAGATCGTGCCGCTGACCAACCGGTACGGCTATTTCGATGTCCACCAGGCGTTCGACTCGAGCGGCACGGTCAGGCTGTCATGGTCCTACCCGCACGGCCCGACGATCTTCAGCCGCGCCGTCGCGATCAGCTGAGCCCGCACACCATCGTGTGCGCTAGCCTGGCCCGCCGGGGATGCAGCCGTCAGGCGTGGCACCACGCCTGTGCCGACGGGGACTGCCGCAACTTCCACAGACGGCGACGAGTTCTTGCTGGAATGCGACCGCAAATCAAGGCCGTGACGTTCATCGGGGCAGCGATTTCCGCGATCGCGCTGATGATCGCGCCCGCGTCGTCGGTCGGATCGACCCCGCAGCTGGCGATGCTGCAGCCGGGTCCCGAGCTGTTCACGAACCCCTCCGGGACGCTCGACCAGCTGCGCAGGCTCGGGGTCGGGGTCGTGCGCGTGATCGTCTCGTGGTCGACGATCTCGCCGCGGCCGAACTCGAGCAACGCGCCGAGGGGTTTCAACGGCGCCGATCCGGCTGCGTACCCGGCGGCGAAGTGGGCGCCATACGACGAGATCGTCAGAGCCGCCAAGGCGGACGGGATCGCGGTCGACTTGACGCCGGGGAGCGGCGCCCCTCTCTGGGCACAGGGTGCGGATGTCCCGCGCGCCACGCGCACGTCGCTGTATGCGTGGAAGCCATCACCGCGCCTGTACGGCGCGTTCGTAACCGCGCTCGGCAAGCGCTACAGCGGCGCCTACGTGCCGCGCGGTCAGAAGACCCCGCTGCCCAGGGTGAGCTTCTGGGCGATCTACAACGAGCCGAACTTCGGAAAGAACCTCGCGCCACAGGCGACGGGCAACTCGACCGTGCCCTCGTCCGCCGCGATGTACCGGACCCTCCTGGACGTGGGGTGGCGAGCTCTCCGATTGACCGGCCACGGTCGCGACACGGTCCTGATCGGAAGCCTGGCGGCCCGAGGCGAGCAGTCCGGGCCGAGCCGCGGCTTCCCTCAGGGGCTTCCCGCGGGGTACGGCACGACCAAGCCGCTGCTCTTCATCCGCGCGCTGTACTGCGTCGATTTGCGCTTCCGGCAGCTCCGGGGCGGTGCCGCGCGCGCGATCGGCTGCCCCACGTCCGCCGCCGGCTCGCGCGCCTTCCTCACTGCGCACCCGTCGCTGTTCAACGCCTCGGGGTTCGCCGTCCATCCCTATCCGGTCAACCTGCCGCCGCCTCAGCCGAGCTCGAGCGACCCCGATTACGTCGAGTTTCCCGACCTGGCGCACCTCGGAAGCGTGCTCGACCGGGCGAATCGCGTCTACCGCTCGGGCACGCGCTTCCCGATCTACATCACCGAGTACGGCTACATCACGAACCCGCCGAATCACAGCGCCAACCACTTCGTCTCCCCCGCGACCGGCGCGTTCTACACCAACTGGGCCGAGTACCTCGAGTGGCGCAACCCCAGGATCGCGACGACGATGCAGTTCCTGCTGATGGACCCCAACCCGTTCAAGGCGCCCGAGCACGGCGGGTTCGCGAGCGGCCTGCTGTTCTACGGCGGCAAGAAGAAACCGGCGTACGACGCCTATCGCCTGCCGCTGTTCCTGCCTGTGACATCGGCCAGGCGCGCCAGCCGCCTCGAGGTCTGGGGGTGCGTGCGCCCGGCGCATTTCGCCAAGGGCCCGCAGCACGCGAGCATCCAGTTCCAGCCCCCGTCGGGGGGCGCCCTCAAGACCGTCAAGTCGGTCCCGATCACCAGCCCGCGCGGGTATTTCGACGTGCGCGTGGCATTCCCCTCGAGCGGCTCGGTTCGGCTCGAGTGGGTCTACCCGGACGGGACCGTGGCGGACAGCCGAATCCAGCGGATCACCCTGAGCTGATGGCCGGGTTCCTACGGTCAAGGCGGATCACGCGCGGGCTGACGGTGGGGCTCGCGACCGCTGCAGTCGCCGCGGTCGGCGCCCCCGCCGCGAGCGCATCTCACACCCAGGAGGCGCTGTTTCAGGACAGCAACGTGCTGCTGGCCGACCCAGCCGCAACGCTCGCGAAGCTGCGACTGCTCGGCGTCGACCGCATCCGCCTGTTCATGCACTGGAACTACATCGCCCCCGCGCCGAGGTCGCACCGCCGTCCCGGCGGCTTTCACGCCGTCAGCCCTGGCGTCTACCCGAAGCACGGCTGGGCGGTGTTCGACAACGTGATCAAACAGGCGAAGGCCGATGGGATCGGGGTCGACCTGGACGTCGGCGGCGGCGCCCCACTGTGGGCGACAGCACCGGGCGCGCCGAAGAACAGCGCCCAGTTCAACTGGATGCCGACGGCGTCCGAGTTCGGCGCGTTCGTGCACGCGGCCGCCGAGCGCTACAGCGGCAACTACAACCCGAAGAGCAATCGGCCCTCGCCCGGAGACCCCGAGGATCTTCCGCGCGTCGACTTCTGGTCGGTCTGGAACGAGCCCGACTACGGCCCCAGCCTGGCGCCGCAGGGCGATCCGAACAACCCCAAGATCGAGCGCAGCCCATGGATGTACCGGAACCTGCTGGACGCCGCCTGGACGGCGCTGCAGCAAACCGGTCACGGCGGGGACACGATCCTGTTCGGGGAAGTCGCGCCGCGCGGCTATCCGAATCCCCAGCAGCCCCGCGCGAGCTGGGGGATCTTCTCGGGGATGAAGCCGCTGCAGTTTCTGCGCAACCTTTATTGCGTCGACTCGCACTACCGCCCGATGGGCGGCACGGCCGCGGCGCTGCGGGGGTGCCCAAGCAGTGCCGCTGGTTCGCGGAGCTTCCGCTGGCGGCATCCCGCCTTGTTCAACGCCAGCGGGTTCGCCGACCACCCGTACTCGCGCTGGTACCCGCCGAATGTCGAGGAACAGAACGACCCCGACTACTCCTCGCTCGCCGACATCGGCCGGCTGACGCGCGCGCTCGATCGGCTGAACCGGGTCTACGGCTCCAACACGAGGTTCCCGATCTGGAACACCGAGTACGGCTACATCACCAGCCCGCCGAAGCGCTCGCCGGACCCGTTCTACGGGGTTCACCGGCTCCCGAGGGTGATCTACATCAAGCAGAGCACCGCGGCGTACTACATCAACTGGGCCGAGTACATCTCCTGGCGCAATCCCCGGATCGCCTCGACCGCCCAATACCTGCTCACCGACCCGCTGCCGGCGCTGTTCAGCAACGACTTCGGCGGGTTTGCGAGCGGGCTGTTCACATACGGTGGCAATGCGAAGCCGACGTACAACGCCTACCGCCTGCCGTTGATTTTGCCTGTCACCACGGCGGCCCAGGGTCGCAGCCTCGAGGTGTGGGGATGCGCGCGGCCCTCCCAGTTCGTCGTTTCCGCGGCGGGCGATCCCCTGACCGTCTCGATCGAGTTCGCCACGGGCTCGAGCGGCAACTTCAAGAGCATCCAGACGGTCCCGATCGAGAACCCGCGCGGTTACTTCGACACCCGGGTCGTGTTCCCCCGCAGCGGGTTCGTGAGGCTCAGGTGGTCATACCCGCCGCCCGACGCCTACTCGCAGTCGACGCCCGTGTTCAGCCGCCTCGTGCACGTCGCGATCAGCTGAGTCGGCCGCGCTCTGCGGCTACGCGTACATCGCCTCGATCGCCGCCTCGTATTTCGCCGCGATCGGCTTGCGCTTGAGCTTCATCGTCGGCGTCAGCTCCTCGCCGCCGGGCAGCCAGTCGCCCGGAACGATCGTGAACTTCTTGATCTGCTCGACGCGCGCGAGGTGGGCATTGGCCGATCACGAACTCTCCGCGGACGAGCAGCTCACCGTCGTCTGCAAGCTTCATCTCGACGCCCGGGGACGGTGGGCCGACCGTCCCGATCTTGACGGCGCCGGTGAGGTTGCACGCTCCGAACCCGCACGTCTCGGACATCCCCCACAGCTCGGCCAGCTCGATCCCGAGCGCGTGGAAGAACTCGAGCACCTCAACCGGGGTCGGCGCAGCGCCGGCGTTGACCGCGATCGCCTGGTCGAACCCGAGCATCTCGCGGATCTTCGAGAACATCTCCTCGTCGGCCTGGGCCACTGTCGCCTCGAGCTCGGGCGGAACCGGCTGCTTGCGCTGCTTCAGCCTTACCCGCTCGATCGACGCCCGGAGCGCGTCCTCGATCGGCTTTCGCCGCTCGTCTGGTAGCGAGGCCCGCATCGCGTCGAGCCCGGCCTTCAGCTTCTCCCAGATTCGCGGTACCGCGAAGAACCAGGTCGGACGGACCTCCGGCAGGTACTGCAGACCTCGCGGGGGTTGGGACAGGTCGTGATCGTGCCCGCATAGACCACCGGGATGTAGTGGTGAGCCATCCGCTCGGCGATGTGCGCGGCGGGAAGCCAGGAGATCACTCGCGCCCCTGGATCAGCTCCTCGACCGAGTGCGCGGCGACCATGACGGCGTCGGTGGGAGAGCTGAACGCCCTTCGGCCTTCCGGTCGTGCCGGACGTGTAGATCAGCGTGACGATGTCGTCGGCGCCGACCTCCGCGGCCGCCGCCTCCACATCGAAGTCGGGGTCTGAACCCTCCACGTCGGCCAGCGAGATCGTCTCCGGCGACGCCGCTCCGTCGACGACGATCACGTGTTCGAGCCCCGGGACGCTCCGCCTCGCCTCGAGCATCACGCGCTCGAAGGCCTGCTCGACGATCGCGACCTTCGAGCCCGCGTCCGACAGCAGGTACTCGATCTCTTCCGCGGGATACGTCGCGTAGATCGAGAACGGAGTCGCGCCCAGCATCGTCGCCGCCAGGTCTATGAGGTGGAACTCGGGCCGGTTGGTGAGCATGAGTGCGACGGTGTCGCCGTGGCCGACCCCGAGCTTTGCGAGCCCTCCGGCGACCGCGTCCACTCGGCCAAGCAGCTCAGACCACGTCAGCGAGACGCTGTCGTCGTGTGTTCGTATCGCGACGATCTCCGGATGGTCGGCGGCGGTGCGCCTCAGCGCCTCGGTCACCGTCGGTGCATCAACCGCGCGCCCGCGAGTCGCTGTGATCGTGCTGCTCTCCATGCTCGCCTCCATAGGTCGTGGCCTCAGACTACGCTATCGCAGGAAGTTCGCCGTCCGCGGGCCCCACCTCCCCGCCTCGCTTCGGCAGCCTCAGTGAACGTTGAACCCCGAGCCGGCCAGCCTCGAGATGTCGTTGCTGAGGCCGATCACGAACACCAGGAGGATCAGCACGAAGCCGACCACCCCGGCCCGCTCCATCACGTCGAACGGGATCCGCTTCCCGCGCACCTTCTCCGCCACCGCCCAGAACACGTGACCCCCGTCGAGCGGGAGGAACGGGAACAGGTTGATGATCGCGAGCGACAGCGAGATCAGCGCCAGCACCTCGAGCGCCCGCGTGGTGCTGTGCGAGAACGACTCCTGGGTGACCGTGTAGCCGCCGACGACGCCGCTCAGCTGCTTGCGTTCCTGCGGCTCGAAGATCCGGGCTATCACCGCGACGGTCCGCTTTGTCACGCTCCACAGGCCGGTCACCGTGAGTGACGCCGCGTGCACCGGTCCCACCGCCTGCTGGGCCGAGCCGAATCCGAAGCCGATCAGCGGCCGATGCTCCGCGGCGCTGTAGCGCGGCCTGAGCTCGAACGTCAGCAGCCGGCCGTGGCGCTTGACGACGATCTTGGCCGGGGTCGCGGCGAGGCATCCGTTCACCTGCGCTCCCGGACAGCGATGCGTGGCGAGCTGGTTGCGGAGCGTGTCGGGGCTGCCGGTCACGCCGTCGACCGAGACGAGCTGGTCGCCCGGGCGCAGCACGCCCAGGGCGGGCCTGGCCTCGACGACCGCGACCTGCTTGGATGCCACCGACTGGCCGTTGGCCATTAACAGCACCCACACGATCAGGAACGCCAACAGCAGGTTCACGGCCGGCCCCGCGAGGATCACCACCACCCGCTTCCACACCTTCTGGTTGTAGTAGGCGCGGTCGACCACGCCGGCCGGGAGCTCTTCGTTCGGGTTCATGCCGGTGATCTTCACGTAGCCACCGAGCGGGATCGCCGCGATGCCGTATTCGGTCTCGCCGCGGCGGAAGCTCCACAGCATCGGGCCGAAGAACAGCGAGAAGCGCTCGACGCGCATGCCGACCGCCTTGGCGGCGGTGAAGTGCCCCGCTTCGTGCAGCACGATCAGCAGCACGAAGCCGAGGAACGCGAGCAGGTAAGACATTACGGCTCCCCAGTGTGGCAGGCACGCCGCCCGCGAGCCCTTAGCGGTCTCTTACGCCCTTACGCGGCCGCTCGCGCGTCCACGAGCGAGGAAGCCACCCGGCGCGCGGCGCCGTCCGCGTCTCCCAGCGACTCGAACGAGTGAACCGGCGCCCCCGGGAGCTCGGCGAGCGTCTCCTCGATCACCACGGCGATGTCGACGAACCGCAACCGGCCCCCCAGGAACGCATGCACGGCCACCTCGTTTGCGGCGTTGAGCGTGCAGGTCGTGGTTCCGCCCGCGAGCGCCGCCTCCCGAGCCAGGCGCAGGCAGGCGAACGTGTCCTCGTCCGCCTGCTCGAACGTGAGGCTGCCGAGCTCGACGACGTCGAGCGGCCGGACCGGCACGTCGACGCGCTCGGGATAGTGCAGCGCGTAGGAGATCGGGACCCGCATGTCCGGATAGCCAAGATGGGCGAGCGTCGCGCCGTCGCACAGCTGGATCAGACTGTGGATGATCGACTGCGGATGGACGACGACATCGATCCGTTCATAGGGGGTGCCGAACAGGTGGTGCGCCTCGATCAGCTCGAGGCCCTTATTCATCAGCGTCGCCGAGTCGATCGTGATCTTGCCGCCCATCGTCCAGGTTGGGTGCGCGAGCGCGTCCTGGACGGAGACGTCCTCGAGCTCGGCCGCCGTGCAGCCGCGGAACGGACCGCCGGAGGCGGTCAGGATCAGCCTGTCGACCGTCCCCGGCCGCTCCTGCGCGAGCAGCTGATGGAGCGCCGAGTGCTCGGAGTCGACCGGGATGATCGAGGCGCCGGTCGCCTCGGCCAGCTGGGTGACGAGCTCGCCGCCGACGACGAGCGACTCCTTGTTGGCGAGCGCGAGATCGATGCCCTCGCCGAGCGTCGCGACCGTCGGCACAAGGCCCGCCGAGCCGACGATCGCGTTCAGCACCATGTCGCATCCGCACTCGGTGATCAGCCGCACCAGCCCGTCCGGACCCGCCAGCACCTCCCCGTCCGTCCATGACTCGGCGGCCCGCGTCGCGGCATCCGGATCGGTCAGCGCGATCCGGCTCACGCGATGCCGGCGTGCCTGTTCGACGAGCTGCTCCGAGCCGGTCGCGGCGCTGAGCGCGACGACCTTCAAATCCAGGTCGGGGGAGCGGGCGACGACGTCGAGCGCCTGCACCCCGATCGAGCCGGTCGAGCCGAGGACTGCCAGGCGTCTTGGCACCCGGCTGATTGTAGGAGCGTGCCGCGCGCTACCTGGACGCAGCGACCGCGGCCTACACCCTCGAGGCGCGGCGCGCGCAAGACGGCCTCGCGCATCAGTGCGCCTTCATCACGGCGATCCAGATGTAGTAGGCCGCGACGATCGTGAAGATCACGGCATCTAGTCGATCGAGCGCGCCGCCGTGGGGCCCGAACAGCGTTCCCGCGTCCTTGGTGCCGGCATCGCGCTTGACCAGCGACTCGAACAGGTCTCCTATCGGCCCGAGCACAGCCACCGCGAACCCGAGCGCTAGGGCGTCTCCGGAGCTTAACCAAGTCGACTGGTACAGCCCCGCGAAGAACACCGACAGCACGGCGATCAGCATCCCGCAGAACAGACCTTCCACCGTCTTGTTCGGGGAGATCTCGGGGGCCAGCGCCCGGCGGCCGAACAATCGGCCGCCGATGTATGCGGCGGTGTCCCCCAGGAATGTGCCGACCAGCACGTCGATGATGATCGCGTTGCCGTGGGGAAGCTCTCGCAGCAGCACGGCGTGCGCGAACGCAAACCCGATCCAGAACACGCCGAGCAGCGTGCCGGCGATTGCAACCGTCGCGCCGCCGTGCTGGGGACGGGTCAGCACGCCGAGAAACAGGATCGGCAGCGTCGCCATCGCAACCTCGAGCACCTGACGGACGCCACCGTACTTCGCGGCGAGCACCATCCCGGCGAGCGACGCAAACCCGACGATCGCGACCGGCCTCCAGCGCGCCAGCAGCCGGTAGAGCTCGTGCATGCAGATAAGGCCGATGACCATCATGAATAGCGCGAACGCAAGCCCGCCCAAGTCGACGAACACGATCGCCAGCACGGCCGCCGGCACGGCGACGACTACCCGCGAGAACAGGTCGGAGCGTTGACGGCGCTCGCGCCGCTGCGCGGCTGCACGGGCTCGCGAGCCTGCGCGGGGAGCAGGTCCCTGCTGGTTGCGCGCGCGCCCGCCCGGCCCCGGGTCCCGCTGCCCCGGGTCCCGCTGCCCCGCGTCCCGCCACCCCGCGTCGTGTCGGTCCTGTCCCCACCGGTTGCTGGCGGCCGCCGTCCGGTGGGCACTGCTATCGCCCCCCGAACCGGCGCTTGCGCTCGGCGAACTCTGCCAGGCTCTCCTCGAGCGCCAGGCGATCGAACTCCGGCCACAGCTCATCGCGGAACACCAGCTCGGAGTAGGCCGACTGCCACAGAAGGTAGTTCGAGATTCGCTGCTCGCCGCTGGTGCGAATGATCAGATCGGGGTCGTGCATGTCGGGCGCGTACAGGTGGGCGCGGAAGTCGTGCTCGTCTCCGCCTCTAAAGGTTCGCGCCGCGTCCACGATCTCCGCCCTACCCCCATAGTTGAAGGCAACGAACAGCGTGATCCTGGCGTTCTCCTTCGTCACCCCCTCCGCCCAATCCATCCGCTCCACGAGCCCAGGCGGTACGGGGTCGCCGCGGCGGCCGATGAACCGCATCCTCACGCCCTCGGCATCGAGCTCGGGCGTCTCGCGGTCGATCCGCCGGGCGAACATCTCCATCAGCCCCGATACCTCTTCGGGCGAGCGGCTCCAGTTCTCGGTCGAGAACGAATACACCGTGAGCTCGTGGATGCCGAGCTCGACGGCATCCCTGAGCCGCGCCTTGACCGCGTCGGCGCCCGCCTCGTGCCCGGCGACTACCGGCAGGCCGTTGCGCTGGGCCCAGCGGCCGTTGCCGTCGGTGATGATCGCGACGTAGCGGGCCGTTGCTCCAGGCTGGGCCTCAGCCACGTCCACTAAACCTCGAGGATCTCTTCTTCCTTGTGCTTTAGGAGCTCGTCCAGCTCGCCGATGCGGGTGTCCGTGACCTTCTGCAGCTCGATCTCTGCGCGGTGCTCGTCGTCCGAGCCGGCCTCGCCTGCCTCTTTGAGCTCGCGAAGGTCGTGCATGATGTCCCGGCGGATGTTCCGGACCGCGACCCGACCCTCCTCGGCGATATGCCGCACGACCTTCACCAGCTGCTTTCGCCGCTCCTCGGTCAGCTCGGGAATGCCCAGCCGGATCAGGTTGCCGTCGTTGTTCGGAGTCAGCCCGATGTCGGATTCGAGAATCGCGCGCTCGATCGCCCTGATCGAGCTCTTGTCGTACGGCTGGACCGTCAGCAGCCGCGCCTCAGGCGCGCTGATCGTCGCCAGCTGCTTCAGCGGCGTCGAAGTCCCGTAGTAGTCGACCGAGATCCGGTCGAGCAGCGCCGGGCTCGCCCGACCGGTCCTGACCGAGCCGAATTCCTGACGGATCGACTCAACCGACTTCCCCATGCGTTCGCGAGCGTCCTGAAGAAGCTCGTCGATGATTTCGCTCTCACTCATGTCCTCACCAGCGTCCCCACACGTTCTCCGGACACTATCTTGTCGATGTTCCGGCCGTCAGCCATGTTGAACACGACGATCGGCAGGTTGTTGTCCATGCACAGGGCGAACGCCGTCGAATCCATCACCTGCAGGCCGCGGGTGAGAGCCTCCTTGTGCGTGATCTCCGGGATGAACTCCGCGTCCGCGTGCGTCGCCGGATCGGCGCTGTAGACGCCCTCGACGTTGTTCTTCGCCATCAGCACCACCTCGGCGTGGAGCTCGGCGGCCCGCAGCGCCGCTGCCGTGTCGGTCGTGAAGAACGGGTTGCCGGTGCCGGCCGCAAAGATCACGATCCGCCCCTTCTCGAGGTGCCGCATGGCGCGGCGACGGATATACGGCTCCGCCACCTCCGAGATCGTCAGTGCGGATTGCACTCGGGTCGCGATCTCGGCGGTCTCGAGCGCGTCCTGGAGGGCGAGCGCGTTCAGCACGGTGGCGAGCATGCCCATGTAGTCGCCGGTCGCGCGGTCCATACCCTTTGCGGCCGCGGCCAGGCCGCGGTAGATGTTGCCACCCCCGACCACGATCGCCACTTCGACGTCGCGCTCGTGCACAGCCGCAACCTCCGCCGCGATCGCGTGGACGCGGGCAGGGTCGATTCCGTAGTCGCGGTCGCCCATCAGCGCTTCGCCCGAGAGCTTGAGGAGCACCCGGGAATAGACTGGGGCGGAGATTCCAGGCATTGCTGCGCCCGGCTTCAGCCGCCGACGGCGAACCGCGCGAAACGACGCACGACGATGTTCTCGCCGGTCTCCGCGGACAGCTCGGTGCGCAGCTGTTCGATCGTCTTGCCGCCGTGCTTGTCCTCGTTGACGTGCTTCTGGCGAAGCAGCACGACCTCGTCGAGCCACTTGTCCAATTTGCCCTGGACGATCAGCTCGTGCACGTTCTCGGGCCGGTCCGCCGCTTGCTCCCCGGCGATCCGCTCCTCGCGCTCCCGATCCTCGGCCGGAACGTCCTCCTCGCTGATCGCCAGCGGTGCCGTCGCCGCGATGTGCAGCGCCAGATCGCGCGCGAACTCGACGAACTGCTCGTTGCGCGCGACGAAGTCGGTCTGACAGTCGACCTCGACCAGCACGCCGATCTTCCCGCCGGCATGGATATAGCTCTGCACCACGCCCTCGCACGCCTCGGCACCGGCCCGCTTGGCCGCCTGCGCCTGGCCGCGTGAGCGCAGGATCTCGACCGCGCGCTCGACGTCCCCGCCCGACTCCGAGAGGGCGTTGCGGCAGTCGAGCATGCCCGCGCCGGTCCGATCCCGTAGGGCCTTCACTTCCCTCGCGGTGACCGCGCTCATGCCGACTCCTCCGTGTCCGTTGTGGCGCTGAGTTCTGGCTCCCCGGGCTCCTGAACCGCCGCAGCCGTCGCCTCGCCAGCTTCTCCCCCTGCCGAGGGATCGGCGGTGGCTGGTTCGGGCTCGGCGGCCGGCGCAGGCTCGGGCTCCAGTGCAACGGCCGGCTCCTCGGCAGCCGCGGGGGCAGCTGGTTCCATCACCGGCTCGGGTTCGACCCGGACGGGCGGCGACGGCGCCGTGTCAGCGACCTCCGACGGCCCAGGGCGCTCCGAGGTCTCGGGCGCGGACGAAGCTTGAATAGCCGCCTCCGGCGCGATCGCGGCCTCGGAGCTGCCGGCGCCACCCGGAGCCGACGCCTCCGCGGCCTCCGACGAAGCGGCGGCGTCGGCGGCGGCGGCAGCAGCCGCAGCCGCGGACGCCTCCTCGGCCTGACGACGCGACTCCTCCTCGGCCTGAGCGCGCTCCTCAGCCTCGATCCGCGCGCGCTCCTCAGCCTCGATCCGCGCGCGCTCCTCAGCCTCACGACGAGCCCGTTCCTCGGCCTCCTGCCGCTCCCGCTCGAGCCGCGCGCGCTCCTCCTCCGCGCGGAACACGTTGTGCCCCTGGGCCACCACATCGCCGATCGCACGCGTGATCGCGGCGCAGGAGCGGATCGCGTCGTCGTTTCCGGGGATCACATAGTCGATCCCGTCGGGGTCGCAGTTGGTGTCCACGAGTCCGATGATTGGGATTCGCAGCCTCTGCGCCTCGCGCACCGCGATCGCCTCGGTCTTCAGGTCGATCGCGAACACGGCGTCGGGGATCCGCTGCATGTTCTTGACCCCGCCGAGATTCGCACGCAGCTTCTCCAGGTCAGCCTGGGCGGACATCCGTTCGCGCGTCGGCAGCAGGTCCAGCTGGCCTTCGGCGGCGTAGCGCTCGAGGTCGTGCAGGCGCTTGATCCGCAGCGAGATGGTCTGGAAGTTCGTGAGCAGGCCGCCGAGCCAGCGATGGTTGACGTACGGCATCTCCGCCGCCTCGGCTGTGTCCCTGATCGCGTCCCGTGCCTGCTTCTTGGTGCCGACGAACAGCACCGTGCCGCCCCGGTGCGCCACGCTCGACGCGAACAGGCGGGCATTCTCCAGCAGCTCCTGTGTCTGGAGAAGATCGATTATGTAGATGCCATCCCGCTCGCCGAAGATGAAGCGGCGCATCTTGGGATTCCAACGGCGCGTCTGGTGGCCGAAATGCACCCCGGCCTCCAGCAGCTCCTTGATTCCGACTTGAGCCACGTACTACTCCCTTGTGATGGTTTTCGACGGCGGCCCGCCAGTCGGTGTTCGCGAACCTCGGCGTATCCCGAAGCAGGGCCGCGAGCCAACCGGGCGGGGTAGAGGACAGGTCTAACTGAAGAAGAAAAAAGTCTACGCAAGTCTGTCGAGCCCGGTACGTTTTCCTATCTAGCGGGCCATCATCCTTCCCCTACCTTCGGGTGATGTCTCGCTCTCGCGGGCCGAACCTCCCTTCCCCTACCTCCGGTGGCTCGGTTCGCAAACGGATCGGCGGGGCGGCTTTGGACGGGCCGCCCCGCCGGCTACAAGGAGCCATCCGGATGCTGACCCGTGGAAATCGCCCTGCGCACGAGGAGCGGTCTCCCGGAAACCGACTAGAGCGGGGGTTTGCGGGGGCTTGCTCTGAGTGCTTGGGCTTCGGCAGGAAGGGCCGCCGATCAAGCGAGGCCAGGTCGCGAGCAGGCGGTGGGCTCGAGCGGATGTGGTCACTCCTGAGCCGCGCGCCCGAGCGCCGCAGCCAGATCCTCCGGTAGCGGTGACCGAACATCGATCGCCTCCCCGGTCACCGGGTGCGCGAACGCGAGACGTGCCGCGTGCAGGAACTGCCGCTCGAGCCCGTAGACGATCGGACCGCCGTACTGGCGGTCGCCGCACACCGGATGACCGATCGCCGCCATATGCACTCGGATCTGATGCGTACGTCCGGTCTCGAGCGTTACCCGGAGTAGCGTCGCGCGAGGCAGCGCCTGCTCGATCTCGAAGTGTGTGCGCGCCTCGCGCGGATCGCCTGAGTCGATTGACATGAGCACGCGATCGCGTCGATGCCGCCCGATCGGCGCGTCGATCGTGCCGCTGCGCGCCTCCGGCCGTCCGTCCACCAGCGCCAGGTATTCGCGACGCAGTCCCCGCGCAGAGAGCAGCGCCTTCAACTCGCGGTGTATCGCGTCGCTCTTGGCGACTACGAGCAGGCCCGAGGTGTCGCGATCGAGGCGATGCACGATTCCCGCACGCCACGGCTCATCGCCACCCGCCCCCCGTCCGGCAAGCGCTTGCGCGAGCGTACCCGTTCGGTGACCGCGCGCGGGGTGGACGACGACGTCGGCGGGCTTGTCGACGATCAGCAGGTGCTCGTCCTCATAGGCGACCATGAACTGCGCCGCGCTGGAGGAGTCTTCGTCCGCCGATTCGCGGGGCGCGTCGATCTCGATCCGCTCTCCCCGCTTCACCGTGTGCCGCTTTGGCCGTAAGCGGCCATCCACGCGCACGCGCTCCTGCTCGATCATGCTCGCCGCTCGCGCACGCGAGCCTAGCCGCTGCGCGAGGAACCGGTCGAGTCGCATGCCGCCCGCGTGGGCTGGAACCTCGACAGTGACCGACCGATCCTCAGCGCTCATCCCGACGCCGGCCCTCGAGCACCCACAGCAATGCGAACACTCCGCACGTGATCGATATGTCGGCGACGTTGAACGCCGGCCAGTGCGGGACCTTTATGAAGTCGGTGACGGCGCCGTGCGCGATCCGGTCGATCAGGTTTCCGAACGCGCCGCCGACCAGCAGCCCCGTCGGCAGCCACAGCAGCGGCTTGGCCGGTCTCATGATGAAGTAGCCCAGTAGTACGGCCAGCGCCACGAATGTGAACACGAGCACGAGCGTGCCGCCGCCTGAGAAGAAGTTGAACGCCACCCCGGTATTGCGCACGTGTACCAGGTGCACGAACAAGAAGACGCTACGGCTGTCGCCGACGCCGACCGACTGCCTGACGAGGTATTTGCTCACCTGATCGACGATCAAGACCGCGACTACCACGATCCCGGCCCGGGCCAGCGCTGCGCGCCGCACCCCGGGCGCCGTACTCGCGCGCGTAGCCATCGAACCGCGCAGCGATCAGCCGTGGATCGCGTTGACCACGAGCGTTCGAACGAAGTACAGAAGGATGATCGCGATCATCGGACTAAGGTCCAGCATTCCGATTGGCGGGATCACGCGACGGAAGATCCGCAGGTAGGGCTCACAAACGTCCCGCAAGAAGTTCAGGACCGCGTCGGACCAACGCGAATACGGCAATCGAACCCCGAACGAGAACAGCAGGTTCAGCAGGATGTAGATGAAGATCAGGAGGATGTAGACCTCGAACAGGGCGTTGACGTAGTTGGCGATGTCGATGCGCGTGATCGCCTCGGCCAGCATCATCGGGGTCCGCCGTCGATCACAGCGTCGGTCGCGTCCTGAAACGCGGTACGCACACCATCCCGTTCGAGCGCTGCGAGGCCGCGCGCCGTCGTCCCGCCCGGTGAGGTCACCTCGCGGCGGACCGTCAGCGTGTCATAGGCGCGATGCTCGAGCAGTAACGCGGTCCCCGACATCGTCTCGGCCGCGAGCCGACCAGCCAGCGCCGGCTTCAGCCCGTATCGCACGGCCGCGTCGACCTGCGCCTCCGCCACCAGCGCAAGGTACGCCGGCCCCACGCCCATCACGGCGGTCGCCGCGGGTATCAACCGCTCCTCGATCTGAACCAGGCTGCCGAGCCGCTCGAGCAACGCCAGGACCCGCGCCTCGACGTCGGCAGCGACCTCGGCCGCCGCGCACCAGCAGATCACGCCGCGGCGGACCTCGACCGGCGTGTTCGGCATCAGCCGAAACACCGAAGCGCCGGGGTAAGCCCGCTGCAACTGCGCGATGCTGATGCCGGCGAGCACCGACGCCACGGGCTTGCCGTGGGTATTCGATGCGATCTCGGCGGCGACGAGGTCGAGCTGGGCCGGCTTGTGGCAGAGCACGAGCAGCTCGGCGCGCGCCGCGACGTCGACGTTCGGTGCGGCCTCCCCGCCGAGCTCGTCGGCCAGCGTGTGCGCGCTGCCCGATCCGGAGTCCGAGCAGAGCACGGGCTCGCCCCATCCTCGCGCCATCGCGCGAGCCATGTTGCCGGCACCGATGAGCCCCACTCGCATGTGCTGAACGTTACCGGTGAGCGCTCTCGCGACCCAGAGCCGGGCCGCGGAAGTCCGTTAGCTCTGGTTGAAGAATCCCTTCTCCACCAAGCGTGCCCGCTCCTCCGCCGACACCTCGACGTTGTGCGGCGTCAGCAGGAACACCTTGTCGGCGATCCGCTGCATGCCGCCGTCGAGTGCGTATGTCAACCCGCTCGAGAAGTCGATCAGGCGCTTTGACAGGTCCGTGTCGGTGCCCTGTAAGTTGATGATCACGGGGATCGAATCCTTGAACTTGTCGGCCACGTCCTGCACGTCGTTGAAGCTCTTCGGAGCGACGAAATGGACCCGCACGTCACCGCTTCGGCCGTTTCCGCGACCACCGCTGCCGCCACCCACCGGTCGCAGCGTCGAGGTGCGTCTCTCGGTCCGAACATCGTCGGCGAAGATGTCGTCGATCTCGTCTCGGCGACGGCGGGAACTCAACCGGCGAACGTTAGGACGCTCCCGGTAGCTGTCTTGGACATCGACTTCGGGCTCGGGGTACGGCTCGACTTCCTCCTCGTCATACGCTTCGTCCTCGGCGAGCCCGAAGTAGACGAGGGTGCGGTGCCAGGTGTCGCGAAAGGCCATGATCGTGGAAAGGGTTCGGTGGAGCGCGCTATTTCCCTGCCATGATTATGACGCGCCGACGGGCGGCCTCAAAACGCTACGCATAAAGACTCGTGCCTAGCCGCACAATCGTGGCGCCCTCCTCGACGGCGACGACGTAGTCCTGGCTCGTTCCCATCGACAGGTGCCTGAGGCCGTGACGCGCCGCGAGCTCGCTCAATGACGCGAAATGCGGGCGCGAATCCTCGGGCGAGCTCGCCAGTGGCGGCATCGTCATCAGCCCGACGACCGTCACCGGGCAACGCGCGATGAAACCCTTCAGCTCGCCTGGGGCGATTCCGCTCTTGCCCTCCTCGCCGGCGACATTGACCTCGACCAGGATCTCCGTGGTGGGCTTGGCGTGACGACCCAGCTGCGCGAGCACCGAGTCGCTCGCAACCGAGTGGATGTAGCGGACGTGCGGCAGCACCTGGCGTAGCTTCCGGCTCTGCAGGTGGCCGATGAAATCCCACGTGAACCGGCCGGGGTACGCGCCGGCCTTCGCCTCCAGATCCTGTGCGCGGTTCTCGCCGAGCAGCGTCAGTCCCGCCTTGGCCAGCACTCCGAGCTCCTCGACCGGCACGTACTTCACGGCCGCCAGGATCTCGACATCGGCAGGCTCGCGCCCCGTCGCCGCGACCTGTTCGCGAACCCGCTCGAGATTCGCCCGCACGCGGCCTGCGCGCAGGCCCCTGATCAGCTCAACCACGCGATTCCCGCCTGCCGCCCGGTCACCCCGTTTTCGCGACGGTGCGAGAAGAACAGCGACGGATCCGAGCAGATCGTGCAGAGCCCGACATCGTGGATGCGCTCGACGCCTTCGCGCTCGAGCTGGCGCCGGGCGATCGCTTTCAGGTCGAGGTTGCGCCCGCTGTGCACGCCGTCCCCCTCGCCCGCGAACGCCGCGCGCACGTCGTCGCCAACCTCGTAGCAGCACGGCCCGGCTCCCGGTCCAATCGCCGCGGCGAGGGCGCCGTCGGTGCCGAGGGCGCGGACCGCGCGAACCCCCTCGGCGATCACGCCGCCCGCGAGTCCCCGCCAGCCGGCGTGGACCATCGCCACCGCGTCGCGGCCGGCGATCGCGATCGGCAGGCAGTCGGCGGTCAGGACCATGGGTGCCACCCCGGCCCGCGCCGTCGCCTGCCCGTCGGCCTCCTCCGGCATCGTGCCGGCCTCGGTCGCGGCGTCGACGACCAGTACCCGTGTGCCGTGGACCTGCCTCCCGTAGACGAAACGGATCCTGCGCGCGCGCCGCAGCGACTCCCGGTTGCGCGCGACGGCGGCCGGATCGTCATCGGTCAAGCGCCCCAGGTTCAGGCTCTCGTACGCGCCGCTGGAGAATCCCCCGCGGCGGGTCGTGAACAGCACCCGCGCGCCGGCAAGGTCGATCGCGACGTGCTCGCCCTCGAGCCGGAACGGCTCGGAGACCCGGACCTCTGTGATCGGCCGCCTCACGTCGTGAGCAGCTCGAGTCCCGGGACCGGCGTCCGCTGCACGCGCGCACCATCGATCGCCTTGAAGTGCCAGCCGGTCAGCCCGAACACGCTCGGGTCGGTGAAGATGCGCAGCGGCGAGATCGAGCGGAAGTCGCGACCGTCGATCCGGCCGACGACCGGCGTGCTCGGCCCGATGTCGCGGCCGAATCGCGGCACGACCACCGATACGGCGTCGATGAAGTCGCCGCTCGACGGTGTCCCTTCGTGCGTGGAGAAGTCGTTGCAGTGCGCCCATGCCCAGTAGCTCGCGTGCTTCGAGCCCCACAGATGAGCCTGCCCGCCGCGCGCGCCGCGCGCGCCGCGCAGTTCGCCGCCGTCCCAGCGAAAGGCGTTCGGACTTGCGGGCATCGGCTGATCAGGCTACCCGCTCGCGATGGCGGAGCGCAGCGCCTCTGCCAGCTCTTGCTCGCGCCCGGCTGCGCCGCCATCCAGCTTGGCCAGCAGCGCCGCCCGAAGCCCGACGCCGACCGCCGGACCCTGCGGGATTCCGGCTGACAGCAGATCGCCACCGTCGATCTCGAGCGCGACGTGGCGAAGGCGCTCGAGCCACGCGCGCGCCTGATCTTCCGGTCCGAGTGCGCCGGCGAGCGCGACGAGCTCGGGAGGCGCTGCGCCGACCGCGAGCGCTATCTCAGACGGCTGCGCTGCCTTCGAAAGCGCACAGGCCAGCACCGCCGCGCGCGTCGCCGCGGCCACGATCGCGTCGCGATCGGCCGCCTCGAACGCGAGCGCGTCGAGCAGCGCGGCCAGTCGTCGTCGTGGGACCCCCATCGCCGCGACCGCCACCGCAAGCCGGTCGCGCCTGGCCTCCGGCGCCGCTGCGAGCAACCCGAGCGCACGGTGGCCCAGCTCCGGATCCTCGACCCCGAAGCCGGGATCCACCTCGGCGTCGAGCCCGAGCGCTTTCAGGCTGCACAATGCCGCGACCGGATCGGGCTCACGCGCGACCAGCCTCAGCTCGGCGCCGACCCGCGACCCGCTGACGGTCGCGAGCGCGTGCCCGCGCACCGCGGCGCGCGTCAGCGCCGCCGTGTGCGGCTCGACGTCGAAGCCGAGGCGGCTCTGGTAGCGGCACAGCCGAAACAGCCGAGTGGGGTCGTCGATGAAGCTGTCGTCGTGCAGGACCCGGAGAGCTCGGGCGTCGAGATCGGGCAGCGCGCACGGCACCGCCAACAGCTCCCCAGCCCACGGCCCATTCAGCCTGATCGCGGTCGCGTTGACCGTGAAGTCGCGCCTGAACAGGTCCTGCTGGAGGCTCGCGGGCTGGACGTCCGGGAGCGCGCCGGGGCACGCATAGGTCTCGCGCCGAGCGCGCGCGAGGTCATAGCTGAAGCCGCCCAGCGTCACGGTCGAGGTTCCGAAGCGATCGTGGAACCTGACTACTCCTCCGAGCCGCACCGCCAAGGCAGCGGGGTCGCCCTCGACCACCAGGTCCAGATCACCGGGCCGGCCGTCCATCAATAGGTCGCGGACCGCGCCGCCGACGAGTGCGACCGGCGTCTCGTCGCCCAGGCGGCGGAGCAGCGGCGCGGCCGCGGGCAGCCCACGCACGGCACGGAGGAGCTCGTCTGGGGGCGGGACGTCCACGATCAGATCTTCGCGCGAGCTGCGGCCGCCGCGCGGAGCCGCCGGGGACGGCGCGCAACGCCGATCACTACCATCGCCGCATGCCGAGTTTCGGATCGCGGCGGTGGCTGCGATGGGGACTCGCCGCCGTGGCTGTTCTGTTGCTCCTGTGCGGAGGGGCGGTGGCGTTCGTCCTGCTCCATGCGCCGGGCAACGTCTCACATCCAAATCTGTCGTTCACGGGCCCCACCACGAGGGAGGCGGCGACGCCGCCTCCGAAGAAGCGGGCGGTGGTGAACAACTTCCAGTGGCCGCGCTACGGATACGACGCCGCCCGCTCCCGCTACTTCGCCGCCCGGGGCCTCAACCCGCCGTTCCGCGTGGGCTGGCGCTTCAACGACGGTGCCCTGCTCGAGTTCCCGCCGGTCATCTACCAGAACACCATGTACCTGATCGATGACTCCGGCTCGGCCAAGGCGCTGAACAAGCTGAGCGGTCACGTTGTCTGGCGGCACAAGCTCGGGACGCTGGCGGCCGCTTCACCCGGGTACGACGTCAAGGACAAGCTGGTGTTCGTCCCGTTGCTGTCGGATTCCGGCACGACCCCCGGCGGCGGACGGTTTGTCGCTCTATCGATGAGGACCGGCAGGGTCGTCTGGTCGCACACGGTGCCGGCCGGGAGCGAGTCCTCGCCGCTTGTGTGGGACCGCACGGTGATCTTCGGCGATCAGGCCGGCAACGTCGTCGCGCTCGACGCCCGCCACGGTCACCAGATCTGGGCCTACCGCGCCAGCGGCGCGGTCAAGGGCGGGCCCTCGCTGGCGGACGGGATCGTCTACTTCGGCGACTACGCGGGTCGTGCCTACGCGCTGAGCTTCCGAACCGGTCACCAGATCTGGGCTGTGAGCACGAACGGCGCGCGGTTCGGGTTCGGCTCGGGCAACTTCTACTCGAGCCCGGCCGTGGCGTTCGGGCGGGTGTACATGGGCAACACCGACGGCCGGGTCTACTCGTTCGCGGCCAAGACCGGCAAGTTGGCCTGGGCGACGGGAACGAACGCGTATGTCTACTCCTCACCGGCGGTCGATGACACCCCGGGGCTGGGACCGACCGTCTATCTCGGCTCCTACGATGGGACGTTCTACGCGTTCGACGCCCAGTCCGGAGCGGTCCGGTGGACCCATCCGGCGGGCAGCCGGATCTCGGGCTCGCCGACGATCGTCAACCACGCCGTCTACTTCTCCGCGCTCGGCTCGAGGACGACGGTGGGCCTCGAAGCTCGTACCGGCCGGCAGCTGTTCTCGTTCCCCGACGGCGCGTTCAACCCGGTGATCGCCGACTACAAGGCGATGTACCTGGTCGGTTACTCGCAGATCTACCAGCTGTTGCCCCGGCGCCCGCACGCGCATCCGGCCGGCCGTCGCACGGCACACGCGGCCGCCCGAACGCGCGCAAGCTCCACGAGGCGCCAACGCAACAATCATCGCAAGCAAACGTAAGCGGAACGTGCGTTCGGGCTCGGTTGCTATGCTTTAAGCTGTATGCGTTGTCGTAGCGGAAGTCATTGTCAGCAGCCGGCCCTGAAGGGTCGTCGGTTCTGCGCAGAGCACGCGGCCGAGCTTGATCGCATGCGCGAGGAGCTCAAGGATGCCGCCGCGGCCCGTATTGGGCGGGGCCGACCCAAGCGGTCGTCCACTTGCTGCCGTCCCGGCTGCTACGAGCCCCGCGTTCCACCCGCGGCGTACTGCGATGCGTGCGCTGCCGCCGGATACGTGGAAGAGGCCGCTTGACCGCGGCGCTCTGAGGCCGGGCACATATAGAAAACTGCATCTTTGCCGGATCCGGCCGGGAGTTCCTCGGCGCGCCACGGGCTGCTCTTGCGGCGAACGCGGAGGAATCCCGGTCTTTTCCGGTTGTTTAGGTTAGGTTTAGGGATGGTTAGGGGAGGTTCGCCTGCATCCACCGACTGGGCGCTCCTCGCGGAGGTTTGGTGTCGATGGCCCCGGTTTCAGGCTGTCGGTCGCAGGGTGGATGCAGAAGTGGCGGCGAACGACGCTGCCCCCCTCAAGAGCTGCCGCGCTCGCTTCGGACAGCCGCCCAGCCGGCCGGACTCAGCCGCCATAGCTGCTCTTGGCTGTCGCGACCGGCCGGGATCATCAGTCTCTGGTTGATCGCCTGTTTCCAAGCGGGCACAGCCTGCTCCTCACGCACGCTCAGCTCCCAAGCAACCAGGCCGAGACTAGCTCCGCCGTACTCATCGAACTCCGCGGCGACCTCGAGAACCTGCCCTAACGAAAGCGCAGCCATCCGAGATGCCCGACCGACTCTAAGACCCGTCCGTCATGGGGTGGAGCATCGCCTGTGCTCTCCAGCGATGCTCCCCCACAACGCGTGCCCCGAAGCTTGAACCACAAGCCACACTACGCCCCCGAAGTTCGACAGCAGCTTCACTAACCCAAAGCTACCAAAAAATAGTAAAAGCTCCAAGAACTGTGCGATTCGAACATTCGTCCACTACTACCTGGGCCTCGATCGAGCTGAAAGCTCGACTCGGGTCCAACCGGCCTGTCCGCAAGCGCGTGCACGCGCAGCGCCCCCCACCTAACACGAGACCGGCGCCGAAGCACGTCCGATTTCGATGGACCCTTCGGTGCGCCGGTTGTCGTGTGATCGATGACTTACCGGGCGGCTTTGGGCTTTGCGCCCTCGCCGCTGCTCAGCGACTTGGCAACGCTGGCGATGACATCCCGGAGGACGTCGTACTGCGCGTGGACCAGTCGGTCGGTCATCTCCAGCCCCGACTCGGTGACCATTTTCGCCACCTCCGACGTGCCCGCGACTTCTTGCGGCAACGCCTCCTCGATGGTGATCACGAACTGCCCCAGCGCCTCGATCGCGGCTCGCTCCGCGGCGCTGCTCCTTGCGCCCCATCGACTCGAACATCTCATCGCTGAACTCCACCAACCGCCCGCGCACACGCGCAAGCTCGCGCTCCGACAGACCAGCCACAGCCTGCATCGTGATCCTCCTCGTCGACGGCGTGTCGCCAGAGGAGTTCGAGCCCCCAGTCCGGACTCCTTCAAACTAACGGAGCACTATTAGGGGGCGCGCATGCGGTCTGTTCAAATAGTCAAACCGGCGGTGGCCTGACCGCCACGCCGGCTGCTGCCAGGTGCTCCTTGGCCTCCCCCACGGTGTGGTGGCCGTAATGGAAGATCGACGCACACAAGACCGCATCGGCCCCCGCCTCGAGCGCCTCGGTGAGATGCTGCGGCTCCCCTGCTCCCCCGGAGGCGATCACCGGGACCCCCACGACGTCAGCGACCGCGGCGGTGAGCGGCAGGTCATAGCCGACGTTCGTGCCGTCGCGGTCCATGCTCGTCAGCAGGATCTCGCCCGCGCCGCGCTCGGACCCCTCCTTGGCCCAGGCCACGGCGTCTCGACCGGTTGGCGTCCTGCCGCCCGCAAGGTACGCCTCCCAGCTGCCGTCGGCGCGCGACTTGGCGTCGATCGCGAGCACGACGCACTGGGCGCCGAACGTCTGCGCGAGCTCGCCGATCAACTCGGGCCGCGCGAGGGCCGCGGAGTTGACAGAGATCTTGTCCGCACCCGCGTCGAGCACCGCCTGCGCGTCGGCGGCCGAGCGGATCCCCCCGCCGATCGTGAACGGGATGAATACGTCGTCGGCGGTGCGCCGCGCCAGCTCGACGACGGTGTCGCGCTTGTCCGAGGTGGCGGTGATGTCGAGAAACACGAGCTCGTCGGCCCCAGCCATGTCGTAGCGGCTGGCGAGCTCGACCGGATCCCCGGCGTCGCGCAGGTTGACGAACCCAACTCCCTTGACGACCCGGCCCGCGTCGACGTCGAGGCAAGGGATCACGCGCTTGTAGTGCATCCGTGACCCTTCGTCGCGCAGTGTCTCAGCGCCGATTGCCGTCCTGACGGTCCCCATCGAGGATCGCCTGCGCCTGCGCCACCTCGAAGCGCCGCTCGTACAGCGCCTTGCCGACGATCACCCCCGCAAGGTTGACCTGGCGGAGGGCGACGAGCGCATGGAGGTCGTCGAGCGTGGAGACGCCGCCGGAGTAGATGAAGCTGCCCCAGACGGTGCGCGCGATCCGCTGGACCTCGCTCAGATCCGGGCCCTCGAGCATCCCGTCGCGCTCGATGTTCGAATAGACGAACCGCTGCACGCCCTTGCAGCCGAGCTGCTGGATCACGGATTCGGCAGGGATCTCGGTCTGCTGCGTCCACCCCGCAGTCGCGAGCTTACCGGCGCGCACATCAACCGACACCACGACCCGCTCCCCGTACTCGGCGAGAACCGCGTCGATGAAGTCGACGTCGGTGTACGCCGCGGTGCCGATGACGACGCGGGCCGCGCCGGCGCTGATCGCGTCGCGAACCGCGCCGGCGTTGCGCAAGCCACCACCGACCTGCACCGGCACATCGACTCCTTGAGCGATCCGCTCGATGTGCGCCAGGTTCTTCGGCGAGCCGCTGCGCGCGCCGTCGAGGTCGACCACGTGCAGCGACCTCGCCCCGTCCGCGACCCATCGCCGCGCGGCCTCGAGCGGCTCGCCGTCGTACTCGGTCCTGGCCTCGAAATCTCCCCTCGTGAGGCGCACCGCCTTGCCCTCGAGGATGTCGATCGCAGGCAGGAGGATCATGCGCGGCTCGCCGCCCAGCCGTCGGTCGATCGGGACTCGGCGCTGCTCGCGAGCCTGGCGAAGTTCCAGAGCATCCGCAGACCGTGAATCGACGATTTCTCCGGGTGAAACTGGACGCCGAGGACCGATCCGCGCGCGACGATCGTCGCAAACCGCTCGCCGTACTCGGTGCTGCCGACGACGTCGACCGGGTCACTCGGCCGGGCCGCGAGCGAATGCACGTGGTAGAAGGCGCAGCCCGTCGCCGGCAGTCCTTCGGTCAGCGACGAGGAGCGCTCGAAGCGCACCTCGTTCCAGCCAATGTGCGGGATCCGCAGGCCGCCGGTGTCAAGCCAGCTCACCTCACCGGCGATCAGGCCCAGGCCCTCGGTCGAGCCTAGCTCCTCGGAACGCTCGAACAGCAGCTGCATGCCGAGGCAGATCCCGAGGATCGGCGTTCCCTGCTGCGCCCGCTCCCGGATCAGCTCGGCGAGCCCGAGCTCGCGCAGGTTGGCCATCGCCAGCGGAAACGCCCCGACGCCCGGTACTACCAGCGCCTCCGCCGCATGCAGCTCACGGTGATCGCGGGCGATCGCGGCGCTGGCGCCGACGTGCTCGAGCGCCTTCTGGACGGAGCGGCGATTCCCCATCCCGTAGTCCACGACCGCGATCCGGGGGCGGGTCATCCTCATACGAGCGTCCCCTTCGTGCTCGGCACGCCTTGTTCGCTGGGGTCAAGCGCGACGGCGGCCCGGAGCGCGCGCGCGAACGACTTGAACGCCGCCTCGATCGTGTGATGCGCGTTCTTGCCGCGCTCGATCGTCAGGTGCAGCGTCAGCCTCGCGTTGCTCGCAAACGCGCGGAAGAACTCCTCGGCGAGCTCGTGGTCGAAGTTGCCGATCGCCCCGGGCGGCAGCGTCGCCTCGAACACGCACAGGCCACGCCCCGAGATGTCGATCGCGCACGACGCGCGCGCCTCGTCCATCGGCACCGTCGCGTGTCCGTACCGGACGATCCCGGCCCTCTCTCCGAGCGCCTCGTCGACCGCCTGCCCCAGGCAGATGCCGACATCCTCAACCGTGTGATGGGCACCGGTGCGCTCGAGGTCGCCCCTGGCCCGCGCTGTGAGGTCGAGCCGGCCGTGGCGCGCGAGCAGATCGAGCATGTGATCGAGGAAGCCGACGCCCGTCTCGCGCTCGCCGGAGCCGTCTCCGTCGAGCGCGACGCTCACCTGGACGTCGGTCTCTGCGGTCTTGCGGTCGATCTCAGCGCTTCTCGCCATCCTGGCCATTGTCGCGGATGCGGGCTTCCATCGATCTCGCGTGGAGCGCGAAGCCCTCCGCCCGCGCCACCGGCACCGCCTCGCGCGCAAGCTGTGAGCCATCGCGGATGCGAACCTCCGTGAAGTTGCGGAGAAAGTGCCCGGGCGACAGCGCCGAGGCGAACCGCGCCGCGCCGTTGGTGGGCAGGATGTGGTTCGAGCCGACGATGTAGTCGCCGAACGCCGTGCCGGCGCTCGGGCCCACGAACACGCACCCGGCGTGGGTCGTGCGCGGGGCCAGGGCCTCCGATCCGATCCCGACGAGTTGGAGATGCTCGGGCGCGAACGCCTGCGCCAGCGCGAGGGCGCCGTCGAGGTCGGCGGTCTCGACGAGGGCTGCGACGGCCCCGCTCTCGGGAGCCGGGTCGATCCGCTCCACGAGCCGTTCGAGCAGCTCCGGCGCGGTCGATATCCCGATCGTGAGCGTCCCCGGGCCATGCTCCGCTTGGGCCAGCAGGTCGAGCGCGAGCGGCTCGGGATCGGCATCGGGATCGGCGACGATCATCAGGTCGCTGGGACCCGCGAACCCGTCGATCCCGACCTGCCCGAACACCTGCCGCTTCGCCTCCTGGACATAGAGGTTTCCCGGCCCGACGATCACCGCCACCGGCGCGACCGACTCGGTTCCGTAGGCAAGCGCGGCGATTGCCTGCGCACCGCCCATGCGGTGGACGGCCGAGGCGCCGGCGAGGCTGCACGCGGCCAGCACGACCTGGTGGATGTCGCCACCCTTCGCAGGGGGCGCGCACACGACGACCTCGCGTACGCCCGCCTCCCTCGCGGTGATGACGCCCATCACGGCAGTGCTCGGATACGGAGCGCGGCCGCCGGGTACGTACACGGCGGCGCGGGCCACGGGTGCCGTGCGAAGCACCACCTCGTGGTCGGGGAACTCGATCGCCGTATGAACGCCGGAGTCCCAGCCGGCCGCGACCGCTCCGACGTTCTCGATTGCGCGCTCGAGGCCCCGTCTCACCGACGGGTCTAGCTGTTTCGCCGCGGCGTCGAGCTCATCATGCCCGACCGTGACCGGCCTCGGATCGGCGCCGCGCGTGTCGAATCGCTGCGTGTAGTCGTGGACCGCCTCGTCGCCGCGGATCCGGACCTGGGTGATGATCTCGGCGACGGTGGACTGGACCGAATGCGGCGCCGGGACCAGCGCGCGCAGCTGCGCGGCAAGCGCCGACGTGTCGCCGTCCGTGGGGAGTGTCAGGCGCTCACATCGCACCGACGCGCTCCAGGAGGGCGTCGAGCGCCTGCGCCCTGAGCTTGTGGGCGACACGGTTGGCGATCAGGCGCGCCGTGCAGCTCGCGATCTCCTCGCGCACGACGAGGCCGTTCTCGCGGAGCGTCGTGCCGGTGGCCGTGAGGTCGACGATCCCCTCCACCAATTCGGTCAGCGGCGCGAGCTCGACCGACCCCTTGACCTCGACGATCTCCGCCTGCCGGCCCGTCTCCAGGAAGTACCGCGCCGCTACCCGCGGGTACTTGGTCGCGATCCGCATCACGCCGAGGCGTCTCAGCGCCTCCGCAGCGCGGTCCTCGCCGGCGACCGTCGCGAGAACCATCGTGCAGTGGCCGTAGCCGAGGTCGACGAGCTCGTAGACCTCGCGCTCGGATTGCTCCATCAGCACGTCCTTGCCGGTGATGCCGATGTCGGCCGCGCCCGCCTCGACGTAGGTGGGGACGTCGGAGGGCCGCATCGTGATGATGCCGGCTTGTTCGAACAGCAGCTTGCGGTCGTTCTCGCGCACCTCGGTGGTGTCGAGCCCGATCCGGTCGAGCAGGTCCAGCGTGTCGTCGAACAGCGCCCCCCGGGGGACCGCGATCCGCAGCTCGGTCACGTGTTCGCGCGCTCCTCGCCGGTCAGGGCGATGTGCAGGCGCTCGACGTTAAGCGCGAACCCGACCGCGGGTAGCTGATGGCCGAAGCGTCCCAGCAGCTCGTCGTAGCGCCCGCCGCTCCCGATCGGGACGCCATAGGCGGGGTCGTACACCTGGAACACCGCGCCCGTGTAGTAGCCGAGGCTCCGAACGAGCCCGAAGTCGAAGATGATCCGCTCGGCGATGCCGGGCGCCAGCTGCGCGTGGACCGCGCGCATCGTGGTCGCGGCCTCCTGCAGGGGCCCCGACAGGCCTTGGAGGATCTGGGGGCCCCCGCGGATCTGCGACACCCGCAGCAGCAGCTCGAGATCGTCCGCGGGCAGGCCGAGCGACTCGAGCTCGCGTTCGACGCCGACGAAGTCGCCGCGGACAAGCTCTTGCAGGATCCGCTCGCGCTCCTCCAGGTCGACGCCGACCGCCTCGAGCAGTTTCGGATACAGCGACGCGTCGCCGAGCCCGATTCGGTACGTCTCGAGGCCAGCCGCGTCGAGCGCATCGCAGAGCACCGTGACCGCCTCGGCGGTGCCGTTCGGGGCGGGTGAGCCGATCAGCTCGACACCCGCCTGCAGAAACTCGCGCGACTGGCCGCGCTGCGGCCGCACCCCTCGATACGCGTGGGCCATGTAGAAGAACCTCAGTGGCGGGGTGGCGTGGGTGTAGCGGGTGGCCACCAGCCGCGCGATCGGGATCGTCATATCCGAGCGCAGCACGAGCACGTTTCCCTGCTCGTCGAACAGCCTGTAGGCCGGCTTCGTCGCGGCGACTTCGGCCCGATCGAACGTCTCCTCGTATTCGAGAACCGGCGTGTACACCTCCCCGTAACCGGCGCGGTCGAACACGGTCCTGATCCGATCCGTCATCGCCCGCAGCTCGCGCATCTCATCCGGCAGGACGTCGCGCGTGCCGCTGGGGATGCGGTGGACCATCGTTAGTAGGGGCGGTGCCGCGCGTCTGACGTCGCGGCTCACACCAGCACGGGCACGTCGTCGAGGCGCTCGATCCGCGCGCCCAGCTCGCGCAGGCGCTCGTCGATCCGCTCGTAGCCGCGATCGATCTGGCGGATGTTGCCGATCTCAGTGACGCCGTCGGCGCAGAGCGCCGCGATCAGCATCGCCATCCCGGCGCGAATGTCCGGCGATTCGACCCGCTCACCGCGCAGCCGCCTCGGCCCGACGACGATCGCGCGGTGTGGATCGCAGATCGTGATCGCCGCACCCATCAACTGCAGCTTGTCGGTGAAGAACAGACGGTTCTCGAACATCTTCTCGTGGATGATCACCGAACCGGATGCCTGGGTCGCGAGCGCAAGCGCAATGCTCGTGAGGTCCGCGGGGAACGAGGGCCAGGGGCCGTCCTCGACCTTCGGTATGTAGTCGCCGGCGTCATTGCGGATCACCAGCTCCTGTCCGCCCGGGACAATCACGTCGCCTCCGCTTTCCTCGCTGCGGAGTCCGAGTCGCTCGAACACGAGCCTGATCATCCTGAGGTCCTGGGGCACGGTGTCCTTGACGATCAGCTCCCCGCCGGTGACGCCGGCGAGCGCCATGAACGAGCCGATCTCGATGTGGTCCGGCGCGATCGTGTGGGTGCAGCCGCGAAGGCTGCTCGTCCCGTGAACAGTCATCACGTTCGAGCCGATCCCGTCGATCTGGGCTCCCATCGACACCAGCATTCGCGCCAGGTCCTGCACGTGCGGCTCGGAGGCGGCGTTGCGGATCACGCTGGTGCCGCGCGTCAGCGCTGCCGCCATCAGCGCGTTCTCGGTCGCCATCACCGACGGTTCGTCCATCAAGAAGTCGCACGGGTGCAACCCCAGACCGAGCGCCTCGAGATGGATGTCGAAGCGGTCGTGCGCGACCAACGCCCCCAACTCCCTGAAGGCGTCAAGGTGCGGATCGAGGCGCCGGCGGCCGATCACGTCGCCGCCGGGCGGCGGCATGTGCGCCTGGCCGAACCTGGCCAGCAGCGGCCCCGCCAGCAGGAACGACGCGCGGATCCGCTCGGCAAGAGCGCGGTCGACGTCGATGCGGTCGACGCTCGCTGCGTTGATCGACAACTCTCCGGGTCCCAGCCATTGCACACTGGCACCCAACGACTCGAGCAGCAGCGCCATCGCCTCGACGTCGCTGATCTTCGGGACGTTGCGGAGGATCACCTCGTCGTCGGTGAGCAGGCAGGCCGCCATGATCGGGAGGGCACCGTTCTTGTTTCCGGCCGGGACGATCGTGCCTGACAGCGGCACGCCGCCTTCGATTACGAACTTTTCCATCGGTATCGGTGGTGGCGCCGGGAACGGCGGGCGCGGGGCCTGGAGGGTAGCCGCTGACGTCTTGGGGTGCGTCTCGCGAGGGGCAGTGCCGGATGCGGCGCGCGCGGGGCGCTGGTCCGAGCGCTCAGCTAGGGTAACAGCCATGACGCATCAGATTTCGCGCGAACAGGCCTGGACCCTGCTTTGCGAGTGGACGAAATCCGATTCGCTGCGACGCCACATGCTCGCCGTCGAGGCCGCGATGCGCGCATACACGCCCCGTTTCGGCGGCGACGTCGAGCTGTGGGGCCTGACCGGGCTGATGCACGACCTCGACTACGAGCGCCATCCGGACCTGTCGGATGGCCATCCTCGATATGCGCTGCGCGAACTCGAAGCGCGAGGCTATCCGCCCGAGTTAGTGCGCGCGATCGCCTCGCACGCCGACTTCATGGGTGTCCCCCGCGAGACGGCGATGGAGAAGACCCTGTATGCGGTCGACGAGCTATGCGGGTTCGTGTTGGCGGTGGCATACGTTCGGCCCCAGGGGCTCGTCGGCATGACGCCGAAGTCGGTGAAGAAGAAGCTGCGGCAGCCGAGCTTCGCCGCGGCCGTCAACCGCGAGGAGCTACGCCACGGCGCCGAGGAGCTCGGCGTCGACTTCGACGAGCACCTGCAGATCGTGATCGACGCCCTGGCCGAGCGCCGCGACGAGCTGATGGGCACAGAAGCCGCTGCTTAGCAGCGGTTTCTTGGCTTCTTCTGGGAAGCTGGGAACCGTCGGCGGTATAAGCATGTCCAGCATGCTCATCGTGCATGGTCCTGGCGCTCAACCCCGGGCGACATAACGCACGGCCCCGGTTCCATCCGAGCCGCCCCGTACTCTGTCGAACATATGTTCCAGTCTTCCGCATATCGTTTGCGCGCCTGGCTGAGCCGAGCCGATGACCTCCTCGGGGACTCGCTGGAGGACGCGCACGACCCGCGCAGCGACCCGTTCTTGCATCCCCACCGTCGCCCGCTGCGCTGGGAGCGGACGCGTCGTGCCGGCGCCGTCGCCGCCAGGCCGGCCCATTGCATTTCCCCCGTGCGAGCGACGACCGACGCCGCCGGCAGGGATAGCGTGGTGCGCTGAGCCCGCGCCAACGTACAGCACCTGCCGTCGAGCGGGCTGCATGCTCGATTAGAATTAGATCGGCGCGCGACGCGACGGCAGGTAAGGTGTCGCCCATGGCGCGCGCGTGCCGTCCTTCTCCGTTGATCGATTGCGACTCGGTTCTCCGTTGATCGATTGCGACTCGGTCAACGCACCAGGCTGGGACCGTCATGGTCGCGATCCGAAGGTTCGGCCGATCACGCGCTGAGGGCGCCGGCTCGGCCGAGGCGGCGCCCCCGCCGCCACCGGACCCGGCGTCCCCACCTTCGCCGGCGCGGGACCCGGCATCCGGGCCTCCGCCGGCGCCCGACCCGGTGTCCCCGCCTCCGGCGGCGCCGGACCCGGCGTCCGGGCCTCCGGCGGCGTTGGACGCTGAGAAGCCGCCGATGTCCCGCCTTCTATCGGCAGGAGCGAAGGGGGCCGAAAGGATGGCACACGCGACGGGCCCCGCGCTCGTGAGCGAAGAGTAGCTTCCTCAGCTGAGCGAGAGCAGCCCGGGGTCACCCGATCTCGCGCCAGGTTCACCCGATCTCGCGAGCGGCTACTGAGCTCCGACCCGCGCGGTAGTTCGGCCGAGCGACCAATCTCGAGGCTCAACGGGCACCCGGTCGGGCGGGCTGGACACCGCTACGAGGCACCGGATCCGGCGGGTGCTTTACCACGATGCGAGGCACCGGATCCGGCGGGTGCTTCACCAGGGTCCGAGCCACGAGGCTGCCTGGCCCAGAGCGACCAAGCCGGAAGGCTCGCCGGTCAAGTGACCGCGCCCCGAGCCCGCGATGGCGAACAGCACCACCAGGAAGGTGCCGAGGCCGAGGATCAGGCAGATCAGCAGCAGCACCAGAACTTGGGGGTTCTCGCGGAAGTATCGCCTCACATCGCGCATCCGCACATGATTCTCGCTCATGCGCGTCTGTCAGCTGTAGCGACCTCAGAAGGCGCTCAAAGCGCTCGACGCCATGGATACGCGATCAGGACGGCCTCTGCGTCGCAGTAGCACACGCAACCGACCCCGCCGGTCTGCTTCGAGGCGGCGGGGTCGAACGTGAAAACCGGCGGCGACCTACTCTCCCAGGCCCTTGCGGGCCAAGTACCATCGGCGCTGAGGGGCTTAACTGCTCTGTTCGGAATGGGGAGAGGTGTTTCCCCCTCGCCATAGCCACCGGAAACCAGTCGAGACCGCGCTCCCCGCGGGCCTTCAAAACTACACAGTGCCAATGCACGGGTATCAAAAGAATCCGTCAAGCCCTCGACCCATTAGTACCGGTCTCCTACGGATGTCACCACCCTTCCAGATCCGGCCTATCAACCTGGTGATCTTCCAGGGGCCTTACTCCCTCGAGGGGATGGGAGAGCTCATCTTGAGGTCGGCTTCCCACTTAGATGCTTTCAGCGGTTATCCGATCCGCACGTAGCTAACCTGCAGTGCCCTTGGCAGGACAACAGATACACCAGAGGTGCGTTCATCCCGGTCCTCTCGTACTAGGGACGACTCCTCTCAACTCTCCAACGCCCACGGCAGATAGGGACCGAACTGTCTCACGACGTTCTGAACCCAGCTCGCGTACCGCTTTAATGGGCGAACAGCCCAACCCTTGGGAGGTACTTCCCCCCCAGGATGCGACGAGCCGACATCGAGGTGCCAAACCGGGCCGTCGATGTGGACTCTTGGGCCCGATGAGCCTGTTATCCCCGGAGTACCTTTTGTCCGTTGAGCGACGGCGCTTCCACTTGCTACCGCCGGATCACTAAGGCCTGCTTTCGCACCTGCTCGACCTGTCGGTCTCGCAGTCAAGCTCCCTTACTGCCTTTACACTCTACGCACGATTTCCGACCGTGCTGAGGGAACCTTTGCGCGCCTCCGTTACATTTTGGGAGGCGACCGCCCCAGTCAAACTACCCACCTGTCACTGTCCGGCGCCCGGATTCACGGCGCACCGTTAGAGATCCAATACACCAAGGGTGGTATCTCAAGGCTGCCTCCACACCAGCCGCAGCCGGTGCTTCCAAGGCTCCCACCTATCCTGAGCGAGATGCATCGAACCCCAATACCAAGTTGTAGTAAAGGTTCACGGGGTCTTTCCGTCTAGCCGCGGGTACTCGGCATCTTCACCGAGACTGCAATTTCACCGAGCCCCTCGTTGAGACAGCGTTCAAGTCGTTACGCCATTCGTGCAGGTCGGAACTTACCCGACAAGGAATTTCGCTTTGGGTGTTACTCGGTGGAACCGAGCGGAAGCACGCCCTCATCTGCACCGCGCTTCCCTGCATGTCGCCATGCAGTACGGACCATCTCATCATCCACGAGAGCGGGATGTCCGGCGTATGGTCTCTGAGGGGTCACGAAGACTTCCCTGCTGATTGTCCGCACCGGGCGCATTGTCACTGCCGCGACTTCCGCGGCGAGTAGCGCCGGATTCTCGGAGTTTCCAGCATATAGCCGGATGCACACCGCGCCGTTGCCGACGCGGGGGGCAGCGATTTCTACCTTAGGCACCATTGTTACTCATCGGCCGATGCCGATGGGCTAGGTCGTTTCTGTTCCGCCTAGCTCTCCACGTCGCCGTGGAGGTCGGACCATCTCTTCGCCCTGGCGAGGAGCGTTCAGCGTATGGCCTCTGAGGATTCTGTCGAGCACTACGCTCTCGGGGACGCGCCGGTTCTTGCCGTTCCCATTGATGGTGTAGGCAAGTCGGACGAGCCCGACGAGACCTTCGGCGGTACGGTGCCGGCCCTGATTGAGCAGCACCACGACCGTGGCAAATATCTCGTAGTCTTCTACGCGCCTGGAGAAGCGCATGTAGTTGCGGAGGAAGGGAACGATCTTGTCCCTGAGGACGCGTCGATCGCCAATCTTCAGCACCAGCACGTCTGGGTTCCCCGGTTTGGGAAAGATCGTGTCTGAGCCAAACTCCTGCGCAGCCATTTCCAGGAGCCTTCGTCGATTCCGGTGCTCATATAGAAAGAACTCCGGTTGGACGAAGTAGCCGAACGCAGCGGTTGGATGCCGCTTCAGCGACACGCAAACGCTGCCTTCTCCTTCAACGAAGCCGGCTAACCACCAGCGCCGTTGCTCCTGCCTCGACAGCCTTTCCTGCTGATTGTCTGCACCCGACACATTCTTACTGTACCGTCCGGTCCGGACGGAACGAGTAGTGCGGGATACTCAGATGTCCCAGCATATAGCTGAATTTTGTAACAGCCAGGTTTCTTGACCGTTATAGTTACGGCCGCCGTTTACCGGGGCTTAGTTTCGGTGCTTTGGGGTTGCCCCTAACACCTCCACGTAACCTTCCGGCACCGGGCAGGCGTCAGCCCCTATACGTCGTCTTACGACTTAGCAGAGACCTGTGTTTTTGGTAAACAGTCGCTTGAACCTATTCGCTGCGGCCCTCTCGGGCTCCCCTCGCGAGGAGGTTCACCCTACTGGGGCGCCCCTTATCCCGAAGTTACGGGGCGATTTTGCCGAGTTCCTTAACGAGGGTTATCTCGATCACCTTAGTGTGCTCCACTTGCCCACCTGTGTCGGTTTTGGTACAGGCACGCGCTTCCTCCCTAGAGGCTTTTCTCGGAGGCATGGCATCCGGGACTCGCCGGCTTAGAGCCAGCTGGCATCGCACCTCGGGTTATGCGGCCGCGGATTTTCCTACGGCCACCCCTACATGCTTACCCCAGGACGACCATCGCCTGGGATCCCATAGCCTTCCTCGTCCCCCCATCGGTCAAACGGAAGCGACGTGGTACGGGAATATCAACCCGTTGGCCATCGACTACGCCTTTCGGCCTCGCCTTAGGTCCTGACTAACCCTGAGCAGACGAACTTTACTCAGGAAACCTTGGGCAATCGGCGGAGGGGATTCTCACCCCTCTTTCGTTACTCATGCCGGCATTCTCACTTCCGCCGCCTCCACGGCTGGCTTACGCCGCCGCTTCGCAGGCGCCGGAACGCTCTCCTACCGCGCGAGAGGCGGTTAGACCTCACGCACCCGCAGCTTCGGTGGTTAGCTTGAGCCCCGTTACATTGTCCGCGCTTGAACACTTGACCAGTGAGCTGTTACGCACTCTTTCAAGGATGGCTGCCTCTAAGCCAACCTCCTGGTTGTCTCTGCATTCAAACATCGTTTCCCACTTAGCTAACACTTTGGGACCTTAGCTGGCGGTCTGGGCTGTTTCCCTCTTGACGCTGAAGTTTATCCCCCAGCAACTGACTCCCGGAGTAGCCGTGACGGTCTTCGGAGTTTGCCTGAAGTCGGTAACCTGGTAGGGCCCCTAGTCCAAACAGTGCTCTACGGCCGCCACAGAATTTATCCGAGGCTATACCTAAATATATTTCGGAGAGAACCAGATATCACTGAGCTTGATTAGCCTTTCACTCCGACCCACAAGTCATCCGCCCAGTTTTCAACCTAGGTCGGTTCGGTCCTCCACGAGGTCTTACCCCCGCTTCAACCTGCCCATGGGTAGCTCGCTCAGCTTCGGGTCTACCGCCTACGACTATGTCGCCCTATTCGGACTCGCTTTCGCTACGGCTCCGCTCATCGCTTAACCTTGCCGCAGACGAGTAACTCGCCGGCTCGTTATGCAAAAAGCACGCGGTCACGGCACAAGTGCCGCTCCCACCGCTTGTAGGCACGCGGTTTCAGGTACTATTTCACTCCCCTTCCGGGGTACTTTTCACCTTTCCCTCACGGTACTAGTCCGCTATCGGTCACCAAGGAGTACTTAGCCTTGGAGGGTGGTCCCCCCAGCTTCAGTCCGCGTTTCACGGGAGCGGACTTACTCAGGAGCGCCTGCGGAAGGTCGTGTGATTTCGCCTACGGGACGATTGCCCTCTGTGGTGCGCGGTTCCACACGCTTCGACTATCACACGGCTTTGTGACTTCCGCCGGATCGGCCACGATCCGGACCAGGCGCCCTACAACCCCCGGCGCGCAACGCGTGGCCACTTACACGCGCCGGGTTTGGGCTATTCCCCTTTCGCTCGCCACTACTCAGGGAGTCTCAGTTGATTTCCTTTCCTCGGGGTACTGAGATGTTTCACTTCCCCCGCTTGTCCTCTCCGCGCCTATGTGTTCAGCGCGGGATAACGTCGCATTACCGACGTTAGGTTTCCCCATTCGGGCATCCGCGGGTCACTGGCCATTCAGCGCCTCACCGCGGCTTATCGCAGCCGTTCACGCCCTTCTTCGACTCTTGGTGCCAAGGCATCCACCATGTGCCCTTATTATCTTGACGGTGATCTCGGGAGAGCCTCAGCGGCTCGCCCGGTGATACCCGTGTCATTGGCTACTGTGCAGTTTTCAAGGTCCGCGAAGAGGCGCACCGGACGGACTGCCCGGCCGGTCTCTCAAAACTCAACAGCATGCGAGACGCCTGGTCAACGGCCATGGGGCCGCGACGTGCGCCTTGCCAGATTCGGTCGACGTATCTAGTGGCCGGCCGCGCTCAGAGGAGAGCGTCGCGGAGCTAGAAAGCTCGAGGCGACGACCCTCCGGCGACCGGTGCCCGTAAAGGGCTCCCTAGAAAGGAGGTGATCCAGCCGCAGCTTCCGCTACGGCTACCTTGTTACGACTTCACCCCAGTCACGAGCCCCACCTTCGACGGCTCCCTCCCAAAACGGGTTAGGCCACCGGCTTCGGGTGTTGCTCACTCCCATGGTGTGACGGGCGGTGTGTACAAGGCCCGGGAACGTATTCACCGCGGCAGTGCTGATCCGCGATTACTAGCAACTCCGCCTTCATGCAGGCGAGTTTCAGCCTGCAATCCGAACCGAGACGCGCTTTAAGGGATTCGCTCCACCTCGCGGTATCGCAACCCTCTGTACGCGCCAATGTAGCACGTGTGTAGCCCTGGACATAAGGGGCATGATGACTTGACGTCATCCCCACCTTCCTCCGGTTTGTCACCGGCAGTCTCGCATGAGTCCCCAACTAAATGCTGGCAACATGCGACGGGGGTTGCGCTCGTTGCGGGACTTAACCCAACATCTCACGACACGAGCTGACGACAGCCATGCACCACCTGTGATCCTGCCCCAAAGGGAAGCCGTGTTTCCACGGCGGTCAGGAACATGTCAAGCCCAGGTAAGGTTCTTCGCGTCGCGTCGAATTAAACCACATGCTCCGCTGCTTGTGCGGGCCCCCGTCAATTCCTTTGAGTTTTAGCCTTGCGGCCGTACTCCCCAGGCGGGGCACTTAATGCGTTAGCGTCGGCACGGAGGGAGTCGACACCCCCCACACCTAGTGCCCATCGTTTACGGCGTGGACTACCAGGGTATCTAATCCTGTTTGCTCCCCACGCTTTCGCGTCTCAGCGTCAGTACCGTCCCAGCGAGCTGCCTTCGCCATTGGTGTTCCTCCTGATATCTGCGCATTTCACCGCTACACCAGGAATTCCACTCGCCTCTTCCGGACTCTAGCTCGACAGTTTCCACCGGCTTTCCAGGGTTGAGCCCTGGACTTTCACAGCGGACTTACCGAGCCGCCTACACGCTCTTTACGCCCAATGATTCCGGACAACGCTTGCCCCCTACGTATTACCGCGGCTGCTGGCACGTAGTTAGCCGGGGCTTCTTCTGAAGGTACCGTCACTCCAGCCGGCTGTTCACCGGCGAAGCTTCGTCCCAACTGAAAGGGGTTTACAACCCGAAGGCCTTCTTCCCCCACGCGGCGTTGCTGCGTCACGCTTTCGCGCATTGCGCAAGATTCCCCACTGCTGCCTCCCGTAGGAGTCTGGGCCGTGTCTCAGTCCCAGTGTGGCTGATCGTCCTCTCAGACCAGCTACCCATCGTCGCCTTGGTGAGCCATTACCCCACCAACAAGCTAATGGGCCGCGGGCCAATCCCGATGCGGAGGCCGAAGCTTCCTTTCCCCAGCGGCCTTATGGCCGGAGGGCACATTTGGTATTAGCCCGAGTTTCCTCGGGTTGTCCCAATCATCGGGGCAGGTTACCCACGTGTTACTCACCCGTTCGCGGCTTTGCCCCAGGCCGAAGCCTGGTTCGTCGCTCCACTTGCATGTGTTAGGCACGCCGCCAGCGTTCGTCCTGAGCCAGGATCAAACTCTCCGTGAAGAACTGCCGGGCAAGCGGGCGAACCGCTCACCCTTCACAAAGAGTCGTCAGGAATACAACTCGCGGCAGGCCGGCTACGTGATCGTGCCGAGGCCGCGAGGAAAACCTGGGTCTGTCCCTGGTGGGATCAGACCCCCGCGTCCGCACAGGTGAGCCCGATGTACACGAGGGGCTCCGGGACGCGAGACGGGGTCAATCTTGGCACCGCCGTCCACGCGACCCGCGAACGGGGTCGGTAGGGCGACGGCGTCGAACCTGGACACACATCTCGACCGAAAGGTCGGTCGAAGAGTGCGCATGCTGTTGAGTTTTCAAAGACCGTCGCACCTGTTCAAGAGGGGCTTCCTCCTCAGGGGCACGTCCGAGAACCAGGCTGGTTCCCCGGAGCGGACAGATAAGTATAGCGCAGGATCGGCGGTCTTGGGAAGACCTTCGCCCGCTCCCGAACGCCCGACTCATCCTCCGTAGGCCGTCCCACCTTCAGGGCCAGCCGCGTGCAACTGGGAGTATAGAGCCGCTTCGGCCGCGAGCGGCGGGCCGGCCGACCAGCGCCTTACGGCCCGGGAATCCCCGGGAACCCCGGCGATCCGGCGACGCACCCCCGAGAAACAGTTATGAGAGCACTTGCACGGTCACGGTCCGCGTCCGTGGCCGATCGTCGAAGTCGATCAGCACCAGCTGCTGCCAGGTCCCCAGGACCAGCCTCCCGTCCACGAGGGGTACGGTCTCAGAGGGTCCGATCACCGCCGCGCGCAGGTGCGCGTGCGCGTTGGTGTCGTGGTTGCGCCGGTTGTGCTCGTAGTCACCGCGGGCCGGGATCAGCCTGTCCAGCAGCGCCTGGAGGTCGCGGACGTCGCCGGGCTCGAACTCCATCGTGGTGATCGCGACGGTCGAGCCGGTCGCGAACAGGGTGACGGTGCCACGGTCGACCCCGGTGGTCCGGATCAGGCTGGCGACGCCGGCGGTGATGTCGACGATATGACCGTTGCCCGGGGTGTCCATCCGTAGCATTCCGCCGTGAACAGCCACCGCTATGAACGCCAGGCGCCGCGTGTCATCGGACGCGGACCCGGGCGAAGCGGCGCTTGCCGAGCTGGAGCACCTTCCCGTCGACGTCGGAGGCGGGGACGTCGAGGATGCCCGCCGGCACCGCCGCACCGCCCAACTTGACGCCGCCCTGCTCGATCGTGCGCCGCGCTTTCGAGGTCGAGACGCCGAACGCTTGGCGCAGCAGGGCCGGCAGGTGAACGGAGCCGGACTGCCCCGCGCAGGACGCGTCCGACGCCCCGGCATCAGTTGGACCAGCGCGCGAGCCGTTGACGGTAGCCCCCGAGCCGTCCCACACCACCTCGGGCATCTCGGCCGGCGCCTCGTGGCGGATGTGAACGGCATCGAACTCGCGCTCGGCGGCCTGCGCCGTCTCCGGCCCGTGAAAGCGCTCGACGAGCGCCCGGGCGAGCGCCCGCTTGGCGTCGCGAGGCCCCACTCCTTCCGGAATCGAGCGACCCAGCAGCAGCGAATACCAGAGCTCTAGCGATGAGTCGGGGATGCTCAGCGTCTTACCGTACATGTCGGTCGGAGGCTCGGTCACCCCGATGTAGTTGTCGAAGGACTTCGACATCTTGCGCTCGCCGTCGGTTCCGGTCAGCAGCGGCACAGTCAGGATCACCTGCTCGGGCTGTCCGTAAGCGCGCTGGATGTCGCGACCCAACAGTAGGTTGAACTTCTGGTCGGTCCCCCCCAGCTCTACGTCCGCTTCGACGGCGACCGAGTCGTAGCCCTGCAGCATCGGGTACAACAGCTCGAGCAGCGAAATCGGCTCGCGGGCGCTGAAGCGCTTCGCGAAGTCGTCGCGCTCGAGCAGCTGCGCGACGGTGGCTTTACGGAGCAGCGCGAACAGCTCCTCCATGGACATGTCGAGCCACTCCCCGTTGTGCCGGACCTCGAGGCGATCCGGGTCGGGGCGCAGGACCTTCATCGCCTGCGCCTGGAACGTGGCCGCGTTGGCGTCGATCTCCGCCGGCTCGAGAGCGGGACGGGTCGACGAGCGCCCGCTTGGATCGCCGACTCGAGCGGTGTAGTCGCCGATGATCAGCACGACCTTGTGGCCGAGATCCTGGAACTCGCGGAGCTTCTGGAGCACAACCGTGAACCCAAGGTGGATGTCGGGAGCCGTGGGGTCGATTCCGAGCTTCACGCGCAGCGGCCGGCCCAGCGCGAGCTTGCGCTCGAGCCCACCTTCCGGAAGGCGGTCGACCGCGTTCCGCGCCAGCCAAGCCGCCGGGCTGTCGAAGCCGCCGCCGGGCCTGTCCGCGCCGCCGCCAGCGTCTCCGGCGACGGCTTCAGCAGCCCCCGATGGGTCGCCGGCAGACCCGGTTTCCGTACCTGCACGCGCGTCGGAGTGCACCGGGCCAATGCTAGTGGGCCTTCCTGTGGACCAGGAGACGCCTATCAGCGGTCGCGCCGGACCGTTCACGTCCCGGCGAGACCCACTAAACTGTCCGCCCCGGCAGGAACCGCTGCCCGATGCCGTCCGGGTCTCTGGGTTCCCCCCGAAGATGGCCGTCGCGAGTCCCGCTGGCGTTGCCGGAGATGGACCCTTCATTCGCATGAGCGATGCCGTTCAACACCCGATGCAGGGCAATGATCCGCGTGCGCCGATTCCGTTTCGTCCCCCACGGCGCCGCTGGCGCCGCTCGCGTGATGGGCGGCCGCCGAAGCCGCGGGTTCTCAAGCTCCGGCTGCTGCTGATCCTCACGGGCCTGGGGGCGCTGGCGTTCGTCTCGACGGTGTTCGGGATGATGATGTCGGTCGCCTCCGACCTGCCGCAGCTCGAGAACAGGCAGCTCTACAAGCACGACCTGCACAACTCATTCCTGTACGACAACCGCTGGCGGCCGATCGGGATCTTCGCGCCGCCCGGAAACGTCGTGATCGACAAGTACACCGATATCGCACCGGCGATGCAGGACGCGATCATCTCGATCGAGGACAAGCGATTCTGGAGCGACCAGGGCGTGGACGTCCGAGGCATCGCGCGCGCGTTCGTCGCCGACATCACCGGCGGCTCGCGCCAGGGGGCCTCGACGATCGCGCAGCAGTTCGTGAAGAACGCGCTCAACCAGCAGAACAACCGGACGGTGTTCGAGAAGCTGCGCGAGGCGGCGCTCGCCTATCACCTCACGCGCGAGTGGCCCAAGCGGAAGATCCTTACGGAGTACCTGAACTCGATCTACTTCGGCAACGGCGCGTACGGGGTGGAGTCGGCCGCGCGCGTGTACTTCGGCAAGAAGTACGGGTTCGACTCGACCGCGGCGTCAACCTCGGACACGACGTCGACGTCGACGCCCGTGTCGGACTCATCGGGCGCGGCGAGCTCCGGCGTCCATGTCGCCCCGGGCTGCGGCGACTCCACGCCGACGGTCACCCGGAGGGAGTGCGCCTCGTTGCTGACGCCGTGGGACGCGGCGCTGCTGGCGGGGATGGTCGCGTCCCCCACCGCCTTCGACCCGATCCTCCACCCGCAGGCGGCGACGAATCGACGGAACCTCGTCCTCAAGGACATACTCGAGCAGCACTTCATCACGCCGAGCCAGTACGACGAGGGGCTGCGCCAACCGCTGCCGACGGCAAAGGACATCCAGCAGCCGACTGAACCAACCGCGGCGCCCTATTTCACGAGCTGGCTGCGCCCGCAGATCCTCGCGGCAATGGGCCACGGCGTATCCCGCTCCACCGCCAGCTATCGCGCCTACTACGGAGGGCTGAAGATCCGGACCACGCTCGATCTCGACATGCAGCGCGCGGGCGAGCAGGCGATCAGCTCGGAGCTGCCCGCCGGCTCGGGCCTCCCGAGCGCATCGATGGTCGCGATCGACAACCGCACCGGCGAGGTCCGGGCGATGGTCGGAGGACCGATCATCGACGGCGAGGAGGACTACACCCACCATCCCTTCAACCTTGCGACCGAAGGCCACCGGCAGCCCGGGTCCTCGCTTAAGCCGTTCACGCTCGCAGAGGCGCTCCTCACCGGCAAGTTCGGCCCTGACTCCGTGATCAACTCGGCGCCGCAGGACTTCATCGTCCCGAACAGCGCCGGCAAGGAGCATTTCATCGTCCACAACTTCGGCGACACGTATTCCGGTCCGATCACCCTTGCCCAGGCGACCGACGTCTCGGACAACACCGTCTACTCGCAGGTCGGGATCGCCACCGGCACCAAGCGAATCGCGACCCTCGCCCGAAAGATGGGGATCCGGTCGCCGATCTCGAACAACTACGCGATGATCCTCGGGGGGCTCAAGGAAGGCGTCACCCCGCTCGACATGACGCACGCCTACGAGACGTTCGCGACCGGCGGCTATCGCGTCTTCAACCGCCAGCTCGGCGCGCCGAAGGCCGGCCCGACCGGGATCGCCGAGATCCAGTGCCCGGTTTGCAAGCACAAGGACCTCCTCGACAAGCCGGCGTACAAGCGGATCATCCCTGCAGGCGTCGCCAGCACTGTGCACACAATGCTGAACGGCGTCGTGCAGTCGGGTACCGGGACCTCCGCGGCGATCTCGGGTGTCGACGTCGCCGGCAAGACGGGAACGACGACGAACTACGCCGACGCATGGTTCGTCGGCTGGACGCCACAGCTGACCGCGGCCGTGTGGGTCGGCTACCCCGATGGCGTGAAGTCGATGGCGACCGACTTCAGCGGCGGCCCCGTCGAGGGCGGCACCTATCCGGCGATCATCTGGCAGAGCTTCATGACCCAGGCGCTCCAGATCCTCGCCACCGAGAAGGCCCAGGACGCCGCGCGAAAAGCCCACAAGACGAAGACGACGGGGACCGGAACCGGAACCGGAACCGGAACGGGAACGACCCCCCTGGGCGCGACGACCGGGATCGGCGCGCCGGCGACCGCGCCGGCGCCGTCACCATCGACGGGCGGCGGGACTGCGGGCGGCAGCGGAACGACCCCAGCCACCGGCGGGGGCGGCGGGGCGACCGGCGGCGGCGCAGGTGCCACGGGCGGAGGGGGCGCGACCGGCGGCGGCACAGGCGCTACAGGCGGCGGCGCCACCGGCGGAGGGGGCGCGACCGGCGGCGGCACAGGCGCTACAGGCGGCGGCACCACGGGCGGAGGGGGCGCGACCGGCGGAGGCACAGGCGCCACAGGCGGCGGCGGCGCGACCGGCGGAGGGGGCGGCGCGACCGGCGGAGGGGGCGGCGCGACCGGCGGAGGGGGCGGGCGACCGGGGGGGCGGCGCGACCGGCGGCGGCGGTGGCTCGAGCAGCGGAGGCAGCAGCGGCAGTTCAGGGTCAGGCGGCTCCGGCATAGGCGGCGGTGGCTAGTCCGTCGCGAGCGACGCGCGCCGCTAGAGCCTGGGACGGCGGACCGAACGCACTTGCGCGAAGCGCCCGTGCGTTCGGGACGTCGTCTCAGGCGAACCGCCGACACGGCGCGACAGAAACCGCGACCCGGTCGCGCAGAAGCGCCACGGCAGGTCCGGCGCCTTCGTGATCCCGATCCTACGGCCGACGGACACCTCGGCATCCCGCCACGCCCCAGCAGTGTCCGAGATCACAACCGGCCCGCGGAGCAGGTCGGTTCCATTGTGCTCGAGGTCGATGCCCAGCGCCTGAGTGAGCTTGCCGGGGCCAGAGCACAGCGCCTGGACGGCCTCGACGCCCCGGCGCGCACGCATGACGTCGATCCCTTCTCGCGGCTGAAGCGCCCTGATCAGAACGGCCGCGCCCACGCCCTCGGGCTCGCATACCGCGTTCAGGAGAGCGTGGATGCCGTAGGAGCGGTACACGTAGGCGAATCCGGGCGGTCCGAACAGCGTCCTCGTCCGCGGCGTCACCCCGACGAACGCGTGGCAGGCGGGCTCCGAGTCGTGATAGGCCTCGGTCTCGACGATCACACCCGAGCAGCCGCCGTGCGAGACGACGCAACCGATCAGATCGCGGGCGACGTCGAGGACGGGCCGCTCGTAGAAGCTGCGCCTCATCGCAGCGCCGCTCGCGCCCGCTCGAGCTGTTCGCGGACGCGGGCAAGGCTGGTGCCGCCCTCCGAGACCTTGGCTTCGAGCCAGGCCCCGTCGCGCAGCACCGCGTAGAACTCGTCATCGAGCAGCGGCGAGGCTTCCTCGAGCTCCGAGCTCGAGAGCTCCGAAAGCGATCGACCCGAGGAGAGGGCACGCCGCACGAGCCCCGCGACGACACCGTGCGCTTCGCGGAACGGCATCCCGCGCCGGACGAGCAGATCGGCGATGTCGGTCGCCGCGAGGAACTCATCCGAGGACGCGGCCAACAGACGCTCGCGCTTGAACGAGATCGACCCCATCATCCCGGCCGCCGCGGCGAGCGACAGCTCGAGCGTGTCGGCGGCGTCGAACAGGTGCTCCTTGTCCTCCTGCATGTCCTTGTTATAGGTCAGAGGCAGCCCGTGGATCACGCCGTGGAGGGCGACGAGGTGGCCGGCGATCCGCGGCGCCTTCGCGCGCAGCAGTTCGGCCGCGTCGGGGTTCTTCTTCTGCGGCATGATCGACGACCCCGAGGCGAACGAGTCGGAGACCTCGCAGAATCCGAACTCCTCGCTCGACCACATCACGACCTCCGCGCCGAGCCGGGACAGATGCGTCGCACACATCGCCGCCGCCGCGAGGTAGTCGAGCACGAAGTCACGGTTCGAGACGGCGTCGATCGAGTTCTCCGCGACGCCCGAGAAGCCGAGATCCCGCGCCACGCGCCGCCGGTCGGTGTCGAAGTTGACTCCCGCCAGCGCGCCGGCGCCGAGCGGAAGCGGCCCGGTCGCCTCGATGACCGCCTGAAAGCGCCCACGGTCGCGCACGAGCATCCACACGTACGCGAGCAGGTGGTGGCTCAGATACACCGGCTGCGCGCGCTGCAGGTGCGTGTAGCCGGGCATCGGCCAGTCGAGATGGTCCTCGGCCAGCGAGATCAGCGTCCGAGCAAGGTCCCGAACAGCCTCGACCGCCTCATGCGCATGCGCCCGGACGTACATCGCGACGTCGGTCGCCACCTGGTCGTTGCGCGACCGGCCCGTGTGCAGCTTGCCGCCCACGGGTCCGGCGATCTCGGTCACCCGCCGCTCGATCGCCATGTGGATGTCCTCGTCGTCGCCCGCGAACGGGAACGTCCCGTCCGAGAGCTCGCCGCCCGCCTGGTCGAGCGCCGCGAGCAGCGAATCGCGATCCTGCTCGGAGATGATCTCGCGCGCGGCGAGCATCGCCGCGTGAGCGCGCGACTGCTCGACGTCGTACGGGCCCAGGCGCCAGTCGAATCCGATCGAGTCGTTCAGACGGCGAAAGGCCGCATGCTGGGGCTCCGCGAAGCGCGACACGCCTCAACCCCTGCCCAGAACCTGGGCGAGCGCTTCGGCGACCCGGGCCACCTGACCCTCGCTCATCTGCGGGAAGAACGGCAAAGCAATCGAGCGCGCCGCGACGTCCTCGCACACCGGGAACTCACCCTCGCGATGGCCGAACTGCTCGCGGTAGAACGTCATCAGGTGCACCGCCGGAAAATACGGCTTGCTGGGAACGCCCAGCGAAGCGAGCGCGCGCACGACGGAATCCCGGTCTACCCCACGCGGAAGCTGCACGACGAACACGAACCACCCCCGCCGGTTGCCATCCATGTCCGGGCACGGGAGCTCGAGCCCGTCCAAGCCGCCCAGCGCCTCCCGGTAAAGCGACGCGACCCGCGCCCGCCCCGCCAGCATATCTCCGAGCCGCGCGAGCTGGGCCAGCCCCAGCGCGCAGGCGATGTCGGACAACCGGTAGTTGAAGCCGAGACGGTCGTGGTCGAGCCAATCCATGTTCGGCGCGCGGCCCTGGTTTCGCTCGGAGTCGAGCCGCTCCTTGATCGACCCATCGGCGATCGTCACCATCCCGCCCTCGCCGGTCGTGAGCTGCTTGTTCGCATAGAACCCGAACACCGCGGGATGGCCCCGGCCACCGACGCGGACGCCGTCCCCGTGCACGGCTCCCAGCGCCTCGCACGCGTCCTCGACGATCGGCAGACCGAGCCGTTCGAACCCGACCACATCCGCCGGGTAACCGAAGATGTGGACTGGCATGATCACGGTGGTCCGATCAGTCACCGCCGCGGCCGCGGCACCGACCGAGAGATTGAACGTCACCGGGTCGATGTCCGCGAACACCGGGCGAGCGCGCTCGTAGACGGCGACGTTCGCGCTGGCGACGAACGAGAACGGGGAAGTGATGACCTCGTCGCCGTCGGCGACGCCGACCGCGCGCAGCGCCAGGTGCAGCCCGGCCGTCCCGCTCGAAACGGCGCTCCCGTATCGCGCGCCGACGCATGCGGCGAACGCGCGCTCGAACTCGGGTAGCAACGGGCCCAGCGACAGGCGTCCCGAGCGCAGCACCTCGAGCACGCGTTCCTCCTCCGCGGCGCCCAGCACGGGCTGAGCGAGCGGAATCCAGTCCAGCGCGGTGTCGCTCACGGTCCGAACGACCTCACGGTCCGGCCGCCGCAGCGCTTCCGCGAGCCCGGCGCCGACCCGCTTGCATTCCGTACTCGAGGGAATCGACAAGCGCCTCCCACGATGCCTCGACGATGTTCTCGGAGACGCCGATCGATCCCCACACGTCGACATGGTCGGAGGCATCGAGGAGGACGCGCGTCACCGCACCGGTGCCCTTCGTCTCGTCGAGGATCCGGACCTTGAAGTTGACGAGGTCGATGTCCGCCAGGCGCGGATAGATCTCGACGAGGGCGTCTCGCAGCGCCCGGTCCAGCGCGTTCACCGGCCCGTCGCCCTCCGCCGTCCGCACGTAGCGGTCGCCGTCGGGGCCGGGTGGGACCCATACCTTTATCGTGGCCTCCGTCTCGACCCGGCCGTCGGCGCGCTTCTCGACGATCGCGCGCCACGACTCGAGTCGGAACAGCGGCTCGTACTCGCCCGTCTGCTTGCGCAGCAGCAACTCGAATGACCCGTCGGCGGCTTCGAAGTGATAGCCGCGGTGCTCCAGCTCCTTGACCCGTTCGACCACTGCCGCCGCGTCGAGCTCGTCGAGCTCGATCCCCGCATCCCGCGCGCGGGCGTGCACCGTCCCCCTGCCCGACAGCTCGGAGATCAAGAGCTCGCGCTTGTTGCCCACCAAGCCGGGATCGATGTGCTCGAAGGTCGTCGGGTCGACGCTGACGCCGGCGACGTGCATCCCGCCCTTGTGCGCGAAAGCGTTCCGGCCGATGTACGGTTGATCCGGATCGGGAGTGAAGTTGAGCAGCTCGTCGAGGAAATGCGCGGCCGGGGTGAGCGAAGCCAGCTGCCGTTCCGTCAGGCACTCGTAGCCGAGCTTCAGCTGCAGGTTCGGGATGATCGTGACGAGGTTCGCGTTGCCGCAGCGCTCACCGTAGCCGTTCATCGTGCCCTGCACGTGGATGGCCCCGCACTGCACGGCTGCGAGCGAGTTCGCGACGCCACAGCCCGCGTCGTCGTGGCAATGGATGCCAATCCACACCCCCGAGGAGCCGACGACGGAAACCACATCGGACATCGCCTCGGCTACCCGATCGGGCAGCGTCCCGCCGTTGGTGTCGCAGCACACGACCGTCTCCGCGCCCGCATCCGCCGCCGCGCGCAGACAACGCAGCGCATACGCCGGATCATCCGCGAACCCGTCGAAGAAGTGCTCGGCGTCGTAGACGACGCGCTTGCCCTCCCCGACCAGGAACGCGATCGAGTCGGCGATCATCCGCAGGTTCTCATCGCGGTCGACCTTGACGACCTTCTCGAGATGAAGCGCCCAAGTCTTGCCAACTAGGGTGCAGACCGGCGCGAAGCATCCAGCGAGCACGCGCAGCGCCGGATCATCCTCTGCAGACCCCGAGTCCCGGCGCCGCGTCATCCCGAACGCAGCTATCTGCGCGTGCGCAAACCTCTCCCGAGACAGCAGCTCGAACAGCTCGAGCTCCTTCGGATTGGAACTCGGGAAGCCCGCCTCGATCAGATCGATTCCGAGCTCGTCCAACCGATGCGCGACGCGCACCTTCTCCAGCGCGGACAGGGACATCCCCTCTCCCTGCATCCCGTCGCGTAACGTCGTGTCATACAGCTGGACCTGGGTCATGAGCGGGCCTCCTGAAGGAGTCGGTGTAACAGAGCGAACGGCGGACAGCGGTCAGCGCGCGGCGCCGACCGCCCCAATAATTCGCTCACTGAACCGGCTCGTGGCCACGTCTCACACGGCCTTGGTCGGGACCTTGACGATGTCGAGCCACTCGACATACCGCCGGTCGCGGCCGTGCAGCGCGTCGTCGAACATGCGCTGAATGTCGGCCGTCACCGGGCCGCGCTGCCCGCTGCCGATCGTGTGGTCGTCGATTTCCCTGACTGGGACGAGCTCGGCGGCGGTGCCGCACAGGAACACCTCGTCCGCCAGGTAGAGCTCGGCACGGGCGATGTCGCGCTCGACGATTTCGTGGCCGAGGTCGCGCGCGATCTGGTTGATCGACTTGCGGCTGATGCCGTCGAGGATGCCGGCGGTGTGCGGCGGGGTGACGAGCTTGCCCTCGCGGACGACGTAGATGTTCTCGCCCGAGCCCTCGCACACGAATCCGTGGTGGTCGAGCAGGATCGACTCCTGATAGCCGGCCTTCGAAGCCTCGATCTTCGCGAGGACGCTGTTCAGGTACTGGCCCGAGGCCTTGGCGTGCGGGATCAGCGCGTCGTGCGAGATCCGCCGCCAACTGGCGATCTTCGCGCGGACCCCGTTCAGCTTGCTCTCCTCGCCGAGGTATGCGCCCCACGGCCACACCGCGATCGACACCTCAACCGGCACGTCGAGCGGGTACAGGCCCATCTGCCCATAGCCGCGGAAGACGATCGGGCGGATGTAGCACTCGCGCAGGTCGTTGGCGGCGATGAGCTCGTGGGTGGCTGCGCGGAGCTCGTCGAGCGAGTACGGAATCGGCATGTAATACAGCTCGGCCGACTTGAACAGGCGCTCGAGATGGTCGTGGTGGCGGAACACCGCGGTCCCGCGCGGAGTCTCGTACGCGCGGATGCCCTCGAATACGCCGGTCCCGTAGTGCAGCCCGTGTGTCAGTACGTGCACTTTCGCGTCCTCCCAGGCGACGAGCTCTCCGTTGTGCCAAATGAGGTCCGCTTGTTGCACGAGTACTCCTTAGAGGTGTTTGAGGACTGCTTGGGTGGCTTGCGCGGTGTTCGCGTCGCCCCCCAGATCCCTGGTGCGCAGGCCGTCTGCGAGCGCCTGGTCGACGGCCGATTCTATCGCCGCCGCCTGAGCTTCCAAAGCCAGCCCGTGGCGGAGCATCAACGCCGCCGAGAGGAACATGGCGAGCGGATTCGCGGCTCCAGTGCCCGCGATATCGGGGGCCGAGCCGTGCACCGGTTCGAACAATCCCGGGCCGTCGAGCCCGAGCGAAGCGCTCGGCAGCATCCCGATCGAGCCGGTCAGCATCGCCGCCTCGTCGCTGAGGATGTCACCGAACATGTTCTCGGTCAGGATCACCTCGAAGTGGCGCGGGGCGGAGATCAGCCGCATCGCCGCGTTGTCGACGAGCAGATGCTCGAGCTCGATGTTCGGGAACTCGGCGCTGTGGACCTCGCGGACGACCTCGCGCCACAGCCGGCTGGTCTCGAGTACGTTCGCCTTATCGACGCTCGTCACCCGCGACCGGGCCGTGCCGAACGCGACCCGGGCGATGCGCTCGATCTCCGCGCGTGTGTACACGCACGCGTCTGACGCAGAGTCCTTGGTCCGCGTCTTCTCGCCGAAGTAGATACCGCCCGTCAGCTCGCGGACGACCACCAGAGCGGTCCGGTCGATGATCTCCCGTCGCAGCGGACTGGCATCGTAGAGCGCCGGCAACGGCTTGACCGGGCGGAGGTTCGCGAACAGCCCGAGCCCCTTGCGAAGCCCGAGCAGGCCCTGCTCGGGACGCGGCTTGTTCGGGTCCGTGGTGTCCCACTTCGGCCCGCCGACGGCCGCGAGCAGCACGGCGTCGGCGCTCCGGCACGCCGCGAGCGTCTCGTGTGTGAGGGCAGTTCCGTGCGCATCGATCGAGGCACCGCCGAACAGGTGCGACTCGTACCCGAGCTGGGGTGCGACCGCGTGCAGCACCTCGATGGCCTGCTCGGTGATCTCGGGCCCGATGCCGTCGCCGGGGAGGAGCACGATTCGCGGCGCCATCGCGGCGCCACGCTACCGGTTCGGGCGTGGGCGCGGGTCGTCAGCCCGTGTCGCGGCGTCCCAGTCGCGGGAGTGTGGCCCGGAGGGCGACGGGCTCACAGCGCCGAGGTTACGGGACCCGACCGCTCGCAGTCGCGCTCGTACGCCGCGATCGCCTCGCTTCGCTCGGCCAGCGTCAACGCGATGTCGTCGAGGCCGTTCAGGAGCCGGTGCTTGACGTCCGGATCGATCTCGAAGCGCGCGGTTCCGCCCGGCCAGCGCACTTCTTGCAAGGTCAGATCGACCAGTGCCTCGCCGGCCTCCGCGATCGCCGCGCAATCGTCGGCGCGCAACTCGACCGGCAGCAGCCCGATCTTGGTGCAGTTCGAGCGGAAGATGTCGGCGAAGCTCGGCGCGATGACCGCCTGGAAGCCGTAGTCCTCGAGCGCCCACGGAGCGTGCTCGCGGCTCGAGCCGCAGCCGAAGTTGCGACCGGCGACGAGGATCGGGTTCTTCGGCAGCTCCCATCCCGGCTCCTTCGCCCAGTCGAAGAACAGGTATTGACCGAAGCCGGTGCGCTCGACGCGCTTGAGGAACTGCTTGGGGATGATTTGGTCGGTGTCGACGTCATCGCGGTTGAGCACGCTGACCCGGCCCGTGATGGTCTCGATCGCCCTCATGAATTCCACTCCCTGATGTCGACGAAATGCCCCTCGACCGCCGCCGCCGCCGCCATCTGCGGGGAGACGAGGTGCGACCGCGCGCCGCGGCCCTGGCGACCCTCGAAGTTGCGGTTCGAGGTCGATGCGACGCGCTCGCCGGGCGCGGCGATGTCGGGGTTCATGCCCAGGCACATCGAACAGCCTGCACCCCGCCAATCGAACCCGGCGCGCTTGAACACCTCATCGAGGCCCTCGCGCTCGGCCTGAAGCTTCACCTGCTGCGACCCCGGCACGACCATTGCGTAGACGTCGCGCGAGGCCTTGTGTCCGTTCACTACCTCGGCGGCGGCACGGAGGTCGCCGATCCGCGAGTTCGTGCACGAGCCGATGAACACGCGGTCGAGCCTGATCTCCTCGATCGGCGTGCCCGGCTCGAGCGCCATGTACTCGAGCGCTCGCTCGTCCTGGTCGGACGTCGGCTCGGGAACCGCCTCGGTCACCGGCACAACCATCCCGGGCGTCGTCCCCCAGGTGACCATCGGGCTGATCCGGTTCGCGTCGACGACGTGCTCCTGGTCGAACACGGCGCCATTGTCGGTCTTCAGCTCGCGCCACGCATCCGGCACGTCGGACGGGGCCCCCGGACGACCGAGCACCCACTCGAACGTCGTCTCGTCAGGCGCGATCATGCCCGCGCGCCCGCCGCCCTCGATGGTCATGTTGCAAACCGTCATCCGGCCCTCCATCGTCAGTCCTTCGATCGCCCGCCCCGCGTACTCGACGACGTGGCCGACGGCGCCAGCGACGCCGAGCTGACCGATCGTGTCGAGGATCAGGTCCTTGGCCGTGACCCCGAAGCCGAGCTCGCCCTCGTAGCGGATTCGCATCGAGCGCGGCCGCGTCTGAACCAGGCATTGGGTCGCCAGCACGTGCTCGACCTCGCTCGTGCCGATCCCGAACGCAAGCGCGCCGAACGCCCCATGCGTAGCCGTGTGTGAGTCTCCGCAGACGATCGTCATCCCGGGCTGGGTGACGCCCAGCTCGGGGCCGATCACGTGCACGATCCCCTGGTGCTCCGAGCCGATCGAGTAGAGCGGGATCCCGAACTCCTTGCAGTTGCGCTCGAGCGTCCGCACCTGCACGCGGGACAGCTCGTCGCGGATGCGCGCGGCGACCGGCGTGCCATCGGTCGGCACGTTGTGGTCGGCGGTGGCGAGTGTGCGGTCTGGGCGGCGCACGGCGCGGCCGACGAGCCGGAGGCCGTCGAACGCCTGCGGACTCGTGACTTCGTGCACGAGGTGCAGGTCGACGTACAGGAGGCCGTGTCCTACCTCGTGCGCCTCCCAGATCTTGTCGAACAGGGTCTTAGGCATTAGCTCCTCCGTAGACCAGCACTTACGATGGCGAGCAGCACGGCCTCCTCCGATCCTGGGTTTTCGAAGTGGTGCGGAAGATCAGCGTCGAAGGTGACGCAGTCGCCGCCCGCGAGCTCGAACCGTTCGCCGTCGCAGGCGAGGACGACCGGACCGGACTCCACCAGCGCGGTCTCGCGGCTGCCGGGCTCGTGCATCGGCGGGTCACCCGGACCGCCGGTGACGGCACCCGGGGCCAACGTGTGGCGCGAGAGCTCCGCGCGCTGGCCAGGCAAAGGCGGGGTGAGGATCTCGTAGCTGTGGCCGGAGCAGCCGCCGCTCGGGCCCTTCCGACGTTCCGAGGCGCGCACCACGGTGACGGCGCCTTCCTCGTCGAGCCGCAGCAGCTGCGACAGCCGCAACTCCAGCCCCGCTGCGATCCGTCCGGCGACCTGCAGGGTCGGGCTGGTCTCGCCCCGCTCGACCTGCGAGAGCATCGGCGCACTGACTCCGGAGCGCTCGGCAAGGTCGCGCAATGAAAGGTTCATCGCCTCGCGCAACGCGCGAATCCGCAGGCCGATGAGATCGCGACCACCGGTCGTGTACATCGTCGTCACCATACAGACGTACGTTATCACGTACAGGCGAAATCGCCGGCTCGCCAGCGCGGCGGCCCGGTCGTGCCGCGCTCCCGGCCGGACCGACCAGCGGGGACCGATTCAAACCCGACGCTAGCCTGCGACCATGCTCACGCGTCCCGACGTGCTCGTCCTCGGTGGCGGAGGCGTGCTGGGCGAGGCCTGGATGATGGGCGTGCTCGCCGGTCTCGAGGACGCAACCGGCTTTGACATGCGCCGCTGCGAGCACTTCGTGGGCACCTCGGCCGGGTCAATCATCGCCGCCCGGCTGGCGGCCGGCGAGTCGCCGCGACGCCCGGCCGCGGTGCATCCGTCGAAGGAGATCCACATCGCGCGCGAACAGCCCGTGAGCTCCCTGAGCATCGCCGCGATCGAGGTCGCGCGGCGCGCCGGCGCCTGGGCGCTCGCGGCCGCCGCGGCGTTTGTGCCGCTCGCGCTCGGTCTCGCCGCCCCCGGCGGTGCGCTGCTGCGCGCAGCGATGCTTCGTAGCCTGCCGCGTCCGCGAGGTAACCTCGCCGAGCTGGGGCACAGCATCGAGCACGCCGGCGCTCGCTTCGACGGCCGCCTGCGGATCGCGGCCGTCGACCGCCGCAGCGGCCGGCGGGTTGTGTTCGGCGCCCCGGGAGCGCCGAGGACGACGGTCGCCCATGCGGTCGAGGCCTCATGCGCCGTCCCGTGGCTGTTCGCTCCCGTCGTGATCGGGGGGCGCGAGTACGTGGACGGCGGCATCTGGAGCGCGACCAACCTCGACGCCGCCCCGGCCGGGCGCGACACGCACGTGCTGTGCCTGAACCCAACCGCGAACGTCGCCAGCGGCGAGAGCATCCTCGCCCTGATGCGCCAGGTAACGCGCTCGGCGGTGTCGCTCGAGGCGCTCGCGCTGCGTCGGCGGGGCGCGGCCGTTCAGCTCGTCGCGCCGAACCTCGAGTGCGCCGAGGCGATGGGCGCGAACTTCATGGACCGCGAGCCCCGCCGCCGTGTGTTGGCGGCGGGGTATCGGCAGGGGCTACAACTGGGCGCCGCGGACGAGTGGCGGCTTTAGCGACCGGCCGCGAGGACACGTCGTGGGAACACCCCAAACATCCCACAACCTACGGCGCCCGCACGGCTTCCGGCGCCGCTGCCGCGGTCGCCTCCTCGGCCTCGGCGGCGACGCTCCGCCGTCGCAGCGCGTTCGACAGTGCTCGGACGTAGGCGCGGCCCGCGGCCTCGAGGATGTCGGTCGAGACGCCCTGCCCCGACCCGACCACCGGCGCCACGCCTCCGACCTCGAGCACGACCGAGGTCTCGCCGAGGGCGTCCTGGCCGCCGGTGACAGCGTCAACCCGAAACTCGCGTAGCCTGGCGTCGGTTCCGGTGGCAGTGTTGATCGCGCGGAAGATCGCATCGACGGGGCCGTCGCCGGTGAACGAGCCGGTCAGCTCCTCGCCGTCCGGCGAGCGGACGCCGACGGTCGCGTGCGGGGGCCGGCGCGAGGACGCTTCGACATCGAACCACTCGAGTTGGTAGGCCGCGATCTCCTCGCGGAGCTCGTCGGTCACGAGCGCCTCGAGATCCATCGCCGTGACCTGCTTCTTCTTGTCTGCGATCACCTTGAAGCGCTTAAACGCGGTGTTCAGCGTCTGGCCGGTGATGTCGAATCCCAGCTCGGCCAGCGCCTGCTGCAGCGCATGGCGCCCTGAGTGCTTGCCCAGCACGATCGAGTTGGCCTCGAGGCCGACCGTGGTCGCGTCCATGATCTCGTAGGTCGTGCGTTCCTTCAGCACGCCGTCCTGGTGGATGCCAGACTCGTGCGCGAACGCGTTGCGGCCCACGATCGCCTTGTTCGGCTGCACCGGGTAGCCGGTGAGGCGCGAGACCAGGCGGGAGGTCCGGGCGATCTCCCTGGTGACCGCGCCGGTGTGCAGCCCGACGTCCGCCGAGCGCGTGTGCATCAGCATCACGATTTCCTCCAGCGACGCGTTGCCGGCGCGCTCGCCGATCCCGTTGACGGCGCATTCCACCTGCCGCGCGCCCGCGAGCAGGCCGGCGAACGAGTTGGCGACCGCGAGCCCCAGGTCGTCGTGGCAGTGCACCGACAGCACGACGCTCCGCAGGTCGGGCACCAGCTCGTACAGCCGCTGCAGATACTCGGTGTACTCGTGCGGCATCGTGTAGCCGACCGTGTCGGGGATGTTGATCGTCGTCGCGCCCTCGTCGATCGCGATCTGACAGACCTCGGCGGTGAACTCGAGGTCGGCGCGCGTCGCGTCCATCGGCGAGAACTCGACGTCCTCGAGGCACGCCTTGGCGTGGGCGACCGCGGCCCGCGCCTGCCCCTTCACGTCCTCGCGCGTTGTCTGCAGCTGGTGCTGGATGTGGATGTCGGAGGTCGAGATGAACGTATGGATCCGCGGACGGTCGGCGTCCCGGACGGCATTCCACGCGGCGTCGATGTCGGCCACGTGCGTGCGAGCCAGGCCCGCGATCACCGGACCATGGACGGCGCGGGAGATCTCCTGTACCGCCTCGAAGTCGCCCGGCGAGGTGATCGGAAAGCCTGCCTCGATCACGTCGACGCCCAGGCGCGCGAGTTGCTGCGCGATCTCCAGCTTCTCCTGCGTGTTCAGCGAGATGCCGGGCGACTGCTCGCCGTCGCGCAGCGTCGTGTCGAACACGATTACTCGATTGGGGTCCTCAGGTTGTGTCATGTCGCTCCTCTGCTTCTCGAACTCGGCTTCTTCTTGGGTGCTGGTCTCGCGGCTGCATGCGGCCGCCGGCGCGCTATTCCCCCCGAAGGGGGAGCAGAAGTCGAAGGTCGAGTCCGAACGACATCATCGGGCAGAGTATCAGCCCCGCCGCTTTACAGGGTGACCGTGCGGCCAGCAGAGAATCCCTCGCCCGCGACGATCTCGTCGATCACCTCGCGGGGAACTCGGGCATCGGTCGTGATCGCCATCGTCGCCACCCGGCCGTCCCCCGTGCCCGCCGCGGCCGACTCGCGCCCGACCGCCGCCGAGACGATGTTGACGCCGTGCTGCCCGAAGATCGTCCCCACGCGGCCGATCATCCCCGGAACGTCGCGGTAGCGAAACAACGTGATATGTCCCTCGAGTTGCAGGTCGAACCGGTGGCCCCACGCCTCCAGCAGGTGCGGCCGATTGCGCCGGCCGATCAGGGTCCCGGCGACGCGGAGGCTGTCATCGCCGGACGTCAATCTCACGCGGACGAGGTCCGTGTAGTCGCGGGCGCCGCTGCTCTTCCTCTCGGAGACCTCGATCCGGCGTTCGTCGGCCATCGCCGGGGCATTGACCTCGTTGACGTCCTCCTCGGTGTGTCCGCTGAGCACGCCGATCAGCGCCTGGATCGTGAGCAGGCGCGTGTCGCGGTCGGCGATCCGGCCGAGGAACTCGCTCTCGATCCGGTCGATCGAGGAGCCTTCGGCGAGCGCGATCGCGATCCGCCCGAGCGACCGGCACAACGGCACGAACGGGCCCAGCACGTCGACGTCCTCGGGCGGGATCGCGGGGATGTTGACCGCGCTCGTGACGACTCCGCCAGTCAGCGCCGCCCGCACCTGCTCGGCCGCCTGATAGCCGGCGCGGTCGGTCGCCTCGACGGTCGAGGCACCGAGATGCGGTGTGACGATCACGTTCGGGTAGCCGAACAGCGGGTGGTCGGTGATGGGCTCCGAGCGGAACACGTCGAGCGCGGCTCCTCCGACCTGGCCCGAGTCGAGCGCCGCCTGCAGGTCCTCGTCGACGATCAGGGGACCGCGCGCGACGTTGACGATCCGCACGCCGCGCTTGCACTTGGCGAGCGCCTCGGCGTTCAGCCAGCCCTCGGTGTCGTCCGTGTTCGGAAGGTGGAGGGTGAGGAAGTCGCAGGCCGCGTAGACGTCCTCGGAGGAGGATGCTCGCTCGACCCCGAGCTCGCGATAGCGCTCGGAGCTCACGAACGGGTCGAACGCGATCAGCCGCATCCCGAAGGCCAGCGCCCGGTGCGCCACGAGCTGACCGATCCGGCCGAACCCGAGGATCCCCAGCGTCTTCTCGTACAGCTCGACGCCCGAGAACTTCGACCGCTCCCACGCCCCGCTCTTCAGCGACGCGTGGGCCTGGGGAAGGTTCCGAGCGAGCGCCAGCAGCATCGCGATCGTGTGCTCGGCGGCGGTTATCACGTTCGACTGCGGTGCGTTGGCGACGATGATCCCGCGCTTGGTAGCGGCCGGCACGTCGACGTTGTCGACCCCCACGCCCGCGCGTCCCACCGCCCGCAGCCTGCTCGCCTTCGCGATCAGATCGGCGTCGAGCTTCGTCGCCGAACGGATCAAGATGCCGTCGTAGTCGCCGATCCGCTCGCCGAGCTGCTCGCGCGTCCATCCCGTCGCGACATCGACCTCGAACTGCTCGCGAAGCAGCTCGATGCCCGATTCGCCGATCTTCTCGGCCACGAGCACGCGTGGCCGCCCGTGGTCGTGACCGTGCGGGTCGTTCATGCCAGCCGCTCCAGGACCCAGTCGATGCACGCGGTCACCGCGCGCACGTCGGCCGGGTCGATCGCCGGGAACATCGCGATCCGCAGCTGGTTGCGTCCCAGCTTGCGGTACGGCTCGACGTCGACGATGCCGTTGGCGCGGAGCGTGGCCGCGACCGTCGCCGCATCGACCTGCTCGTCGAAATCGATCGTGCCGACGACGAGCGAGCGCTTGGCCGGGTCGGCGACGAACGGCCTCGCGCGCTCGTGCCCCTCCGCCCAGCCGTACAGATGACCGGAGGACTCGGTTGTCCTCGCGACCATCGCCTCGAGCCCGCCCTGGGCGAGCATCCACTCGAGCTGATCGGCGAGCAGGAACAGCGTCGCGACCGCGGGCGTGTTGTTCGTCTGGTCCTTGACCGAGTTCTCGAGCGCGGTCCCCAGCGACAGGAACTCCGGTATCCAGCGCCCGTCGGCAGCGCCCGCAAGTGACTCGATTCGCTCGAGCGCGGCGGGGCTCAGCAGCGCCAGCCACATCCCCCCATCGGAAGCGAACCCCTTCTGCGGCGCGAAATAGTACGCATCGGCATGGTCGACGTCGACCGGCAGACCCCCGGCCCCGGACGTTGCGTCGATCAGCACCAACGCCTGCCCCGCATCCTCAGGGCGGATCACCGGGACCATCACGCCGGTCGAGGTCTCGTTGTGAGCCCACGCGATCACGTCCGCGTCCGGATCGCCGGCCGGCTTGGGAGCATCCCCGGCCGGCGCCTCGATCAAGATCGGGTCGCGCAGGAACGGCGCACGCCGCGTGACCGCGGCGAACTTCGAGGAGAACTCGCCGTAGGCCAGGTGTAGCGCGCGCTCGCGGACCAGACAGCAGGCCGCCGCGTCCCAGAACGCGGTGGTACCTCCGTTGCCGAGGACCACCTCGTAGCCATCCGGGAGGTCGAACAGCTCACCTAGCCCCGCGCGCACACGGCCCACGAGCTGCCTGACCGGCCTCTGCCGGTGCGAGGTCCCGATCACGCTCGGGCCCGACCGCGCGAGGTGCTCGAGCTGCTCCGGGCGCACGCGGCTCGGGCCGGAACCGAAGCGTCCGTCGGCCGGCTTGAGCTCATCGGGAATCAGGAGGTCTGTCGGGGTCTGGGACATGCGGGCACCTCGAAGGTAGCGATCTCTACAGCCTGGTACATCGGATCGCCTACCCAGCTGCTAAGCGGTCCCGCACCCAGCTGCGAAGCGGTCCGCGCTCCCGGACTAACTTGCGTCATGCAGCCGCCCACCCCGCCACAGACGCCCGACAAGCCGTTAGTCCGGGAGCGCGGATCGCGAAGCTACTCGCTGAACCCGGTATCAATCCAGGCCATCTCCGAGCGGAGCTCCTTGCCGACGACCTCGATCTGGTGCCCGGCCTGCTCCTCCCGCATCCGCCTGAAGTTTTCCTGCCCCGCCCGGTTCTCGGCGATCCACTCGCGTGCGAAATCGCCCGACTGGATGTCGGCGAGGATCTTCTTCATTGCGTCACGGGTGGCCTGGCTGACCACGCGCGGGCCGCGGGTCATGTCGCCGTACTCGGCGGTGTTCGAGATCGAGTAGCGCATCCCCGAGATGCCCTTCTCGTACATCAGGTCGACGATCAGCTTGAGCTCGTGCAGGCACTCGAAGTAGGCCAGACGCGGGTCGTAGCCGGCGTCGACGAGCGTCTCGTAGCCGGCGCGGACGAGCTCGGTGACACCCCCGCACAGCACCGACTGCTCGCCGAACAGGTCGGTCTCGGTCTCGTCCTTGAACGTCGTCTCGATCACGCCGGCGCGCGTGCAGCCGATCCCCTTCGCATACGCAAGCGTCAGCTCGAGCGCATGTCCCGAGGCGTTCTGTTGGATCGCGACGAGGCCGGGCACGCCGGACCCCTCGACGTACTGCCGCCGAACAAGGTGACCGGGACCCTTCGGCGCAACCAGTCCGACGTCGATGTCGGGCGGCGGCACGACCTCGCCGTAGTGAATCGAGAAGCCGTGCCCGAACAGCAGCAGATTGCCCGGCGCGATCCCGTCGCTCACCCCCGACTCCCACACGGAGCGATGGAGCTCGTCCGGCGCGAGCATCATCACGACGTCGCCTTCGCTGGCGGCGTCGGCGGGCTCGACCACGCGCAGCGCGTGCTCCTGCGCCTTCGCGACGCTGCCAGAGGACGACCGCAGGCCGACTACAACCGAGACGCCGGAGTCCGTCAGGTTCAGTGCGTGGGCGTGGCCCTGCGAGCCGTAGCCGATGATCGCGACGGTCTTGCCGTCGAGCAGGTTCAGGTCAGCGTCGTCGTCGTAGAACATTGGGGCGGCAGGCTACATGCCTGCCGCGCCACATGACCCGCCGGCCTCCGCGACCGGGCGAGCTACTGCCCGCCGAACTGCTGTCGTAGCGCCATCACGCTGCCCACGTATTGCTGCGTGTCGGAGTACATGCCGTTCTGCCGCACCGACGACATCCCCTGGTAGTACCCCGCCGCCGCCAGCGCGGGATCGCCTCCTGAGGCCGACAGCAGCGAGTGCAGCAGGAGCACTCCACCGCGGACGTTCGACGCCGCCGAGGCTGGTGCCAGCGGGACGCCTCCGGTCAGGTTGTTCTGGATGTAGTCCCAGGTCCCCGGCAGGATCTGCATCGCCCCGCGCGCGTCGGCGCTCGAGACGAGCGCGTTGTTGAACCCGCTTTCCTGCCAGCCGATCGCCTGGGCCAGGGACGGCGGCACTCCGCCGGCGTCGGCAATCGAGCCGACCTCCGAAGCGCCCACGCGCTCGGGTGTCGGGTACGGCGGTACGTCCGCCGCGACCTGCCCGACCGTGCCGTCTGTCTGCGACGACGAGGACGAAGAGGACGAAGAAGACGAAGAGCCAGCCCCACCCGACCCGCCAGACAGCTTCAGCACGGTCCCGTCCCGCAGCACCCCGCTCGCGTCGAGGCCGTTGATCGCGGCGAGCTCGGACGTGGTCATCCCGTTGTCGGCCGCGATCTGCGAGAGCGTGTCGCCGGGCGCAACGACGTAGTCGCCGGCCGAGGACGAGGCGGCGCTCGCATCGCCCGACGACGAGCTCGCTGAATCTCCGATGGCATCGCTCGGCACCGTCGCGCCGTCGTCCCCGGCGGAAGTGCTCGACGACGTGCCCCCGTCCTGGGGCGGAATCAGCAGCGTCTGCCCGGCGACTAGCTGCGCGTCGGGCGACAGGCCATTCTCGGCTGCGAGCTGATCGACGCCCAGCCCGTCGGTGGCCGCAACCGAGGAGAGCGATTCACCGGCGGTGACTACGTGTGGGAACGCGGCCGAGGCAGCCGACGCCGCGACGAGGACCGCCGCGCCGACGACCAGGGCAAGCAGTGTCTTGGAGAGCATTTGCGCAGTTTCGTGCCCACGCCATGCGGAGATAAAGCCCTGCAAAACACGTTTCAGCGTGCAAGATCACATTCACGCGCTCGCGCCCACGACGACCGCGCGGCCGGGAAGCGTCAACGACCCGCCGGCCGCCCTGAACGGCGCCGCAAGCGCCTCCATCTCGCCGACCACCTCCTCCTGCCCGCCCGGGTCGAGGCGCCGGAACGGCCCCGCGAACATCTGCGACAGGTCGAGCGTCTCCTCGAGGAAGCTGCCGATGTCGGGGTAGGTGCGCTCCAGCTCGACCGGCTCCACGTGCGCATCGGTAAATCCCGCCGACTCGAACACCCGCTGCAGGGCGCCAGGAGCCGCCAGCGCGAACATTCCCGGCGCGGTCGGATCAGGCGGCGAGAGATGACCGAGCCGGATCATCGCCTGCGCCGGAACCGTCGCCCACGGATTCGCGGTGGGTTGATCCCACACGGCCACGGCGGCGCGACCCCCCGGGCGCAGCACCCGACGCATCTCGCGCGCCGCCGCCTCGGGGTCGAGTACCAGCATCAGCGCCCACCTGCACAGGATCGCGTCGACGCTCGCCGTCGGAAGGTCGATCCATTCGAGCTCGAGGCGCTGGAACTCGACGTTGGTGATCCCAAGCTGCTCGGCGCGAGCGCGGGCGACGTCGAGCATCGCCTCGCTCGCGTCGCTGCTGACGAGCGTGCCCGCGGGACTGATCAGTTCGGCAGCGAGGAAGCCGGTGTCGCCGGGTCCGGCGGCGAGCTCGAGCACGTGCTGGCCGGGCTGCAGCCCGAGCTGCCGGATCATCTCACGCTGATCGAGTCGCCGCACAGAGGACGCAGCGCCTCAGGCTAGCTCCCGTCGCAGCAGCTTGCCCGATTCCGTTCGCGGTAGGGTGCGCGCGAACGCGATCGCCTTCGGCACCTTGAAGCGCGCAAGCCGCTCGGCACAGAACCCGCGCAGCTCGTCCTCAGAAACCGTCAACCTGTCCAACGGAACCACGGTCGCAACCACCGCCTCTCCCCACTCGGGGTCTTCGCGCGCGTGGACGGCGGCGTCGGCGACCGAAGGATGCTCGAGCAGCACCGCCTCCACCTCGGCGGGCGCGACGTTCTCGCCGCCGCTGACGATCGTGTCGGACTTGCGGCCAATGATCTGCAGCCGCGAGCGTTCGTCGAAGCGCCCGAGGTCGCCGGTGTGCAGCCACCCATCGGCCGACAGCGCGCCCGCCGAGACGATCGGACCGCGCACGATCACCTCATCGCCGGACGTTCGCACGTCCACTCCAGGAAGCGGCCACCCGAACGTAGCGATCTGCGAGCACGCCTCGGTCATCCCGTATGTGGGCGCCACCGGAACCCCGGCCTCGGCGGCCCGCTCGAGCAGCGCCGGCGCGATCGGGCCACCGCCCAGGAGCGCCCAGCGCAGCGTCGGCGGACGCTCGAGTCCAGCATCGAGCAGCCGCGACGAGCATCGTCGGCACGAGCGACACGAGCGTGATCCGCCGACCCAGGTCCATCAGCTCGTTCAGCACCGCCTCGGTGTCGAAGCGGCCGTGCAGCACCACGGTCGTCGCGTAGATCGCGCTGCGGATCGGGATCGAGAGCCCGCCGACGTGGGTGAGCGGCATCGGGCACAGCCAGCGCTCCGCCGGATCGAGGCCCAGCGCCACCGCCGAGCCGAGCGCGCTCGCGAGGAAGTTGCCGTGCGTGAGCTCGACCGGCTGTGGCGACGCGGTCGTGCCGGAGGTGTGCATCACCGCCACGGTCGCCTCACCGCTCGAATGCGGTCGGCGTCGTCGCTACGGCCTCACGCAGCGGCTCGGACACGACGACCGCAGCACCACGGCGGCCGTGCGGCCAGCTCCCGCTCGCTCAGCCGCAGGTCGATCGGCACGACGGCGGCTCCTGCCAGGATGCACCCGTGCAGCGCGACCACGAACTCCGGCCCCGGCGGCAGTGCCAGTGCGACATGTGATCCGCGGTCAGCGCCCAGCTGTCGCAACTTGCGCGCGGCTGAGCCGCCGCCTCCGACAGCTCGGCGTACGTCAGGCTGCGCTCGGACCCTCGATCGCGACCCGCTCGGGGTGCTTGGCTGCGCCGCTTGAGCCCAGTACGACACAGGCGAAACGGTAGTCTCGCCGCCTCATGACCGTCATCTGGCAGCCCGCCGGCGATTACACGGATATCCGCTACGAAACGTCCTCCGGCGAGGATGCCGGCATCGCCAAGATCACGATCAACCGTCCCGAGGTCCGCAACGCGTTTCGTCCCGAGACGGTGATCGAGCTCTCGCACGCGTTCGAGCGAGCGCGCGAGGACCTCGACATCGGCGTCGTGATCCTGACCGGCGAGGGGCCCGATGCGTTCTGCAGCGGAGGCGATCAGCGCGTCCGCGGGGAGCGCGGCGGCTACGTCACCGGCGCGGACCCGGCCGCCGCGGGCACACGGCACGGCGTCGGCCGCTTCCACGTCACCGACCTGCACGTCCAGATCCGCCGGATGCCGAAGCCCGTCGTCGCGATGGTCGCCGGCTACGCAATCGGCGGCGGCCACGTCCTGCACGTCGTCTGCGACCTGACGATCGCCGCGGAGAACGCCCGCTTCGGCCAGACCGGCCCGAAGGTCGGCTCGTTCGACGGCGGCTTCGGCGCGACCGTGCTCTCCCGGCTCGTCGGGCCGAAGCAGGCCAAGGAGATTTGGTTCCTGTGCCGCCAGTACGACGCCGAGCAGGCGCTCGAGATGGGGCTGGTCAACACCGTCGTGCCGCTCGAGAGCTCGAGGACGCGACCGTCGCCTGGTGCCGGGAGATGCTCGCTCTGTCTCCGTTCGCACTGCGGCTGCTGAAGGCGAGCTTCAATGCCGATGAGGACGGCCTCGCGGGGATCCAGCAGCTCGCGCACGATGCCAACCTGCTCTTCTACATGAGCGAGGAGGCGCAGGAGGGCCGCCGGG
>CAWDYK010000015.1:0-127535 GCA_963806475.1 uncultured Solirubrobacterales bacterium
GGACGACGCCGACCGAGGTCGAGCAGACCCACGCCGGGACGTGTTCCCCCCGGTGCCAAGCAACTGATGCGAATCGCCGGAGGCCGTCGTGCGCGTACGGTGAAGAGGTAGTACTTGCCGATCCACCTGGGACGGGTGATGGTCACCACGACACGAGCGCCGATCATCAAGCGATCGTTCTTGAAGCTCCGCTGCAGGTCGATCGTGCGCGGCTGTTCGGATGGGCACCTGTGACCTGGTGAGGCCTTGCAGCGCCCGCGCGCGCGGACGTTGTTGACGCGCTTGACATACCGGCATCCTCGACCGTGGCACCGGACCGCGATGGTCGCCCCGATCGGCGCGCGCCTGACGACCAGTGCGAGGATCTTCGTGTACTGCGGCGTGTAGTAGAAGCTCCACTGCATCATGGCGTTGATCGAGCCGAGCACCCGCGGCGGAAGCGCGCGGACGCTCACCGGCTGGGGCTGCCCTGAAGTCGAGCCCGTGAAGTTGGCGTCGCCGCCGTAACTTGCGGTGATGTTGTGCCGGGCGGCCCGGCTGTACCTGACCGTGCAGGTCGCCGTCGACGAGCCGGCGGCGCTCGTGAGCGGTCGATTGGAGCACGCCGCGATGGGCTGCCCGCCGTCCAGGAAATCGACGGAGCCCGACGGGACCACCGGGCCGTTGTCGGTCGGGGCAACCTGAGCGGTGAACATGGCGGTCGAACCGACGCTGACGGTGGGATTTGAAACGTCGAGGGACGTCGAAGTCCCGCCTCGTCCGACGTTGAGCGTCGCTGTCGCGCTCGAACCAGCCCTGCCCTGCGAGCTCGAGGTAAAGACCGCTTCGAGCTGCTCGGGAGACGACGCCACGGCGAATGACAGCTGGCATGTGCTCTTGCTCAACCGCTGGCTGTCCTCCGCAACCGCCGGCTGGCTGGCGCATCCGACGATTGGGATCCCATTACGCTCGAACGTGACCGTGCCCGTCGGCGCGGGACCGCCGCCGGTGGCAGTGACGATCGCGATCAGCGTGACGAGCTGGTTCGTGCGCGGTGTCGCCGGCACGGCCGACAGCGTCGTCACAGTGTTCGCCGAGGTGGCCGGCGTGCTCGCCGGCGGCCGGCGTGCTCGCCGGGGCGGCCGGCGTGCTCGCCGGGGCGGTCAGCGTCAGCGTACCTGTACCTCTCACGCCGGTCGCGGAATCGCTCGCGACGATGGTCCTGACGCCAGGCGTCGTCGAGCTCGTGAGCGTTGTCGTGTAGGTCCCGTCTCCCCTGTCGGTCACCGGGCCGAATCGGATGCCGGCGCCGGTCGTGGAGAAGGCGATCGTCGCTCCGAGGACCCTGTTGTTGAAGGCATCTGTCACGCTAGCGGTGGCGTTGCTCGTAGAAGCTCCGTCGGCAACGATGGCTGACGGTGACAGCTGCACGGCGATCCGCGCGGCCGGTCCGGCCACTTGCGTTAGCGTGGCGGTATCCGACACGTCGGGGCTGGGCGTGGTGTCCGTCGCCGTGATCGTCGACGTACCGGACTTGGTCGTACTGGTGATCGTGGCCGTGTACGTCCCATGCCGTTGTTCGTCGTATTCGATACCAGCTGGGTAGAGCTGCTTGAGAACTTCACCTGATCTCCCCTGACGAGATGGCCGTGTGCATCGGTCACGATCGCCGTCGCTCTACTCGTCGACTTCCCGTCAGCGACGATCGTCGGCCTCGAGGGCGTCAGCGTCAGGTCGATGCTCTTAGCCGCTGACGCAATGGCCGGGATATCCCCGATACCAACAGCGTCGTGAGGAGCGTCGCAGCACCCGCAGCGACGCGGCATACGCGCCGGCGATGCGACGAACGCCGCGTCCCCCAAAATCTGGTCCTTTTCAACATCAGGTGCCCCAGTGCCGAGCAGAAGCTCAGATTACGGCATTTGGAAAGCTCACGCAGGTCCGCGTCCTGACACGGCGACTCAACTAGCTCACTCTCGGCATGGCGGGAAACGGCTGTGCGGCTAGACTCTGGTAGTTACTGTGGGGGCGGAGTCGACAATCAGCGACGATCGTGTGAAGGGTTCGCCGGGCCCGACTGACCGAGGGGGCGGGCGCGATGGCGTGCTGCGGCTGGCCACGTATGCGGCGATCCCGGTGCTCGCGTTCGCGGTTGGCTTTGACGTATATGTCGTCTCACAGCCTAAGAAGACGAGCTCGGGTCCTGTCGCGCATGAGAATGGCGGAATCGCGCATCCCGTGGGCGCTATCGCCTCTCGGCCGGCCGTAGCGACCCCGCCGAAAGCCGCAGATGCGTCGTCGCCGAAACGCCGAGCCAGACGGCCGGCACGACACCGCTCAGCCCCGGCACGACACCGCTCAGCCCCGGCACGACCCGCACTAGCTCCACCCTCGCGCGCATCGGCCTCACAGACGACCCACGCGACGGCTACGACCTCGTCGACCGCTTCGTCTGGTCGCGTCGTCAGCGTCGCCTCGGCACCGACACCTTATCCGCCACCCCAGGCGAGCCAACCCCCGCCGAGCTCATACTCCGGCGGCGGGTCGTCGTCGGGCGCTGGCGGCTCATCACCGGGCGGTGGCAGCTCGTACTCGAGCTCCAGCGGCGCTACCTCCACGCCGTCCGCCCCGAGCACTGGAGCCGGCACCGGCGCAGCTGGCGGAAGCAACGGCAGCCCGACGCAGAGCACCGGGAACGGCACGAACGCAGGCGGTGGCACCGGAGGCACGAGCGGCACTGGCGTAAGCAGCGGCGGTGGTGGCTGACCAGAGCGCTACTCGTCCTCGCCGTCGCGCGACCCGCCGCCGTCCGCGGGCAGGTCGAGGTCGGCGAGCCCCTCGGTGAAGCCGAGCGACGACCCTGACTGGCCGATCTCCTCGAGGTCGGAGAGGTCGGGCTCGATCCCGCCGGCGAAGCCGGTCAGCGACTCGCCTTCGGACAGGCCGAGCTCGGCCGCGAGGTCGTCGTGGTCGAGCAGGCCGACCTCGTCGATCCCGCGCGGCAGCGGCTCGGAGGGCTCGATCTCGATCCGGCGGTAGCGCTTGAGACCCGTCGCCGCCGGGATCAGCTTGCCGATGATGACGTTCTCCTTGAGACCGTTCAGGCGGTCGATCTTGCCCTCCAGGGCTGCGTCAGTGAGCACCTTCGTCGTCTCCTGGAACGACGCGGCCGACAGGAACGAGTCGGTGTTCAGCGACGCCTTGGTGATCCCGAGGATGATCTCCTCGGCCTGGGCGGGCTCGCCGCCGGCCTCCATCACCGCCCTGTTCGTGCGGGCGTAATCGAACCGGTCGACGAATTGGCCCGGCAGGAGGTCGGTGTCGCCCTTCTGGTCGACCCGCACCTTCTTCATCATCTGGCGCACGATCAGCTCGATGTGCTTGTCGTTGATGTCGACGCCCTGAGACTTGTAGACCTCCTGGACCTCGCGCACGAGGTACAGCTCGGTCTCCGTCCGTCCCCGGATCGCCAGCAGCTCGTGCGGATACAGCGACCCCTCGTTGAGCTGCGCACCCGGCTCGATCCGCTGCCCATCCTCGACGAACAGAAGCGTCCGCCGCGGGAACGTATGGCGGTGCTCCTCACCGCCGTCATCGGTGATCACGACCGTGACCGCCTTATCAGAGTCCTCGATCGAGACCCTTCCGCCGACCTCGGCGATCTTCGCCAGCCCCTTCGGCTTGCGCGCCTCGAACAACTCGACCACACGCGGCAGGCCGTGCGTGATGTCCGCCCCCGCGACGCCGCCGGTGTGGAACGTCCGCATCGTCAACTGCGTGCCCGGCTCGCCGATCGACTGGGCGGCGATGATCCCCACCGCATCGCCGATCTGTGCGAGCTTGCCCGTCGCCAGCGACCGGCCATAGCACATCTGGCACACGCCGGTCTGCGCCTCGCACTTCAGCGCCGAGCGCACCGGGACATGAACCACGTGGCCCCTCTCGGTGTCGTCGCTGCAGGCCTCGAACAGGTCCGCAAGCTCGGCCCGGTCGATCTCCTGACCCTTCTCGACGATCACGCGACCGCGCTTGGTCGTGATCTCCCGCGCCGCGATCCGCCCGATCAGGTTGTCGTTCGCCTCGCCCGTCGGCCGCAGCCGGCGGGTATCGGGATCGACCTCGAGCTTGGACACCGGCATCTCGATGAACTCCTCGGTGCCGCAATCCTCCAGGCGGATGATCACGTCCTGCGAGACGTCGACGAGCCGGCGGGTCAGGTAACCCGAGTCGGCGGTCCGCAGCGCCGTATCAGCCAGCCCCTTGCGTGCACCGTGCGTCGAGATGAAGTACTCGAGCACGGTCAGGCCCTCCATGAAGTTGGCCTTGATCGGACGCGGGATGATCTCGCCCTTCGGGTTCGCCATCAGACCACGCATACCGGCCAGCTGACGGATCTGCGAGAACGATCCACGGGCACCCGAGTTGGCCATCATGAAGATCGGGTTGAGCTCATCGAGGTGCTCGTTCAGCGCCTCGCCCACCTCGTTGGTAGCGCGATCCCACAGTGAGGTGACCGCCTCGTGGCGCTCCTCCTGGGTGATCTCGCCCTCGTCGTACTGAGCCTCGATCGTCGCCAGCTCGGCGTCGTAGCGCGCGAGGATCTCGGCCTTCGTCGGCGGCGTCTGCACGTCGTTCTTGGAGATCGTCACTCCCGCCTGGGTGGCGTAGTGGAAGCCGATGTCCTTGAACGCGTCGAGCACCATCGAGATCGTCGGCGCCCCGTAGGCCTGCACGAGGTCGTCGACCAGCCGCGTGGTGTCCTTCTTCTTCATCGAGCGGTTGATGAACTCGTAGGAGCCGTGGTCGAAGCCGTCGCCCAGGGCCTGCTCGAGCGCGCGCTCGATCTTGTCGTTGTAGATGATCCTCCCGACCGTGGTCAGCACATGCCCACCCTCGAGACCCAGCGGCCGGTACTCCGCCAAGTCGTGCAGCTTGACCACGCCGTGCTCGTAGGACCACTCCGCCTCCTGGGCGGTGCGGTACACGTGCGGGCGCGGGTCACAACTCGCCGGGTCGAGCTTCTCGAGGTCGGCCGCGTCCGGCCCATAGGTCAGGTAGTAGGCACCGAGGACCATGTCCTGGGTCGGCGTCGCCAGCGGCGCGCCGTGCGCCGGAGAGAGGATGTTGTTCGCCGACAGCATCAGGATCCGCGCCTCTGCCTGCGCCTCGGCCGACAACGGCAGGTGGACCGCCATCTGGTCACCGTCGAAGTCGGCGTTGAACGCGTGGCAGACGAGCGGATGGACCTGGATCGCTTTGCCCTCGACCAGCACCGGCTCGAACGACTGGATGCCCAGGCGGTGCAACGTCGGCGCGCGGTTGAGCAGCACCGGGTGCTCGTGGATGACCTCCTCGAGCACGTCCCACACCTCCGGGATCATCGAGTCGACCATCTTCTTGGCCGCCTTGATGTTCTGCGCCGACTTGCGCTCGACCAGGCGGGCCATGATGAACGGCTTGAACAGCTCGAGCGCCATCAGCTTCGGCAGCCCGCACTGGTGCAGCCGCAGCGACGGCCCCGCCACGATCACCGAGCGGCCCGAGTAGTCCACCCGCTTGCCGAGCAGGTTCTGGCGGAACCGGCCCTGCTTGCCCTTCAGCATGTCCGACAGCGACTTGAGCGGGCGGTTGCCCGGCCCGGTCACCGGACGACCCCGGCGGCCGTTGTCAAATAACGCGTCAACCGCCTCTTGCAGCATGCGCTTTTCGTTGTTGACGATGATCTCGGGAGCGCCAAGGTCGAGCAGCCGCTTCAGCCGGTTGTTGCGGTTGATCACGCGGCGATAGAGGTCGTTCAGGTCCGAGGTGGCGAACCGGCCGCCGTCGAGCTGGACCATCGGCCGCAGCTCCGGCGGGATCACCGGGACCGCCTCGAGGATCATCATCTCCGGCTTGTTGCCCGAGTGGATGAACGCCGAGACGACCTTCAGCCGCTTGACCGCACGCGCCTGCTTCTGGCCCTTCGCGGTCTTGACCTGCTCCTGCAGATCGGCGGACTCGGCGTCGAGGTCGACCTGCTGCAGCAGGTCGCGGACGGCCTCGGCACCCATGCCGCCGCGGAAGTACTCGCCGAACCCGTACGAAGATCCGAAGCGGTCCTTGAGCTCGCGGAACGTCGTCTCGTCGTTGACGACGTCCTTGGCCTTCATCGTCTTGAACAGCTCCCACACCTGACGCATGCGCTCGGCGGCGTCCTCGATGTAGGCCTCGGTGTCGTCGATGTCCGCCTGGAAGCTCTTGCGGAGCTCCTTGAGCATCTTCGCGCGCTCCTCGTCGGAGAGCTTGGCGACGTTGACATCGAGCGTCTCGGCCCACAGATGATCCTCGTCGGAGAAGTCCCGGCCGGTCTTCGCCGTCTCCAGGTACTGCTCGCGCCGCGCCAGCGACTCCCTCAGCTCGAGCACCCGCTCTTCCTTCTCGGCGGTGTAGGAGTCGAGCACCTTCGCGACCTCGCCTTCGAGCGACTCGACGTCGCGCGCGCGAGCCTCCTCATCGACCCACGTCACCATCGAGGCGGCGAAGTACAGGACCTTCTCGAGCTCCTTCGGCGCCATGTCGAGCAGGTAGCCGATCCGGCTCGGGACGCCCTTGAAGAACCAGATGTGCGAAACCGGCGCGGCCAGGTCGATGTGACCCATGCGCTCGCGGCGAACCTTCGAGCGCGTCACCTCGACCCCGCAGCGCTCGCACACGATTCCCTTGTAGCGAACACGCTTGTACTTGCCGCAGTAGCACTCCCAGTCCTTCGTCGGACCGAAGATGCGCTCGCAGAAGAGCCCGTCCTTCTCGGGCTTGAGCGTGCGGTAGTTGATCGTCTCCGGCTTCGTCACCTCGCCGGAGCTCCACGCGCGGATCTGCTTGGAGCTGGCGAGGCCGATCTCAATCGCGTCGAAATTGTTGATGTCGATCAAAGTTGGGCTTCTTCCCTTGTGTGCTTTCTAAATCTGGCTGGTTCTAAGTCTTGGGGGTGCTGATCGCGTTGGGTCCCAGCTTTCCAAGTCCGGAACGGAGACGGACTGGCGGGGCCGGGGGCTCGCCGTCAGCCGGCCTCCTTGCGCGAAGCGCCCGGAGGCCGGGGACGGTGGGTCCCCGGCATACGCCTCAAACTTCGTCTTCTTCCAGGACGCCCTCGGCTTCGCCGGCGGGGACGTCGGCGTCGAGCATCGGATCCTCGTCTGAGGCGAAGTCCTCCTCTTCGAGCTCTTCACCGCCCTCGAGATCGGGATCCTCGACCTCGGCCTCCTCCTCGGAGGCCTCGACCGTCTCACCCTCGTGCTCTGTCGCCTCGTCGGCCGCCGCACCATCGGTCGCACGAACGCCGCTCAGGTCGATCCCGAGCTCCTCGGCCGCGCGCAGCAGGTCGTCGTCCTCCTCGCGCATCTCTGCGCGCTCGCCCTCCTCGGAGACGACGTTGACGTCGAGCGCCAGCGACTGCATCTCCTTCAGCAGTACCTTGAACGACTCGGGGATCGAGGGCTCGGCGATGTTCTCGCCCTTGACGATCGCCTCGTATGCCTTGACGCGGCCGACGGTGTCGTCGGACTTGATCGTCAGCATCTCCTGGAGCGTGTAGGCGGCGCCGTACGCCTCGAGCGCCCACACCTCCATCTCGCCGAACCGCTGGCCGCCGAACTGCGCCTTGCCTCCCAGCGGCTGCTGGGTGACGAGCGAGTACGGGCCGGTCGAACGCGCGTGGATCTTGTCGTCGACGAGGTGCAGGAGCTTCAGGATGTACATGTAGCCGACGGTCACCTGCTGCTCGAACGGCTCGCCGGTGCGGCCGTTGAACAGCGTCACCTTGCCCGAGGCCTGCTCGCCCTCGCGCCGGCTCTTGTCGACATCCATCTTGATCTGACCGTCGTACTCGTCCTGCCAGCGCACGAGCGCGGCGTCCACGTCCGCGACGGTCGCGCCGTCGAACACCGGCGTGGCGACATAGACCTTCCCGGCCCGGCCGTCTGGACGCGAGCCGCCATTGGTCGCCTGCTTGCGCGCCTCCGAGCCGTCGTCGTACCAGCCCTGGGCGGCGACCCAGCCGAGATGCGTCTCGAGGATCTGGCCGAGGTTCATCCGGCTCGGCACGCCGAGCGGGTTGAGGATCACGTCGACCGGCGTGCCGTCCTCGAGGAACGGCATGTCCTGCTCGTCGACGATCTTCGAGATCACGCCCTTGTTGCCGTGGCGGCCGGCGAGCTTGTCGCCCTCTGCGATCTTGCGCTTCTTCGCGACGAACACGCGGACCAGGTCGTTGACGCCGGGCGGCAGGTCGTCGCCCTCGTCGCGGCTGAACGTCTTGACGTCGATCACGACGCCGCCCTCACCGTGGGGGACCTTCAGCGAGGTGTCGCGGACCTCGCGCGCCTTCTCCTTGAAGATCGCGCGGATCAGCTTCTCCTCGGCGGTCAGCTCGGTCTCGCCCTTCGGCGTGACCTTGCCGACGAGCAGGTCGCCCGAGGCGACCTCGGCCCCGACCCGGACGATGCCGCGGTCGTCGAGGTTGCGCAGCGACTCCTCCGAGCGGTTCGGGATGTCGCGGGTGATCTCCTCGTCGCCGAGCTTGGTCGTGCGCGCGTCGATCTCGTACTCCTCGATGTGGATCGAGGTGAGCTCGTCGTCCTGCACGAGACGCTTGGACAGGATGATCGCGTCCTCGAAGTTGTAGCCCTCCCAGGACATGAAGGCGACGAGCAGGTTCTTGCCGAGCGCCATCTCGCCCGCGTCGGTGGCCGACCCGTCAGCGAGCACGTCGCCCGCGTTCACCTCGACGCCGACGTCGACGATCGGCTTCTGGTGGATCAGCGTGCCCTGGTTCGAGCGCATGAACTTCTGGAGCTCGTACTCGTCCTGGCCGCCGTCGGTCTTGTCGACGACGATCTGCTCGGCGTCGACATAGGAGATCGTTCCCTGCGAGCGCGCGACGACGAGGTCGCCGGTGTCGATCGCTGCGCGGCGCTCCATCCCGGTGCCGATCAGCGGCGCATCGGTCACAAGCAGTGGCACCGCCTGGGCCTGCATGTTCGAGCCCATCAGCGCCCGGTTCGCGTCGTCGTGCTCGAGGAACGGGATCATCGCGGTCGTGACCGACCAGATCTGCTCGGGGGAGACGTCGATCAGGTCGACCTGATCGGGCGTCGCCGTCACGTACTGGCCCGCCTGGGTCCGGCACAGGATCTCATCGCCGGTGAGGCGACCGTCTGCATCGACCGGCGTGTTCGCCTGTGCGATCAGGCGCTCCTCCTCCTGGTTCGCGTCGAGGTGCACGATCTCGTCGGTCACCTTGCCGTCCGTGACGACCCGGTACGGCGTCGTCACGAACCCGTGCTCGGAGATCTCGGCGTAGCTCGAGAGCGACCCGATCAGGCCGATGTTCGGCCCTTCGGGGGTCTCGATCGGACACATCCGCCCGTAGTGGGTCGGGTGCACGTCGCGCACCTCGATCGGCGCGCGCTCGCGGGTCAGGCCGCCGGCACCAAGGGCGGACAGCCTCCTGCGGTGCCTGAGGCCGGCCAGCGAGTTCGTCTGGTCCATGAACTGCGACAGCTGGCTGGAGCCGAAGAACTCCTTCTGCGCCGCCACCACCGGACGGATGTTGACGATCGTCTGCGGCGTGATCGTGTCGGCGTCCTCGGTCGTGAGGCGCTCGCGGACGACGCGCTCCATCCGGTAGAGGCCGATCCGGAACGCCTCCTGGATCAGCTCGCCGACGGTGCGCAGCCGGCGGTTGCCGAAGTGCTCGTACTCGTCGAGGTGATCCTGGATCGGCTCGCGCGGCATCGCCAGCGCCTCGGCGGCGAAATCCTTGATCTCCTCGCCCGGCTCCTCGGGCATCCCGAGCCTCCGCGGCAGCGAGACCAGCTCGCGGACCAGGGCGATGATGTCGTCGTGGGTCAGCGTGCGCGTCTCGAGGTCGATGTCCAGATCGAGACGCGAGTTCAGCTTGTAGCGGCCGACACGGGTGAGGTCGTAGCGCTTCGGGTCGAAGAACAGCTGATGCAGCAGCGCGCGCGCCGCGTCGATCGACGGCGGCTCGCCCGGCCGCTGCTTCTTGAACAGCTCGATCAGCGCACCCTCCTCGCTACGCGTGATCTCGGGATCGGCGTCGAGCGTCAGGCGGATGTACAGCGAGTCGTCGAACAGGTTCAGGATCTCCTCGTCCGACGCATAGCCCATCGCCCGCAGGAGCACGCTCACGGGGAGCTTGCGCTTGCGGTCGATGCGTACGTACACGCGCCCCTTCTTGTCGATCTCGAGCTCGAGCCACGAGCCGCGCGCGGGCATCAGGTTCGCGATGAACACCTGCTTCTCGCGATCCTTCGGCTCCATCACGTACGCGCCCGGCGAGCGCACCAGCTGCGTGACGACCACGCGCTCGGTGCCGTTGATGATGAACGTGCCGCGGTCGGTCATCCACGGGAAATCGCCCATGAACACCGACTGCTCGCGAATCTCACCGGTCTCACGGTTGATGAACGCGACCGTGACCGTGAGCGGCCGCGCGTAGGTCAGATCCTTCTCGCGGCACTGGTCGAGGCTCGCCACGGGCTCGTCGAACGTGAAATCGCCGAACTGGACGGCGAGGTTTCCGGTGTAGTCCTCGATCGGCGAGATGTCATCGATCGTCTCGCGCAGGCCGCCGCCGCTGGGGTCGGTGAGCCAGTCGAAGGACTTGCGTTGGATATCGATCAGGTTGGGGACTTCAAGGACCTTGTGCAGGCGCGCGAAGTTCCTGCGCGTCCGCGGGGCGTGAGCGGTTGCCAAGACGGCGACTCCTCGGGCGGTCGAGAGGTAGGCAAAGGGAGCGCACCCCGGGAGCCTGTCGGCGCTCCCATGAAGCGCGACCGTCAAAGATAGCACACGACGACGATGCCCTGTGCAGGACCGTCAGCGCTCACGGACCCCGCCCCTGGCGACCGCGTATGTGGCGCGGCGCCGTAACGGTTCGGGCGGCTACGGCTATTGGCTGACCGGTGCAGTGTAGGGGGAATTCACACGCGTAGCAAGCTGCCCAGCGACAGTTAATCCGCCGGTGTCAGTCCAGCCGCCGGACCTCGACCCGGTGGTCCTGCGCACGCACCTAAAACGCCGGCTGCGCCGCGGTCGCGGGTCCGCCCCTGACCCGACTTATTTCAGCTCGACGATGCCGCCGGCCTCTTCGATGTCGGCCTTCAGCTTTTCGGCCTCGGCCTTGTCGATCCCTTCCTTCACGGGCTTGGGCGCCTCGTCGACCAGCGCCTTGGCCTCCTTCAGGCCGAGACCGGTGGCGGCGCGCACGACCTTGATCACCTGGATCTTCTTGTCGCCCGCGGCGTTCAGGACCACGTCGAACGCGCTCTGCTCCTCGACCGCCTCGCCGCCGTCGGCGGCGCCCGCGCCGGCCGCCGGAGCCGCGGCTGCGACCGCGGTCGCGGACACGCCGAACGTCTCCTCGAGCGCCTTGATCCGCTCCGAGAGCTCGAGCACCGAGATGCTCTTCAGCTCCTCGATCCACTCTTGCGTGGTGGGCATGTTTCCTCCTTACTCGTCGGACGGGGCCGCGTCCGACGCGGTTTCCTCATCAGGTTGTTCAGCTTGTTCAGGCTGGTTGGCTGTGGGCGCCGCCTCCGCGGCTCCGGGCTCGGGTTCGTCGGCGGTTTCGGCATGCTGGCTGCGGAGAGGGTGCCTCGGCGTCCGAGACTTGCGTAGCGGTCTCGGACGACGAGGCGCCCTCGGAGCTGGTCTCGGACGACGAGGCGCCCTCGGAGCTGGTCTCGGACGCTGAGGCGCCCTCGGAGCTTGCGCCCTCGTAGATGGCCTGCAGCTGGATCGCCAGTCCGGCGATCAGCGCATTCAGCGTCCGCACGAGTCCAGTGATCGGCGCCGCGATCGTGCCGACCAGCTGCGCGTGCAGCACATCCCGCGACGGCAGCCGCGCGATCGCGCGAACGTCATCCGCGGTCAGGGCACCGCCGTTCATCAGCCCGCCCTTGAACTGCAGGATCCCCCCCAGCGTCCGCGCCGTGTCGTTGAGCGCCTTCGCGGCGAGCGCCGCGTCGCCGTGGACGAGCGTCAGCGCGGTCGGCCCCTCGAGCATCTCCTTCAGCGCCTCCGCCCCGGCCTTGCCGGCGGCCCGCTCGGTCAGCGAGTTCTTGACGATTCGGAACTTCGCGTCCGCGTCGCGCAGCTTCGAGCGCAGCGCGGCGACCTGCGCGACCGAGATGCCGCGGTAGTCGACCGCGAACACCGCGTCGGCGGCCTCGATCTGGGCCGCGATCTCGTCTACGACTGCTGCTTTCTGATCTCGGTTCATGTTCCTCTCGATTCTGCGCAGGCGGCGTCGAGAGGCGAACCGGGTCGCGTCGAGCTTCCGCCTGCCCCGGGCTTACGCGCTCGCCGCCGGGGGTCTCTGGCAGTGACTGTCAATCTACGCCGCGACGGACTCCTCGACGATGTCGCGGGTGCGGGACGGATCGACCTTGACGCCGGGGCCCATCGTGGACGCGAACGTGACCGAGCGGATGTAGCGCCCCTTGGCGGCGGACGGCTTGGCCCGGATCAGCTCCTCGATCACGGCGGCATAGTTCTCCAGCAGCCTCCGTTCCTCGAATTCCCTCTTGCCGATCACCAGGTGCACGTTCGCGTTGCGGTCGGTGCGGTACTCGACTTTGCCCGCCTTCGACTCCTGGACCGCCTTCCCGACGTCCATCGTGACGGTCCCGACCTTCGGGTTGGGCATCTTGCCCGCCGGGCCGAGGATCCGCCCGAGGCGCCCGACCACCGGCATCAGGTCGGGGGTCGCGATCGCGACGTCGAAGTCGTCGAAGCCGCCCTGGATCCGCTCGGCGAGGTCCTCGGCGCCGACCACGTCGGCGCCTGCCTCCTCGGCCTCGCGGGCCTTGTCGCCCTGGGCAAACACGACCACCTTGACGTCCTTGCCGAGGCCGTTGGGGAGCGCGACCGTCCCGCGCAGCTGCTCGTCGGCGTGACGGACGTTCAGGCCGGTGCGGACGTGCACCTCGACCGACTCGTCGAACTTCGCCCGGCCCAGCTGCTTGACCAGCGCGATCGCCTCGGCGGGCGTGTACTCGCGCTCGCGGTCGTAGCGCTGCTTAACGTCGAGGTACGTCTTGCCGTGCTTCGCCATCACACCACCTCCACGCCCATCGACCGCGCCGTTCCCGCAATGATCTTGGCCGCCGCGTCGACGTCGCTCGCGTTCAGATCGTTCATCTTCTTCTCGGCAATCTCCCGCAGCTGATCCCGGGTGATCTTGCCGACCTTGTCGCGGTGCGGCTCGGGCGAGCCCTTCTCCAGCGAGAGCGCCTGCTTGATCAGCACCGCCGCCGGCGGGCTCTTCGTCACGAACGTGAACGAGCGGTCCTCGTAGACGGTGATCACGACCGGGATCACGGTGCCGGCGTCATTCTGCGTCTGGGCGTTGAACGCCTTGACGAACTCCATGATGTTGACGCCGTGCTGGCCGAGCGCAGGGCCGACCGGAGGCGCCGGGCTGGCCTGACCGCCGACCGCCTGAAGCTTGATTTGAGTTAGAACCTTTTTCGCCATGTAGGGGATCCTCGGCAGGACCTCCGGTCCCGCGTCTTGAAAATACCGCTCGGCCTCCTGCTTCGCTTAACCGCTCGCTTTGCTCGCTCAGAGCCAAACCAAAGGGCCGCGCAAGCGGCCCTATAAACTAAATCTTCTTGACCTGATCGAAGCCGACCTCGACCGGCGTCTCGCGGCCGAAGATCGAGACCAGCACCTTGAGGCGCTGGGCGTCCTCGTTGACCTCCGAAATCTCGCCGGAGAAGTCGGACAGCGGCCCCGAGATCACCTTGATCGACTCGCCGATCGAGAACTGGGCGCGGCTGCGCGGGCGCTCGGCCGGCTCCTGGTGCAGCAGCCTGTCGACCTCGGCCTGGGTCAGCGGCACCGGCTCGTTCGACGCGCCGACGAACCCGGTCACGCCCGGGGTGCCCTTCACAAGCGACCACGAGTCCTCGTTCAGGTCCATGTTGACGAGCACGTAGCCGGGCATCGTCCGCTTCTCGACGACGACCTTCTGGTTGTCCTTCATCTCGGAGACGGACTCGGTCGGGACGACGATCCGCCTGACCGCGCCCTGCTGCCCGAGCGACACGACCCGGTGCTCGAGGTTGTGCTTGACCTTGTTCTCGTGGCCTGAATATGTGTTGACGACGTACCAGCGAAACATGCTTATTTGAAATGCCCTGTGAGGATGTAATTCATGATCTTGGTGGCGAGGAGGTCCGCCACGCCGAGGAACACGCCGGCCACGATCACGAATCCGATCACGACCCCGGTGGCCTGCATCACCTGCCGCCGATCGGGCCACTGTACTCGCTGCAGCTCGCGCCAGCTCCCCTCAAGGAAGTTGATTAGGCGATTCGCGGTTCGGACGCGATGCCGCGCGGGCGCGGCAGCGGTGCTCGCGGCCGGAAGAAGCCTCTCCGACTCGCGCTCCTCCTCGGCCTCGGCCTCCTCGGCCTCCTCGGCGGCCTCGCCGGCCTCAGCCTCGAACTCGGCCTCGCTCAGCTCGGCGTCGTCGACCTCGTCCTCGGTGGTCTGAGGCCGCACGCGCTGGGGAAACACGCCCGGGACATTCGGCGCCTCGCCGAACTGCGCATCGGCGAGCTCCTCCTCGGCGCCCGGCTCAGGATCCTCGACCGGCTGCAGGTCCGGCCGCCCGCGGGCCATCTGCGCCTCGGCCAGCTCGACGTCCGGCGCGCCGTGCTCGATCGGATCGGGCGCGTCTACGCGGGCGGTCGCAGCGGCCGGACGCCCGGTCCCGTTCGTGGGCCGGCGCGCACGGCGCTCTTTCGCTCGTTTGCGGTTGCGAGCCACGGTTCTCCCGTCGGCTACCGCGTTTCGCGGTGGGCGGTGTGGCGCCTGCACCAGCGGCAGTACTTGCGCAGCTGGAGCCTTTCTGGGTTGTTCCGCTTGCTCTTATTCGTCTGGTAGTTCCGGCGCTTGCACTCTTCACAGGCGAGAGTTGCGGCGATCCGGACGTCTCCACGGGCCATTTCGGCGCTTCCCGTACGAAGGTGGTGATCAGGATCGGCTACCGGGCCAGGGCGTGTGTACATACGCCGCCCGGCGCCGAAGGCCAGTTTAGCCACTCAGCGAGCTCCACGGGCGAGAGCTCGGGCTCGAGCTCGAGCTACTCAGCGAGCTCCACGGGCGAGAGCTCGAGCTCGAGCCAGCGGTCGCCGCGGAGGATACGGACCGTCATCGGCCGGCCGATCGCGTCGCGCGTCATCAGCTTCTGCACGTCGTCGACGCGCTCGATCGGCTCGCCGCCGAGCTCCACGATCAGGTCCTCGGCCCGCATCCCGGCGCGCTGAGCCGGGCTGCCGGGCGCGACCTCGACCACCTCGATCCCGCCGGCACGGCCCAGTCTTGTACGCGCGTGCGGAGGGAGCGGACGCGGGCCGCCGGCGATCCCGATGTGGGCTCGCTTTACGCTTCCGTCGCGCATCAGGGCGCTGACGATCTGCCGCGTGGCCTCGTTGATCGGCACCGCAAGGCCGAGCCCCACGCCCGCGACCGCCGTGTTGATCCCGATCACGCGGGAGGAGCTGTCGACGAGCGCCCCGCCGGAGTTCCCGGGATTGAGCGCCGCGTCGGTCTGGATCACGTTGTCGATGAAGCGGACCGTCCTCCCGGCCCGCGCGGGCAGCGAGCGCCCGAGCGCCGACACGACGCCCGCCGTCACCGACCCCGCGAACCCGTTCGGGTTGCCGATCGCCACGACCAGCTGACCGACGCGCAGGTTCTCGGCCTGTCCCAGTGTCGCCGGCGCGAGGTCGCCCCCGTCCGCGCGCAGCACGGCGAGGTCGGACAGGCGGTCGACGCCGACGACGCGGAAGCTCAGCTCGCGCCCGTCGACGAACGCGGCCCGGCCCGCGCGTGCCGGTCCGGCCACGACGTGGGCAGAGGTCAGCAGGAACCCATCGGGCGTGAGCGCGACCGCGCTGCCGGCGCCGGCGGGCACCTGGCCGCCGCGACCGCGCCGCATCACCCTCAGGTTCGCGACGCTCGGCGCGAGCTTCTCGGCGACGTCCACCACCACGCGCGAGTAGGCGTCGAGCGCCTCGGCCTCGTTGGCCGGGATCGTGCCACCGTGAGTCTCGACCGTGTCCGGGGCCATCATCAGAACTTCTCCTGGGCCATGATCAGAGGGACTTCTCCTGGGCGATGGTCAGAACGTGACGGTGACGCTGCGCTCGTCGGTCCCGCGGACGATCGTCAGCTCAAGCTGGCCGCTCTCGCGCGCCCCGTCGAGGGCCTCGTAGAGGGCGTCGACCCGGTCGATCTGACGCTCGCCGGCGGCGACGATTAGATCGCCGCGCTCGAGCCCCGCCTTGTCGGCGGGGCTGCCCTCTTCGACCGAGCGGACCAGGAGGCCGTCGCGCTCGGGCAGCCCGACGGCGCGCCGCAGCCGTCGCGCCACCCGCGGCGGCGCGATCGCCACGCCCAGGCGCACGCGCTTCGGCGCCTCGCCGCGGCTCAACGCCTCGACCCGGTCGCGGAGGTTCTGGTCGGCTGGGATCGCCAGGATCAGCCCGCCGTCGACGCGGACCGCATTGATCCCGAGCAGCCGGCCGGCCGAGTCGAGCAGCGGCCCGCCGGAGGAGCCGCGCGGCAGCGGGGCGGTGTGCTCGATCGCGCCGGCGATGCGGCGGCCGCGCGGGCCGCGGAAGCTCCGGGCGGTCGAGGAGATGAACCCGGGCGTGACGCGCAGGCCGCGGCCGCCGGGGTTGCCGAGGGCAAGGATCGCGCGCCCGATCTGCGGCTCGCGCTCGTCGGGCTGATCGGCCCACTCGACCGGCGCCACATCGCCGGTGTCGACGTCGATCACCGAGATGTCGAGATCCGAGTCCGATCCGGCGACGCGGCCGGTCGCGACCCGCCCGTCGTGGAAGGTGACGGTGGCCTCGTCGTGGCGAAGGTTGTGGGCATTGGTGAGGACGCGTCCGGGCGCGATCACGACGCCCGATCCAACTCCCCAGCCGCGCCCAAGGCCGACCACAGCCGGCCCGTTGCGCCCAGCCGCCGCCTGCACGGTCGACTCGAGCTCTTCAAGCAAAGTCATCTGGTGTATCTCCCTAGTTACTTGCAATGTGCAAGCCAGTACTCTACCACGTGATGAGAACGCGTACGATTCACGCTCGAATGGCCGAGCCAAGCCCCGAACGGCGCCGCGAGGAGGACGCCGCCCACTCGGCGCTCGCCGACGCGCTGACCACGGTCGGCGACCGCTGGACCCTGCTGCTGGTAGCGGCGCTGCTCGACGGCCCGCGGCGCTTCGGCGAGCTCCAGGAGGAGGTGGCGGGGATCGCCCCGAACGTGCTCACGCAGCGCCTCCGCTCGCTCGAGCGAAACGCGTTGGTTCTCGCCCGCCCCTACTCCGAGCGCCCGCCCCGGTTCGTCTACGAGCTGAGCGCACCGGGACGCGAGCTCGCGGGAGCGCTGCGACTACTCACCGGCTGGGGCGCCCGTAACGCCGAGGGCGGCTCGGCGGCGCCCCGCCACGCGGTCTGCGGCACCTCGATGGAGGCGCGCTGGTGGTGCCCGACGTGCGAGCGCCCCGTCGCCGACGACGAGGCCGAGGAGCTGCACTTCCTGTAAGCGCAGTGAGCCTGCTGAATTCTCCGCGTATATGGCGGAAGATTCAGCGCGCTCAGGAACCAGGCAAGAATGCGCTCATGCTCCGCCTGATCGGTCTCGTCATATCGATTGGCCTGGCCGACTCGCTCAACCCGACGACGATTGCGCCGGCGCTCTACATCGCGACCGGCGAGCGTGCCGCCATCCGCATCGCCGAGTTCACGTTCGGCGTGTTCCTCGTCTATTTCATCGGCGGGGCCGCGATCGCGCTCGGGCCGGGGCAGCTGATCCTGTCCCTGGTTCCCTCGCCGGACGCCGAGGACCGTCACGTAATCGAGATCATCGCGGGCGCCGCCCTGATCGTGGTCGCGGTGCTGCTGTGGTGCAAACGCGTCAGCCTCTCGAACCGCCGCATGCCGCAGGTCGGGGGTACGCGAAAGTCGAGCGCGATCCTGGGCGCAACGATCACCGCCGTCGAGCTGCCGACGGCGTTTCCGTACTTCGCGGTGATCGCGGCGATTGTCGGCTCGGGATACGGGCCGTGGCGGCAGCTGTTCCTGCTGGTCCTGTTCAACGTGTGCTTCGTGCTGCCGCTGATCGGGATCGTCCTCACGGTCATTCTCGCGGGCGATCGGGCCGAGCAGATGCTCGCCACCGGCCGTGGCTTCCTCGAGCGTCATTGGCCGACCCTCCTGTCAGGGCTGATGCTCATCGCGGGCGTGTTCGTGCTCCTGCTCGGCATCACCGGCTTCACCGGCATGGGTCGCGGCCACGTGGGGCAGTTCTCCCGGAGCCTACGACGCACGCTCCACCCCTGACCCACTGGTCCCAGTATCGCCGCAATGCGAGGCTGGATGGCGCTGATGGAGCAGGTCGCGCAGATCGACGAAGAGTTCAGGCGGCTTCGGCTGCGGCGCGCCAAGGCGTTCATCGACCGCAACGCGCGCGCGATCGCTCGCCTGCAGGAGCGCGGCCTCGCCGACCCCGAGCTCGATCCGCAGCTCGCCGCGCACGCGATGAGCTCGATGGTCAGCCGCATGGCTTACAACAGATACGTCCAGGGCCTCGGCACCGCATCGCTCGACGCCCTCTGTCAGACGCTTACCCGCCTGTGGGCGGGCGCCCTCGGCATCACGGCGCGCACGACCCGCACCCACGAGGAGTTGATCAATCATGGAATTCGAGCTCACCGATCGCTGCAAGGAGCTCCGTGAGCGGCTGCTGGCGTTCATGGACGGGCACATCTACCCGGCCGAGGAGATCTACCGCGAGCAGCTGCTCGCCTCTGGCGACCCGCATTTCGATCCGCAGATCATGGAGGAGCTCAAGGCGCCGGGCCAGAGCTGCGGGGCTGTGGAACCTTTCTACCCCTACGAACAGTGGAGCTCGGGCCTCAGCAACGTCGAGTACGCCCCGCTGGCGGAGATCATGGGACGCAGCCAGATCGCGCCCGAAGCCTTCAATTGCTCGGCGCCCGACACGGGCAACATGGAGGTGCTGACGCTGTTCGGCACCCCCGAGCAGCAGCAACGGTGGCTGCGCCCCCTGCTCGACGGCGAGATCCGCTCGGCGTTCGCGATGACCGAGCCCGACGTGGCGAGCTCGGACGCGACCAACATCGAGATGCTGATCGAGCGCGACGGCGACGAGTACGTGATGAGCGGCCGGAAATGGTGGACCTCGGGCGCGCTGCGCAAGCGCTGCGAGATCCTGATCGTGATGGGCAAGACCGATCGCTGCGCCCATCGGTACCGGCAGCAATCGATGATCCTGGTGCCTCGCGACACGCCGGGCGTGACGGTCGTGCGCAACCTTCCGGTGTTCGGCTACGTCGACCAGGAGGGCCACGCCGAGGTGCTGTTCGACAACGTTCGCGTGCCCGCGTCGAACCTGATCGGAGGCGAAGGAGACGGGTTCCTGATCTCGCAAGCGCGGCTCGGGCCCGGGCGGATCCACCACTGCATGCGGGCGCTCGGCGCGGCCGAGCGCGCGCTCGAGCTGATGTGCGCCCGCGCGCAGTCGCGGGTCACGTTCGGTCAGCCGGTCAGCGACCGGGCGAACATCCAGGACTGGATCGCCGAATCCCGGATCGAGATCGAGATGGCGCGGCTGTTGACGATGAAGGCCGCGTGGCTGATGGACACGGTCGGCAACAAGCTCGCGCGGACGGAGATCTCGGCGATCAAGGTCGCGGCGCCGAACGTGGCGCTGCGCGTGATCGATCGGGCGATCCAGGTCCACGGCGGCGGCGGCGTGTCCGACGACTTCCCGCTGGCGATGATGTACGCCCACCTGCGCACGCTGCGCCTCGCCGACGGGCCCGACGAGATCCACAAGCGCACGATCGCTCGCGCTGAGCTGGGGCGCGTCGCGCCCGAGCCGGTCGCGCAAGCACACTAACCACTAACCGACAACCAGCGGACCTCGAGCGGACCTCGAGCGCAGCCACTGGCCGCCACGGCGAGTAACGTGCCGCGCATGCCCGCCGCGGCGTTCTCGCTGGCACCCGTGCACCAGCCCTACCTGCTCGAGGCGCGGCAGATGCAGGCGCTGTCGTTCATGGTGCACATCCCGCTGGTCTGCTTCGGGATCGCGTTCCCGGTGACGGTCCTGTTCGTCGAGTGGATGTACCTGCGGACCGGCGATGAGCTCTACCTGACGCTCGCGCGCCGCTGGAGCAAGGTGATGGTCGCGCTGTTCGCGGTCAGGGTGATCACCGGCACGATCCTCAGCTTCGAGATGGGGCTGCTGTGGCCGACCACGCGGGAAAGGCTGATATCAGCTCTTGCGCTCGGTCGCCGGCCGGCGAAGCCGGTGATGACGATCGGGATCCCGGTCGCCAGATGCACCCGCGGTGAGAGCCGGCCCCAGCGCGCGACGAGCTCGCTCGCCGCCGCGCGCCGGCGACCGAGCACAAACGCGGATCACCGCCCCGCCGGCGACCGCTGGATCGTCGGCGCGCCTGCCGGCAGCTGACCGCCGCCACCCCTACCGCCGTGACCGCGTACGCTTGGCTCCGGTGTCCGCGTTCACGGACAGCCCGTCGTCCCCACGCAAGCGCAACGCGCTTGAGCTGTTCGCGGGGCTGCCCCAGCACTACGACCGGATGGGCGCAGTGCTGAGCTTTGGCCAGGATCCCCGGTGGCGAAGCGCGCTGGTCGCGGCGATCGAGCCGCATCCTGGTCAGCACGTCCTCGACGTCGCCACCGGAACCGGGCTGGTCGCGTTCGAGCTCGTCCGCGGCGGCTGCCAGGTGACCGGGCTCGACCAGAGCGAGCAGATGCTTGCTCGCGCTCGCACCAGGCTCGCCGAACTGCCGTCCGTCTCGGACCGGATCACGTTCATGATCGGCGAGGCCGAGCACCTGCCGTTTCCCGATGACCACTTCGATGCCCTGACGTTCACCTACCTGCTCCGCTACGTCGATGACCGCGCCGCGACGATGCGTGAGCTCGCGCGCGTGGTCAAGCCGAGCGGCAGGATCGGGATGCTCGAGTTCGCCGTTCCCGACAACACGGCGCTGCGAGCGCTGTGGCGCGTTCACACCCGCGTGGCGCTGCCTGTGGTCGGCCGCCTGGTGTCCGAGCCGTGGTTCGAGGTGGGCCGTTTCCTGGGCCCGAGCATCGAGGAGCTGTACGCGCAGGAGCCCGACCTCGCCGCCGCTGTGGCGCCGAGCCGGGATCCGCGAAGTGCGGCAGCGGCGGATGAGCTTCGGCGCCGGGATCGTGATCTGGGGGAGCAAGGATGACGACCGCACCGCGTGAGCTCGACCGCCCGGCCTTCTACGCGCTCCGGCCAGGCGGGTGGCGCGACCTCGTAACGCTGCTTCACCCTCCCTACACCGCCTGGCACCTGAGCTATGTCGCGCTCGGCGCAGCGGCGGCGCCGAAGCTGCACGCCGACCGGCTGGGGGCAGCGCTCGGGGCGTTCTTCCTCGCGGTCGGCATCGGCGCGCACGCGCTCGATGAGCTGAGCGGCCGCCCGCTGCGCACCAGGCTCAAGCGCCGGACTCTGATCGCTCTGGCGATCCTGGGGCTGGCCGGCGCGGTCGCGATCGGCGCCCTCGGCGCCGTGATCGTCTCGCCCCTGCTGATCCCGCTGGTGGTCGCGGGCGCCGTGCTCGTGCCCGCATACAACCTCGAGCTCGCCGGCGGCCGCGTCCACAGCGACGTCTGGTTCGCGCTCGCGTGGGGCGCCTTCCCCGCGTTCACCGGCTACTTCGTCAACTCTCTGGCGATCGCGCCCGAGGGGATCCTGGTGACGGCCGCTTGCTTCCTGCTCAGCACCGCGCAACGCCGGCTGAGCACGCCCGCGCGCGAGCTGAGGCGCCGCACCGTCGCGGTCACCGGCGAGCAGCGGTTGACCGACGGCACCGTCAGCGAGCTGAACGTGCAGCGCCTCTCGGAACCGCTCGAGGGGGCCCTGTCGGCGCTGTGGCTCGCGCTTGTGCTGCTCGCTGCGGGGCTCGTGGTGGTGCGGCTCTGAGTCGGGGCTCATGGTGGTGCGGCTCTGAGTCGGGGCTCGTGGTGGTGCGGCTCTGTTATCGGACCGCCAAGCGCTCAACTGCAACGGCCACTGCGCTGGACGGAATGACCGGGCGATCCTGCCCGGCTGGACATGCACGCGATCGGCAAGCCGTGCCAGCTTTTCGGCACGCCTGTACCACCGATCGATCTACGGACGGATCTCGAGGCGCCAGCTGCCGTTCAGCTGCACGATCCGCCGGTCGGGCAGGACCGCGATCCGCGCTGCGATGTCGCCGCACACCGGGCACCGCAGCACGAGCCCGGCCCCGCGATAGAGGCGATGCGCCCCTACTGCGCGCACCTGCCCACACGACTGGCAGCGGCGCGGCGCGTCGGTGAGCTCCGCACCGAAACATTCGTGGAGCAGCCCGGCGATCGCGTTGCCGTCGAGCCACAAGGCCTGTTCGCTCATCTCATCCTCCCGTCGGGCCGAAGCGCTCGGCCCGAATCGCCGCGGGATCGTGGCCGAGCTCTACCAGCAGGTCGGCGGCGCTCTCGACGAAACCCGTGGAGCCGCATATGTAGATCCGGGGCCGGGCCGAGACGTCCGGGCCGACGCCCGACAGCATCTCGCGGTCAACCCGGCGGCTGTAGCCGTTCCATCCCGGCGGCGCCTCTCGCGTGAGCGCGTGATGCACGTCGAGCCGTCGGTCCGCTGCCAGGCGCGCGAGCTCTTCCCGATAGAGGATGTCCTCGAAGCGTGTGCGACGAGACGAGCGTCGTAGCGTCGACCTGGCTTCGCCGCGCTGCGCGGTGGCGCAGCATCGACATCAGCGGCACCAGGCCCGAGCCGCCCGCGAGCAGCAGCAGCGGGCCGCCGTCGTCGACCCTCCAGGTGAAGTGACCGCCGATCGGTCCGCGGAGCTCGAGCTCGTCGCCCGAGCGAAGCTCCTCGGTCAGGTACGGCGATACCTCGCCGTCGTCGATCTGCTCCACGGTCAGGGACAGCCCACCGTCCTCGGGCGCCGACGCGATCGAGTATGAACGCTGAGCCTGGTAGCCATCCTCGGCCGTGAGCCGAACGTCCACGTGCTGCCCGGCCAGGTGCCCGGGCCAGCCCGGGACGTCGAGCACGATCGTCGTCGCGCTCGGAGTCTCGGGCAGCGTCCGAGTCACCGTCGCCACGCGCCACACGATCGGGGTACGAGCCACAGTCAGTCGCTCCAGTAGCGCTGCTCTCGCCATGGATCGCCGTAGTTGTGATAGCCGGCGGACTCCCAGAAGCCGGGCTCGTCCTCGACCGTCAAGGTCAGCCCGCGCACCCACTTCGCGCTCTTCCAGAAATACAGGTGAGGAACAAGCAGTCGCGCGGGCCCGCCGTGCTCGGGCTCGAGCGGCTCGCCGCCGTACTCGTAGGCGACCCACGCCTTGCCTTCGAGCAGGTCCTCGAGTGGCAGGTTCGTCGTGTAGCCACCGTCGGACCAGGCCGTCACGTGATCGGCCTCGGTCCTCAGCCCCTGGAACAGCGTGTCGACCGAGACACCCTTCCAGGTGGTGTCGAGCTTGGACCACTTGGTCACGCAATGGATGTCGACCGTGACCACCTCCGAGGGCAGCTCGATGAACTCGGACCACGGCCACGAAACCGGCTCGTCGATCGCGCCATGGATCGTGAAGCTCCACTCGTCGAGCGGAGTGCGAGGCGTCGGCCCGGCCGACAGCACGGGAAAATCGTTGACGAGGTATTGGCCGGGGGGCAAGCGCGAGGGATCGACATCCCGGCGCGGACGCCCGCGGAAGCCACGGGAGATAGGCGACATGCCGTAATCCTTGCGCACCGCGCAACCGAACCGCCACCCGCCGGGTCTCCTACGCTCCGGGGAGCGGCCCGCCAGCGTGCGCAGCCCAGCGACACGTAGGCGTCGGCACGGGCGTGGGCACCGCCAGCGATAGCGTGACCGCTCGCACGCCCTCGCGCGAGCGCTTGATGCTGCCGTCCACCAGACCATGTGAGTGACCCTCCTCGTCATGATCGTGATCGCGGGGGCGGCGGCGACCGCGCGCGCCGTGGCTGAGGAGGCCGTGGCGGGACACTGGGAACAGGCTAACCCGGGCGGTAACCCGGGCGGGTCGATCTCAGCCCTCCTGCCGAGTGCGCGTCACGTCTCCTTGTTGCGCCGGACGGCGAGGGCCGCGTCCGCTGCCGGCGCTCGTCGTCAGGCGGGACTGCCGACCGCGGCGAGCTTCCGCACCGTCTCGACGATCGAGTCCGCGTCGATCCCCGCGGCGTGCATCAACTCGGCCGGCTTACCGGAGTCCGGCATGTTGCGCACGGCGAGCTTGACCACGGGCGGGCGCTCGGCGGCGTCCGCGAGCGCGCTCAGCACGGCGTCGCCGAGCCCGCCTTCGGGCCAGTGATCCTCGACGGTCACGATCGCGTGCGTCTCGGCGGCGGCACGGGCAAGCGCGTCGGCGTCGATCGGCTTAATCGAGTAGCAGTCGATCACGCGGACGCTGATGCCGTCGGGAGCAAGGGCCGCTGCCGCTCGCTCCGCCTCGGGCACAGTGATACCGCAGGCGACGATCGTCAGCTCGTCGCGGTCCGACGAGCGCAGCGTTCGACTCCCGCCAATGCGCACGTCCTCGTCCGGCGGCGTGCGGACCTCGGTCTTCCCGCGCAGCGTCCGGATGTAGGAGATCCCCGGCTGGTCGGCCATCTGCGCGACGAGCCGGGCGGCCTGATTTGCGTCGGAGGGGTGGAGGACCGTGCTGCCGTGGACCGCGCGCAGCGCCGCGATGTCCTCGAGCGCCATCTGCGATGGGCCGTCCTCGCCGATCGAGACGCCGGCGTGCGATCCGGACAGGCGGATGTTCGCCTGAGAGATCGCCGCCATGCGGACGAAGTCATACGCGCGCGACAGGAAGGCCGCGAACGTCGACGCGAACGGGACCCAGTGGCGGACCTGCATCCCCACGGCCGCAGCGATCATCTGCTGCTCGGCGATGAACATCTCGAAGTAGCGCTCCGGGTGCTTCTCCGCGAACAGCTCCGAGTAGGTCGAGTTCGAGACCTCGCCGTCCAGCGCCACCACGTCGCCGCGGATCGACCCGAGCGCCGCGAGCGCCTGGCCGTACGCCATCCGCGTCGCGACCTCCTCGCCGAGGTCCCAGCGCGGAAGACCGCCGTCCTCGGTCTCGAACCTGTGCGGCTCCCCGGGCTCGGGTTTGGCGACCTTCACGGTCAGGTTGCGTTCGCCTCCGAGCTCTCGAATCGCCTCCTCGGGATCGTCGAGCGGCTTGCCGTGCTGGCCGGGCTGGTCCTCGACCGCCTTTACTCCACGGCCCTTCTTGGTCCGGGCGAGTATCACCGTCGGACGTCCGGTGGCGCTGAGGGCGGCGCGATAGGCGTCGTCGATCGCCTCGACGTCGTGGCCGTCGATCTCGATCGCGTGGCAGCCGAACGCTCGAACACGCTCGGAGTACCCCTTGAGGTCCCACCCGAGCATCGTCTCGCGGGTCTGCCCGAGCCGGTTGACGTCGACGATCACGGTCAGGTTGTCGAGCCCCTCGTAGGACGCGTGCTGGAACGCCTCCCAGATCGAGCCCTCCGCCATCTCGGAGTCGCCGCATAACACCCAGACCCGGTACGGCAGGCGGTCGAGCCGCTGTCCCGCGAGCGCCACGCCCACGCCGATCGGGAGCCCCTGTCCGAGCGAGCCGGTCGCGACGTCCGTGACCGGGGCGCGCGGGGTCGGATGACCCTCCAGCGGGCTGCCGAACTTCCGGAAGCTCAGCAGCTCCTCGTCGCTGATCCTCCCGACTGCTTTCAGCATCGCGTAGTACAGCGGCGAGGCGTGCCCCTTCGAGAAGATCACGTGGTCCCGCGCCGGGTCCTCAGGATGGTCGAAGTCGAGCCTCAGATACCCGTCGAGCAGCACCGCGATCAGGTCCGCAGCGGACATCGACGAGGTGGGGTGCCCCGAACCGGCGGCGGCGCTCGCCCTAACGGAGTCGACCCGTAGCTGCTGGCCGAGCTCGCGGCGGAAGTGAGCATCGCGCATGGTTCAGGCCGCCACGAGTTGATCGCGCTTGCCGGCCACGCCGTCGAGCAGCTCGCGGAACGACGCCGCGAACTTCTCCACGCCTTCGCGCTCGAGCACCGCGACCACGTCGCCGTAGTCGATTCCGGCCTCGGCGAAGCGCTCCAGCGTGCGTCGGGCGTCGTCGACATCGGCCTCGAGCGTGTCCCCCACCTGCCCATGGTCGATGAACGCCTCGATCGTGGCCGGGGGCATCGTGTTGACCGTCTCGGATCCGATCAGCTCCTCGACGTAGATGACGTCGCGGTAAGCCGGGTTCTTCGTCGAGGTCGAAGCCCACAGGCAGCGCTGCGGCGAGGCGCCGGCCTGCTCCAGCTCCTCCCACTCCGAGCCGCTGAAGATCTCCTTGTAGGTCAGGTAGGCGAGCTTCGCGTTAGCGATCGCCAGCTTCCCCTTCAGGTCATCGTGGCCACCGATGTGATCGAGCCGCTTGTCGGCCTCGGTGTCGACTCGCGAGACGAAGAACGACGCCACAGACGCGACCGAGCTCAGGTCGCCGCCGCTGTCGTTCAACCGTCGCAGCCCGCGGATGTAGGCCTCCGCCGCCTCACGGTGGCGCTGCAGCGAGAACAGCAGCGTCACGTTGATCGGGATCCCGGCGGCGATCGACTGCTCGATCGCGGTCAAACCCGGCTCGGTGCCCGGGATCTTCACGAACAGGTTCGGCCGCTCGATCATCGCGTGAAGCCGCTTGGCCTCCTCGAAGGTCTCCTTCTCCTTGTAGGCGAAGTTCGGGTCGACCTCGAGCGAGACCCATCCGTCGCGCGTCTTCTCGCCGCTGTCGAACACGCCCCTCAGCAGGTCGCAGGCGCCGCGGATGTCCTCCTTCGCCAGCGCCAGGAATACCTCTTTCGGATCGCTCTCGGTCTGAAGTACCTCTCGCAGCTGCTCGTCATAGTCCTCGCCCTCGGCGATTGCTCCCTGGAAGATCGTCGGGTTGGACGTGACGCCGACGACACCCTCCCCGATCAGTCGCTCGAGCTCGCCGTCACGCACGAGCGAGCGCGAGAGATAGTCGATCCAGACGCTTTGACCGTGCTCCGAAAGCTGCTTTAGCGGTGTCGCCATGGAACCCTCCAGTCGGGTCGTTCTCGTCGTTGTCGGTACCCCCAGCTTACGCCGCGAAACGAAGCCGGGACTGAGGCCCCGTCCTAGCCGAACCCCCGTCCCGCCAGCCACCCCGCGGTCAGGCCGACCACGCAGCCGACGCTGAGCAGGCTGGCGCTGCGAAGCGGCCTGCGCTGGGCCTTCGACGCGACGCCGCGCAGCGAGTGCCGCACGGTCGCCTTTGCCGCCTTGTTCCCAACCCTGCTCCCGATTCTGTCCATCGAAAACCTCCGGGTTTGCCTTCGCCGTCCTTCTACCCGCCTGTGGTCGAAATCCACACCGCGCGATCAGCTTCTCGCCGGCGACGTCTTCCGTCGCCGTCGCGCGCTCGGTCGCGTTCTGGTGCTTGGACGCCGTGCGCCGCAAACCTTCCAGGGCATGACCAGCGCGGGATGCCCCCGGCGGAAGACCCCTCCGGGGCATCGGTGGCGGCGAGGACGAGCGGGAGCGGCAGGTCCGCGGCCGTCAGGACCGCGACCTCGGCGCGGGCTGGATGCCCCGATCGAGGTCACGACCGGAACTCCACCACGCCACGGCGGCACCGTGAAGTGCCTCTGTACAGTGAGGCGGAGCCGGCACACTCTCCGCTCTCTCCCGAGGAGTCGCGCCTTGATTGGACTCACTCGCTGGTGCATAGCCCATCGCCGCTGGGTGGTCGTCACTTGGATCGTGATCGCGATCGGCACGACGGTCATCGCCGGCGCGGTCGGTCGCCGCTACGCCAACAACTTCGGGCTGCCAGGGACCGAATCCCAGCGCGTCAGCGACCTCCTCGCCAAGGAGTTCAAGGCGCAGAGCGGGGACATCGACACGATCGTCTTCCACACCGCGCGCGGGACCGTGTTCGTGCCCGACGTGCGTGCCGCGATCGAGCCGCTGCTCGCGCGCGTGAAGACGATGCCGCACGTCGTCAGCGTGATCAGCCCGTACACGCGCGCCGGTGTGGTCCAGATCTCGCGCGACCGACGAACCGCATTCGCGACGATCAACTACAGCAAGCGCGCCAACCTCCTCCCGAACGACACCGGCAAGCCGGTTCTGAACGCGATCGACCGGATCCACGTACCGGGCCTCGAGGTCGCCGCGGGCGGCCAGGTGATCGAGCAGGCGGAGGGGTTCAGCATCGGCCCGGCCACGTTCGTGGGTGTGATCGCCGCGCTCGTGATCCTGCTGCTCACGTTCGGGTCGCTGGTCACCGCCGGGATGCCGCTGGTGACCGCCGGGCTCGGACTGGCCACCGGGATCGCCCTGGTCGGCCTGGCCACCCACGTCACCGATATGGCCAACGTCGCACCCGAGCTCGCGGTGATGATCGGCCTCGGCGTGGGAGTCGACTACGCGCTGTTCATCGTCACTCGCTTTCGCCAGAACTTCGCGCAGAACGGCGACATCACCGAGTCGATCGTCCAGGCCATGGACACCTCCGGCCGCGCCATCCTGCTCGCCGGCACGACCGTGATCATCGCCCTGCTAGGCATGTTCGCAACCGGCGTGAACTTCCTCTACGGCCTCGCGATCGCGTCGGTGCTGGCGGTGCTGTTGACGATGGTCGCGTCGCTGACGGTGCTGCCGGCGCTCCTCTCGCGCTGGGGACACAAGGTCGTCCGGCCGAGCCGCCGCGCCAGGCGCGCCCAAGCCGACGGCAAGGCACCGCGCAGCTCGGCGTGGCGCCGCTGGAGCCTGACCGTCCAGGCGCGCCCCTGGCCGCTTGCGGCCGCCTCCCTGCTGGTGATGGTCGTGTGCCTGCTGCCCGTGTTCGGGCTACGGCTCGAGTCGAGCGACGCCGGCAACGATCCGTCGAACACGAGCACCTACCGCGCGTTCAACCTGCTCGCGATGGGTTTCGGCGCGGGCTTCAACGGCCCGCTGCTGGTCACGGTGCAGATGCCGCAGGGCGCCGGCCAGACGGCCGCGCTCCCGGCGATCCGTTCCGCCGTGGCGGCGACGCCGGACGTCGTCGCGGTGACCGCGCCGCAGCTCGGGCCGTCGGGCAAGCTGGCCGTGATCCGGGCGTACCCGCGCTCGGCGCCCCAGGATCGGGCGACCACAGATCTCGTCAACCGCCTGCGCCACGAGGTGCTGCCGCCGGTCGCCCACCGGTTCGCGGTGACCGCGTTGGTGGGCGGATTCACGGCCGGGTCGATCGACTTCTCGAGCGTGCTCTCCGACAAGCTGCCCCTGTTCATCGGCATCGTCGTGGTGCTCTCGGCGCTGCTGCTGTTCGTGATCTTCCGCTCGCTGGTGATCCCGATACAAGCGGGTCTGATGAACCTGCTGAGCATCGGGGGAGCGCTCGGCGCCACCGTGGCCGTGTTCCAGTGGGGGTGGTTCTCGAGCGTGCTCGGGATCTCGAAGGGGCCGGTCGAGCCGTGGATCCCGGTGCTGATGTTCGCGGTTGTGTTCGGCCTGTCGATGGACTACGAGGTGTTCCTGATCTCGCGCGTGCGCGAGGAATGGGTGCGCCGGCGAAACGCCTCGGAGGCGGTCGCCAACGGTATCGCGTACACCGGCCGCGTGATCAGCGCGGCCGCGGCGATCATGATCTGCGTGTTCCTGTCGTTCATGCTTGGCGATGAGCGCGCGATCAAGGAGTTCGGCTTCGGTCTCGCGGCCGCGGTATTCCTGGACGCGCTCGTCGTTCGGTGCGTGCTGCTGCCCGCGGTGCTCGAGCTGCTCGGCGAGGCCACCTGGTGGCTGCCGAGATGGCTCGACGCGCGACTGCCTCGGATCAGAATCGAGGGCAGCTCGGCGGCGGGCGGCACGCGATCCGATGGGCGGGCCGACGGCGCCCCGAAGCCCGAGCCGTCTCCGGCTCAGAGCTGAGGACGGACTCGGCGCGACGCTGCGGGTCGCGGCAAGCCCCTATCCCCGGCCGATGAACGGCATGTTCGTCGCCATCACGGTCAGGAACTGGACGTTCGCGTCGAGCGGCCGCGAGGCCATGTAGAGGACCGCGTCGTCAGAGGTGCTCGCCCGCGTACGCCTGCGCCAGACGCTTGGGCGCGCGGCACAGCCAAGCCTCGACGATGACCTCTTCGAGGTCCTGGACGGTGATGTGATCGAGCTGGACGAGCACCGCCGGATAGCCGTCGAAATGCGGGGTGGTGAAGAACACGCTCGGGTCGTCGGCGAGCAGCGCCTCCTTCGCCACCAGATGCTCGACGCGCGCACCCAGGATCGGACCCGCGGGGGCCCTGTCGCCGAGCGCGCGCAGGTCGGACTTCGCCAGCGGCCGCTCCCACACGAACGTCTTGTCGCGCACCCGCCACGACGTGTTCCCGTATGAGGTGCCTTCGCTCGTCTCGGGCAGACCGAGCGCGATCCTCCGGACGTCATCCCACGTGACCATCGCCCTACCATACGCTCGAGCCGCAGACTGGCGCTCGGCGAGCGCGATGAAGACTCCGCCAAGGTGACGGATCTTTCAGCACGCTCGGCGCGGATGCAGCACGAGGACAACAAGGGCGGCAAGCAGCCGAAAGCGAGACGGAAAACGCATCGCGTCAACCGCCGCGCGGCAGTCAACGGTAGTTCGCCGTCCACTCCGAGGGCGTTTCACGGAGCGGATAGCATCGCTCGGGTGATCGAATCGCCGACAGCCGACGGAGCCCAGCGAGACGCGGAGGGCCAGCAGCGGCGTCCCGCGATCGTCGCCGTCGACGACGAGCCGGCCGTGCTCGCCGCCGTGTCGCGGGACCTGAGGCGTGGGTTCGGTGATCGCTACCGGGTGATGCGCGCGAGCTCAGGCGCGGAGGGGCTCGAGCTGCTCAGGCAGGTCCGGGCTCGTGGTGAGCAGGTGGCGATGCTGGTAGCCGATCAGCGGATGCCCGGACTGTCGGGAACGGACTATCTGGTGAGGGCGCGCGAGCTGGTGCCGGACGCTAAGCGGGTGCTGCTGACCGCATACGCGGACACCGAGGCGGCGATTCAGGCGATCAACGAGGTGGCGCTCGACTACTACCTGCTGAAGCCGTGGGATCCGCCGGAGGAGCAGCTGTTCCCGGTGGTGGAGGATCTGCTGACGACTTGGGAGGCGGGCGCGGCGCTGGAGGCGGGCGGCGTGCGCGTGGTGGGGCATCGGTTCTCGAAGGAGACGCACGACGTGCGCGATTTCCTGGCTCGCAACCGCGTGCCGGCGCGGTGGCTCGACGTCGAGCGCGACGGCGAGGCCAGGGAGCTGCTGAAGGTCGCAGGGGTCGAGGCTGAGCGGTTGCCGGTCGCGCTGCTCGAGGACGGGTCGATCCTCGAGCGCCCGACGATGCTCGAGCTCGCCGAGCGGTTGGGCATCTCCGCGCAGCCGATCGGCGATCACTACGACCTGGTGATCGTCGGCGGCGGCCCGGCCGGGCTCGCGGCTGCGGTGTATGGCGCGTCGGAGGGGCTTCGCACGGTGATGGTCGAGCGCGAGGCGCCGGGGGGTCAGGCGGGCCAGTCGAGCCGGATCGAGAACTATCTGGGCTTCCCGAACGGGCTGAGCGGCTCCGATCTCGCCAGGCGCGCGACCGATCAGGCGCGGCGGCTGGGGGCCGAGCTCGTGACCGTGCAAGAGGCCGTCGCCCTGCAGGCCGAGGGCTCCGGGCGCGTTGTGAAGCTGACCGGCGGCGAGGAGCTGAGCGCGAGCACCGTGCTGGTGGCGTCGGGCGTGTCCTACCGGCAGCTGAACGCGCCGGGGTTCGCCGAGCTGACCGGCGCCGGGATCTACTACGGCGCCGCCCTGACCGAGGCGCGCTCGTGCGCCGATCAGCACGTGGTCGTGATCGGCGGCGCCAATTCGGCCGGCCAGGCCGCGGTCTACTTCAGTGGCACGCAGCCCGGGTGACGATGCTCGTTCGCGCCGACTCGCTCGCCAAGTCGATGTCCCACTACCTGATCGAGCGGATCGCCGCGCTGCGAAACGTCGAAGTGCGAACGGGCGCTCAGGCCGTCGAAGCCGAGGGCCGCGACAGGCACCTCCGTGCGCTGCGGATCCGCGCCGCCGACGGATCGGAGACCGTTGAGCTCGTGGATGCCTGCTTCGTGTTCATCGGGGCCGCGCCGCGGACCGATTGGCTCGACGGCGTCGTCGCCCGGGATGAGCGGGGGTTCATCCTCGCAGGCGCGGACGTCCGCGACCACGGCTGGCCGCTCGCGCGCGAGCCCTATGTGCTCGAGACGAGCGTTCCCGGGGTGTTCGTCGCGGGCGACGTCAGGACTCGCTCGATCAAGCGGGTGGCGAGCGCCGTCGGCGAGGGGTCGATGGCGGTCTCGCTGATCCACGAGTATCTGGCGAGCACATGACCGACCTCGAGCGGTTGGCAACCACAACGGTCGAGCACCCGACGCTCGAGGACCTTCGCCGGATCGACCTGTTCGACGAGCTCGACGACGAGCAGCTCGCGCTGTGGCAGCCGATCACGTTGATCCGCGAGGCGCCCACCGGCACCGTCATCGCGAAGGCACGCGACGCCTCCGCGGGTGTGGTCCTGCTGCTCGAGGGCGTCGTGCAGGGCCTGGTGTTCGAGTCGGGCCGACTCGAGCCTGTCACTCGCCAGGTGGCGCCCACGTGGATGGGAGCGATCACGGCGCTGACGGAGACCGGCTTCGCCGGCGAGATGCGGGCGGTGACCGATGTGCGCCTTGGGGTGATCGCCCCGACGGACTTCACGCGGCTCGCCCTGACCCAGCGCTCCGTGCACCGCAAGGTGATGCGCGCGGTGCGGACCGTGTCCGCTCGGTTCGCGGTGCGCGAGCAGAACCGCGAGCGGCTGGCGTCGCTCGGCACGATGGCGGCCGGGCTCGCGCACGAGCTCAACAATCCGGCGGCGGCCGCGCGCCGCGCTGCGTCGGATCTCGCCGAGGCGCTCGACGTCCTCTCCTCGACGATCGGGCTGTTCGTCGAATCGGGCATCGACCGCGATCAGGCCGAGCAGCTGGTGGCGATGCAGCGCGAGGCGATCGAAGGCGCGGCCGCGCGCAGCACGCTGTCGGCGCTCGAGGCGGCGGATGCGGAGGACAAATTGCTCGACTCGCTCGAGCGGCTCGGCGTAGCGGAGCCGTGGCGGCTGGCCGAGCCGCTCGCTGCGGCGGGGATCGATGCGCAGTGGCTTGGCCGAGTCGCGGAGATCGCGGGGCGCGGCGCCAGCGCAGCCGTCGCGTGGATCGCGGCGTCGCTGACCGCACGAGGGCTCGCCGCCGAGATCATGGAGTCCACCGACCGGATGGGCAAGCTCGTGAAGGCGATCAAGGTGTACGCGTTCATGGACCGCGGCGAGCTCGTCGAGACCGACATTCACGAGGGTCTCGAGACGACGATCATCGTGCTCGGTCACAAGCTCAAGCACACCTCGATCGAGGTCCGGCGCGACTACGACCGCTCGCTCCCCAAGCTCACGCTCCGCGGCTCCGAGCTCAACCAGGTGTGGACCAACCTGCTCGCGAACGCGATCGAGGCACTCGGCGACTCCGGCGCGATCGAGGTCGTCACCGCGCGCGACGGCGTCTGCGCGCGCGTCGACATCATCGACGGCGGCCCCGGCATCCCCGAGGCGATCCGCGACCGCGTATTCGACCCGTTCTTCACCACCAAGGACGTCGGCGAGGGCACCGGGCTGGGGCTCGACACCGCGCGGCGGATCATCACCGAGCGGATCGGGGGATCGATCGAATTCGAGTCTGAGCCCGGACGGACCGCGTTCCACGTCTGGCTCCCGCTCGACCGGGCGCAGCGACAACAGGACGCGCCATAAGGACCGCCGGGTGCTGTCGTGATCCGGCTCAACCCTCACACCGCCGCGAGACATGGAACGCCGTGAGCTCCGCGCTCGGGCGGCGACCGCCGCGGCGCCGGGCGGGTCCCCGAGCGGGTCGGGCGGCTCCGAGATGCCCGACGAGCTCCACCCGCGCCGCCTCCTCGTTCGGGTCGTGGAGATCGCGGCGATCATCGCCGTGATCGCGATTGCGATCAACGCCCTCCCCGGCCTCGACGAGGTGAAGAAGCGTCTCACCAACGCAGATCCCTCATGGGTCGTGGCGCTGGTGGTCGCCGAGCTCGGGTCGTGCGCGGGCTATCTCCTCGTCTTTCGCGACACATTCTGCACGCAGATGCCGTGGGGGCTGAGCTACGACATCGCGATGGCGGAGCTGGCGGCGAACTCGCTGCTTCCGGCCGGTGGAGCGGGAGGCCTGGCACTGGGGGTGTGGGCGCTTCGGCAGGCCGGGATGCCCACCGCTCACATCGCGCGACGCACGGTCGCGTTCTTCGTGATCACCAGCGCCGCGAACTTCTTCGCGCTCGTCGTCGTCGGGCTCGGCGTGTTCGTCGGCGTCCTCTCGGGGCGGCACTCGGCTCTACTGTCCCTCGTTCCCGCCTTGATCACGGCCGCGGGAATCCTGATCGTCGGCGTCAGCCCGAAGCTGCTGCGAGGGTTGGGCGAGCGCGGAAAGAGCGCCGACGGCGGTAGCTGGCGCGCGCGCGTGCGGCGGGCGCTGCGCACGGCCCTCACCACCGGGGCCGACGGCGTGGAGCAGGCGATCGCGCTGTTGCGCGCGCACAGCTTCGGCGTGATCGTCGGCTCGTTCTCGTATATGGCGTTCGACATCGTCGCCCTTGGACTCGGATTCGCCGCCGTCGGCCATGTGCCCCCGCTGGGGACGCTGGTGCTCGGATACCTGATCGGTCAGCTCGGGAATCTCGTGCCGCTCCCCGGAGGCGTCGGCGGCACCGAGGGTGCCCTGATCGGAGTGTTCGTGTTGTACGGCGTCAACCTCAGCGAGGCAACCGCCGCGGTACTTCTGTACCGCCTGTTCCAGCTGATAGTTCCGGCGCTGCTCGGCGCACCCGCGTTCGTGATGCTGCGGCGCAAGCTCCTGCGCGCCGATCGGCCTGCGCTGGTGTGCGCGCCGCTCGGGCTCGACGTCGTGAAGCTCCCCGCGCGGGGCTGAGCTCGACTCCCAGGCTGAACAGGACGGCGTCGTGCGCGTCGGTCAGGAAGGTCGCAAACCAGGCGAAGCCTGTGAACCCCCAAAATCGCAGCGAGTGGGCGGAGCCGATCAGAATAGATATTCGAAAATTGGGGATTGAGGAGATACTAACCCGATGGCCACCACCGCACCCCCACCGATTCGTCCCGCCGACTTCCTGTCGATCGACCATGTCCTGTCCGACGAGGAGCGCGATATCCGCGACATGGTGCGCGCGTTCGTGACCGACCGGGTGCTGCCGTACGTCGGCGATTGGTTCGAGGAGGCACGGATCCCCGTCGAGCTGGCCCGGGAGCTGGGCAAGCTCGGGGTGCTGGGAATGCACCTCGATGGCTACGGCTGCGCGGGCGCGAGCGCCACCGCCTACGGCCTTACGTGCCTGGAGCTCGAGGCCGGCGACAGCGGCGTTCGTAGCCTCGTCTCGGTCCAGGGATCGCTGGCCATGTACGCCATCCACCAATGGGGCTCGGAGGAGCAGAAGCAGCAGTGGCTGCCGCGGATGGCCACCGGGGACGCGATCGGCTGCTTCGGGCTCACCGAGCCCGAAGCCGGCTCGGACCCAGGCTCGATGCGCACCCACGCCCGTCGCGATGGCTCTGACTGGATTCTCAACGGGCAGAAGATGTGGATCACCAACGGATCGGTCGCCGACATCGCGGTCGTGTGGGCGCGCACCGATGACGGATTCCGTGGCTTCCTGGTTCCGACAGGCACGAAGGGCTTCACGACTCAGGACATCCATCGCAAGCTGTCGCTGCGAGCGTCGGTGACCTCCGAGCTGCTGCTCGACGACGTGCGGCTGCCGGCCGAGGCGCTGCTACCCGAGGCGACCTCGCTGCGGGGACCGTTGTCGTGCCTGAACGAGGCCCGTTATGGGATCGTGTGGGGGGCGATCGGCGCCGCGCGGGCGTGCTTCGAGGCCGCACTCTCATACAGCAAGGAGCGGATCGCGTTCGGCCGGCCGATCGCCGCCACCCAGCTGCAGCAGCAGAAGCTGGCCGAGATGGCGCTCGAGGTCAACCGCGGCACGCTGCTGGCGCTGCATCTCGGGCGGCTGAAGGACGAGGGCTTGCTCGCGGCCGAGCAGGTCAGCCTGGGCAAGCTCGCGAACGTGGGGGCCGCTCTGCAGGTCGCGCGCACAGCGCGTCAGGTGCTCGGTGCCAACGGGATCACGCTCGAGTACCCGGTGATCCGGCACATGAACAACCTGGAGTCGGTCGTCACCTATGAAGGCACCGCCGACGTGCACGCGCTCGTGGTCGGTGGCGCGCTTACCGGCGCGGACGCGTTTCGATGAGCCCATCGGCATCAGCTGTTGGATTCGGACATCAGCTGCTGCTGGGCGGCGGACCAGTGCGATTCCGCGTCGCCGGGAAAGCCCTGCTCATACAGCTCGTACGCGCGCGCGGCGATTTGCTCATGGGACGGCGCTGACGGCCCGCCTTGCACGCGCTCCCGCCAGGCGTCAGCTCCGCCCGAGGAGCGCATCGCATCCCAGAGGCCGCGTAAACCGCCGGCGACCAACTCCGTTCGCGTGGGGAAATGCCCAAGCGCCGCGCTCTGGACGCGCAACTCGCTCTCGATCGCCGCGTCAGTCCAACGACGCCGCTTGCTTTCGTCAGAGGGTGTGACCATGCCTAGCCTTCCTTGATTCATCGGGAACGATTCCCCAGAGCGCACCTGCGAGCAGCGGGGATGATTGCACCCGCGGACGCTCAGTCGCTTCCGGCTCGCAGGGGCGTGGGACCCGCAACGATGCCCTTGTCGTGCAGGCGCCCGATCTCGACGTCGCTGAAGCCGAGCACCTCGGCCAGGACCTCATCAGTGTGCTCGCCCAGGATCGGGGCTGGCATCGCCTGCAGCCGCTCCGCGCGCGAGAACCCAAACGGAGAGCCGGGCATGAGGTAGGTCCCGATGCCTGGCTGCTCGACCTCGGAGAACATCGGGTTCGCGGTCGAGCAACGCGGATCGCGCTCCACCAGCTCGGTGAACGTCTGGTACGGACCCCACGAGACGCCATGTCGCTCGAATATGTCTCGCACCTCGTCCAGCGTGCGCGCCACCACCCAAGGCTTGAGCGTGGCTCCGATCAGCTCACGTGCGGCAAACCGACCACCCTCCTCGTCGAGGTCGACGTCGATCAAGCGCGCGATCGCATCGAGCGCAGGCTCGAGCCCGGTCGCCTCCACGAGGTTTCGCCACTGGCGCAAGGTCAAGGCCACGATCATCACGCGGTGGCCGTCCTTGGTCGCGAAGTCACGGCCGAACGCGCCGTAGAGGTAATTGCCGTCCTTCAAGCGCTCGTGCCGGCTGATCTGTACTTCGGCGATCTTGCCGAGGTTGCCTACCATCCAGAGGGCCACGTCCGAGAGAGCGATCCGGATGCATTGACCGACTCCGGTCCGTGAACGAGCTCGCTCAGCGGCAAGCAGGCCGGTCGTCGCTAGCGCCCCAGTGATCGCATCCCAAGCCGGCAGCAGGTGATTGAACGGCACCGAGAGGTGGCGCGGACCGGTCGCCCATGGAAACCCGGTCGCCGGGTTAACGGTGTAGTCGACCGCCGATGAGCCGTCGTAGTTGCCGACGATGCTGACCATGATCAGGTCGGGACGACGTGCAGCGAGGCCCTCAAAATCGAGGAAGCCGCGTGCCGGGAAGTTCGTCAGGAACAGCCCCGCGTCCGGTCCGGGAGCAGTAATCAGCGAGCTGACAAGTTCGCGCCCGGCATCGCTCGTGAGGTCGACCTGAATCGAGCGCTTGCCCTTGTTGAGGCCGGCCCAGAACAAGCTCTTTCCCTCGGCGGTCACGGGCCAGCGCCCGCGATCCAGACCGCCCCCGAGCGGATCGAAGCGAATCACGTCGGCGCCGAGCTGGGCCAGCGTCATCCCGCCTAAAGGCGCGGCGACGAACGCAGACCCCTCGACGACTCGCAGACCTTCGAGGATGCCAGGCATCTATGCCACCACAGCCACGAAGCTCCAATCGAGAACCGGCGCCGGTTCGGCGCCCGGTCGCTCCGCGCGCACTCGCGCCCGGAGCTCCGCCAGCCCAGGTGCTGTGCAGCTCTCGACGCTCAGCTCAGTCCGCAGGACATCGCCCTCGAACACCGGCCCGAGATGGTCGCAGCGGTGCCAGGCCACGATCGTGGCGATTGCCGGGATCGCCCGCGTCGCGTGCGCCGCTGCGATCGCAATGGTGTGACCGCCGTACACCAGGCGCCGGCCGTGCGCGCTGCCGGTGGCGTCGGTGTGCGCCGTCGCGACATTCAGGGTGAGGCGGGCGAGCTCCGGCGCGGCGGTCACAGTCTCGCCGGGTTCCAGCAGGAACGTTTGCCCGGGCGTGAGGTCGTCGAAATGAGGACGGGGCGTCGCGGCGCGAAGACGATCAAGGCGCCACCCCTCCGGCAGCGCGGCGCCTACCTTTCCCGGGTCGAGCTCCTGCGGGATCTCGGCGAAGTCGTCCGCGTGGCCCGTGGCCAGATCCGGGTCGCGTAGCGGGATCATCGGACAGCGCCAGTAGTCGAGCACGGGTCCACCGTGCTCGTCAGTGCTGCGAATCCGCATTGCGACGAGCCCGGTCGCCGGCGCGTCCGGCCGGCGCCGGTTCTGCTTGAGCGCCACGATCTCCGTGCGGGTGCGCAACGTCTCGCCGATGAACACGGGCCGGGCGAGCACCAAGCCGCGGTAGAACAGGTTGCCGCGCACGCGCTGCGAGGGACCGGTCGATTGACCGATCGACACGTCACAAACCAGGTTGGGATGAACCATCGGTCTGTCCTGCCCGGTGACCTCGCGACACAGAGCGGCGTCGAGCGCGAGCCTCAGGCGATCTCCGGCCACCGCCTGGTGGAGCGCCGCGTGCCCCGCGGTCAGCGTCAGACCGGGTGCGTCATCGAACACCTGACCGCAGGCGAAATCCTCGAACCAGAGGCCGCCAACGACCACCGGCGGACTCTCCAGGCGGCTCATCCTGCCACCTCTTCCAAGCCGGCCGCGAGACCGCGCGCAACGACCTCCAGCGCCAGCTTCCGGCTCGCCTCGTCGATCATCTCGCCCTGGAACTCGACCGCGCCCCGTCCCGCGGCGTCGGCGAGCGCATCGAGGATCGCGTGCGCTCGCGCCAGCTCCTCGGACTCGGGCGTGAATCCCGCGTTGATGATCGCGAGCTGGCCCGGGTGCACGGCCCATTTGCCGTCGAAGCCGAGTGCGCGGACGTGCTCGACACGCCGACGCAACCCCGAGTCGTCCCTGATCTCCAGATACGGCCCGTCGATCGCCTGCAAGCCAAACGCACGCGCCGCCACCAACACCCGCTCCTGCGCATACAGCCAGCTCTCGGGCGCACTCGCTGCAGATGTGCGCCCGAGCGACGCGGCGAGATCTGCATAGCCCAAGATCAGCGCTTCCAGGCGCGACGATGCCGATGCGATTTCGTCGACGCGCAGCAGCCCGGCGGCGGTCTCGACGAGCGCTTGTAGGCCTACACCCTCCGCCCCCGCCCCCACCTTCTCGAGCAGGCGTTCGACCGCGACGATGTCCTCGGCGCGCTCGACCTTAGGCACGATCAGCGATCCGATCTGTGGCCCGGCGCCGGTCACCAGCTCCACGACGTCGCGCTCGCCCCACGGGCCGCTGAGGGCGTTGATGCGAACAGCGACGGCCGGAGCGAGCCCCTCCTCCCGCCTGAGGACGGTGGCCACCAGCTCGCGCGCCGGTTCCTTTTCCCCCGCCGAGACGGAGTCCTCCAAGTCAGCTACGACCTCATCGGTCTCGAGTCCGATCGCCTTCTCCAGCATCCGTTGCGAGGAACCGGGTACCGACAGTGACGAGCGGCGGGCGTGCATGACAACACCCTATCTGCTCAAGGGCTGCGCGAACGACCGACACCTCGTGACCGACGGCCCAACGCCTCGCATGCTGGCATACGTCCCGATCAGTCGGCAAAGGCGACGACCGCCGAGAGTTCGGCCATGAACTGGCTTACTTCGTCTGCAGTGAAGGTGACGGCGAGGAGACCGTTGTCCAGGCCGAACGTGACGGTCACGCCGCGCGGTCCGGCCTCTGGCAGCGTGGAGGGGTCGACATCGACGGTGACGCCTCGGCTCGAGAGCGTGCTCAGAGTGACGGTCAAAGAGTTCCTCCTCGTACATAGCTCGGTGGCTTCGCGCAGCACCGCGTGCGCGAGCGCCGGCGCGACCGCTGCCACCTCGTCGGATAGCTGGGCGCCGGCCTCGAATGTCCGCCCCTCGACCGCGAAGATGATCACCCGCCGGGGCAGCCGGTGCAGAGCGCGGCCAAGCTCGATCGCCTGATCGAGCCCGAACGCGTGGGTCGACGCGGAGCCCCGCAAGCGAGCCGGTAGCGGCTCGTTACTCGCGTCAAATCGACGGATCGTCCCTGGCGGCGCGCCCGAGCACATCGTGTCAACCAGCACAACCGCATCTCGGCCTTGCCATGCGTGCAGCAGGTCGGTCGGCTCACATGGCTGCTCGCCTACCTCGATCCCGGCCTGCCCCGCGGGTTCGCGCAGGCGCCGCACGACCTCGACGCCCGCGCCGTCATCGCCCCGCAGGCTGTTGCCAACGCCGATCACGAGCACGGCACGCTCAGGCATAGTCGATGTGAACGACACGAAACAAGAAATCCCCTTGACAGCGTGGCGTGTCGTAGTATGCCGCGCCATGACCGACGCTGCCCAGCCAGCGCCTGGCCCAGGCGCCACCGTGATCATCGAGCGCAGCGCCCTGGACGAGCTGCTTGCGGGGATCTCCGGACAGGGATACGAACTCGTCGGGCCCACGGTCCACGATGGTGCGATCGTCTATCGGGACGTGCAGTCCGCGGCTGATCTCCCGATCGGCTGGGGCGACGAGCAGGACGGCGGCAGGTATCGCTTGCGCCGCCGCGAAGACGACGCGGTGTTCGGCTACGCGGTAGGCCCGCACTCGTGGAAGCAGTTCCTACACCCACCCCGTCTGCGGCTGTGGCGGGCGGAGCGCGGGCATAACGGCGACGGCCTCGAGTTCATCGAGGAGCCCACCGATGCCCCTCGATACGCCTTCTTCGGCGTCCGTTCGTGCGAGCTTCACGCAATCGCGATTCAGGACCGGGTGTTCCTGCCCGGCCCTCATCGCGATCAGAGCTACGCCGCTCGGCGCGAAGATGTGCTGCTGGTGGCGGTCAACTGCGGCGAGCCCAGCGGCACCTGCTTCTGCACATCGATGGGAACCGGCCCGAAGGCCAGCTCCGGGTACGACCTCGCGCTGACCGAGGTGCTCGACGGCGGAGGTCACCGGTTCGTCGTCGAGGTTGGGAGCGAGCGGGGCGCGCTCGTGCTCACCGGCGTGCCGCACCGCCCTGCGGGCGACGCCGACGAGCGTGACGCGGCGGAGGTGACCGCCGGCGCGGTCGCCCGGATGGGACGCGAGATGCCCGACGTCGACCTGCGGGCGCTGCTGTACGCAAACTACGAGCACCCGCGGTGGGACGAGGTCGCCGATCGCTGCTTGACATGCGGCAACTGCACGATGGTTTGCCCGACATGCTTCTGCACATCCGTCGAGGACACCGCGGACTTGGCCGGCGAGGAGGCCGAGCGCTGGCGCCGCTGGGAGTCGTGTTTCTCGATCTCGTTCAGCCATGTGACCGGAGGCGAGGCGCGTAAGTCGCCCCGCTCGCGCTACCGCCAGTGGATGACTCACAAGCTCGCGACCTGGTTCGATCAGTTCGGCACGTCCGGGTGCGTGGGCTGCGGGCGTTGCATCACCTGGTGCCCGGTCGGGTATCGACATCACCGAGGAGGTCAAGCTATTCTCTCGAACCCGACGCCGCCCGAAGAAGCCTCATAGGGGAGCTGGCATGGAGAGCATCGAGCAGGAACTGCAAGCTACTCGGATGTTCCGGAATCTCGAGTCCGGAGCAGATAAAGGCGATCGCCGATCTGGGTGAGGAGGTCGAGTTCGCCGACGGCCGGGCTCTGATGGTCGAAGGCGACCCGGCGGACTCGTTCTTTCTGATCCGCGACGGTTTTGTCGCCCTGGAGATCCAGGCGCCCGCAGGAACGATCACGATCGAGACGCTGCACAGCGGCGACCCGGTCGGCTGGTCGTGGCTGTTCGAGCCGTACCTGACGCACTTCGACGCACGCTCTCGAGGGGTGACCCGGGCGATCAAATTCGACGCCGCGGCGCTGCGTCGTCGCTGCGAAGAGGACCCCCAGCTCGGGCTACGAGCTGATGCGCAGCTTCGCGGCGGTGATCGTCGAGCGTCTGCACGCAACACGGCTTCAGCTACTCGACGTCTATGGCAGCGTCACCGTCGGCTGAGGCGGTCGCGCCCGCCCGGGGCGCGATGACCCCGCGACACCCACCGGGTCGTCAGCCGCCGCCGCGAGACGTACGACACCTGGACGGTCGCGCTCGAGCCGCTTCCCGGGGAGGAGCTGCCGCTGTTCGCGCCGGGGCAGTTCGGCATGCTGTACGCCTTCGGCGTCGGCGAGATGCCGATCTCGCTCAGCGGCGCGGCCACATCTCTGGACCCCTTGCGCTGCACGGTGCGCGCGGTCGGAGGGGTAGCGGAGCGCTGTGCGCGATCGAGCCGGGCGACCTGGTCGGCCTGCGGGGGCCGTTCGGCAGCACCTGGCCGCTGGCGAAGGCGGTCGCAGGCGATGTGGTGATCGTGGCCGGCGGCCTCGGTCTGGCGCCGCTGCGCCCGGCGATCCACCACCTGCTCGCGCACCGAAACGAGTACGAGCGCGTGATCATCTGCTACGGCGGCCGATCGGCGAGCCGAGTTGCTGTACGTGAACGAGTTCGAGGAGTGGCGTGGGCGCTACGACCTCGACATCGACGTGATCGTCGACATCGCGGGCTCGGATTGGCACGGAAAGGTCGGCGTGGTGACCAAGCTCGTCGAGCTGGCGGCGTTCGACCCCGACAATACAATCGCGATGGCGTGCGGCCCGGAGGTGATGCTGCGCTTCGTGGCTTTGACGCTGCGAGAGCGGGGCCTTCCCCCCGATCGCCTCTACATCTCGATGGAGCGCAACATGCACTGCGCGATCGCGCAGTGCGGCCACTGCCAGTTCGGTCCGAAGTTCATCTGCCGCGAAGGGCCGGTGCAGCGCTACGACGAGGTCGAGAAGTGGCTGAAGGTGCCCGAGCTGTGACCGAGATCTCCGCCAAGCCGAAGCTGGCCGTGTGGAAGTTCTCCTCCTGCGACGGCTGTCAGCTGAGCCTGCTCAGCTGCGAGGACGAGCTGCTCACGCTCGTCGGTCAGGTCGACATCGCCTATTTCCTGGAGGCGTCGCGGGCCGAGGTCGAGGGGCCGTACGACCTGTCGTTGGTTGAAGGGTCGATCACGACCGAGCAGGACGCCGAGCGCATCCACCGCGTACGACGACGTGTCACGTCGGCTGGTGACGATCGGCGCGTGCGCCACCGCGGGCGGGATCCAGGGGCTGCGCAACTTCACCGACGTCGAGGATTTCGTCACGGCTGTGTACCCCTCGCCCGAGTACGTCTCAACGCTCGAGACTCGACACCGATCAGCGCCCACGTGCCGGTCGACTTCGAGCTGCAGGGCTGCCCGGTCAACAAGTATCAGCTGCTCGAGGTGATTCGCGCCGCGCTCGGCGACCGCCGCCCAGCCATCCCCGCCTCGAGCGTCTGCCAGGAGTGCAAGTTGCGCGGCAACGTCTGCGTCTTGGTCGCCCATGGCACGCCGTGTCTGGGACCGGTAACGCACGCAGGCTGCGGGGCTGTGTGCCCGGCGTTCGATCGCGGCTGCTACGGGTGCTACGGGCCGATGGAGTCGCCGAACACGCGCTCCTTGAGCACGTGGCTTCGCAAGGTGGACATGGACGATGTCGACCTCGTTCGCGTGTACCGGACGTTCAACGCCGGCGCGCCAGACGTTCCGACGCGAAAGTGAGCGCTATGGCCATCCCGCTTGAGCCTCAGGCTCGCAGCCGCCGTATCCGCACAGGCGCCCTTGCGCGGGTCGAGGGCGAGGGCGCGATGAGCGTCCGCATCCGCGACCGAGAGGTCCTCGAGGTGCAGTTGCGCATCTACGAGCCGCCGCGCTTCTTCGAGGCGCTGCTGAAAGGGCGCTCATACACCGAGGTGCCCGATATCACCGCGCGCATCTGCGGCATCTGCCCCGTTGCCTACCAGACCAGCGGCTCCCTCGCGATCGAGCAGGCATGCGGGGCGACCGTGAACGGTCCGATCCGCGAGCTGCGCCGCCTGTTGTACTGCGGCGAATGGATCGAGAGCCACGCGCTGCACCTCTACCTGCTCCACGCGCCCGATTTCCTGGGCTACGAGAGCGCGATCCACATGGCCGCCGACCATCAGGGGCTGGTTGAGCGCGGGCTGGCCACGCGCAAGGTGGGCAACAGGCTGCTGATCACGCTCGGTGGTCGGGCCGAGCACCCGATCAACCCGCGGACCGGCGGCTTCTATCGCGCGCCCAGCCGTGATGAGCTGGAGCCGCTGGTCGAGCCGCTGCAGCGCGCGCTCGAGGACACGCTCGAGACGATCGCGCTTACGGCCACGCTGCCGATGCCCGAGCTCGAGCGCGACTACGAGTTCGTGGCGCTGCGAGACGAGGACGGACGCTACCCGATCGACCGCGGGCGGATCGTCTCCAGCAGCGGGCTGGACATTCCCGCAGAGGCCTTCGAAGATCATTTCGTCGAGGAGCACGTGCCGCACTCCACCGCCCTGCACAGCCGCCTGCGCGACGGCGGCTCCTACATGGTCGGCCCCTTGGCCCGGTACAGCCTCGCGTTCGACACGCTGTCGCCGCTGGCCCGCGAGGCAGCCCGCAACGCCGGACTCGCGTCATCGTGCCGCAACCCGTTCCAGAGCATCATCGTGCGTGGGGTGGAGCTCCTGTATGCGATCGAGGAGGCGTTGCGCTTGATCGAGGCCTACGAGCAGCCCGACCCGCCGGCGATCGCTCTCGAGCCGCGCGACGGGGTGGGCTGCGGCGTCAGCGAGGCCCCTCGCGGAATGCTCTGGCATCGTTATCAGATCGATGCCTCAGGCGCGATCCGATACGCGCGGATCGTGCCGCCCACCTCTCAGAACCAGCGCGCGATCGAGGAGGACCTGCGCGGGTTCGTGGCCGGACACCTGGACCTCCCCGACGACGAGCTGCAGTGGCAGTGCGAGCAGGCGATCCGGAACTACGACCCGTGCATCTCGTGCTCCACGCACTTCCTAAAGCTCGACGTGGAGCGCGTCTAGTCTAGCTCGAGAGGCTGGGCGGGCGTAGCACGCGGACGGGCCGGTCAGCCTCGCGCCTGGTGGGAGTGCCCAGGCCAAGGTTCCCAGGACCACGCGTAGTAGGCGAGCTCGTGACGCGCGCGCGAGGCGGGGCTGGACTCGCGTCCAGGGTGGTGATATGCGGCAGTTGACTGGCCTCGATGCGCAGTTCCTGGCGTTGGAGACACCGCGCCAATCCGGTCATTTCTCGGGACTGACGATCCTTGACCCGAGCACGAGGCCGAACGGGCGGCTTGAGCTAGCCGATGTGCGGAGACTGATCGCCGAGCGGCTGGCGTTGCTGGCGCCGTTTCGTTGGCGTCTGAAGGAGGTGCCGCTCGGGCTGGACTATCCCTACTGGATCGATGACCCCGATTTCGATCTCGAGTACCACGTGCGGGAGCTGGCGCTGCCGCCGCCGCCCACGGACGAGAAGCTCGCCGAGCAGGTCGCGCGGATCGTCGAGCGTCCGCTCGACCGCGCGCGCCCGCTCTGGGAGCTGTATTTGATCTATGGCCTCAGCGACGGCAATGTCGGGCTGTTGACGAAGGTTCACCACGCGGCTGTCGATGGAATGTCGGGTGCGGAGATCATGGGAGTGCTGCTCGATCTGAGCGCGGAAGGGCGCGAGGCGCCACCGACCCGGTCGGCGGCGGATCGCGAGCCTGGCGAGGTCGAGATGCTTGCGCGAGGACTGCTCGGCGTGCCGCGCTACGTCGGGCGCGTGCTGAGGAGCTTTCCCTCGACGCTGTCGAACCTGGAGGACACGCCAATCATTCGGGACGTGCCGGGGGCCAAGGCGCTCGGGCGGACGGCCGCTCGGACGATGTACGGGCGGCGGTCGCGGGTGCTCGTACGAACTGATCTCAGCCGTCCGCGAACCTCGTTAAACGGTCGCGTCTCACCGCACCGCCGGTTTGCGTTCGGCCCGCTTCCGCTCGACGAGGTCAAAGCCGTCAAGAACGAGTACGGGTTCACGGTCAACGACGTGATCGTCTCGCTGGCCGCCAGCGCGGTGCGACGATGGCTGGTGGAGCACGACGAGCTTCCAGACCGGCCGTTGGTGGCGCTGGTGCCCGTCTCGGTGCGCAGCGAGGAGCAGCGCGGCACCTACGGCAACCGGGTCGGGACCATGAGCGTGCCGCTGTTCACCAACGAGCCGGACCCGGTGGCGCGGCTGCGCCTGGCGCACGAGGCGCTGCGCGCAGCCAAGGAACTGCATCAGGCGCTGCCCGCGCAGCTGCTGCAGGACGCGACCCAGTTCATCCCGCCGGCGGTGTTCGCGCGCGCCTCGCGAGTGACGTTCTCGCTGGCCGCGACTCGCACCCCGGTGTGGAACCTGGTCGTCTCCAACGTCCCCGGTCCGCAGTTCCCGCTCTACTGCGCGGGCGCTCGGGTGCAGGCGATCTATCCCGTGTCGGTGATCACCGACGGGATGGGGCTCAACATCACGGTCGATGAGCTACTGCGGGCACCTCGACTTCGGGATCGTCGCCGACCGCGAGCAGATCCCCGACGTGTGGAAGCTGATCGGATGGTTGCGCGAGTCGCTCGACGAACTGCGGCCCGCGGCCCCAGGTGAGCAGACGCCCCGCCATCCCGGACACGAACCGCCCGAGCAGCCCGAGCAGCCCGTCACCTGATGATCCGGAAAGTGGGCGCTACTGATGCTTCCGTGGGTGGCTAGCCGAAGATCGGGAAGCGTCGCTGCTTGGCGAGCCTGTTCATGGCGTTCTGGATTGCGGATTCCACTTCGCGATAGATCGAGGTGACGTACGCGCGATCGTTGACGCGCTCTGGGTCGTGGTCGACGTGAATTGGGTCCAGCAGCTCGGTGCGGATCTTCGCTGGCAGCGGAAGGTGCGTCGGAATCGTCTCGATCGTCAGGCCGAACGGGATGCCGAGCACGATCGGCAACCTGCTGCCGCGAAGCGATTTCTTCAGCCCACTGATGCGGTCGAGCCCGTTCGCGATCCAACGGCCCTCGGATAGGATGAATGCGGTGTCATGCCCGCCGATGCTGGCGACGGGAACGATCGGCACGCCTGAGCGGATCGCCGTGCGTACGAAGCCCATGCGCCCGCCCAGGACTGCCTCATCGCGCCTGCGCCAGTTGCGCATCGCGTCGACGTCACCCCCGGGCCAGATGATCACGTCGCACCCGGAGCTGAGCGCGGCGGTGACGCCTCGCCGGGAGGCGGGGATCACGCCGACCTGGCGGAAGTAATCGCCAAGGCCGGGCGTGGCCATCAGGACATCGTGAGCGGTCGCGTGAAGCACGCGCTCGCTGCCGAATCGCTGCCACCAGTCGGCGACGAACGTCCAGGCGTCCATCGTCAGCGACCCTCCGGAATGGTTTCCGATCAGCAGCGATGCCTCCTCGGGCAGTCGCTCCCAGCCGGACGTCTCAAGCCGGAAGTAGTACTTGCAGATGGCATCCCAGACAGGCCTCTGAGCCCGCATCAGTGTCTGGTTGGGACCCTCGAGCGCGTGTTCGGTAGCCGCCGCGACACGCTTGCCGATCAGGCCCTCGATTCCACCTTTCGATTGGCGCTTATCGCTCCCGGACTTGGCCACTGCAGCCGGATCGAGAGCCGCCCGGCTATTGCCGTTGTCGGGAGTCGTCGCGGGCGGCGGCGCGCCATTGAGCTCAGAAGTAGCATGCGGTGGCGCATCTGTGAGCGGAGTGCCCTGTCGAGGCGGTGGTCCAGGCACGGTTGCCATCAGCAATCCTCTTTCTAGCGCGTCGAGTGCTTCAGCGCACCTCTCGTGACGAACATCGCCGGAACGGACACCATCAGCCGCACTGACCAGTCGCCGATTATGCGTACAGTCCTAGCATCCTCCTGCGGGGCGCCGCTACATCCATCCGTATCAGACCCGGGTTCTCATGCGGAAACCCCGCAGCCCGTCTCCGACGCTTCCAGCGCGGTGTACATGAAGCGCTGGCGTGGCGATGCCAAGCACTTCGTGGGGACGCACGGCAAAGAGCTGTCGCAGCGACCGTTCTGGGAACTTCACCGCAACCGCCCAGGTCCCGCCGCCCGTCGTCGCTAAGGTCGTCGAGCCCGCGCGCAGTTCTCGTTGGTGGTGGTAAATATCCGCATCACCGCGCGCACGACCGCCTCGGTCTCCGCGGCACGCTCGGCGGGGTCCTCGATCCGGCCGATCCAGACCGAGACGCTGTTCATCACGGCGTGATGGCACTGCAGCGCGACGTCGACGTCGTCGCAGTCGAGCTCGCCGGCGGCGACGCCGGCGTTGACGACCTCGCGGAAGATCGCGTCGTGGCGGCGGCGCATCGACTTGCGCGCCTCATCGTGCACCGCGGGCCAGGTGCTCTGCCAGGAGAAGATCGAGCCGACCTCGGAGAATTCGACGGTCAGGACGCGTAGCTGCTCGCGGACCAGTGCTCGTAGCCGCTGGCGGTGTGATCCGGATGTCTCGGTGTCGCGGGCTGCGACGAGTTGGTCGAGCACCGCGATGGTAAGTGTCTCGAGCGCCTCGGCCACGAGCTCGTCTTTGCTTGCGAAGTAGTGGTACAGCGTCGCCTTCGCGATGTCCGTGCGCTCGGCGACGCCCTCGAGGCTCATGCCGTGGTAGCCGCTTGTGGCGAGCATCTCGATTGCGACGAGCACGATCGCCGCCTTTCGCCGGTCGCGGCGGCGCGAGAGCCGGCTTGGCGGCTGCTCGCTGTCCTGCGAGACCATGAGCTCCATCTGCCCAGCATATCGGATTCCGACCACTTGGTCGATTTTCCGTACTAATAGATGAGCTTTCGACTGGATGGTCGAGTCATCTGGTACGTTCGCCTCTATGACCATCACGTACGAGGACATCCGCTACGAGATCGACGGCCCTGCGGCCGTGATCACGATCGCCCGGCCGGAGCGCTACAACGCCTTCCGCGGGCAGACCATCGAGGAGTTGATCGCGGCCTTTCGCGCGGCGTGGGCTGATAGGTCTGTGCGGTGCGTCGTCCTCACGGGCGAGGGCGAGAAGGCGTTCTGCAGCGGTGGCGACGTCAAGGCTTGCGTCGGCCATGTTGCTGATCCCTCGATCGCATTCAGCGAGAAGCGCCAGCCCAACTTCGCGCCGTTCGCCTGATGAGCGTCACCATCGACCTCGCCGGCCGCGTCGCCGTCGTGACCGGTGCGGCGTCCGGGATCGGGCGTGCGATCGCGCTGTCGCTCGCCGAGGCGGGCGCAACTGTCGCCGCGGTCGACCGCGACGCTGACGGCGTGCGCGCGACCGCCGAGCGGATCGGCGACCAAAGCACGGCACACGTCGCCGATCTGACCGACCCGGCCGCCGTGCTCGCCTTGCGTGACGTGGTGATCGGAGCGCACCGGATCCCCGACGTGCTGGTCAACGCGGCCGGCTGGGACCGCATTGAGCCGTTCATGGACAACGACGACGAGCTGTGGCAGACGCTGTGCGCGATCAATCTGCTTGGCCCTGTGCGGGTCAGCCACGCGTTCCTGCGGCCGATCGTCGACGCGGGCGCTGAGGTTCGGATCGTCAACATCGCCAGCGACGCCGGCCGCGTCGGCAGCAGCGGCGAGACGGTGTACGCCGGCACCAAGGGTGGCGTCATCGCGTTCACCAAGTCACTCGCTCGGGAGATGGCGCGACACCACATCAACGTCAACTGCGTGTGCCCGGGACCGACCAACACACCCCTGCTCCACTCGATCCCCGAGAAGCTCCGCGAGAGCCTGGAGAAGGCGATCCCATTCCGGCGCCTCGCCGAACCCGAGGAGATCGCCGACGCGGTCCTGTTCTTCGCTTCCGACCGTGCCAGGTACGTCACCGGCCAGGTGCTGAGCGTCAACGGCGGGCTGACGATGGCGGGCTGAACGCACCGAAACGTCGCTGGGAATCAGCGGGTCATCTTCAAAGCGCCGGCCTACACCGGCCTCCTACTCGTGCTGATCACGGTCGACGCCGACAACTTCAGAGCTCCGGGACGTCTCATGCGGGCGCTCGGGGCGACCGGATCGGGCGTCGAGGCGATCGACGACCGGCTGGCCGACGATTCCAGATGGGCGTTCGCCCGGCCAGCGCCTCGAGCTCGGCAAACGACTCGCGGATGCCATCGGCCAGCACGTCCAGGTCCGGCACCTTAGCGCGGTCGGCATTGATTCCGAACACCATCTCGCCGGCGTAGCTGACGGCGGCGATCCCGACCGCGTGGCGGGCGAGCAGCGGCACCAGCGGGAGAACTTCGCGCAGCCGCGCGCCGAACGCATACAGGCTCTTGGGCGAAGCCGGGACGTTCGTGATCGTGAGGTTGAACAGACGTAGGTCGAACAACGACCGTGCGAGCACCGCGTGCAACGCTGGTGGAGCGAGGCTGGTGATGTCGATCAGCGTCTTTGCGCCCAGCGCCTGCGTCCCGTGCTTGCGATGCTCAGCCTCGCGGAGCACCAGCTGGTAGCGCCGTAAGGGATCGCCCTCAGCGACCGGGAGAGGAACGAACAGCGAAACCAGCCGATTGCCAAGCGCGAGCTGCTCACTCGCGGAGCGGATGTTGACCGGGATCTGTCCGCGCAGACCCTCCGCCGGCAGCGTTTCGCCGCGGCTGAGCAGCAGCCGGCGGAGGCCGCCCGCTGAGAGTGCCAGCACGACGTCGTTGATCGTGCCGCCGAGCTCGCTCTTGATTGCCTGGAGTTCCTCCAAAGGAAGGCGGACCGCCGCATATCGGCGCGTGCCACCGATCGGCTGGTTCAGGCTCGTTGCGGGCGCAACCAGCTCATCCTTGATCAGCATCTCAGCGACCGCGCGCGTCCGCGCTAGCGTAGTACGCGGGTGCGTTGCTGCCGAAAGACCCGCGCGAGCGCCCCGAAGCAGTAGCCCCGGCGTGCTCCATGCGTCCTCGACTTGCAGCGGCGGTGCTGGCGCTGCTTGCTCGGGGCGCTGCGGCGAGGGCTCGGCATCCAGCAGCACGTAGCCGAGGTCGACCGAGCTGACACCGTCGTTCAGGCAATGGTGACTCTTTGAAGCGAGCGCCCACCGCCCATCCGCGAGCCCGTCGAGAAGCACCGTCTCCCACAGCGGCCGGCTGCGGTCAAGCCGATGGGAGTAGAAGTCCGCGATCCATTCGATCAGCTCATCGTCGCCGCCCGGCGCGGGCAGCGTGGCATGGCGCAGGTGATCACGGACGTCAAAGCTGGGGTCAGACTCCCACGTCGGCCACGACATGCCGCCCGTTCGTGCACTCGAGAGGCGCTGGCGAAAGCGTGGTAGCGAGACCAAGCGCTCCTCGAGCCGCTCGCAGAGATCCGCGAGCGCCGGATTGCGACCCCCGGGCACCGGGTCGAACACGGATACGGCGCCAATGTGCATATGGGCGCTCTCATCTTCCTGCTCGAACTCGAGAAACATCGCATCCAGTGGGCTCAAATGTTCAGGCATGATCGCTCCTCCTCCTCGCTACGACCGATGTTAGGGCCCGCGCGAAAATTATTGCCGTTTTTGACGGCGTCTGGACGCGCCTGACGCCACCGGCTCGCCCTCACATACTCCCGGTATTATCGGGGCGAGCCGGCGGCGCCAAACACGGCCAGCCACTCGTCAAATTCCGGCACTAATTTCCGCGCGAGCCCGTAGTGCTTTGGTACGTTGTCACTCGCGTTGGGGTGGTGGATGTAGGGGTAGCTTGGCGAGGTCGATCGCCTGCTGGCAGGTGGAGCAGCGGCCGGTCCAGCATTTGAAGATCGGCTGGAACAGTAGGACTGCCTGAGGGAGCGTCAGGCCGGCCGCTGGCGATTTGGGTTCTGCCGCTCCAGGGTTAGGAACCCGTGCGCGGCGATCACGATCGCGCAATGATGATGGAAGCCGAGGTAACTTCGGCCTTCGTAGTGGTCCAGCCCGAGCTCGCCCTTGAGCTGGCGGTAGTCGAGCTCGACCATCCAGCGTAATCGCGCCAGGCGCGCGAGTTGCTCGTGCGGGGTGTCGGCGGGCAGGTTGGACAGCCAGTAGTCGGTCGGCTCGTCTTTGCCCTCGGGCCACTCGATGATCAGCCATTCCTCGCGCGGCGCGAGCCGGTGCTCGCTGATCGGACGCGCGGCGATCACCCGCTCAAACGCGAACCGGGAACGGACCGGCTGGCCGTCGCGGTCGCGATAGGTGACCGTACGCCACGCCTTCTTGGGCAGCGAGCAGGCCAGCGCCTTGACCTGGGTGTGCTCACGATCGGGCTTGGGGATCTTCGGCCGTCGGCCCGCTCCCGGCTTGGCGGGCGGAACCTCGAACCGGGTGTCGGCATCGAACACTGTCGTCGCGGGCGAGACCGACAGCACATACTCCAGTCCCTCGTCGTCCAGGCGGGCGCGGAGCTTGCTGTCATCGCCGTAGGCCTGGTCGCCGAGCACCGGCGCCCGCGCGATCCCCCAGCCCGCCGCGCGGACCGCCAGCTCGCCGCCGATCGCAGGCTTGGTCTGAAACTCCACGCTGTCGGGGATCTTCGCCTTCGTGCGGCGCTCACGGTCCGCGCACCACTCCTCGGGCAGATACAGCCTGAACCCCAACGGCACCGTGCCGCGGCTCCCGACCGCGTGCAACGACACCGTCACCTGACAATTGCCGGTCTTGCCCAGCGTCCCCGAGTACTGGCGCTTGACCCCCGGCGAGTGCCTGCCGTCCTTCACCACGCCGGTGTCATCCAACACCGACGCCTCAGGCTCGATCACCGCGCACACCCGCTCCGCGACCGGGCGCTCGATCACCTCCTCATCCCACGGACTATCAGCCAGGAAGTGCTGCAACGCCTCATACTCGACCTTCCCGCCACCCAGCCGCGCGACGATCGGCTCAAGCGACTTACGCGCCCCCGCCTCGAGCAACCCCCGCGCATACAACCTCGCCGCCCGCCGCTGCTCCACCCGCCCCAGGCCCACGGCGATCTCACCCACGTACACGACCAGCCGCTCCTGCACCTCCGGGGCCACACCAACAAGCTCCTCATCGCCGGGGACAATCGCGGTGGCGGCAACCATGACAGCAATTCGCCGCCAGCACGAAATCTTCAACTATTAGAGCGCCGTGACCGGCTGCACATCCCGGGAAAGCCCACCTGCCGATCCGGGAGACCCACGGCACTCGCACGATCTCCGAGCAATGCATCAGCAAACCGACCGCAACCCTGTTGAAGCCTTGCAGGGAAACTGAAATGACGCCGAGTTCGGGCTGCCCCACCTCGGCTCGTCTCGTACCATCGCTAACAGTCAGCGGACAGGTTGCGGGCGCGCGCTTGGCGAAGGCCTCCGCTGGCCGGGCGGTGCGAGCCAGCCCTGCTGGAGGCTCATGGCCGATTGAGCTGCAAGCATCCTCCCTGGGCTGCCGTCATCCGCCCGTCAGCCGGCGGCGCTCAACGGCGTGGCGTGCGTGCGTGTCGTAGCGGCGAGGTAGTCGTTGAGCTGCTCGGCACGCTCGCGCTGTGGATGGTGTCCCATGCCCTCCCACACAGTTAGCTTCGCCTGTGGCAGCGCCTTACACACGCGGGCCGCGTGCGACACGGGAATCAAGACGTCGCTCGTGCCCCACAGCACCGACACGGGCCCGTCGTAGCGCACGGGACGGTGCGCGAGCCCGTCCGGGTCCCGGGCCGCGGCGACGATTGCCTCGTTGGCGGCGAACGCCCCCGGCGCGGTGCTGAACGCGCGGCGGATCACGCGGCCGAGCTGCTGGCTCTCGGGCAGGTGCCCGTGGGAGACGATCGCCATGTAGATGCCGGCGGCGCTCAACGGGTTTGACAGCGCCAGCGGCACGCCGAGGCGCGCGAGGCGACCGAGTGCGCTACCCCCCAGCAGCTCCGCGAGCGGCACCGGGCCGAACCCGGCCGGCGCCAACAAAGTCAGGTTCAGCGTTCGGTCGGGGGCCTGTTCTGAAAGCTCGGTGGCGACCGACCCGCCGAGCGAATGGCCGACGAGCGAGAAGCTCCCCACACCCAGGATATCGAGCGCGCAAAGGATATCCTGCGCATAGCTTGCGAAGCGGTTCTCCGCGGGCATCCCCGAGCGCCCGAAACCCGGCAGGTCAAACGCGACACACGGTCTCCTCGTGGAGGCGGCGACGTGCTTCCAACCCAGCGAACAGTCGAACAGTCCGTGGAGCGCCACCAGCGGCATGCCCGTCCCCGGCCAGCGTCTGCTCGCGAGCAAGCGGCCGTCGGCAAGCTCCACCACGTCGGCTCGCCCGTCGGGGTCGCGGTGCGGGGACCGGCGCTTGTCGTTTGGAGCGGATGACGCATCCGCTGCTCCAGTGAGCTCGCGCATCCCCCGAGTCTGCCGAGGCACCGCATTGCAGAACAATCGCAAAGACTACGCACCTTGCGGAGGCAAACTACGGGGGTCCAAGCGTACGTCGAGACTGTCACCGGCATGGTCGAGCAGCGCGGGGGGCCGCTGATCTCGCCCGAACGGCACCAGCTTCACCGCCCACTCACCTGAATCGGGTGATGCGAGGCGAGGCGCTCGCAGCGACCATCGCCGCGCGCACCTTGACACCCGCGCGAGCGTGAACGAACCACCGACCACCACCCCCGGCTCGAAGCTCCGGCGGTGGCGCGCGAACATCGAAAGGCTGCTCGAGAAGGGGCAAACGCGGCTCGAACACGAGCGCGAGCGACGGATTAGTGTCGCGCTGGCGTTCGCGATAACCGACCGCGGCCGCCAAACCGCCGCGTCGGTGCTCGCAGGCGCGCTCGCGTTTCGGTTCTTCCTGACGCTGCTCCCGCTCACGCTCGTGGCGGTGGTCGGCCTCGGCTACCTGAAGTCGGTGGATGGCTCGCCCGCGGACGCCGTCGCGCAATTTGGGATCAAGGGCGCGCTCGCGAGCACGATCAACAGCTCCGCCTCGTTCCACGACCCGGGCCGTACCGCGGTGCTGGTGCTCGGCCTGTTCGCCATGTTCAGCGGGGCGCGTACGGCCGCGGCGACCCTGCGGGCGACACACGCGCTCGCGTGGGGCGTGCCGGTCGTGCGCTGGCGAAAAGGCGGGCGCGCGGGATTGCTCTTCCTGGCAGTCGTTGTGCTCGGATTCGTCTTTGCCGGCCTCGCCACCCGCGCCCGGGCCGACGCCGGCGTCGTCGTGGGGCTCGGAGCGTCGGCCACGACCGCTGCGCTCGTCGCTGCGATCTGGCTCGGAGTCTCGTTCCTTTTGCCCCGCCGGGACGACGTCGGGTGGACCGCTCTGGTACCAGGCGCGGTCCTCGTGGGCCTCGGGTTCGCGCTGCTGCAGGCGTTCTCCGCGAACGTGCTCGGTCCCAAGCTCCAGCACGATTCCGTCCTGTACGGATCACTGGGTGTCGCGTTCGTCGTGCTCGGGTGGCTATACGTCGTGGGCCGTCTGCTGGTGAGCGCGCCGCTTCTGAACGCGACGCTCGTCGACCACTCGGCCGCGAGACGAGCCGCCGCAGCCGAGGATGCCGGGCGCGGTCTCCGGGGAGCCGACCACAGAGACGATTCGGAACCGAGGTTGCGGGGGATCAAGTGAAAGAGATGCCGCATTTGACCGTTCCATGGCCCGTCCGAAGCGTGCTTGGAGGCACGGCAGGGACCGCCGTGCTGACCCTCTCGTATGCGATCGAGCGACGGATCCGCGCGAACCGTCGCGGGCCGCTCGACTACGACGACTCCCTGGTCCCCGGTCGGATCGTCGCATCGGTGCTGCACCTGCCCCACGTCACCGGCCGCGAGGAGCGCGACCTCGGTCTGGGGCTGCGGTGGAGCTACGGATCGGCGTTCGGCCTGCTGCACGGGGTGCTCCGCCGCAGGATCGGCGAGCCGTGGGTCAGCGCGATCTTCGGTTGCACCCTGATGAGCGCGACTCTGTCGCTGTTCCCCCTGCTCGGGCGGACACCGGCGCCGTGGCGATGGCCACCCGACGTCATAGCGACAAGTGTCGGAACGCACGTCGCGTACGTCCTCGCGGTCGCCACCGTCGACGACACGATCAACCGGCTCGCACGCGCCGCCGAGATCGGAGCGCTGCCCCCGATGTCTAGATCGGAACGCTGCCCCACACCGACGTTCCGTGACCCGTACTCGAGGTGACGGTGAGGCTCCCTCCGACGGCGTCGATCCGGTCGCGCATGTTGCCCAGCCCGTTGCCGCGCTGCACGGTCGCCGGATCGAAGCCGATCCCGAAATCGCGGACTTCGAAGCACAGCCGCGTTCCATCCTGTCTCAGCGTCAGCATGCATGCGGGATCCGGGCCCGCGTGCTTGAGCACGTTCTGGAGTGCCTCGACGCACGAGAAGTACACGGCGACCTCCACCTCCTCGGCGTAGCGCCAGATGCCAATAGAACGGACGACGACCGGTGCCGGCGTGCTGCGGGCGGCGGACTTGAGCGCTTCGGCCAGCCCCCGCTCGGTCAGCAGCGACGGGTAGATACCGCGCGCAAGCGAGCGAACCGAGTGAAGCACGTCGTCCACCTGCTTTCCGACGGAGGCGAGCGCCCGCGTGCCGCCGGTCGGGTCTTCCATGACCGTCTCGGTCGCCAACTCGAGCTTGATTCGCAGCCCGACGAGCTGCTGCTGAACGCCGTCGTGAAGGTCGCGCTCGAGCCGGCGGCGCTCCGTGTTGGCCATCTCCATCGAGCGGGCGCGTGACGCCGTCAGCTCGGCGATCGACGCCGTGAGGCCAGCTTCCAATTGCGTCTTCTCGAGACGCATCAGCGCTGCGACGCCCGCCGCCTGCACGAATCGCTCCTGATCGACAAGGGCCGCGTTGTACAGGACGGCAGCGACGGGTCGTTGGTCGCGCTCGATCCACGCGACCGCAGAGTCGCGGGGAACGACCTCGATCGGATTCCCAGTCGCGTCGACGTACGAGCTGGAACCCGCCCGCGGGTAGGCAATCGTGAGCGAGCAATCGCCCAATGCCTCCGCCATCAGCGTCTCTGGATCAGCGTTCGGTGATCTCATGAGCTGATTGACGAACTCGGCGAGCGCACGCCCCATGAACATGCGCTCACTGCTCAGCCCCAGCAGCATCATCAACGGGATCACGACAGCAACCGCCACATATATCGCGCCAACCGTGGCGCCGACGCCGGAGACCGCGCCCAAAAGCACGAGATACGCGACGAGCAGGACTGCGGAGGCAGTCGCTGCTGAGAAGACGGGAATCAGCGCGCGCCGGACGGGCGCAGACGCCGCTTCCACCCGCCGGCGCAACAGCACAACGGGGACGCACGTGATACCCACCCAGGCAGCCAGGAACGGTGCCTTCAGGATGTCAACTGCGTCCGGTACGGATCCCAGCGACACCACCGAGTCAGGACAGTGTGGAGCGCATCGCATCAGCGGCGTCTTCACCGGCGGTTGCTTGGTCATTGCGATCACCGCGAGCCACGACAGCGCGAGCACGCCGCCTGTCCACCACAGGAATCGCCTTTCCCTGGGACAGTGAACGCGTCCACTCGGATGCGCGAGCATCAGATACGCGAACATCGTCGGGGCGAGCCCCGTACCAAGCAGTCCAATGGTGAACAGAAACCGGTCGCTCGAACCGTTGAGAAGCCACAGCGCCGAGTACAGCCCGACCGCCACGAGCAATCCGCCCATCCGCGCCTGGGCGTCCTGTGTCTGGGCATACAGACCAGCGGCGATCAGGGTCCCGATGAGCACCACGCGAAACTCGACGGCGACATCTTCCGGGGCTGCCGACGAGTTCAGGGACGTCGCGTATCCGACCGCCGCTGCGGCAGCGCTCCCGGCCACCGCCGTGACTGCAAGTCGCCAGGCAAGCGGCACGGACGCGACGAGCGATGTAAGGCGGGCGACGAACCCGTGGACCGCCCCTCCGAGGCCAGAGGGCGCGCCCGGCTCAGCCGGGTACGTGAGCGGACTCGGTGCCGAGCTGCCGACGATGCTCTCAGGCGGCATGTTTCCAACCAGAATCGGGCGCAACAACCGCTGGGATGCCCCGCCACAGCGCAAGACCGGAGGCTACGTCCCGCCGCCTCCGGGCCCATCCGTAGTTCGTCCCAATCCGTCTCAGTGAGAAGTGACGATTGGCCGAGCCGCCACGCGGCCGGCAGATGGAAAGCCGGGACCGAATCGATCTGGGAGTGGCTGGCGATGTGCAGGTCACGACGATCGAGATGCACGCGTCCTGGCGTTGACGTCCCTGAGCCCCGTGGTAGTGCCTTCTAGCTTGCGCCTAGTTTCCGTCCCTGCCCACGCGAAGCGCCGAGGGCGCATAGCGCACATTACACCCCTGTCATCCATCGGACAAGTCTGCCAATCCAACGGTCACCACCGATTCACACGAGCTCTGCGATCCCATAGGCGGTCAGCGCCACGCCCGCGGCAACGCACATCGGTGCCACAACGATCGGCCAGCGCATCGCGATCCAGTCGCCGATCGGTGCGACCAACCGTCCACCCCTCTCACCCATCACCGCACACACGATGACAAGTGCGATGAGCGGGAGAATGTATATGACGTTATAGAGAACGATGAGGAAGATCTTGCTGCCAGGCGACACCGATGAACCGACCACCATCGCGATCGCCGCGAAATATGGAAATGCAGTAAGGAACTCGATCCCGGCGATGCTCACGCCCATCAGAGCCGCAGATGTCCCGGCTGCTTGGCCACGCAGGGCATCCTCACCGACGAGGAGTTCTCACAGCAGAAGGCGCTCATCCTCGGGTCGTAGGCGGGCCGCCTACCCGCAGACCTTCGACTCAGGCGCGGCCGCCGGATCCTTCCCAATCGGTGGTCGCGCCTACTTGGCTACCCGTGGTCGCCCTCCTCGGCGAGGAAGATCAGCGTCGCCTTCACGCGCCGGCTCACGTCCTGGGTCTCGGGCAGGTCGAGCTTCGAGAAGATCGCGTTGACATGTTTCTCGACGGCGCGCTTGGTGAGGAACAGTGACTGGGCGATGGCTCCGTTGCTCTTGCCGCTGGCGATCTCGGCGAGCAGCTCACGCTCGCGCGGCGTAAGCTGCGAGAGACGCGAGTGCGTCGCGCGCGATCGCGCCTCGATCAGGACATCGACGATCGTCGGGTCGATGACCGATCCGCCCTGCGCGACCTTCTGGATCGCAGCGATCAGCTCATCGCGCTTGCGAACGCGCTCCTTCAGCAGGTATGCCCGGCGTCCCGTCCCCCGCTCGAGGAGCGCGAGCACGTACGCGGGCTCGACATACTGGCTGAGCACGACGACGCCGACCTCGGGCCTGGTCTCGCGAAGCTTCGCGGCGATCCGGATTCCCTCGTCCCCGGACGAAGGCGGCATGCGGATGTCGGTCAGCACCACCTCCGGGGCCCACAGCTCGATCGCCCGCTCGAGCTCGCTCGCGTTGCAGCACACCGCGACCAGCTCGACCTCGGGCGCGGCGCTCAGCGTCGACGTGAGGAACTCGCGAATGATGTAGGAGTCCTCGGCGACGACGACGCGGATCGGCGCCTGCCCGTCCCGGTTGACCCGCTCGCCTTCGAGGCCGGACGACGGTGTCTGGTCATACGTCAACATCGCACTCGCCTAGCGCCATCGTCCGACGTTCACCGGCCGTAGGCAAGGGGGTCCACATCTCGTTAACAAGGTAGGTGGACACCACCGTCCATCGACGCGGTCAGCGCTGCAACACGCGTCGCCAGCCAAGCAGTAGATCATGCACGGCCGCGGCCCGGCCACGTGCTCGAACCCGTCCGTGCGCCGGAGGTGCGCGGCCGCCGTCGCTCCGCCGCCTGTCGCCGACGGTTCCGGTGCTCGCACCATATGCCACAGTCGGCTGGCTGCGGCGCGGCCGCGCGTTCCAGGGATCGTAGCCTGCCTGCTCGGACGTTCGCAAATCTCGCCGCCCAGTACGCGCCCGAGACCGAGGTGCGAATCCTGACCCCGGGCGAGCGCACGCAGTTCTAATGGAGCCCGCTCAGCCGCATTTCGACGATGCTGCGCTCGTGAAGCTCTGGACGGCGGTGACGACGGCGGAGACCTCACCGGGCAGCTGGGCGATCGTCGCCGCGCTCGGGGAGCTCGAAACCTGCTTCACGGTATTCGAGAGCGCGTCAACGGAGTTCTTCACGGCCGTGGTTTCGGTCGGGAAATCGCTCTTCGCGTCGTCTACGACGGCGGTGGCGTTGTCCTGCACCTTGCTGAACGCCGACTGCAGGGCGCTCGTGCCGTTCTTGATCACGTCCGTGGACGGCAGCGCCTTGATCGAATTCTTGAGGTCGTTGACAGAGGAGCAGTAGGACGGCTTGCTACTGCCGCCGCACCCGGCGAGCAGCACCACTGAGACCGTCAGCCCGAGGACCGTTCTCCCCCACACGTTCAGTTGCATTCGCGTACTTCCAAGCCGTTCACTCCTCGAGGTCGTAACCGAGCGCGGTCGCGAGCCGAGGAGCCGCGGCGACGACGCGCGCGAACCCTACCACCGGCCCGATCGCGACCAGCACCTCGACGATCTCTGACTCGCTCGCACCCGCTCCGGTGGCACGCTCGACCGCAGCGCGCAACGACGTCGTGGCTCCATCCAGTGCCAGCAGGGCCGCGAGCTGAACGAATACGTCGACCTTGGGATCGAGCGCGGCGCAGGATGGGCCGTCGACGTCGCCGACGAGCGCTCTTCCTACTGACTCCTCGTCGTTCAACGCGAGGCGCCGAAGGAGACGTTCGACCTCGTCCACATCGCCAGCTTAGGGCGGGCGCTCCGGCATGCATCCCCCGAACTGGGTGATACCGGCGGGACCCCTACAGAGCGCTTGCGACGAGGATCACCGCCACGATCGACAGTCCGACCGCGGCGGCGGTGAGCCAGTCGACCAGCGGGGGGCTCAGCTCCTCGAATGAGCCCCGGCGAAGTGCTGCGTTCGCTCGCCGCTGCCGCACGGCGCCGATCACGAGGATCACCACCGACAGCAAGCCGTAGCCGATGCCGATCAACCGAAACGGCCAGCGCGCGCCGCCGGTGAGGCCTGGGAGCAACCGCCCGATGGCCAGCGCAACGGCGCCGACAGCGATCCCGCTGCGCCACCATGCAAGCCACGTGCGCTCGGCCGCGAGCGACGTTCGCCGAGCATCGTCACCGGAATCCGACTGTGGATGCGCCACGGACAGGCAAACGTTACGCCTACGACGCCCGGACACATCACCTGAATCGGATGAGTCGCGTGCGTGTAGCGCGAACGCTGGTCGTGGTGTCTGCTTCCGCGAAGACGGGGGTGGACGCCCTTGCTCTCGGCGGCCGGGTCGGGGAGAACTTGTGCGGAGCACGAAGCTCACCCCGGAGCCCACGAAACCGATGCGAACAGGCCATGCAGCCACGCCCCGGCGTCGTCAGCCTTCGCCAAATACCGGACCCACCCATGAGGTCCCGCCGGGCTGGGTCGCGCGGACCGAACTGGTGCGGGGCCTTATCGAGCCTCAGCACGCGACGCTGACGCTGATCGTCGCGCCACCCGGCTACGGTAAATCGACCCTGCTGCGGGAGTGGGCGGAGCATGATGATCGCCACTTCGCGTGGCTGACGCCCGCGCAGAGCAATCACCTCGCACTGGCCGTTCGGCGGATCAGCCGGCGGCAGTCACGCTTCGTGGTTGTCGTCGACGATGCGCACCTGGTTGAGCCCGACGCGCTGCGCATGGGTGTCGACGCCGCGTTGGCCGACCTGCCGGCCGGTTCGACCCTCGCCCTGGCGTCACGAACCGAGCTCGGGCTTCCGACCGGCAGGCTGCGGGCGCACCGAATGCTCGGCGAGGTGGGGGTGACCCAGCTCGCGATGAACTGCACGGAGGGCGCAACGCTGCTACGTCAGATCGGAGTCGAGCGCGACCTCGACGAGGTGCAAGCGCTCGTCGAGCGCACGGAAGGATGGCCCGCGGCCCTGTACCTCGCGGCTCTGACGCTGTACGACGATCCCGAGGGGCTGTCGAGCTTCGGCGGTCAGCACCACGTTCTGAACGAGTATCTGAAGGATGAGGTCATCGACGCGATGCCAGATGACGTCCTCGCCTTCGCGGTGCGGACATCGGTGCTCGATGAGCTGTCGGGCCCGATCTGCGACGTCCTGCTCGACCGGCGCGGCTCGGCGCTCGCCCTCGATCAGCTCGCGCGCGCCAACCCGCTGCTCGTCGCCGTCGACCCCGCCCACCGTCGGTATCGGTGGCACACGCTCGTCAGAGAAGCGCTCGCCGACCGCCTTACGCGACTCGATCCCGAGCTCGAGCACGTGCTTCGCCTGCGCGCGAGCGAGTGGTATGCCGAGCACGGCGATATGGACCTCGCCATCGACCACGCCGCCGCGGCGGGCGATGCGGCGCTGACTGGCGATCTGCTGTGGCAGAACATCCTCGCCTACCTGACGTGCGGACGGGGGGCGCTCGTCCGTCGCTGGCTCGGCAATTTCGGCAGCGACCGGCTCGCGAGTCGCCCCTCGCTCGCATTATCGGCGTCGTTCAGCGCGCTCGCGGCTGGCGACTTCCAGGAAGCCCGGCACTGGTCGTTCGCCGCAGCCGCCGGGCTCGAGCGCTGCAGCCGCGACGGGCAGCCAGCGTCGCTCCGGACGGGCGTCGCGGTGATCGAGTCGATCAGCGCCCACGACGGTCCCGAGCGGATGGCCGAGATCGCTGCCGCTGCCGCTGCCGCCGTGTCGGCGCCGGAGGACAGCCCGTGGCGGCCCGTGTGCCTCCTGCTCAGGGCGATTGCCACCTACCTGCAGGGCGACCGCGAGGGTGCCGAGCGCCAGCTCGACGAGAGCATCAGGCTGAGCGGTAGCGGCGTCCCCGCGTTCGCGTCGCTGTGCCTCGCTCAGCGCGCGATGGTGGCGGTCGAGCGTGAGGCCTGGGACTTGGCCGCGGAGCTGACCGATCGCGCCGCGATGCTGGTCGAGGAATGGGACCTGACGACGGACCCGCTCTCGGCGATCGTGTTCGCGGCGACGGCGGCATCCCGAGCGCGCCACGGCCGGATCGACGAGGCCAAGCGCGATCTGCGCCGTGGGATCGATCTGCTCGCGTCACTGGGCGACTTCGTGCCGTGGTACGGAGCCCAAGCACGGATCCTGCTCGCGCATGCGTCGCTGTCGCTGGCAGACGTAGTCGGAGCGCGGACGTTGCTGGCCGAGGCATCGCGCTTCGCCCGCAAGACCCCCGGCGCGGTCGTGTTCTCGAGCTGGTTCGATCGCGCGTGGGCGCACATGGACACGCTGGCGGAGACGAGCCTCGCGGGCCCGTCATCGCTCACGATCGCCGAGCTGCGGATCCTCCGCTTCCTGCCCAGCCATCGCTCGTTCCGCGAGATCGCCTCGCAGCTCGGCGTGTCGTCGAACACGGTCAAGACGCAGGCTCACGCGGTGTACCGAAAGCTCGGCGCCGCGTCGCGCTCGGAGGCGGTCGCGCAGGCGATGGAGGCGGGGCTGCTCGGCGGTTAGCGGGAGAGCGCGGGGCTACGTTCCGTCCCAGCCGTCGACCTCGAGGTCAACTCCGACGGCAAGCGCGAGCCGTGGCGCGCTTGCCACGGTCTGCGCCGCGCCCGTCACCGATGCAGCGCTCAGCAGGACGTGGAGGAGCGCGACATCGTCGACGCCCGCTCCGGATGCCACGTCCACCGCCCAACGCACGGATGTCGTCGGGGCATCGACCGCGAGCATCGCCGCCAGCTGGACGAGCGCTCGCGCGACGCGATCGAGACCCGCGCCGTGCGAACACCGACCGGTCAGGACGTCGCGGATGGCCCCCTCGTCGCTTGCGGCGAGCCGTCGCAGCAGATCCTTCGTCGCATCCACGTCAGGTGTGCAGAATTTGCGCCTTCGCGGCCTGATACTCGTCGGCGCTGATCGCGCCGTGATCGCGTAGCTCGGCGAGCTGCTGGAGCTGCTCGGGGATGGAGTTCGCAGCGTTTCCCTTCGACGCCGAGCCGGGCTGCTGGCGTTGCCCTCGGATCGACGAGATCCGCGCACGGAGCCGCCGCGTCGCCGCCCCCATCTCCGCATCCGGGAACTCCTCAGCCGTCTGGCGTCGCAGCACGAACATTCCGAACAGCGCGAGCAACGTGAAGACGATGATGCCCGCGGGCTTCCCGGTTGCGGGGATCGGGTTCCAGATGAAGATGAGCACCATGATCCCGAGCGTGATCGCGTAGCTCTCGGCAGGGCGTTCACGCAGAAACGGCGCGATCGCTTCGCGGCCGGCGCGAGCCGGACGTGCCGGGCCGGCGAACCAGGCCCCCACGATCAGCACGGCTCCGATCAGGATGACCGCGCCGGCGACATCCCGGAGGATCTGCGTGCTGATCGAGATCACCGCCTCGATCGTGGCTTTCAATGACGCGTCGCTGGTCAACGAACCCGATATCTGCGACCGGAGAATCGACCGGCCCAGGATCACCAGCACACCCGCGAGCACGCCCGCAAGCCCTATGTTCATCAGGGTCCGGCGACGGCGTCCCGGAGCGAGAACGATCGCGAGGGCGTACAGCACCGGAACGAGGATCGTCAGCCACAGCGCGAGCCCCTGGATCCCGTTGCCGACATTCTGGACGAACTTCAGCTGGTCTGACTTGAAGATGACCAGGTTCGCGACGTTCGGTGGCAGCTTGGAGCTGATGTCGGACGGCAGGCCGAGCCGCGACGCGACGGTGTCGACGATCGCCGCGAGGTTGAGCGTGACGGCGCCCTGGTTGTTCGAGACGACCCCCTTCTTGCCCTTGACGATCGCGATGAACGTCTGAACGGCCGCGCGATTCGCCTGTGCCCATAGGGCTTGTACGCGCGGGCGCTGCAACGCCAGCTCCGTCCCTTGCACGGCGACGTTGCGCAGCGCACCCGCCGCGGGCGCGGCGAGCGGCTGCAGTCGCGGCGGCAGCCCGGACTGGAGCAGCCCCGCCACGTTCACGTTCGCGTACAGCTGATCGACGATGTAGTTCGCCGTCGTTGAGCGAATGTTCGGGTTCTGAAGCAGCTGCGTGCTCGTGTTCGACCAGTTGTCGGGGCTGAACAGCAGGCGGTTCGCCCAGACCGAGAACATCCCGATCACCAGCAGCAGCGTCGTGACGCCAATTAACACATTGACGAGGATCCAGCGCCCGCGCGAGATACCGGTCCTCGGTCCCGGGCTGGACGGAGGTGCGGCCGCGACCTCGCCCGTTGGCTTTATGTCGGCGTCGTCCGGAGATCCGGTGCTGCGCTCGTCAGGCTCGCCGCCACGCATCGGACTCTCCCTTTCTCGCGTGAACGCTCATGGGACCATGTTCCGCCCTCCGTGCGGTGCTGCGCATCGCCTGATTTGGGTGATTCCACCCGCGCGGGCGCTGAGAAGATAGGGTCGCTTCATGGCCACAGGTGATATGGACAGCTCCGGGAACGGACCGCTACACGGGCTCGTGTCGATCCCGGGGCGCGCGGCCGCGGCGACGATGCGGCCGGTCAGCGGCGCGATCAGCGCGGCACTCTCCGCCGGAATCAGCTTGGAGCAGCGAGCGGTCGATCGCGTGCTCGAGAGCGAAGAGCTCGAGCGGGTCCTCGGCGCGGTCTTCGACAGCCCGCGCGTTCACGCGGGCATCCTGAAAGCGCTCGAGAGCGACGGCGCCAAGCACCTCGTCGACAGCTTCTTCGACAGCGGCCTGTTCGCAGAGTTCCTGCATCGGCTCTCGAACAGCGACGCGCTGTGGCGACTCGTCGACGAGATCGCGGGGAGCCCCGCGGTGACCGCCGCGATCTCGCAGCAGGGTCTCGGCTTCGCCGATCAGGTTGGCGGCGAGGTGAGAGCCCGCTCGCGCAAGGCCGACGACTGGCTCGAGCGCACGGCCCGCCGGCTGACCAACCGGCATCCGAAGCCGGGTCCCGCCGCCCCCGACGCGAGCGCGTCCTAGTCGGCCCGCCAGCCGTCCGGGCGCTCACCCATTTCGGGTGATGCCCGTCTCGCCGCGGTCATCGATGCTTGGCCGCGAGCTACCTGCAATCGTCGAAAGGAGCTGTCGGAATGGCAACGCTTGTTGCGATTGGCTATCCAGACCAGGGAACGGCCGAGCAGGCGCGGGAGACCGTGTACCAGCTCGAGTCCGAGCTGATCATCCAGGCCGATCAGGTCGCCTCGATCTCGCGCGATCTGGAGGGCAAGTACCACGTCCACACCACGCACGGCGGCGCGGGCGCGGGTGCCGGCGCAGTCTGGGGCGGCTTCTGGGGCCTGCTGTTCGGTCTCCTGTTCTTCATTCCATTCGCCGGCTGGGCGCTCGGCGCCGGCATGGGCGCGCTGTTCGGCCACCTCGGCTCGAAGGCGATCGACAAAGAATTCCAGGAGCAAGTGCGTAACCACCTGCAGCCCGGGACGTCGGCGCTGTTCATGGTCATCGAGAAGGCCACGCCGGACAAGGCGATCGCCGCGCTTCAGCAGTACGGCGGCACCGTGATCAAAACCTCGCTCTCCGACGAGGACACGAAGAAGCTCCAGGAAGCTCTGCAACCACCGACGCCCACCGGCGTCGCGTAGCCAGAGGGCGGTACCCAAGCCACGGGCTGCCGGTGCACGCAAACCGGCACCCCAGCCCGTCCGACATGCCCCCAGACGATCGCCCCATCGTGATCATCGGGATGATGGGCGCCGGCAAGAGCACGGTCGGGCGGCTGCTCGCGCAGCGCCTCGGGCGGCGCTTCTGGGATAACGACGACGCGCTGCTCGAGGCGACGGGCAAGACGGCGGCGCAGCTGCAGCAGGACGAGGGCCAGCCTGTAGGTCAGCTCGAGAAAGCACCACGCGGCGAGCGACACGATCACGCCGATCACTGCCGCGATGACGAGCAGCACGACGTACTGCTTGCTCCGCATCGTCGCCGCTGCCTGCTCGGCGGTGGGCTCCGGAGTTGCGGGGGCGTCAGGCATCGGCGTCACCGGTCCTCGCGGTCACCGGCTCGATGCTCCCAGGCACGGCACGCTCGGCATCACCCCTTCCGGGTGACGGTCGCGGCCTGGATCGCAAGCCGTCACTGTACAAGAAGCGTCAGGCAATCACACCGGACGCGCAGCTGGAGCACGGCTCATCGCCTCCGCCGGCCGACGAAGTTCCCCACGAGGATGCCGATCACTGTCACGAGGTACAGCTGGCCGACGAGCATCTCGAGCACTGCGAGCGCGTGACCGAGGGGCTTGGCGGCCGTGTAATCGCCGAATCCCGTTGTCGTCAGGACGGTGAACGAGTAATAGACGCGATCGCCGTTCGAGACGTGTGCGGTCTGGGTGAAGTACGAGCCGCCCTGGACCTTGGCCACGAACGAGATGGCGGAGGCGAACAGGAGACCGAGCAGGAGGTAGATCGTCAACGCTCCGGCGACGGCCTGGGCGGTGACTCCCTCGTCCCTGATCAGACGTAGCAGGCCTCCGGCGACCGCGACCGGGATCGTCCCCGCGATCAGCGTGCCGATCAGGAACGCCAGCTCCGTGCTCACGATCCCGGCCGCGATCCCGACCACGATGAGCGTGGCTCCGACCGAAACGACGACCGCGCGGAAGCGGCGTACCTGTCCGCGCTCCCGAGCGGTCGCGACCACGATCGTGAGCGCGGCGCCGGCCAGCGCGATGGCGACTGCGCGCGCCCAGTCCGAATCGGGAGCCAGCACCTGGAACACGAGCAGCGTGAGCACCACGACGAACACCGCTCCGTACCGGAACTTGGCCTCGCGGCGCCGCGCGGTCGATTCGCCGCCTTGGGCAAGCGCGGTCACCGCAGCGTGACCACCCGGTCGACGAGATCGAGACCCTCGCTGCGATGCGTGATCAGCAGCACGCTGCGGCCGGGGATGGCCTCGAACACGTCGCGGACCAGCTCGCTCGCGGTGTTCGGATCGAGATGCGCGGTCGGCTCGTCGAGCACGAGCACAGGCGCGTCCGCGAGCAGCGCGCGGGCAACGACGATCCGCTGCCGCTGTCCACCGGACAGCTCGCGTCCCTCGCTCGCCGACGCGCGTGTCGAGCCCGTCCGGGAGCGCTTCGATCCATTCCCACATCCGCGCCCGACGGAGCGCCCGCTCGAGCTCGTGCGGACCGGCGCCCGGACGCCCCAGCAGGACGTTGTCCCTGATGCTCGTCGAGAACAGGTGCGACTCCTGACCGGCGACCGTCGATCGCGCGTCGAACGTCCTCCGGGCGCGTAGTCGCGGAGATCGCGCCCCGCGACGAGCACGCGTCCCTCCTCGGGATCGAGGAACCGAAGCAGGAGGCTCACCACGGTCGTCTTGCCCGCTCCGCTCGGGCCGAGCAGCGCGACGCGCTCTCCCGGGTCGAGTCGCAGGCTCACTCCGTCGAGCGCCGGGCAATGCTGGCGCGGATACCGAACACGGACCCGATCGAGCTCGATCGCGAACGGCCACCGAGGAGCGGGAGCCGGGGCGGATGGCGATCGCGAACCGCGGGTGCCTCGTCGGTGAGCTCGAGGATCCGTCGTCCGGCCGCAAGCCCCGCCGACAATTCCCTGACCGCGGCCGGAGAGCGGCGTGACGGCTTCGAACGACGCCAGCGCCAGGAGCGCGAGCATCGCGATCAGCACGTAGTCGAGCCTCCCGTCGGACGCCGCGCTCGACGGCGACCGCGAGAACGCCCGTCACCGTCATGCCCGTCAGCACGAGGCCGAGACCGTCGCCGACGCCGCCGGCCACCGCGCTCTCCGTCCGAGGGCGACGAGGGCGTGGTCGGCAGCCCGACGTCCGTCGAGCGCGCGCGGCGCCGATCCGAACGCCACGATCTCGGCCCCGGCCCCGCATCAGCTCGACGAGCTCGGCCGACAGCTCTCCGCGCGCCGCGGCCTGCCGCGCCCGCGGCCGGCTCGCGATCAGTCCTGAGACGAACGGCACGAGGATCCCGGCGGCGAGGAGCCCGACCGCCAGCACGATCCCGGCGGCGGGGAGGAACGCGGCCGCGACGCCGACCGAGACGGCGCCGGCCAGAAGCGCCACGAGCGGGGGCCCGATTCCACGCAGGTAGACGTTCTGGAGCGCGTCGACGTCGGCGACCGCCCGCGAGAGCAGATCGCCGCTGCGGTAGCAGTCGAGCTGCGCCGGCGCAAGCGGTTCGATCCGCTCATAGAAGTGCATCCGCGCAGGGCCGAGCACGCGGAGCGCGAGGTCGTGCGAGCCGAGGCGCTCGAGGTAGCGGATGACGGGCCGGCCGAGCCCGAAGAACCGTACCGCGACGATCGCGACCATCAGCGACAGGATGGCCGGGCGTTCCGCCGCGCGGGAGATGAGATATCCCGCCATGGCCATCAGGCCGATGCCGAACGCAACCGTCAACGCGCCGAGCGCGACGGCGAGCGCGAGACTGGCGCGTGGCACCGGCACGAGACCGAGAACGTGGCGCGCAGAACGATTCATGCGGCCACCCGGTCGGCCTCCGGCACCGCAACCCCGTCGACGAGCACGACGACGCGGTCCGCGTGCTGCATGAGCTCGGGGCGGTGCGCGATGAGGAGCATCGTGCGCTCCACCCGCAGGCGCCGCACCGCCTGCGACACGACGCTCACGCTGCACGGGTCGAGATCGGCGGTCGGCTCATCGAGAATGACGAGTGGAGCGTCCTTCAGAAACGCCCGGGCCAGACCGATCCGCCGGCGCTCGCCGGGTGACAGCTGGCGCCCGCCCTCGCCGATGATCGTGTGCACCCCCTCGGGAAGGGCGACGATGAATTCGTGCGCCCCCGCCTGGAGCGCCGCCTCGACCACTCGATCGTCCGGCGCGTCTGGGTGCCCGAGCCGGATGTTCTCCGCGATCGTCCCGCGGATCATGCTCGGCTGCTGCGGCACCCACGCAACGAAGCTCCGCCACCCGTCGAGCCCACACGATCCCAGATCGGTACCGCCGACGAGGATCCGCCCGGACGTCGGTTCGAGCAGGCCGAGCAGCAACGCGGCGACGGTGCTCTTCCCCGTGCCGCTCTCGCCGATCAACGCGACAGCCTCACCCGGGGCCAGCTCGAGGTCGAATCCGTCGAGGACGGGGCCCGGCCGAGACGGATACGAGAACGACACGCGCTCGAGCCGGACGGCATGCCGCGCCGGGCTCGGGGCGGGCCGCGATCCACCGCGCGCGGCTGCGGCCGGAGCGTCGAGGAGCGCGAACATCCGCTCCGCGACGGCCAGACCGTCCGCGCTCGCGTGAAACTCGGCACCGAGACGGCGGAACGGCAGGTACAGCTCGGGCGCGAGGACGAGCACGGTCAGCCCGGCCTGGAGCGCAAGGCTGCCGTCCACGAGCCGCAAGCCCGCCGCGACCGCGACCAGTGCCACGCCAAGCGTCGCGGCGAGCTCGAGCACCGAGCCGGAGAGGAAGCTGACTCGCAGCGTCTCCATCGTCGTCTCGCGGTAGCGCTCGCTGACCTCGCCGATCGCTGCCACCTGCCCGCGTGAGCGACCCCATGCTCGGAGCGTCGGGAGGCCGCGGACAACGTCCAGGAAGTGGATCGAGAGCGCCCGCAGCGCGTCCCATCGCGCTCGGGTGCGCTGCTCGGTGTAGCGCCCGATCAACCACATGAACACGGGCACGAGCGGCAGCGTCAGCGCCATGATCAGCGCCGACTCGAGATCGATCACCGCCACCCAGGCGATCACGAGCAGCGGAACGACCGAGGCAAGCACGACCTGCGGCAGGTACCGGGCGAAGTAACCCTCGAGCGCCTCCACTCCCTGGACCGCGACGGCGGCGATCTCGGCGCCGTCGACTCCGTCGACCCCCTGCGGGTCGTCCCGAAGCCGCTTCTCGACGAGCGCAAGCCGGAGCTCGGACAGAACGCTCCACGCGGCACGGCGTCCGGTGACCTCCATCGCCCACGCGCACGCTCCGCGCACCACAAACGCGAGCACGAGCGCCGCGAAGGACAGCCGCAGCGAGTTCACCGAGGCTCCACCGAATGCTCGCGCCACGATCCGGGCGAGCAAGCCCGCCTGAAGCAGCACCGCCAGGCCGGCGCACACCCCGAGGACGGTGTCGATCGCCAGCAGTGATCGCGCCGACCTCGTACGCCGCAGCAGACGCGGGTCCAGAGCGCGCACGTGCCCTCAGCCGGACGCGGGGCTGCCGCCTCCGCCAGCGACAGGCGCGGCAGGAGGGCCGACCGGCTCTGTAGTCGAGTCGGGGGGTCCGCTTACCCGGTGGCGGAACACGTGGAACGACCACCCTTGGTACAGCAGCACGAGCGGAAAGAAAATCACCGCGACTACCGTCATCACGACCAGCGCATAGTGGCCGGAGGCGGCGTTGTTGACAGTCAGGTTGTACGCGCTGTTCGTGCTTGAGACCATGACATTCGGATACAGGGCGATGAAGATTTGCCCCACGGCGGCAGCGATCGCGAATCCCGAGGAGATGAACGCCCATCCGTCATTGTTGGTCGTGGCCAGCCGCTGCGCGAAGATTACGGCGATCATGCCGAAGATCTGGGTCGGCTGCGGCACAGTGTCGCCGCCGATGACGACCAGCGTCCAGATGACCCAGGCGAGGCTGACGACGATGGCGACGGCCCCGATCACGCGTCCAAAAGCACGGGCACGATCGCGGATCTGACCGGTCGTCCGCAGCGCGAGGAACGTCGCGCCGTGCAGCAGGCACAGGGTGAGCAGAGTCACTCCGGTCATCAGGCCATAGCCGGTCAGGAGGTCGAAGAAGTTCCCGGTGAAATCGTGCTGCTGGTTGATTGGGAGCCCGTTCAGGAGGTCGCCCAGACCGACTCCGATCAGCAGTGGGATCAGCACGCTGCCGATCGTCAGCGCCCACGACCACCCAGCTCGCCAACGACCGCTATCACCCTTGCCGCGGTACTCGAACGAGACGCCGCGCCCGAACAGGGCCACGAGCACGAGCACAAGCGCGAGGTAGAGCGCCGAGAACATCGTCGCGTACCAGCCGGGAAAGGCGGCGAACAGCGCAGCGCCGGCGACGATCAGCCAGACCTCGTTTCCGTCCCACCAAGGGCCGATCGTGTTGATCGCGACGCGCCGCTCGGTCTCAGTCTTCCCGACCAGCATATGCAGGGCGCCGACGCCGAAGTCGAATCCTTCGAGCACGAAGAATCCAATCCAAAAGACGACGATGATGATGAACCAGATCGTGTGAAGTTGCATCGAATCAATAGGTGAGGGCGGGGACTGCTGCCGGCGCGTCGCCTGGCCCGGCGGCTTCGGCATCCGCCGCGGCGAGTCCACGGCGCGAGTAGCGCAGCATCAACACGAGATCCGCGGCGCCAAGAACGATGTAGGCCAACACCAGCACGATCAGGCTGATCCAGATGTCGGTGGCGCTGACGGACGGCGAGTTTGCGTTGACTGTCTTCTGTAGGCCCTGCACGATCCACGGCTGTCGGCCGCTCTCGGTCAACAACCACCCAGCGGTGTTCATCAGGAATGGCGTCACCACCGCCCACACGCCGATCAGCAGGAACAACCTGGAGCGGTCGAGCCTTCGCCTGTGCAGCAGCCACCCGCCCCACAACGCGAACAGCAGCACCAGTGACCCCAGATACGCCATGACTCGCATTGACCAGTACTGGATGAACACATCGGGCACGTAGTTGCCAGGGCCGTACTTCGCCTGATACTGGGCCTGCAGCTGGTTGAGCCCCGTGACCGAGCCGTTCCAGGTACCCGTCGCCAGTACCGACAGAAGGTGTGGGATCTCGATGATCTGCGACGGGGTCTTGTCATTGGCGCCGCCCCCGATCTGGAACATCGAGAACGAGCACGGCTTGCAGCTGGTCCACTGGGCCTCGGCGGCGGCGATCTTCATCGGCTGGTACTTCGTTTCGATCAAGCCGAGCTGGTTGCCGACCGACAGCTGGATCACGATCGCCGGTATCAGCACGATCAACGCCACCTTCGCGGTGCGGTGGAACGACTCGACGTGTCGTTGCTTGCGCAGGTACCAGGCGGAAACCGCGAGCATCACCAGGGACCCGGTGATCAATGACGCCAGGATCACGTGGGCGTAACCCCACAGGAACGTCGGGTTCACGAACAGCGCCCAGATGTTGTTCAGCACCGGCTCGCCGCCGTTGCCCATCTTGTAGCCGACAGGGTGCTGCATCCACGAGTTGGCGATCAGGATGAACATCGCCGACAGCATCGAGCCGATCGACACTGCCCAGATCGTCGCCAGGTGCACACGTTTGGGCAGCCGGTCCCAGCCGAACAGCCACAGCCCGATAAAGGTCGACTCGAGGAAGAACGCGGCCAAGCCCTCCATCGCCAGCGGTGCACCAAAGACTCCGCCCACGTAGCGCGAGTAGATCGACCAGTTCATCCCGAACTCGAACTCCTGAACAAGTCCGGTGACCACGCCGACCGCGACGTTGATCAGCAGCAGCGTCCCGAAGAAGCGCGTCATCCGCTTGTAGTCGGGGTTGTCGGTGCGATACCAGACGGTTTGCAGGATCGCGACCAGAAACGCCAGCCCGATGGTCACCGGCACGAACAGAAAGTGATAGACGCTCGTGGTCGCGAACTGCCAGCGCGCGAGATCGTTCGTCATGTTCGGTCAGCTCGCAGACGCCGGAGTTCCCGTTGGCGCGGTCACCGCCGGATCATCTTCCCAGTCGATCTGCGCGGCGTCGCCGCGATCGAGAACGTGCGGCCCGCCGGTCTTCGAGAAGCGGTCCCAGCCCCAGTCGATGATCGCCTCGATCTTGTCTCGCGTTCCGGTCATCAGGCTCGCGTGCACGCCGAGCCAGGCCATGTGCGCGAGCTGCCCGTGGACCTCGTGGTGGCCCTTGCCGACTTCCGCGATTGCCGCACCACGGCCGATCATTGCCATGATGCCCTTGTCCTTGTAGGCGAAGTCGTTTCGTCCCTTGCCCGCGAAGTCGGCGAGGATGTTGTCCGCCGCCGCCTTGCCGCTCTGGAGCGCGACCGAGCCGAGTTGCGGAAGCGATTCATTGTCCGGACCCGGGATGTTCGCGATGTCCCCGACAACATACACGCCCGGGCTGCCGGCGAGCGACACGTCGGGCTGCACGTCCACGCGGCCACCGCGGCCGAGATTGATGCCTCCCGTGGCAGCGACCGGTGCGGCGGTGATGCCGCCGCCCCAGATGACGCACCGCGTTGGGATGACCGTGCCATCCGAAAGCAGCGCGTGGCCGGGCCCGACCTCGTTGACGCCGGTGCCGAGGTTGAGCTGAACCTTGCGCTCCGTGAGCACCTTGGCCACGTAACCGTGAGCCTTGTCGGAGAACGCACGCAACAGCGTGTCGCCGTAGTCGAGGAGATGGATTCGAGCCACACCCGCGTCGAGGTTGCGGTACTCCGCCGGCACCGATACCGCAAGCATGTCCGCCAGCGCGCCCGCAACCTCGACGCCGGTCGGGCCGCCACCGACGATCACGAAGTTGAGCGCGCCTCGCTGCACGAGAGCGGGATCCCGATCGACCTGTTCGAACAGCCCGAGGATCCGCGACCGCAGCCGCGTCGCGTCGTCGAGCGAATACAGCGGGAACGTGTTCTCTGCTGCGCCGGGAGTGCGGAAGAAGTTCGGCTGTGAGCCTGCGGCGAGCACCAGGGCGTCCCCGGTCCAGCTGTGACCGTCGGCGGTTGTCACCGTGCGCTGTGCCGTGTCGATCTCGGTGATCTCGGCGAGCTTCACGTCGACGTTCTCCTGACCCGCGAACACATCGCGCAGCGAGTGGGCGATGTCGCTCGGCGCCAGCAACGAGGTAGCCACTTGGTAGAGGAGCGGCTGAAACTGGTGGTAGTTGTTGCGGTCGATCAGCGTGACGCTGATGTCGCCGTGATCGGCGAGCTTCTGCGCGCAGCCCAGGCCCGCGAACCCGCCGCCGACGACGACGACGTGGCGCCTACCGTTGGACGCAGTCATGGCCGCACCCCCATCGACTCAGTCGCCGCCGTCGAGGCCGCCATCCGCCCAAGCAGATGATCGCCGACGCGGATCGCGTTGGCCATCGCGGTGAGCGCCGGGTTGACTGCGCTGATGCTTGGGAAGAAGCTCGTGTCGACGACATAGAGGTTGTCCAGCTCGTGGGTGCGGCAGTCGCGGTCGAGCACAGAATCGCTGGGGTCGTTTCCGAAGCGGGAGGTGCCCGCCTGGTGCGCGCACCCCGCGACCGGAATGTCAGTCTTGAGGTACAGATGCCGACCCAGGAGGTGCTCGTGGTGCATCCCGAGGTGGGCGAGCATCGACTTGAGCTCGCCGTACAGCTCCTTCTTGGGCTTCTCATTGTTGGGTGCGTACGCGATCTGCAGCTCCCCGTCCGTGCGCAGCGTGACCCGGTTCTCCGGACGTGGCAGATCCTCGGTCGAAAGCCAGAAGTCGATCGCGTGGCGCGCGATCTTCTCGAGCGTCCAGCCCGGTGCGAGCGCGGTCTCGCCCGGCTTCTCCCCGCGGAACATCGGCGCTTGCGACTTGCCGACCATCTGAATGTTGCCGAGCGGATAGTCGTAGTTCTTACTCGCGAAGTAGAAGTCATTGAGCGCGAGCGTCTTCTGGAAGACCGTCGGGTTCTCTTCCTTGGAGAGCGCGAGCACGGCCTGGCTGTTGTGGAACATGTAGTTGCGGCCCACCTGGTCCGAGCCGTTCGCGAGACCGCGCGGATGCTTGTCATTGGCCGACGCGAGCAGCAGTCTGGCGCTGTTCGCAGCCCCACACGAGACGACGACGATGTCGCCGGTAAACGTCTCCTGTGCACCGTCGCGCTCGACGACGACGCCCGTCACGGCGGATCCCGTTTCGTTCGTCTCGAGCCGCACCGCTTTTGCGTTGGTCAGCAGCGTGACGTTCGGATGCTCGAGTGCCGGGCGCACCGCGATCACTTCGGCGTCCGACTTGGCGTGAACGACGCAAGGAAAGCCGTCGCAGTTGTCGCAGCGCACGCAGGCGCTGTACGGCATGTTGGCCTCGTTCAGCATGATGCCGCACGGGGCGTGGAAGGGATGCATGCCGGCGGCCGCAAGATCATCCGACAGCTGCTGGATCCGCGGCTCGTGCGATACCGCTGGGAACGGATACGGAGCACTCGCCGGAGCCTCCGTAGGGTCCTCGCCGCGGGCGCCGTGCACTTGGTAGAGCTGCTCGGCACGCGTGTAGTAGGGCTCCATCTCGTCGTAGGAGATCGGCCATGCGGGCGAGACGCCGTCGTGGTGGCGCAGCTCGCCGAAGTCCTCCTTGCGCAGCCGATAGAGAGCGGCGCCGTACAGCTTGGTGGCGCCGCCGACGAAATAGTGCACCTGGGGCTGAAAGGGCTCGTCGCCGGGGTCGTACCAGGTGTCCGACGAGATGTAGCGGCCGTCCACGAACACGTCCTGGGCCCGCCAGTTGTGCGGCTCCCGTGGCAGCCAGTCGCCGCGCTCGAGCAGCAGGATCCGCTTGCCCGATGGGGCCAGATGGTGGACCAGCGTGCTGCCGCCGGCGCCGCTGCCAATCACGATAACGTGGTAAGCCTCGCTCATCCGCCGATCTCCTGGAGTAGGTCTGTAAGGGCGATCCGACCTGCGGCCTCGACAAACGCGAGGTGCGAGAACGCCTGCGGGAAGTTGCCGAGGTGCCGCCCGGTGTCGACATCGAACTCCTCGGCGTAGAGGCCGAGGGGGGAAGCCACCCTGACCAGGCGCTCCATCAGATCGCGCGCCCGCTGGAGCTCGCCGATGATCGTCAGCGCCGACACAAGCCAGAACGAGCAGATGACGAACGTTCCCTCCTTCCCCGACATCCCATCGTCGGTCTCGCCGGTCTTGTAGCGCAGCACGAACCCGTGCTCGGTCAGCTCCTCGGCGACCGCGAGCACGCTCGCGCGAAGGCGCTCGTCTTCGCCCGGCAGGAATCCGAAGATCGCCGCCAGCAGCGTCGAGGCGTCGAGCGCATCGGTCCCATAGTGCTGGCGCAGCACGCCGCGCTTGTCGACGCCGTGCTCGAGGATGTCCGCCTTGATCTCCCCGGCGGTCTCCGCCCAGCTTGCGGCGAGCTCCGCATCGCCGCGGATGAACGCGAGCTTCGACGCGCGATCGAGCGCGACCCAGCACATCAGCTTCGAGGAGACATAGTGCTGTGGCTTCCCGCGCGCCTCCCAGATCCCCTGGTCGGGGTTGCGCCACACCGCCTTCGCGCACTGCGCCTGCGACTCGATCAGCGGCCACAGGCTCCGAGGGAGCCGCTGGCTCCGGCGCGTATGCAGGTGCACCGAGTCGAGCGCCGCCCCGAACACGTCGTTCTGGCGCTGATCGAACGCCCCGTTCCCGATCCGCACCGGGCGGGCGCCGGCGTAGCCGGAGAGGTCATCGCGGGTCGTCTCGGTCAGATCCCGGCGCCCGTCGATCCCGTACATGATCTGCAGGCCCCCGTCGTCGTTGCAGTCGAGCTCAGCGATGAACTGGATGAACTCGTTGGCTTCCCAGTCGAGGTTGAGGTAGTGCAGCGCCTGCAGCGTGAACGTCGAGTCGCGAATCCATGTGTAGCGGTAATCCCAGTTGCGCTCCCCGCCCGGCGTCTCCGGCAGCGACGTCGTCAGCGCCGCCACCGTGGCCCCCGTCGGCATGTACGTGAGCCCCTTGATGGCCAGCGCCGAGCGCTGGATGAGCGGTCCAAGCTCGTGGTCTGGGATCCGCGCGTGCGACAGCCACGTGCGCCAGAACCGTCTCGTCTCGTCGAGCCGTGCGTTTGCCTCCTCGACGCTCGTCGGCGGCGGCACGTCATCGCCCCAGCACAGCGCGCAGTAGAGCTGCTCGCCCTCCTCCAGCACGTGCCGCGCTCGCGCCGTTCCCGATTCGATCCCGAGCAGCATGTCGGTGTGCAGGCCAATCGACTGGTCCGCCCCCGACCCGTCGGCACGATGCCGGTCGTCGCTCAGCGACCACTCCGCGGTCACGCGACCGTAGTCGAACACCGGCTCGCACACCAGCTCGATCTCGACGCTGCCCCCGGTGCACTCCACGGTGCGCACGAGTATGTGCTCGGCATCCCAATCGGCGGGAGGGCGCGTGTGCGGAGTGATCGTGTCCTCGCCTCGGCGTGGCCCCATCGTGAGGGTGTCTCGGACGATCGCCCAGCCGGTGGGCGTCTTCCAGGAGCTGATCAGGGTGTTCGTCCCGGGCTCGTAGCTCCGGCTGCTCGGGACGTTCCTGCCGAACGGCCCGAACCTGAAATAGCCGGCCTCGCGGTCGAGCAACGTCCCGAAGACGCTCGGCGAGTCGAACCGCGGAACGCACAGCCAGCCCACCGCGCCGTCCGGCGCAACCAGCGCCCCCGTGTGGCAATTCGACAGGAATCCGTAGCCGGCAATCGGCGGAAACGGCGATGGCATCGCGGCGCTCTGCGGCATCGTCGCCGGCTGAGCGCTCACCTTCGCCGCCGGCTGGTCGCCGTCCTGCGGCTTCGCGTGGCGTCTGTTCTTGACGGTGGTGCTCATGACATCACCCACGGACCGCGCCAGGTCCCGTAGCCCGCGAGCAACTTGTCCGCCGCCGCCGGGCCCCATGATCCTTTCGCGTACTCATGCACCGGCGGAGGACCGTCGAGCAACGGTTGCATCACCCGCCAGCACTGCTCGACGCCGTCTTGGCGGGTGAAGCGTTTGCTGTCGCCGACCATGGCCGCCTGCAGCAGCACCTCGTACGGTGTCGGCCCTTCCCCTCCCTCCTGAGCGAATTCCATGTCGAGGTTGATGAGCTCGGGTTCGACCGACTCGTGGCGCTGCGCCTCGAGGAGCAGCCGCACGCCGGTGCTCGGATCGAGCTTGACGACCAGCTGACCGGGCTCGGGCCGTCGCGACCCAATCCGGGCGAAGCCCACGTTCGGTGGTCGCCGGAAGACGAGGCGGAGCTCCGTCTGCGTCGTCGGGAGGCACTTGCCCGTCCGAATGAAGAACGGGACGTCATCCCACCGCCAGTTTTCGACCTCGAGCCGGAGCGCAGCGTAGGTCTCCGTCTGCGAATCCTTACCGACGCCCTCGATGTCTCTGTATCCCGTGTACTGGCCGCGAACGTAATGCGCAGGGTCAGCTGCGGGCATGGCGTCGTAGGCGTGCACGAGTGCATCCTTCAGCCTGGCCGACTCAGTCGACGCAGGCGGTTCCATTGCAGCGGCAGCCACGATCTGCATCAGGTGGTTGACGACCACATCGCGAAGCGCGCCGACGGGATCGTAAAAGTGACCGCGGTCTTCGACCCCGAAGCTCTCCGCCATCGTGATCTCGATCGCAGACACGAAGTTGCGATTCCAGATCGGCTCGAGCAGCGCGTTCGCGAACCGCAGGTAGAGGATCTCCCACAGGCCCATCTTCCCGAGGAAGTGGTCGATCCGGAAGAGCTGAGACTCGTCGATGTACTGGTGGATCTCCTCCGCCAACGCTCGCGCGGACTCAAGATCGTGCCCGAACGGCTTCTCGACGACGACGCGCCCGTTCGCGGTGAGCCCGGCCTCGGCCAGGCCTTTGATCACCGACCCGAACAGGAACGGCGGGATCTCGAGGTAGAACACCGGGCTGCGAGCATCCCCGATCACGCCTGCCAGCTGCCGATACGTCGCCTCGTCTCCGAAGTCCCCGCTCAGGTATGAGAGCCGGGCCGCGAATCGCTCGAACACCTCTTCATCCACGTGCTCGCCACAGTCCTCGATGCACGTTCGCGCGTGTTCGCGCAGCTCGGCGACCGACCAGTCGTTGGCAGCGACGCCCACGACCGGGCAGGTCAGGAGCCCGCGTCGCTCCAGCCGGTACAGGGAGTGGAACGTCATGACCTTCGCGAGATCGCCGGTGATCCCGAACACGACGAACACGCCGGCAACGTTCGGGCGGCCGTTGCCCGTGGTGGCTACGCCGGTCCGCGGGCGGGGTCCAGCTGCGGTCGTCATGAGTATGTCCTTTACGGAGATGCTGGTCGGATGTGCGCGGATGCTGCGCGCGAGCGGCCCGCGTGGCATCACCCAAACGGGGTGAAACCCTGTGATCGAGTAGCCGGTGAGCGCACGCGGGATGGCGATGCTCCGGACGCTCCTCACCGACGGCAGCAGCACGCTCTACGCGCCCACCGCCCGCGGGGCGCTCGGGAGCGAGCTCCGTGCGATCACGGCAGCGCTCGACGGCGACGGCCGAGCGCAGACATGAGCGGGTCACCGGCACGCCAGACACGCCAGAGCTACCACGAGGCGGCGCACAAGCTGGGTTCGGCCGCACACGACCATCCGGATCGCAGGGCCCCGAGGACCGCCGCGCGGCGAAGCTTCAACGAGGCCGCGCACAAGCTCGGGCACTGGCCGATCCATCCCGATGCGCCGCGCGAACCGTCCGGGCCGTCCGCCGCGCTGCGAGCCGCTTACGACGATCAGCGCGACGTGGTCGCGCACGCCGGCCGCATCGTGCTTGCGCTCGGCGCGCTTGGGATCGTCTACGGGGATATCGGCACAAGCCCGCTGTACACCGAGCAGATCATCTTCACAGCTCACAGGGACGCGGCGCACCCTACGCCCGCCGGCATCTACGGCGTGGTCTCGCTGATCTTCTGGGCCGCCAGCCCGATCGAGCGCTTCGGGCTGCCGGCCGAGCGCACGGTCACGATGGGGTCGCAGGTCGCGCTCTAGGACAGCGCTCGAGGCGCTGCTCGATCCCGATCGGGCATCCGCCAAGCGTCTCGACCGTCCGCCGATTCGCCGCTTGGCATCAGCCGCCCGCGGTCCGCGCGGGCTTGCGGCGCCGTGCGGGTTCGCGCCCCGGTGGCTGGCTCGGCCGCGGGCGCTCGAGTGCCGGCGGGATCGCAAGCGTCAGCGGCGTGGCGGCCTCGATCGTCACCGCCTCGCCGTGATGGGTGATCTCGAGCGGCGAGCCATCCAGCAGTGAGTAGATGGCCTGCTCGTGCTCGACCTCGACGAGCAGGCGGCGCTGACGAAACTGGAGGCGGAATCTCAGCAACACGATTGGACCGGGGAGGCGGGGCTTGAAGCTGAGCTCGCCGTCGTGATCGCGCATTCCTCCGAAGCCAGCGACCGCGGCGATCCAAGCGCCCGCGAGCGAGGCGATGTGGATGCCGTCGCGGGTGTTGTGCTCGAGGTCGTCGAGATCCATCAGCGCCGCCTCGGCGAAGTAGTCGTAGGCCAGATCGAGGTGCCCGACCTCCGCCGCCATCACGGCCTGCGTGCAGGCGGACAACGACGAATCTCGCACGGTCAGCCGTTCGTAGTAGTCGAAGTCCCGCAGCTTCTGATCGTCGCTGAACGCATCGCCACGCACGTGCATCGCCAGCACCAGGTCGGCCTGCTTGACGACCTGCTTGCGGTAGAGGTCGAAGTAGGGGAAGTGCAGCAGCAGCGGGTACTGGTCGGGCCTGGTTGACTCGAACGGCCACACGTCGTGCTCGGTGAAGCTCTCGGCCTGAGGATGCACCTCGAGGCTGTGGTCGTAGGGGATCAGCATGTTGGCCGCGGCGTCCCGCCAGGATGCCATCTCCTCCTCGCCGATCCCGAGCTCGGACGCGCGCCGCGGGTGGCGCTCCGCCAGGTCGGCCGCGGCACGTAGGTTCCGCTGCGCCATCAGATTCGTATAGACGTTGTTGTCTGCGATCGCGCTGTACTCGTCGGGGCCGGTGACGCCGTCGATCCGGAAGCGGCCGTGGGCGTCGTGGTGTCCCACCGAGCGCCACATCCGGGCCGTCTCGGCTAGCAGCTCGAGGCCCACGTCGTGCCCGAACTTGTGGTCGTCGTTGGCGGCGTAGTAGCGCGTGACGGCGTCGGCGATGTCGGCGTTGATGTGAGACGCGGCGGTACCGGCTGGCCAGTAGCCTGAGCATTCCTGGCCGGCAATCGTCCGCCACGGGAACGAGGCGCCCTTCAGGCGCAGCTGCCGCGCGCGTTCACGCGCCATGCCGAGTGTCGAGTGCCTCCAGCGCAACGCGTCCGCGGCCGCGTGGGGAGCCGTGTAGGTGAGGATCGGCAGCACGAAGCTCTCGGTGTCCCAGAATGTGTGCCCGTCGTAGCCCGGGCCGGTCAGGCCCTTCGCGGCGATCGCCCGCTGCTCGCCGCGCGCCCCCGCCTGTAACACGTGGAACAGAGCGAAGCGCACCGCCTGCTGGAGCTCCGCGTCGCCCTCGATCTCGACGTCGGCGCGGTCCCAGAAGTCATCCAGGTATGCCCGCTGCTGCTCGATCAGGCCGTCCCAACCGAGATGCCGGGCACCCGCCAGCGCCGCGCCGACCTGATCGCGCAGCGCCGCGGTCGAGCGCTTGGCCGACCATCCGTACGCGACGAACTTCACGAGTCGTAGCGGCTTGCCGGGGGCCACGTCCGCGATCACCCTGATCCGCGCCAGGTCGCCGAAGGTCTCACCCGCGGTCTCTAACCCCGCCGGACCGCTGACGACGTGGTCGATCGCCGCGGCCATCCGCAGGCCGCTGCCCTTCGTCCTGTGGACGAGGAACGCGCGCTGATTGCGATCATCGTCGAACATCTCGGACTCGAGCGGGGCGGCCAGTGCCGCCGCAGCCCGCGGATCGGTCTCGGCCCGAGGCATCGGCTCGTTGGTGACGAGCTCGGACTGCACTACCACCGGCAGCGGATCATCGATCGGCTCGACCTCGTAGAGGATCGCGGCGATCGCGCGCTGTGTGAACGAGACCACCCTCGTGGAGGACACGCGGACCGCGCGCCCCGTGGGCGAGACCCACTCGACGCTCCTGTCGAGGACGCCTCCTCTGAGGTCGAGCACCCGCTCATGCCGACGCAGCTCGCCGTAGCGGACGTCGAACGTCTCGTCCTCGACGAGCAGACGGATGATCTTCCCATTCGTGACGTTGACGACGGTCTGGCCATCCTCGGGATTACCGAACGCGCTTTCCGCGTACGGCAGCGGCCTGGTCTCATAGAAACCCGCTAGGTAAGTGCCCGGCAGCCCGCACGGCTCACCTTCGTCGAGGTTGCCGCGCAGGCCGATGTGCCCATTGGCGAGCGCGAAGACCGACTCCGCCTGGGCGAGTGTGTCGAAGCCGAGGTGGGTCTCGCGGACCACCCACGGCTCGACCGGGAAGTGTGGATGCGTGATCACGATTCGTCCAGCTCGTAGCGGGGCTTGCCGTCGACGTACTCGTCGTAATCAGCGTGGAGGTCGAACTCGACGAAGCGCTCGCCGAGCCGCTCCGCCCGCGCGCGCAGGTACTCGTCGAACATCTGTTCTTCAGCTCGGCGACCATCTCCACCTCGCTGCGTCTCGGTGCTCGTCGCCACGGCACGCCCTCCGGCTCGTAAGCATCGCTAATGGTTCGGTACCGAGTCCTTATCATCGCGCAGCGATGCGGTCAGCTGCGCGAATCTCGACCGAGGGCGTGGTCACACAGGTCGCCGATGAGGTCGAGCCCGAGCTGAGCACACGCGCTGACGCCGCGGCCGCCGACGCGACGGTGACCCGCGGAGGCTCTCGGTGACCCGCGGAGGCGCCGCACCGAGATCCTCGGAGCCGGCACAGCCCGCTACCGTCGGCACCTATGGACCTCACGGGCGCGACCGTCCTCGTCACCGGCGCCAACCGCGGCATCGGCCGCGCGCTGATCGAGCGCTCGCCGCACGAGCCCATCAACCTGCTGCTGGCCGGGATGCGGTCGCGCGACTCGTTCGAGCCGCTGCGGGCCCCCCGGCGGCGGCCTCCGAGGTCCGTCCGGTCCGCATTGACCTCTCGACCCGAGAGTGAGATCGAGGCCTGTCTCGCCGAGCTCGGCGAGTCCCGAACCGGATCGACGTGCTGTTCAACAATGCCGGCCTGGTCACCGGCGGCCTGCTCGAGGAGCAGGACATCGCCCAGGTCTACGCGATGTTCCAGGTCAATCTCGTGGCCGTGGCGCACCTGACCGCGCGCGTGCTGCCCGGCATGCTCTCCCGCCGCCGCGGCACGATCGTCAACAACGCATCGATCAGCGGCTACGCCTACTTCCCGGCTGCGACTACCTACGCCGCGTCGAAGGCCGGCGTTGTCGCGCTGACCGAGTCGCTTCGCCGCGAGCTCAAGGGCACCGGAGTCGGGTCGATGCACCTCGTCACGCCCGGAGTCGACACCGACATGCTCGAGCCGACCGAGGACGTCTACAGCCGGCATCTCGACATATCGGGCTGGGGCAAGGTCGCGCCGGACGAGTGGGCCGCGCAGGCGGTCGACGCGGTCAAGCAGGACAAGCGCGTGCTGGCCCCCGGTGGCAAAGAGCGGCTTGCGATGCTCGCCGCGAGCGGCCCCGGGTGGCTTCTGGATCAGGCCACGCGTCGGGTGTTCACACGCCAGCCGCGTCGCTGACGCGGCGCCCCGCTCCGCCCTCATTCCACCCCGCACCGCTGACGCTCAGCCCCGCCCCGCTCGCGCGGGCGACGTCGCCGCGGTCCGCGAGCGGCTTCGCGAACAGCATCTGCACCTCGCAGATCCGCCGCTCCGCGAACCCGGCCTCGCAATAGGCGAGGTACAGCGTCCACAGCCGGCGGAAGCGCTCGTCGTACCCGAGCGGCGCCAGAACCGCCGTCGCTGGCCACGAACTCGCTCGCGCCAGCGCCGCAAGCGTCTCCACGTAGTGGGCGTCAGATCCTCCAGATGCACCGTCTGCATGTCCGTGCGCCGCGCGACCGCGCGCGAGATGACCTCGAGCGAGGGCAGGCAGCCGTTCGGGAAGATGTGCGTGTTGATGAACGACTTCAAGCCTTCTCGACCTCGTAGGCGCGGTCGTCGATCGTGATCGCCTGCAGCAGCATCGCCCCGTCCGGCGCGAGCAGCCTCGTGCAGCGTCCCGAAGAACGTGCCGAAGTCCCGCCACCCGACCGCCTCGATCATCTCGATCGCGACGAGCTTGTCGTAGCGCCCACGCAGGTCGCGGTAGTCGTCGAGGCAAGATCGATGAGTGCGATCGTCGAGCGCTGCCCGGCGAACCGCGGCGAGCGCATGATCTCGCTGCTCACGGGAGATCGTCGTAGTCGTGACCGAGCACCCGCGCGTCGACGCGGCGTGAGCGCGAACCCACCCCAGCCCGTGCCGATCTCGAGCGACGCGATCGCCGGGGCCCAGCTCGAGCTTCTCGCAGACACGCTCGTGCTTGGCGATCGGGCCTCTTCGAGCGTCATCCCGCGGCGCTCGAACACCGCGCACGAGTAGGTCATGGTCGGGTCGAGCATCTGCGAGAACAGCTGGTTGCCGAGGTCGTAGTGGGCGGCGATGTCGCGGCGGCTGCGCGGCGGGGTGTTGCGCATGACGAGTGCGCGGACCCGCTGGAACGGCACTCGCAGCGGGGCGAGCCGGGCTCGTACGCGATCGAGCGTCGCCACGTTGCGCGCCGCGAGCCTGATCAGCGCGACGAGATCGGGCGACTCCCACAGTCCCTCGGCATGTAGGCTGTGCCAACCCGCGGCTCCCGCGCAGCAACATGCGGCCACGACTCGAGGCGAGCGGACATGGACCGTCGCCGGCGGGGCCCGCGAGCCAAGCACCGTGGCGAGCCGTTCTCGATCACCGTCAGGCTGCCCACGCGAATCGCTCGAACATCGCGGTCCGAGCCTTGATGCGGCCAGCGATCTTCCGGCGCGGGCTGCCGGTGCGCGGGCCTCGTTCGAAACGCCGCCCCGCGCGGGATGGGGGTGTACCGGAACGCCCTTGAGCTTCAGCCGCGCCGCGTGGACGTAGATCAGCGCCAGCACCGCAACGTCGCGGACGGGTACGCGCCGTGGTCCGCGGAGGCTGGCGCGCGTCGCTGCGGCGCCGCGGCACAGCGTCGCGTCGAACGCTCGGTCGCGCCCCGGCGCTCTCGCGACGTGGACCTTCAGCGTGTCGTCGGGGGCTGGCGCGCCAGCTGTAGGTGCTCCATGCCCATGAACGGCGAGACGTGAAGCGCCTTGTCGAACACGCCGCTCGCCGCCCGTCGGTCAACGTACGCGTGCCGCTCGCCCCACGGCGTGTTCGTGACCTCGGCGAGGACACGCGTCGAGGTCTGCCGACGGGGCAAAGCAGTAGTAGAAGCTGACCGGGTTGAAGCAGTGCCCGAGCGATCGCAGCTCGTGAGCAGCCGGATCGGGCCCTGCGGCGCGCGCGCCGAGTGCGCTCGCTCCACCTCGCCCGACGGCGCCTGCCAGCGGACGTCCGCGGCATCGCCGAGGTAGTCGCGGCGACGGAACCGCACCAGACCGGGCCCGCGGTCCGTCAGACGGCCGCTCGAGCAGCGCGAGGGCAGCTCGTCGAGGTCGATATAGGCGAGCGCGACGCGGTAGCGGAACTCGTGGTCGGCGCTCGTCGAAGCGGCGGTGCCGCACCGCGCCCTCGTAGATGCAGCTGACGGAGTCGCTCACAGCCGAACCTCCGAAGCGGACGGCCACACGCAGCGCGCTGCTCACGCCGTCCTCGTGGAAGCCCCAGCCCCAGTACGCCCCGCAGAAATGCGTGCGGTCGTGCCCGCTGATCTCGGCGACCCGGGCCTGGGCGCCCTCACCCCTTCGGAGGTGTAGACGGGATGAGCGTAGGGGATCGTGCGGATGACTTGCTCGGGCGCGATCGCCGGCCGTTCTGTTGAGCGTCACGCAGAACTCGGCGCTCGGCCCTGAACGATTGCAGGCGGTTCATGTGGTAGGTGACGCTGGCGCGCCCGATGGGCGCCTCGAGCAGGTGATAGTTCCAGCTCGCCCACGCCCGGCGGCGGCGCGGGAGCATCCGCACGTCGGTGTGCAACACCGCCTCGTTGTGCCTGATAGGGGATCGCGCCGAGGAGCTCGTGCTCGCGGTCCGTCGCGTCGGCGAGGAGTGACAGGGCCTGGTCGGAATGGGTCGCGATGACGGCGTCGTCGAAACGCTCGGGGTCGCTCGGCGCTCCCAGCCTTCGACGAGCACACCGTCGTCGTTCCGCCAGATCGCCTGGACGGGTGCTCGCAGCCGCAGCTGATGGCGCCACGGCGCGATCAGTGCCTCACGTAGCGATGCCGAGCCGCCCTGGATCGTCCGCCAGCTGCGGGCGGCCCCGAAATCCGAGCATCCCGTGGTTGTCGAAGAACTCCGCGACGAACCGCGCGGGGAAGCTCCACATCTGGCGCGGGTCGGCTGACCACACCGCGGCTGCCTGGGGAACGATCAGCCGCTCGATGAACGTCCGCGAGAACCTGTGCTCCTCGAGCCAGTGGCCGAGCGACGGGCTGTGCTCGCCGGGAACCTGCAGCAGTTCGCGAGCGGACGGTTGAAGCGCACCAGGTCGGCGACCATCCGGTGGAATGACGGCGTCGCGAGGTGCGCGCGCTTGGCGAACAGCCCGTTCGGCGAACGGCCCGTTGTATTCGAAGTCGCCGCGTCCGTCGGTGACGCGAACTCATCGACGAGGGCTGTGACGGGACCCCAGGCGCGTCGAGCAGGCGCTGGAAGTACGGGTAGTTGCGGTCGTTGAAGACGATGAAGCCGGTGTCGACCTGATGGGTTTCGTTCGGCAGTGTCGACGCGAACCGTGTTCGTGTGGCCGCCGGCGTAGTCGCCGGCCTCGAACACCGTGATCGTCGTGCGCGGCCGTGCAGCAGGTGCGCGATGACCAGGCCAGACACGCCGGCGCCGACGATCGCAATCCTCATGTCGCCCTCGATGAGCTATCTGATCCCATTGCCCCTCCATTCGCATCGCCCACCCCGGCGGATCAACTCAGCGCAGAGCCTATGCAGAATGGCGTGCAAACGCCACCGATCGTCTACCTTTAGCGACACTCGGGGACGCAACACACCTTCCTAAAGGAGCGAAGCGCAGATGCCCACCTACGACGAACTCGCCCTCGGCGGCGGCACGCTCACGCGCGACCGGACGCGCGAGGTGTTTGGCCAGGTGATGGGCCTGGTCGCCCTGACTGTCGGCTGCACCGCCCTAGGCGCGTACATCGGGCGGGATCTAGGCGGTGGCACCGGCCTGGTGTTGTTCATCGGGGCATTCGCGTGCATCTTCGGCCTGAACATCGCCTCGGCGCGCGGCCACGAGCAGCTCGCGATCGGCCTCCTGTTCGGCCTCGGCTTGCTGCTCGGGATGGCGGTCGGGCCCGTGCTCGCGGTCTATGCGAAGAGCGACCCAGCCGTCCTGTGGCAAGCGGCCGGCGCGACCGCGGCGTTCGTCGCAGGCTGCGGCGCGTATGGGTACGCGACGCGGCGTGACCTCTCGTCGTGGGCGCGCACGCTGTTCTGGGCACTGCTCGGCCTGATCGTGTTCGGCCTGATCGGGATCTTCGTGGCGATCCCGAGCGGGTACTTGATCTACTCGATCGCCGGGCTGGCGATCTTCGGCGCGTTCACGATCTTCGACTTCAACCGCCTGCAGCGCGCGAACATGTCGAGCGCCGTCCCGATCGCGGCCGGGATCTTCCTCGACATCTTCAACATCTTCCTGTTCATGCTGCGCATTCTCGGCGGGCGGGACTGAGCGCCGGGTGACCGCGCGCGAACGCGAGACAGTCGCGGTCGTCGCCGCCGGCGCCGGTGCCCGCGGCGCGTACGAGGCGGGCGCGCTGTCCGTGCTCGTCCCGTGGCTGCACGAACACGACCTGCGCCCGACGATCTTCGCCGGCACGAGCGCAGGCGCCGTCAACGCTTTACTCTTCGCCGCCGTTGCACACGAGGACGATCCGCGCCGTGGAGCCGAGCAGGGCCTCGCCGTCTGGCGCTCCCTGACCGCCCAGAAGGTGTTTCGCTCGCCGCTGCGCAGCGGCCCGTTGCAGACGCTGCCGCGCGATCGACTACGAGCGCACGTCGATCTCGTTCGAGCACGTCCTGGCGTCCTCCGCGATCCCGGTGCTGTTTCCAGCGGTGCAGAGGATCTCCACACGCTCGAGAAGATCAATCGGCTGGTCGCCCCCGCCCGCGAGCTGGGCGATCAGCTCCGGATCCCCTACCTATTCGTCGGCCCTCGCACGCGCCATGAGCTCGGGCGGCTCGCCGCGGAGATCTACGAGCAGCGCGTCGGGCGCCTGGGCACTCTCCGCGACGCGGACTTGTGGGCGCTCGAGCGGGTGATCGGTCCTCGGGAGCGGGGCGCCGGAGATCTGCTCAGCTACCTGTTCTTCGACCCCGGTTTCATCCGCGCCGCGATCGCGCTCGGGGTCGAGCACGCCGAGGCCGAGCTCGCGAAGGCCAACCCCTGGGCGATCGATGCCCGGGAGAGCCGAGTCGCGCCGGGTGATCTCGCACGACAAGGCGTGCGACGCCGCGCGCGTGCGGCCCGGGGACGTGCGGCTCCTGCGAGGCGGGCTCGACGACGAGCCGGCGCTCGAGGTCGCGCTCGCCGCGACGCTGCTGAGGGCCGTCGCGGCCGGTCAGCGACCGCCCGTGGTCCGGATCTACCGGCCGCCGCCGACCGTCGCGTTCGGCCGCCGCGACGCGTTCCTTCCCGGGTTCGCGCAGGCTGCCGAGGCGGCGCGGCGGCTCGGTTTCGCCCCGGTGATCCGCGCCCAGGGCGGCCGCGCCGCCGCGTACGACGGGAGCTGCCTGGTGATCGACGAGGTCATGCCCTCCGGCGATTCGATGTCCGGAATCCACGAGCGGTTCGCGGACGACGCCGCCCGCCAGGCACAGGGACTTCGAGCCCTCGGCGTCGACGCGCGCGTGGGCGAGGTCGCGGGCGAGTACTGCCCCGGGCCGTTCACGGTCAACGCGGCCGGAGCACGCAAGCTGCTCGGATCCGCGCAGCGGATCGTCCGCGGCGGCTGGCTGCTCTCGACGGTCGTGGTCGTCGACGGCGCCGCTCAGCTGCGTGCCGTTCTCGAGGACGTGTACGCGGCGCTCGCGCTCGACTGGAACCCGGAGACGGTCGGGTCGATCGCACGCGAGCTGCCGGGCACGAGCATCGATGTGGTCGAGGAGGCGCTGGTCGCGAGCAGCTACGCCGCCCGCTACCCGCTGCACCCCTGGACGGTCACCCCCGAGGAGCGGGCCGCCGCCGCAGCGGAGATCGATCGCTTCCACGTCCGTTAGATTTTAGATAACCGCTACTGGGAACAGCTGTAGGCAACCGCCACCAGCGGCGGAGCAGCAGCCCGTCATCTCGTGGGTGCAGCAGGGACTGCTGCCGGCGCTTCGGTCCCTGTGATGCCCCGAAACCGCATTCTATGTGAGGAATGTCGCACTTCACGACCAGCGGCGAGTCATAGCCTTCGCCCCACGATGGCAAGCATCGTCATCAGCCAGGGGAAGACCACCAAGGGCAATGCGTCTCCTCCTCGCACCAGGGAACAGGCTGGGGGCCTGTCAACAGGGGGCACCGAGTCGAGCGTCTGGGCCACGCGCGGCTCACGCATGCGTCCGCGGGACGAGCGGGCAAGACGGGCTCCAGGCGGGTGGGGGACCCGCCTGGAGCAGTCGACCGCGCCGGGACCGATGAGCGTGTTCGGGCCCGTCCGCCCGCTGGACGTCCGATCCCTCGCGGGGCCGGTGGTCGACGTCGAGGTCCCCGCCGGCACCGAGCTCGTGCGCGAGGGAATCCCGGTCGGCACGTTCTTCGTGATCCGCGACGGCAGCGCCGAAGTCTTCCGCGACGGCCGTCACGTCGGCTCGCTCACAATCGGAGACTGCTTCGGCGAGGTCGACCCCGAGAGCGGCGGTCCGCAGGCCTATTCCGTGATCACCTCGTCGCCGGCACGACTTCTGACCTTCAGCTCGTTCGGCATCTCGCGCCTGTGCGAAGCGATCCCGGGCGTCCGCGACAGGATTCTCCAGCGGCTCCCGCGTGCCACCGCGGAGCTCCATTGGCTGTCCGAAGCGGGCGTGCGCTCGCGCGGCGCGGCCGCTGCCGCCGCCGCTCGCTGACCCTGCCGCCGCGGCCGCCCCCGCTCGTTGACGCCGCCGGCGCGGAAAGCCCCCAGCCCCGGCCGGCTATCGCGTCCAGTCGCTACCCGCCGGCCCCGGCGCGCTCGCGGAGCGCCGCCGGGTCGAGCACCGTGATCGTCCGGTGGTCGGTCGCGACCCAGCCCAGCTGCCGCATCAGCCGCAGCGCCCGCGACACGGTCTCGCGCGTCGCCCCCGTCCAGCGAGCGAGCTCGTCCTGGCTCAGCGACAGCTCGATCCGGGTCCCCCCGGCGGCACCGGTCGATGGTGCCCCGTGCTCGGCGGCGAGGTCGAGCAGGCGCTTGGCGATCCGGCCGACGCTGTCGCGGGTGGCCAGGTCGACAACGTCCTGGGTGGCGTCGGACAGCCGGCGGACGAGCATCCGAATCATGACCATCGCGACATCGGGATATTCGCGAAGGAACGCACGGAGTTCATCGCCGTGCATGTATCCGGCCTCGACCTCGTCGACGGCGATCGCTGTGGCGCTGCGGCGCTGGCCGCCCAGGGCGCCCATCTCGCCCAGCAGCTCACCAGGCCCTCGCAGCGCCAGCACGACCTCGCGGCGGTCGGCGCCGTAGGCTACGAGCTTGACCCGTCCGCTGAGCACCAGAACGACCTCCTCGCCGGCGGCACCGGCGCGCAGCAGCGGCTCCGAGCGGGCGATCTTCCGCCTGCGGACGCGCCGCACCAGGGCCTCTGCGTCCTCGGGCCCCAGCTGACGCAGGAACGGAATATGTCCGGAGTTCATGGTCCGATTCTCCCAGCGAGGACGAGTTGTGAGAGAAATGTCGCAATGTCCCGTGCTCGGGTGCGGGTACGTTGCCTCGCGACGATGATGATCGCTTCCTGCAGTCCGAAGAAGACATCCCGCGAGCTGAAGCATGGGACCAAACCTGCTATCGGCTGCATGCCAGTGGGATGTTTGGTGCGATATACACCGCAGACATCCCACACTGGGTCGCTGTCCCACCCTGAAGTATTGATGCGACAGCGTCTATGACAACAGTGACCTACCACAGGCCCCGGCCCGCGAGCGGGTTCTTATGAAACCCCAATCCTCCTCATAAGCAGCCCTAACGGACCGGAGCCATGCTCATCTGCATGGTTTCCAGGCGTCGCGGCATGCTCGTCGCGCTGATCATCGGCTCGGTCATCGGTGGCACCGCCGGCGTCACGATCATGGATGCGGCCTCGACGTCCCAGAGCAGTCACGAGCGCGCGGAGACCGCTCAAGTTCAGCTATACGAACACGCGCGCGAACAGGCGAACACGTGAATGGAGGCGACCACGTGAGCCAAGCGACACACTGAGCCGGGCGACACAGATGAGGCGGGCGCCCCACAGCTACGGACCGGCGTCGTCGGCCACGTAGTGACGCCCGCCGCCGGTGTCGACCCAAACGCGCATCACCATGTTCGTGCGGGGGTCGCGGAAGCGCTCACTCGTGGGTGCCCAATCCGGCGCGGGCGCGTCGCTCTCGCCATGGCCCCGGCCCCATCGGGGCCGCCGCTCCGCAGCAGCGGCACGATCGTCCGGCAGCGGCGGCAGGTCCGCCATCACCGCTGCGGCCTCCTCGCGGGTCTGCGCTGCCGCGACCGCCGCGACCCGGCGCTCGAGCTCGGGCAGGTCGATCCGGCCGGCCGCCGCGTGGCGCGACAGGCGTTCCAGCAGCTGCTCCCGTTCGACGTCGCTCAGCAGCACCGCGCCAGGTCAGGCGCGGTCGACCTTGACGGCGGTGCCGTAGGCGACGATCTCCGTGAACTGGTTGCCGATCTCCGAGGAGTCGAAGCGCACGGCGATGATCGCGTCGGCGCCGAGCAGCGTCGCGTTCTCGACCATCCGGTCGATGGCGTGACGCCGCGAGTCCTCCAGCAGCTGCGTGTACTGCGAGATCTCGCCGCGCCGGAGCGCCTTGAACGACGCTCCGACGCTGCCCGCGAACCCCATGCTCCGGACCACAAGGCCGTAGCAGACACCGAGGTTCTCGCGAACGGTCAGACCCGGCAGCTCGAGCGCGGTAGTCATCGGCAGTGCCGTCGCGGACATGACGCGGTCACGTTACCAGCCAGTACCGTGCAAGGGCCGATGTCCGCCCGCACTCGAATCCTGGCGCTCCTTATCGGGGCGCTGGTACTGGCCGGTTGCGGCAGGAGCTCCTCGAGCCCCGGCACATCCTCGAGCCCCGGCACATCCTCGAGCCCCGGCACATCCTCGAGCCCCGGCACATCCTCGAGCCCCGGCACATCTCCTCGAGCCCCGGCACATCCTCGAGGCCAGGCGCATCCTCCGGCTCCGGCACAGCCTCGAGTGCCGCGGCCTCCTCGGGCGCGGCCTCGACCAGCGCCTCCCCCTCGGCCGCACGGATCGGCTTCGAGGGCGTCCCGATCGAGCAGGGCCCGCTGCTCGCGGCCGCGAGTACGACCCAGACGGGCGTCGTCCACGGAATCCAGTGCGGCGCCACCGAGCAGCTCGCATACCACATCCACGCCCACCTTGCCGTGTATGTCAACGGCGCCGCCCGGAGCCCTGCCTGGTGGGATTGGCATTCCCGGATCCCAGGTCGTGCAGACCTCGGAGGGGCCGGTGGCGGCCGGCGGCCAGTGCATCTACTGGCTGCACACGCACGCCCCCGACGGCGTGATCCACATCGAGTCCCCGACCAAGCGTATCTACACGCTGGGCGACTTCTTCGCCGAATGGCACCAGCCGCTGAGTGCCACCCGGGTCGCGGGTGCGTCGGGGAAGGTCACCGCTGCCGTCAACGGCAAGCCGTGGACGCAGAGCCCCGCGGCGATCCCGCTCGAGCCGCACGCGGCGATCCAGCTGAGCGTCGGCACGCCTACGGTGCCGTTCAAGACGATCGACTGGTCCCAGACACAGCTGTAGGCCGCTCGGGCGCTGTGGTGGCCGGGGTGGTGGGGGTCCCGGGCGCGCTTATAACCCGAAAGCGGGGGGCGGCATCGGAGAACCGGGAGATAAGCGCGAGCAGCGCGCTTATCTCCGCGAGATTCGGCTCGAGCGCGCGATTCCCGGACATAAGCGCGCGACCTGGACGGCCCGTGACCGGCCGCTGCGTGAGGCTCCCGCGCCGTACGGTCCGCCGACCGCCACCAAGTCGCCGCAGCCCACCCTTCATATCCAGAGTACGCAGCATGCCATCCACCAACGGGACCCAGGAGTCACAAGCCCCGAACGCCTTACCTATCCGAGGCCGCCGCGTCCCGCCGCCGATCCCGCCGCCATCGCCGGACGAGCTCACCGCCGACCGCGAGCACGATCAACACGATCAGCCCGACCCAGATCACCGTTCCCAAGTCGCCAACGGCGTCGACGACGCTGGGACCGACGAAGTACGCACCCAGCCCAATGCCGAGCGCCCACAACAGCGCGCCGAACGCGTTCGTCGGCAGGTAGGTGCGTGCCCGCACGCCGAGGATCCCCGGAATCCACGAGGGCGTCAGCAGGATCCCCACTACTGCATACCGGCCGAACACCTCCTCTCCTCGCCCGAGCGCCCGGCGTCGAGCCCGATGCAGCGGGCCGCGAGTGGTCAGCACGACCCGTCCAGCCTTCATCCCGATCATCCAACCGGCCACGCCGCCGGCAGTCGCCGCGGCCCAGGCGACCACCAGCACCTCGCCGATGTCGAGCCTGTGGCGGGCGGCGAGCACCGCGGCCGCGATCAGGACGGGCTCGCCGGGGCCCGGGATCCCGACCCAGCTCGCTCCCGATGCCGCCGCCAGCGTGGCGTAGTCGATCGTAGGCCCGTGGAAGCGGTGGTGGACGTGCAGACCGAGCACAAGCACCAGCCCGGCGTTGACGGCAGCTGCGACGTCTCTCACTCCGGCGGCTCCACGTTGCGATCGTCGCATACCCGCCGGCCGAGCCGCGCCACCCGAACCCGGTCCTCAGACAGATCCAAGTGGATAGGCCCGACCGGCAATGATTGGCCCACGGGCCAATGCCGCCACCCAGCGGCTACCGCAGGATTCCCGACCCGAATGACAGACATCATCGTTTCCTACGACGGCACGTCGAACGACGACGACGCCGTTGCGCTCGCCAAGATGCTCGCGCTGGGCGGCGCTTCGTTGGCGCTCGCCTACGTCAGGCACGCTCGGGAATTCGACCCGCGGCGCGAGGAGCTCGCCGCCCACGATGCCGAGCGCCGCCTCGAACAGGGAGCGGCGCTGCTCGGAGCCCCGGATACTCCCCGCCACGTGGTGGTGAGCGCCTCGACCGGCGAGGGCCTCGAGCGGCTGGCCGCCGCCGAAGGCGCGTCGCTGATCGTGTTCGGGTCCGATTACCGGACGCCACCTGGCCACACGGAACCCGGCAACACGGCTCAGCACCTGCTAGAGGGCGGCCCGGTCGCGATCGCAGTCGCAGCCGCCGGTCTGAGAACCCAGAGCGAAGGCGCGATCAAGTCGATCAGCGTGTCCGCACCCACCGGCGGGAGCGCAGCGCAGGACACCGCGAGGGCGCTCGCCGGCAAGCTCGGTGCCGAGATCGTCGGATCCGACGACAGCATCGCAGACCTGATCGTTGTCGGATCGCCTGGGACCCGAGGGCCGGGTTGCGCTGACAGGCGCGGCGCGCTCGGAGCTGAACGCTGCGAATGGCTCTGTGCTGGTTGTTCCGAGCGACAAGCCACTGTCATTCTGAGCGGGCATCCGCTCGCCGCCACGACCCTCGTGCGCCGCTCCGACCCGCTGTCCTCATGTCCATGCGTGCCTTCCGAGCGCTGGACCGATGGCCATGATCCCGGCACTCCCATCTCTGCGGCACCGTAGACTCGAGCGTGCTGATTCTCCCGCCCGGTCACTCCCAGGCGATTCGTCGCAGGCGTCGCTTGACTACGCGCGAGCGGCGGCTGATCGCGGCCGTGCTCGCGGCCGTGGCGGCGTTGGTCGTCGGGCTGGTGATCTCGTTCAGCAGCGGCGGCCGCAGTTCTTCTCACGGCTGCATCTACGTGACGATCCCGGCGGCGACGGGGGCGGAAGAGATCTATCGATGCGGCGCACAGGCGCGCTCGATATGCGGTTCGACCGCGAGGGCGGGGGCGTTCGCGCCTGCGGCGTCGCGCTCGATAGCGGCCGAGTGCCGCAAGGCCGGGCTGCCCACCACGGCCCGACAGGCGACTGACGCCGAACGACTGCGCCGCGCCGTTGCCTGGCGCCACCGCCCGCACCGCGCACGGAAGCGCTGCACCCGCACGTTCCGGGAATCGCTTATCCCGATGTCCAAGTGCGTTCCGGGCATGGCTGGACTCACGGACATGGTGCGCCATCGGGGAGCTGACGAACATCCCGCACAAGATGGGGCCCACAGGCCTGATTTCGGCGAGCGCGATCGTGCTCGCGCACACGTCCCCCAAGGACAAGGAGATCCATGCCAGTTGAAGCACCTACTTGGCTGAACTCAGGCGACACCGCCTGGCAGATGACAGCCGCCACGCTCGTCGGCTTGATGAGCATCCCAGGCCTCGCCGTCCTGTACGGCGGCGTGATGCAGAAGCGCTGGTCGATCAACAGCATGATGTTGGCGTTCGCGGCGTTCTGCGGTCGTGCTGATCGTATGGGTGCTGTGGGCCTTCAAGATGGGCTTCGGGACGCCGTGGCACGGGCTGTCGTCTTCGGCGAGCGGCTTCTTCGCGAACTTCATCGGGAAGCCCGGGCCCGTGCTCAGCCACACCGAACTGCAGCACCAGGCGAACATCCCGTTGATCGGCTCGATGGCGTTCCCGAAATCGAGCGCTCGTCTACTTCCAGTTCGTGTTCGCCGCGATCACGCCGATCCTGATGCTCGGCTCGGTGCTCGGTCGCGTGAACTTCAAGGCGTGGATTCCGTTCGTGCGCGCTCTGGTGCACGTTCGTCTACGCGATCGACGCGTTCCTGCTCTGGGGCGGCGGCTTCTTCGCCCACCACGGCGCCGTCGACTTCTCCGGCGGTTACGTGATCCACCTCTCCGCAGGCGTCGCGGGCTTCGTCGCGGCGGCGGTGATCGGGCCGCGACTGCAGCGCGACCGCGAGATCGACGCGCCGAACAACGTCGCGATGGTGGCGGTCGGCGCCGGCCTGCTGTGGCTCGGCTGGAACGGCTTCAACGGCGGCGACCCATACGCGTCCAACATGTCGGCGGCCGCTGCCGTGCTCAATACGAACCTCTGCACCGGCGGTCGCATTCATGATCTGGGTCGCGCTGGGACTACCTGACCGGCCGCAAGCCGTCGCTGATCGGCAGCGTCAACGGCATGATCACCGGCCTCGTCGCGATCACCCCGGCGGCCGGCTACGTGAACGGCTGGGGCGCGATCGCGCTCGGCGCGATCGCCTCGACGATCGTGTACTTCGCGCTCAACTACCTGAGCCGCCTGCGTCCGTTCCGCAACGTCGACGACACCCTCGGCGTGATCTACACGCACGGGTTCGCCGGCCTTGCCGGCGGTCTCTTGACCGGCATCTTCGCCGACCCGAACATGGCGCTGTTCTACAAGACGGGAGGCCCTCACGGCGGACTGATCTCGGGCGGCAGCGTCGCCGGCGTCATCCACGGCAACTGGACGCTGCTCAAGTGGCAGTTCTTCGCCGCCTTGTTCGTGATCTGCTGGACCGCGTTGATGCACGTTCGTCCTGCTAAGCTCGTCGGGCTGTTCATCCCGCTGCGGATGTCCGAGAAGAACATGGAGATCGGCGACACCGCCGAACACGGCCACGAGGTATACCCGTCCGACGTGCCGTCGCTCGGATACCCGAGTGGGATCCCCGGACTCGCGCCTGGATCGGGCGCAGGCGAGGCGGCGCCGACGACGGCGTGAGCCAGCACGCAGCTAGTCCCTGCGTTCCGGCATTGCCGTGATCCAGCGCGCGCGGCTCGCTGCACAGCAGCGGCAACGTCGGGAGACGCTCGGGGGGCGGCAGACCCCGCCCCCCGAGCCACCCCGCTGACGATGGTCTCGGGTGCGGTCGCCGGCGACGACCTGCAGAGCGTCGCCGGCTCCGCCGCCGAGGCGCTCGGCCGGCCGGTCGTGATCGCGCTTCCGTCGCTGGGCGCACCGGTCGTGTGCCCCGCCGACGCGGCTCGCCCCGAGGAGATCCGCGTGATCGTCGAGCACGCGGCCGCGGTGATCAGCGGCGACCCAGGCCGAAGCTAGCACAGCGGCCGCCGATGCGTCGCCGACTCGGTCCCGATCCGGATCGGCCGCGAAATCGTGGGGATCGTCGCCGCGGTCGGCGCGGCGCCGACTTGCCGCGAGGAGCGGGCCTGGCTGGAAGGCGCGGCCGCCGCCGCCGCGGTGACAGCGCTGATGCGCGAGGCCAGCGAGGGTGATCTCGAAGAGTCACGGCGCGCGCTGCTGCGGGCGCTCGGCGCCGGGCCGACCGCCGACGTCGCAGGCGTCGCTGGCGCAGGCCGGACGGCTTGGATTCGACCTTGCGTCGGGCGCTGTGGCAATCGTGCGCGCAAGCCCGGCAGCCAGCGCGAGCCGCGACGAGCGCGTTGCCGCCGCATCCAGTCGGTCTGCTCGGCGACGTCGGCGGCGGGCGGGTCCTCGGGCTGGTGCCGCTCGTCCGCCGCGACCGCGCCGACGAGGTCGCCGCACGCTCGTCGCGACCGGGCTCCAGCGCGCGGGCATGGAGGTCGGCGTGTCGGCGCCCCGCCGCGATCCGGCGGCGCTGCACGAGGCGCTGCGCGAGGCGGAGCTGCTCGTCGAGCTCGCGCGCCAGACCGCGGCGTCGATTGCCGGGCCAGGAGGAGACCTACCGGCTGCTGATCGGCGTGCTGCTGCGCGAGCCGCGAGGAGCTCGAGCTGCTGCGCGAGCGCACGATCGCGCCGCTCGGTCGCCTACGACGCCGAGCACGACACCGAGCTGCGTCGCGACGCTGCAGGCGTTTCTCGCCGCATCACGGCTCGACGACCGAGACCGCGGAGGCGATGAGCCTGCACCGCCACACGGTCGGCTACCGGCTCTCTCGCGTGCATGAGGTCTCCGGCCTCTCGCCGTACGAGTCCGACGGGCGCGAGCGCCTTAGCCTGGGCCTGAAGGCTGATCAGATACTCGCGGCCGACAAGCGACCGCGCCACAACGCGAGTAGGCTCGCGCCTCACAAGTTCGAAGAAGGAGCAGAAAGGGTGACAACAGCAGAAGCGCGCAGACAGCGGCGGCGGCCGGCGCCCAGACGCGCGGCCGAGGTGCTCGAGTTCGCCGCCGAGCGCGGCGTCCAGATGGTCGACCTGAAGTTCGTCGACCTGCCCGGGCACCTGGCAGCACATGACGCTGCCGCTCAGCGCGCTCGACGCCGGCGACTTCGAGTCCGGCCTCGGGTTCGACGGCTCCTCGATCCGCGGCTTTCAGGAGATCCACGAGTCGGACATGCTGCTGATCCCCGATCCGACCACCGCGTTCATCGACCCGTACTACACGCGGCGCGACGCTGTCGCTGATCTGCTCGATCGCCGATCCGGTACTCGGCGAGCCCTACGCGCGCGATCCCCGCTTCGTCGCCCAGAAGGCCGAGCGGCACCTGGTGCAAGTCGGGATCGCCGACGTCGCGTACTTCGGCCCCGAGGCCGAGTTCTTCGTCTTCGACCACATCGCCTACGAGCAGGTCGAGCATCGCGCGTTCTACGAGATCGACTCGGCCGAGGGCTTCTGGAACACCGGCCGGCCGGCCGGCGCCAGCGCCGAACCTGGCCTACAAGCTGCGCCAGAAGGAGGGCTACTTCCCGGTCCCGCCCGCCGACTCGCTCGCGAACCTCCGCGGCGAGATGGTCGCCGCGATGGAGTCGCTCGGGATCCGCTGCGAGTTCCACCACCACGAGGTCTCCTCGGGCGGCCAGGGCGAGATCGACATGCGCTTCCAGCCGCTGCTGAAGATGGCCGACCAGATGATGATCTACAAGTACGTGGTCAAGAACACGGCCGCGGCCGCCGGCAAGACCGCGACCTTCATGCCCAAGCCGATCTTCGAGGAGAACGGGTCGGGCATGCACGTGCACCAGTCGCTGTGGAAGGACGGCGAGCCGCTGATGTACGGCCAGGGCGGCTACGCGCACCTGTCAGATCTCGCCAAGCACTACATCGCGGGCCTGCTGACGCACGCGCCGGCGCTACTCGCGTTCTGCGCGCCGACGACCAACTCCTACCGCCGACTCGTGCCCGGCTACGAGGCGCCGGTCAACCTCGTCTACTCGGCCCGCAACCGCTCCGCCTGCGTGCGCGTGCCGATGTACCACGAGGCGCCGAAGACCAAGCGGATCGAGTTCCGCTCGCCCGACCCGACCGCGAACCCGTACCTCGCGTTCAGCGCGCTGATGATGGCCGGACTTGACGGAATCAAGCGCCAGCTCGACCCGGGCGAGCCGCTCGACGCCGACATCTACGAGCTGCCCGCCGAGAAGCTGGCGAACATCGGGCACCGTCCCCTCGTCGCTCGAGGCGCTCGCTCGATGCGCTCGAAGCCGATCACGAGTTTCCTGATCGACGGCGACGTGTTCACCGACGGGCTGATCGAGGCCTACATCCGCTACAAGCGCGAGTCCGAGGTCGACGCGATCCGGATGCGCCCGCACCCGTGGGAGTTCGCGCTGTACCACGACGCGTAGCAGGCTTGCCGCCACTCGGGCGCACGCGCGCTGCGCGCAATGTGCGCCCGACCGGTCCCCACGGCCCGCTGCCCGGCTCCGGACCGCCTATCAGCCCAGCACCAGCTCCGCCGCGGTCCGCAGGGTCGCCGTCGCCGCCGACCAGCAGCGTGGTGACGATCGACTCGCGCCACGCCTCGAGGTCGTGGCGGATCTTGTCCTTCGGGCCGATCAGCGTCAGCTGCTCGATCAGCTTGGTCGGGACCGCGGCGGCCGCCTCGTCCTTGTGGCCGGACAGGTACAGCTCCTGGATCTTGGCGACCTCAGCCTCGTAGCCCATCCGGATCGCGACGTTGGCGTGGAAGTTGGCGTTCTTCGCGCCCATCCCGCCGAAGTAGAGCGCGTACATCGGCCGCACCGCATCGGCCGCCTGCTCGATGTCGTCGGTCACGATCAGCGGCACGGTCGCCGCGACCTCGAACTCTCCGTGCGCCGGGCGTCGGGCGCCGAGTCCCTCGTCAGCGCCTCGCGGTAGAAGTCGTCGTGGTGGGGCGAGTAGAACAGCGCCAGCCAGCCGTCGCAGAGCTCGCGCGGCCGAGCGCGATGTTCTTCGGCCCCTCGGCGGCGAGGTAGATCGGAATGTCCTCCCGCAGCGGGTGGATGCTCGACTTCAGCGGCTTGCCCAGACCGGTCCCGTCCGGGAAGCGGCAGCGGGTAGTGGGGGCCGTCGTTTGTGACCGGGCCCTGCGCGCGCCCAGATGTCGCGCAGGATCCCGATGTACTCGCGCGTCCGCGCGAGCGGCTTGGCGAACGACTGGCCGTACCAGCCCTCGACGACCTGCGGGCCGGAGACGCCGAGCCCGAGGATCAGGCGCCCGCCGCGATAGGTGGTCGAGCGTCATCGCCGCCATCGCGGTCGCCGCTGGGGTGCGCGCGGAGATCTGCACGATCGCCGTGCCGAGCTTGATCCGCTCGGTCGAGGCGCCCCACCACGCGAGCGGCATCAGCGCGTCCGAGCCGTACGCCTCGGCGGTCCAGACCGAGTCAAATCCGAGCCGTTCGGCCTCGCGGACCGACTCGGCCGCGCCCGGGCGGCGGTCCTCCGGCCCAGTAGCCGGTGTTCAGCCAGTCGCGAGCTTGAGCCATCGTCGCGGAGCCATAGCTCGTTGCGAGACCGCTAGCGCCAGATGCTCTCCGAGATGTCGCGGCTGCGTCTTCAGCCACTCGTCCCGCGTCGGCAGGCGGCCCGCCTCGCGCGCCGCGAGCACGCAAGCGGTGTGCGCGTGCCGGCGGCGGCTCGCGTCGCCCTCGGGCACGATCAGCATGTGCTCGCTCAGCGCCGGCAGCTGGCGGCCGCACAGCGGGCAGCGGTAGGTCGCGGGCTTGAGGTTCTGAGCGCGGCGCATCGACCACCAGGCGGGGTGTGCATCGCCCATCGGTCCAAGCATCGCACCGCTGACCGACACCTCGGCGCCTCCGAGCGCTCGTTCCTCCCCCTCACCAACGTCGAGATCGCCCCGCTCGACGCGACGGGCGGGCTATATTTGGTCGATGGCGTTCGCCCAGCAGAAGACCTCGAGGGCCTCAGCCGCAGCGAGGTGCTCCGCGCGTCGCCGCGCATGTTCGAGTCCAATCTGCTCGACAAGCTGTCGCGCGTGCATCCCGCGGTGCCGCCGATCCTGTTCGGTCCGGTGATCGTGTTCCTGCGTGGTCGAGGGCTTCATCCAGGGGGCTGGCTGGGCGACGCCCGCCTGGATCCTCGGCGGCTACCTGTTCTGGACGCTGACCGAGTATTGGCTGCACCGGATCGTCTTCCACTTCGAGCCGGAGGAGGGCATCGGGGCGCGCCTGCACTGGATCATCCACGGCGTCCACCACGACCACCCGAACGACCCGATGCGCCTCGTGATGCCGCCGTCGGTGAGCATCCCGCTTGCGTCGCTGTTCGTGTGGGTCTTCTACCTCGTGCTCGGCAGCCCGGCGTTCCTGCCGTTCGGCGCGGGCTTCCTCAGCGGCTACCTGTTCTACGACATGCTGCACTACCACGTGCACCATCACCGGCCGACGACCGTACTCGGCAAGCGCCTCCGCGAGCTGCACATGCGCCACCACTTCCAGAACCACGAGCGCGGCTACGGCGTCAGCGCCCCGTTCTGGGACCACATCTTCGGGACCGCGCCGCAGAAGCGCTAAGCGGCGGGCAGCCAAACAGGCCGCGCGCCGAGCTCTGGGAGAATCCGCCGGACGGATGAGCGTTGCGTCGAAGCTCCAGACAAAGCCGGGCCAGTCCGTCGCGGTCATCAATCGTCCGCACAACGTCGACGTCGAGCTCCCCGCCGCCGCACCGATCGAGGACGACCCGTCTCGGGCCGACATGTGCGGCCCGTCGATCGTCCACGGATCGGTGCGTCAGCCGCGCGACGGGATCTGCTGGACGGCCCAGCCGTTGCCGTCAGGGTCGCTGAAGAACACGAACCGGCCCCACGGGAAGCCCTGGATCTCGCTGGCCTCGACGCCGTTCTCTGCCAGGTGGTCGCGCGCGGCCTCGATGTCCGAGACCACGAGCTGCAGACCCTGCACCGATCCCGGCGTCGTCTCCATGATCCCCGTGCCGATCGCGATCGAACAAGAGGACCCAGGGGGCGTCAGCTGCACGAACCGCATCTCGTCGCTGACCTGATGATCGTGATCGGCGTTGAAGCCGAGCTGCTCGGTGTAGAACGCCTTCGCACGGTCGACGTCGGTGACGGGGACGGCAACGAGTTCGAGCTTCCAATCCATGAGGGTCCTTTCGCTATCGGGCATGACACAGAGGTTGGAACGGATCGGTCTGTTCCGTGCAGGCTCTGCCAGAGCGGAATGCTTCGTTCCACTAGATCGGGGTCGCGTGAGAATGCGTGAGCTCGCGCACGTCGACGACTGCCTTGGCGCCCGGCGAACGGCTCGAGCACGATCGCCTCGGGGGGATCACGAGCGTGCCGCGGCCTGCGCGCGGACCGTCGGAGCCCGCGAGCGTCGCGCTCCTCGCAGACCCTGTCGGGTGGCAGCGTCCGCGGGACCGCGGACCGTCGTGGATCAGCTCGTGCCGGGCGGCTGAGCGTCGCCACCGGGAGGGATTCGTGACGCGGAAATTTGGACAGACAGGCCAGAAAGAAGAAAGGGAAAAAGAAAGAAAAGACAACAGACAGACAGACAGACAGACAGACAGACAGACGGAGAGGGCGGGATTCGAACCCGCGAAGGAGTGTTAACCCCTTACTCGCTTATCGATCCCAGGATGTCGCCACCTGCTGTCATCCGTCACGGGTATGAGCGTTTGCGGCGCGGCCACGGTTCCCGCAGGAGCCTGTGCCGCGGGCTCCTGCCATTTGCCGCTTCCATCTCGCTTCCACGGGTGGAGAGCCTCAGAGCCCCGATCAATCGAGAACCAGTGGTTGAATGGTGCCTATGACCCGCGGCGACGACACTGAGCTGGTGATCGCGCTCGTCTGCCCCCTGGGAACGAACGTCGACATGGTGCTGAACGAGCTGGAGACGGAGCTGAACGAGTACGGATTCACGTCATCAGTCCACAGGCTGAGCGACTATCTCATCGAGTTGAGCGGTTCCGAAGACTTCAATGCACTGCCGTTCGACGAGCGGCTGTATGCCGCGATGTCGGCGGGCGACGCGCTGCGCCACCAGTGGCAGGCAGGTGACGCTCTCGCACTTTGCGCGATCAGCGACATCGCCGCGATTCGCGAGAGCAAAGCCGAGTACGAGATTCAAGCCACGTCCGCAACCCAGAATGAGCCCTCGGTACCCGCGAGCCTGAGCCGACACGTCTACATCCTGCGCTCGCTGAAGACACAGGATGAGGTTGAAACACTTCGCGCCGTGTACGGCTCGCGTTTCGTTCTCATAGCGGCCTACTCCCCTGACGAAAAGCGGCTTCAGCATCTAACGGCCGAGATACGCAGCTCGCGCCGGACGAATGATCCGACGACCTGGTCTCACCAACCGGAAGAGCTGATCGAGCGTGATTGGGCTGAGCAAGTCGACGGCGGTCAGGATGTCGTCGGGACGTTCCAGCAAGCCGACTTCTTCGTCGACGCAACCGACGAGCGCTCGACTCGCCGCCATGTTGAACGGACGCTCGAAATACTGTTCGGGCAGCCGTTTCGCACGCCGACAAGGGACGAGTTTGCTCAGTTTGCGGCGCAAGGAGCCGCGCTACGCTCGGCCGAGCTTGGCCGCCAAGTCGGAGCCGCGATCTGCAGCCCCGGCGGAGCAGTCCTTGCGCTCGGGACGAACGAGGTGGCGAAGCCTGGAGGCGGGTCTCACTGGGAGGAAGACGCGGATGAGGCAGACCATCGCGAATTCCGGTTCAGCGACCGCGACACGAATCGTAAGTACCAGGAGCGAATCGCCGACGACGTCGTGAGCCGGATCAAGCAACGCCTCAACGAGGCTGTGGTTGCAGCATCCGGCAAGGAAGCGGCGAAGCGTAGTGGGCCGATGATCGATCAGCTCGCCAACTTCTTCAGTGAATCCATCGGCAAGGGATCGCTTCGGGATCTGACCGAGTACGGACGCGCGGTACACGCCGAAATGGACGCGCTACTCGATGCCGCGCGGCGCGGAGTCGCCGTCGAAGGTGCGACGCTGTACGTGACGACGTTCCCGTGCCATACCTGCGCGCGGCACATCGTCGCCGCGGGGATAGAGCGCGTCGTGTACATCTCGCCCTATCCAAAGAGCAGAGCAGAAGAACTCCACGGCGACGCACTGACCATAGCCAGCACCACCGCCGACGGCCGGGTCAGCTTCGAACCGTTCGTCGGCGTCGCGCCGCGCCGATACCTACAGGCGTTTGATGCTGCCGCCCGCGAGCGCCTCGGACATGTACCGCGCGAAGAACAGCGAAGCTTTCGTGCAGGAGTTCGACAAACCGTCTGCTCAGCCGGTCATCCCAGACCTTGAGCCGGAACACCTGCGACCGGTCCTCGCGGCGTACCGGCAAAGGGAGCTGCTCGCGCTCGACCACTACGAGCAGAAGCTCAGCTCGACCGCGACGTCCGACGTTGGCGATAAAATAGCAGGAGAGACGGGTGCTTGAACCCGAAACAGGAGGCGACTATGGCTGATCGTGCAGCGCGAGAGCGTGCTGTGAAGCACGCGGCGACCCAGGTCCGATCTGGGTCTGTTTGGCTACAGCGTGCCGCGTCGAGCGGAAGCTACGTCACAAAGAACTCGGCTTTCGCAGTTCAGAGTCCGGCAGCGGCCCACGCTTCCTGGACGCTCGCGATTTCTCGGGGTGTGGGCGTGGACCCTTGACCTGGGTGAAATTGGCTGGCGATGATCACGCGGCGGAGCTTGGCGAGCATGTCGGCGAACGATGGTGTGGTCTTGGTGAGGTACCAGGGTGAGCGTTGGCGGTGTTCGTTGACGTCGTCGGGATGGTGGCCTGCGAGCGCGTACCAGACGATTGTCAGGGTCATGCAAAGAAATTGGAACGGGACGGTTCGCTGGACGGCTTTCTCGGTACGGTTGCGGGCCTCGCCGACGCCTGCCAGCTCCTTGCCTTCCTCGTAGGCGACCTCAGTCGGCCAACGCTCGGCGTAGCGTTCGATCAGTTGCGCAGCGCTCGCCTGCAGGTCGGTTGAGATCAGCGCCAGCTCGTAGCCGGAGGGCTTGGTGATGTCCTGGATCAGCACCACCTGGACGGGCTGGGAGCCGAACGCCTTGTACCACAGGCATTGGAACGCGTGGGCCATCACTTGCTCGGTCTTGCCGTAGCGGCAGACGGTCGTCTTGACCCATTGGGTGGCTGGGTCGGTCGCGATCTGATCAAGCTTCGGTAGCTGTGGTCCCTTCTCCGGCGGCCGGCCCTGCTTGCGCTGCCCTTTGGGCGGTCGGGGCGGGGCCAGCTGATTCAGAGCAGCGTCTGAGCGCAGTCGGGAGGTGATGGTCACGTTCTCCGGCAGGCCCGCGAACGTGCCCGAGGCGTAGGCGGCGTCGCCGACGCCGTGGATCTTGCGAGCCGGGAACTGCTTGGCGAGCAGGCACAGCATCTCGCTTGCCAGCTGGGGCTTTGAGGGGCGTTCCGGGTCGCTCTTGCCCTTCGGGATCTCCTTGCGGCGCGGGAGCCAGAGGCGCGACAGCACCAACAGACAGACGGTCCGCTTCAGGAACGGCAGCTTGACGTTGATCCCGGCGGTGACCCAGTTGTTGCCCCACGCGACCGATCCCTTGTGGCTGTTGGCGGTCGCGTCGTGATGCCAGAAGCAGCCGAACACCTTGCGCCCCCGTCGCTTGGTCAACGTGTCATCGACCGGCACTACGAGCGGCTCCTGCGGCCCGAGCAGCCGCTCGACGATCAGCTCCGCGACCCTGCACCCAAGCTCATCGACCGACCAGGCCGCCCAACTGAAGAACCGGTGCGCGCGGGCGTGATGCCAGACCCCGGAGAGCCTCGAACCGACCAGCATCCCGCAGACGGTACGCAGCGACGTCTGCGAGATCTGGCCAACAACCATCGCCCTGAAGGTCTGAAACGTCGGGCGAGAAAAACATGGCGCGAACAGGAGCAGAAGCTCATCCAGCGAAGATGGGACGCAGAGCATCGGCGGCAACCCCCATGGGCGGCCGCGAACGGGCCTCCCACCCGACGCGGAAATGGTCTTGAACAACCCACCGCTTCGAGGAAGCCGCCGATGCTCCTTCCCCGCACCTCCGCGGCGCGCCCACTCAGCCGCCCAGACCGCTCACAACGACCGCCCCCAACATGGCCATCCCGGCCGCGTCCGCATCCCGCTCACAACCTCAAAAGTGCGAAAGCCGAGAAAGAAGACAAGCCAGCAATCTTCATCTGCGAGCAAGCAGAAGAAGAGCTAACGCTTGGACCTATACGTACCGCTCTCGGTTCAAGTCGATCCCAGCGCTGAACCTGATCGTCCACGCGGATCCCTGAGCCGCACGAGCGACGTCGTTAGTGCTTAGCCGTTCATCTCGCCAACGTCCGCGAGTGAAGTGCCGTCGGGGCGTGTTTCGGTGACCGTCGCTGCCTCTAAGACGCTTCCATAGCGCGCCTCCATCCTTGCGCGCCGCCGGGCGGTCCGCTCTGCGCTCTTGACCTCTTGGATGTAGACGGCGCGGGTAATGATGCTGTTCTTGTGCCCCAGCTGCCACGAGATCTCCTCAGCGGACTCACCGGCGGCGACGGCCTCGGATGCCATCGAGTGCCTGAAGCTGTGGAAAGTGGGCAGGACACACTCGGTTGAATGCGCACGAGCTGGCTCCGCTCGTCCCGTTCACGAAGGATCGGGAACGTCGGGCGACCCTTGTCATCTGTTGCCAGCCGCTGCGCACGCCGTAGTGCGAGGCCGACGTTGCGCTGCTGGATCGGGCGTCCTGACCGAGTGGCGAACACGAACCCGGTGGGGCTCGTGTCGGTGCTCCTGAGTTTGTGCGCCACGACCATAGCGGCGAGCTGGCGGGGAATTTCGACCGTTCGTCGCGACTCCTCGGTCTTCAACGGCTGCCGCCGTCCCTGCCGATCAACCTGATGATCGAAATGCACCTCAGCAGCATCAAGATCGCCGATATTCAGATCAGACCACACAAGGCCAAGGCACTCGCTCATGCGTGCACCGGTCACCGATCCGAGAGCGAACAAGGTCTTGAACGGCTCATGCGCCGCCGCGAGCGTCTGCTCCAACTCCTTGCCGTGGAAGATCGGCCTCCTCGCCGCCGCAGACACCTTTGGGCGCTCCCCACCCTCTAGCTCGGCAACCGGGTTCAGGCCATGCCAGTTCACCCGCGTTTGGCGAACTTGAAGATCCTGTTCGCCGCCGTGACGATCCCGGCGATCGTCCACTCGGCCTTGCCGCTCGCGCGCAGCTCACGCACTAGCGCGGCGACTTCCTCGACTGTGATCGAGTCGAGCCGTCGCCGCCCCCACCGGGGCCGCAGGTGAGTCTCGACCGCGTTCGCGTACGTGGCTTGCGTTGCTGGTCGGAGATCGGCAACTTGACCGCCAAGCCAGGCGTCGGCGGCGGCGCCGAACCGGAGCTTCGGATTGGGCTGCACCCTCTCCCCTTTGCCTTTGCGCGCGAGTACGTCGTTGCGGATCGTCCTCGCGGCGGTGATACCCCCGTCCACTCTGCTCCAGCGCTGGCGACCGGTCGAGTCGCGGAAGCCGACCTCGAACACCTTCCGTCCGTTGGCGTCGAGGCGATAGTAGATGTTGGGCTCGACGCGCACGCGGCGAGGAATAGGGTTCTGCTCGCTCATGGAGCTACACCTCCGTGGGCCACGGCTCGGGGTGTTCGCGCACCGCCGAGCCACTTTGTTGGTAATCCGAGCGTACTCAACCCCATACTGGCGCAGCAAGGCGTCGGGCTGAAATCGCCGGAAACTTGCGTATTTCGAAGTACATGGAAGCGAAGTGGAAGCGACATTTCATCGCCTCGACATCGATCAGTACGTGCTGTCACCGACGTACTGATCAGGATCGGCGCATTCCCCACCATCAGCTCAACCACCGCGTCGCCACTGATCCAACTCAGCGCGTCGGAACCAGCACTTGCAGCCGGGGCTGTCCTGCTCAAACGGGATCGTGCGCGCGGCAGTGAGCTTGTGGATCGCGTTCACGGACACGCCCAGGTAGGCGGCAGCTCGCTTCGAGTCGAGCCATTCGTCTGAAATGTCCCTATCGGCTCGGTCGCGGAGTCGCTCCTGGATACGCGGTGCCAGCCGATCGACTAGGAGATCAAGTGCTTCGTCGTCGAGCGACAGGACCAGCGCACGGGCTAGCGCTCCATCTTGCGTCTGGCCCATCACCTCCCTCTCCCGACGTAGCTGGAATCTCCGTTGGTGCGCCTGTGTGCGCCTCTGGCGCGTCCCACGAGCGCGTAGGCAGCCCAGAACCGCCTCGTCGGCTTCTCGCATTGGGAATGGCTCAATGCGGCTCGACAGGAACCGCCGCAAACACGGGCGTCCCGCCGTAATCCGGTCAACGCCAGCGGCGCAGGCCGCACAGACGCGGTGACCGCTGGTAGTCGGAGACGGGATGAGCGTGGTCGGCGTCACGACATCCCCGTCCACGGGCGGACGCCAGTGATCACGCTGCCGAACGTGTTCCCGATCGTGATCGCACCCGTGCTGAGGGTGGCGGCCGACGACCTCCTCGCGTGTGAGCACGACCCTGGGAACGGGCGCGGTCTGCTGGCCTTCACGCCGCACCCCCGTCCTGGTACTCGATCGGTCCAACTCGCCCGTAGCACCGTCCGCAGCGTCCGTCGTCACCCCGCTCACCGCCGTCGGCGCAGCAGCAGGTGACGGCCTGTGCCGCTGCACGGATGCGATCTACTCGCGCAGTCGCGACAGCGCTCTCTAGACAGTCGCCACTGGCGCCACTGGAGGCCGAATCCTCAGTAACGACGGCGAAACTGTCAGTCACGCCACTCCGGGTGTTCGTAGATGGCGCGACTGTGCTCTCGCTGGTGGCGCGACTGCGTGAGGGCTCGCTGTCGCGACTGTGAAGCGCCCACGTCGTCATCCTCGGGAAGCCTCCAGAGTCGATCAGAAGCTCGCCGATCTCACGCATACGCTCGGCCGCGCGCTCGACCGTCCGCTTGCCGCAATTGACCTCGGCCATGATCTGCGCCTTGACCTCGCGGCTCGGCCTCGGCCCGTCCTTCAGCGCGGCGCCGATGGCCTCCTCCATGTCCGTGCCGCCGTTCTCGTCGCGTCCGCGCTGAAGGTCTTCCACGCCGATGTCGCACTCGCCGGTGATCTGGAGATAGCCGACGCCAGCGCGCGAGCCGTCATCAAGATCGAGCTCGCGAGAGTCGACGTACGCCCCGAGTGAGCGCGCGTACTGGCCCCAATTGCTGCCGACATGCACGAGCACCCGTTCGCGGCCCTGCTCACCGTCGGGATCGTCGGGGCTTCTCGCGAGCACGAGCAGCGAACGGGCGGCGTTCACGAACGCACCGGCACCTGACACCCGGTTGATCAGCCGTGAGCTTTCGTCCTTCGTCAGGTGCGCGACGACGAGCACGACCAGGTCGAGGTTCTCGGCCATCGCGGCGAGCGGCGCGAGCGCGCGACGCACCGACGCGTCCCGGTGCGTGTCGGTGGACTGCGACAGGAACGCACCGATCGGGTCGAGCACGAACATCCCGACGACTCGCCCGGACGCGCGCAACAGCTCTATCTGCGCCTCAAGCTGCTGCACATCATCGGGGAGAGTCAGCAGCGGCTGACCGGCGTCGTCGCGGACAGCGACGCGGTGTACCCGGTTGAGGTCAGCGTTGTGAACCATCAGCCGCGGCTTGACGACGGACGCCCAGTCGTCCTCGGCGGTGCACACGAGCACATCAACCGGTTGCCCAAACAGCTCGCCGAGGAGGGTGCCGCGCGTCACCTCCGCCACCAGGCGAGCGTTCGTGAGGATGCTCTTGCCGAGCCCCTTCTCGCCCGCGACGACGGACAGGCTACGCAGCGGCAGGCGGTCACGCCATAGCCAACGGACGCGCTCGGAGCGGATGCTCCGTGCGGGTGTCAGCTCGACGCGGCGTCCCGGTCGCTCAGGGAGCGCGGTCTTTCCGCTGCCTAGCCTCCCTCCACCTGCCGCGCCGGGGGCTTGGGCGGTCCGCGACCAGTCGTACGACTCCGCGCATATCTCAACCGCCTTCGAGACTGTTCTCTGGACGTAGTCCTCGCGGTTCAGCTTCTCTCTCGCGCGCGCCGACCCGCGCAGGATTCGCGCGAGCTGTTCCTCGTCCTGGCTGTAGAAGTAGAAGGCAAGCGCGGCGACGAGCGCGCAGTCTGCCTCTGATGGTGAGTCGTACTCGTTCGAGTCGCCGTTGTAGAGCGCCTGGATCCTGCGTCCGCTCTTGGAGGTAAATGCTCGACTGATCACCTCCTCGTCGGTCGGTGAGAACGCTCCCGTCGGCGGGTGCGATGTTCGCCGTGCCGGGAGCATCCGAAGCACGACTCGATCAAGCTGCTGTTGGCGCTCGCGGATCTCGCCTCGCTCGCCGAAGACATCGCCCGTTAGGGTGAGGTACTTGCCGCGAGCGAACACGGCGAACTCGTCGCCCCACGGAGTCCCCTTGGTGCTGTTGCGCTCGCTGTGCAGCGCCGCGCGTACGACGATCCGCAGGCCCCTTCCCGATGGCGAGATCTCCGTGTAGCTATCGAGTTCGTCGATGATCTCAATCGCAGCCTGGTGGGGCTCGGCGTGCTGGTTGACGCAACCGTCGAGGTCGACGGCGACGTACTCGGTCCCTTCAACCGCAAAGCCGATTCCGTCGGTGTCGGACCACTGCGCCGCCTCAACCGTGGTCTCAAACGACGACCACGTTGCTGGGTTGGTTGAGCTGGCTCGGCGTCGCGGGTGCTTAGCGTCGTAGGGCACCTTCGTCCGCCTGCCTCCTCGCACCTCGTAACGCCACACAAGCCAGTGGTCAAGCGCTCGAAGCTCGGCAGGGATCGCGCTGTAGCTGCTCATGCCGCAGTCCTCACGCGATCACGATGGTGGTGGTCAGCAAATTCCCCATCACGGTCGCGATCGCCACGCGTTTGGCAGCAGCGGCGCACCTCCTCGCCCGGAGAGGTCTTTGACACGGCCCGGCTTGACCACCGGGCCGTGTCGCGTTTCAGGTCGCGGTCGCGGGCGGTCACGAGTCGCCCTCCTCGTACTCCTTGGCGCGGAGCAGCCGCTCGATGTGCTCGGCGAACGTCCAGTCTGAGTCCGTCACCGGCGTCCCGTCTGGCGGGTCGATCTCGGCTTCGGGGATCACGATCTGTGGCAGCGTCTCGGGATCAACGTCGATCTGTAGCGCGTCGTTGATCGCGTCGATCTCCTCGCGCAGTTCGGCGAGCTTCTCTTCGGCTTCGCGCTCGATCCGCAACAACTCCTGCGGGTCGAGTTGATCGACCAGAGCGGCTTGCGCTTCGCTCAGCCACTCGCGGCGCGCCGTTGCGACCCGCTGAGCGAGCGTGCTGTCGAAGAACGGTGTTACTGCTCCTAGGAGTATGTCCCGCATCAGGTCGGGCTGCAGCGCCAGGACGGCGTCAAGCTCAGTCTGTTTGAGCCCAGTCGCTTCCTGCCACTTGTCCGCGCGGCTCTCGGACTCCTTTAGGGGCGTGGACGGCAGATCGTGCCCTCGCACCTGCTCGGGCATAAGAGCAGCCCGATGGACCTCGAAACTCAACTCCGGGTAGAGAGAGTCCCGGAGCGCACGGAGCTTGTGGCCGATCGTGATGGGCATGTGATAGCCGGACGGGTCGCAGTCGCTCAACGTCAGCACGACCATCGGTCGGCCGTCCTCAGCGCCGGTCTTGGCGATCTGGTGCAGCAGCGTGTCGCTGATGTCCCCCGAGGGGAGATACAAGTCGGCGCCGAAGTGCTCGGCGATCGGCGCGACCACCGGCTCCGGTGACGTCTTCTCGCCGAAGATCACGAGCTTCCATGGCTGCGTGCCGCGGAAGTCGTAGACGTTGACCGTCGGACGCACGTCTTCCGGGATGTCCACTTCGACCTCGGTGCTGATGTAGGGCGTCGGGTCCGGTGGTGTCCAGATGCTGACGATCGGCTCGGAGTTGCGCGCGTCGTGGATGCGATCGAACGGGATGTAGCCGAGCCAGCGAGCGGCTTTCGCCGCTTTCTCCATCCATTCCCAGTCCGCATCTACGTTCCGGTATGGCTCGCCGTCCGGCTTGAGTACTTCGCTGCTGACGATCTTGTAGTGAAGTGCGCGCAAGTGGATCGTGGACTCGGGATCGTCGCCTTCGTGACGCTCAGCGTGCTCGGCGAGCCACGCGCCGATGATGTGGTTAGCTGGCGTGTCAAGCCGGTAGGGGTCGCGGTTGATCGACATAACCGTCAGACCGCCCAGTCCTAGCCCGGTCTCTGCCTTCGCCTTCTCGATCACGGCTCGGAGGGCGCCGTTAGGGGCCGTCATCGCTCCACCCCACCGGGCTCGGGCCGAACACCGTCGCGAGAGCCGAAGCGGTCGGCACCGACTGTTTCGGTTTCGAGCGGCAACACGGCCTTGCGGATGACCGAGCGGACCTGGTCGGTGTAGCCGTCGATCATCTGCTTGGGCAGGTTGAGCGTGTTCGTGAGGGCGGCGCTGGCTGCGGGAGGCCCATCGGGCCCCCGGCAAGCGTCGCGGCGCCCGTCCGGATCAGGGTCGTCAGGCGAGCCGCGCGTCGGTGCGTGTCGTCGGCGCGCGCGGTTGCGTGGCCGGTGCTGTGAGCGCACGCGCGGGTGTTGTGGCGCTGGTGCGGGCACCGATGGTCGGAACCGTCGGATCGGCTGGCGTATCGCCGTGGACGCGGTGTCGGCGTCGGCGCGATCGAAGATGTACACGTTTCCTACGATCCAGACGCCGGGTTTGCTCGCGTCCGTGGGGGTCTGTACTGTGGACATGTCTTGCTTCTTCTTTCGTAGGAGCTGGTTTTCGCCGCTCGGTCCTCGCCGGGCGGCTCCTTCTTGGGGGCTAGTTCACGCTGCGTGCGAACGCGCCCGCGAGCACGTCCGGGGCGACAGCGGTCGGCAAGGCGCGCGCCATGGTCAGTCGGAGCTGATCGAGGGCGCTGGCGCGCATTTCCTCCAGCTCCGCAGGGTCGGGCACTGAGAGCGCACCCTGCGGGCCGACGGTCGCGGCATACGCAGCCAATGCAGCACCCGCCTCAAGCCAGATTCGCGACTCAGCCGAGAGTGTGCGACCTATATCTGCGGCGTGTGCGCGGAGACGGTCACGGGTCTCCGTCGCTATCCGAGTGTGGAGAACTGTAGTCATCCGATCATGATCCGACACATTTGGCGCTGTCTCACAAATGACTTGTCCGGCTGCGGACTCTGACCGCAGGAAGGCCGCCGCGGAGGAGCAGTGGACGCCGTGTGCGCAGGTCCGACCGGGCAGCTACACCGTCGGAGTCAGAACGAGCTGGAGCGCTTAGTGGCCCGCGACGGTCGCTCCGACGATCACGATGTAGAAGCCGATGCCAGGTGAGCCCGTCATCGGTGCCGAGGAAGTGTCGGGCGACCCGTTCTCTCCAGTCGGATAGAACCGGAACCCGGTCTTCCGGGTCATCGTGTAAACGAGCAGGACAACGCTGAAGGACCGGCGCCGAGAGGGCACTGACCAACCTGACGGGACGGCGACGGATAAAGGACCGGAGGACTTCGAGGGGTTATGACGCGGCGGGTGCGACAAGCACAACCCAATCGATCTTATTCATGTGCTTCGTGCAGGCGACCTTGCCGGTCTGCGGGCCGATGCATCGCGAACCCTCGATCGTCCGGTTGGGGAGGCCAGCGAACAGCTTGCGCACGATGCGGATCCCTGAGCACGTCAACGGTCGAATTCGCGCCGCCGATCAACACGATCGCGATGGAGGTCTACATCATCGCGGCCGTCGGAATGCGTGCTCCCATCGACGGCGCAGCAATGCCCGCACCAGCTCTCTCGGATCAACGTCCGGCGCGAGTTCGCGCATCGCGCTGCCGCATCGAGGGCAGTGCCACCCCAGTCCGTTCCTGGTCATCTTGTCGAGGGGGAGGCTGCAACGGCAAATCTCACAGAAGCGCTCGACGCGCTCGACGAGCGATGCAAGCTCGTGATCGGTGTGCCGGTGCCGCCGTCCCTCTTTCCACCCAGCGACGGCTTCACCATGGCGAAAGACGCCATGGCTCGCGGCAAGACCAGTGAACGTCACGACCTCGCCGCAGACCTGGCAGACGACCCCACCACAGAACCCATAGCCATACTCAGGATCCCGCTTCGGCCAGTTCGCGACGAGATCACGGATCTCTCTCCGAGCGAACTCCGGCCCGCTCGCCGATTCGCCGCGCGAGATCATTACCGTCGCCTCCATCGCCCAGCCTTACACCGTGCCGTCCGGTCGGTCGCTGCGGCGTCGTCGGGCTGGGTCCCTCGGCCGCTCGGCCGCTCTGGATGGACAACACGACGGAGCGTAGCAATCGTCCTGCGGGCGGTGGAGGGCAATGCGAGCGCTAGGGTGGCATCGCGCGCGCAGCGCGTCGGGGGATTGATCCGAGTTCATCCGTACTCATGTGCGCGCCGCATGCGGCCTACTACCAGGAGCCGACCGAGTGCGGCGTGCGGGACGGGCGACCCCGGCGGGGACGGCCAGCCTCCACGCCAGCGCAAGCCCCCCGGTCGAACCGCCGACGAGCTGGAGATCCGCGTGGCTGCGTTCCACGAGTCCAATAGGAGTGCCAGCGACTCCGCCAGTGTGAACGGCGGGGATGATCCGCGCGCTTGCTCGACGAGGAACACCGCGACGCGGTATGTCAGATCGCGCGGCTCGTGCGCGAGGTAAAGCTTGTGCGCCAGTTCGAGTTGGGCGCGGGTGGGCACCGCTTTGGGTGATCTCACCGAGGCTTGCTACGGACGTCGCCTAGGAGCATTGCAGGCTCAAACGGGAAGCCCACGATCAGGAGTCGCTACCGTCGAGTGTCGCGACCACCATCTCCACTGTTCTGATCGCCGACGCTCGGGGCGCTCTTGTTCCCGCTGCCTTCGAGCGAATGAACATGCCTTCCATACCCTGCGCTCGTTCGCGTCTGAGGGATCGACGCGGTACGCCTGCTCCGCGTCGTATAGCGCGCGCTCTGCGATCTGGACGAGAGACTCGTCGCTGTCCCAGCATCGTAGGACCGTCTTGACGCCCACCCCTGGCATCCTCCCGTCGTCGATCAAGGCCGCGATCCGGATGACCCGCTGCTGGCGGAGCGCTTCGGCTGAAACGCGGCCGTTCCCCGGATTGAGCCTGGGCCGCGGACGAGCGGGGAATGGAGCCGCTACGGTCGGTCTGCCTCGCCCGTGGAATCGGCTGAGCGCTCGACGAGGAAAGTCACACAGGAGACCTGCCGATAGCGACGGATCCGCCTGCGCCGCTCCCGGTTGTGAACGATCCCGTCGGCGGCGCGTGCCAGCGGGCGCAGCGCCCGAGCCCCCGCTGTCCGTGTCCCCATTCCATGCATGTTTACCCCCTCCGATTCGCTGGCGCGTCGTACGACCACCGATAAATCAACGCTGACGGGGCGCCGAATTGTCCGCGACAGAGATCGCCGCGTAGCCGGGCATGGACTTGCGGTTGGGCGATGAGCCCACCCCCAGGGCGCAAGACAGACGCCAGGCCATCGGAACACGACCTCCCTGGCGCTTCGGGCTACAAGCAGCAGCGCGCCGTGCTCGCCATGATTGTGCTCAGACTGGTCGCGCTCCGAGACTGCTGCCCCTCGATCAAAGGGGAAGCCAGCCTCGAAGTCACCCTTTTCGGGCGATGTGCGGCCTGGGGTGACGCGAGTAGTGTCTCGTCGCGATCAATGACGAGGTCAGGGCTGATCGGGACGGCGAGCGCGGCGAGAAGGTTTCGGCTCGCGGGAACGGTCACGCGTGAACCGTGCCCGAGGGCCTCTCAGCAGCCGAGTCGGCAAGGAGATCGCCGAGCACAAGAAGCACGCCGCTGCCGATAAAGACCACGACCGCCATGATCGGTGGCTGTCGATCGTCGAAGCGCTGCTGCTGTCGGTCGTGGCTGTCCTCGCCGCGTACTCAGGCTACGCGGCGGCCAAATGGGGCACCGAGTCTTCGGTGATGCTCGCCAAGGCATCCGCTGAACGCACGAAAGCGAACCGCGCCGACATCGAGGGGATCGTGACCCGGACGCTCGACTCCGCTTCGTTCAATGCCTGGTTCACCGCCTTCACGGCCGGAAACGCCAATGCCGAGCGCTTAGCGGCGAAGCGGATGCGTCCCGGCTACCGTCCGGCGTTCAACGCCTGGCTGGCCACGGCTCCGGCGCACAATCCCAACGCTCCCCCTGGGCCTGCGTACATGCCGCAGTACGTGATCCCCCAGGACGCCGTCGCCAAATCCTACGACGCGCAGGCGGACGCCGCCTTCGCGAAGGGCGCCGACGCGGGTTCAACATCGGACAAGTACATCCGCGACACCGTGTTCCTGGCAACCGTGCTGGTTCTGGTCGGGATCAGTGGCCACTTCCGGATTCGCCAAGCGCGATTGGGGCTGATCGGCGTGGGAGCGTTGCTGCTGGTGTTCGCGGTGATCCAGTTGCTCGGCCTGCCCGCACCGCCCTCGTAGCCCCTTGCGCGCGGAGAGCACTGCTTCTTCGGGCTACAAGCGAGCGCATCGCGCTGGCCGTGATCGTGCTCAAGCGGTCCGCGCTCGGGGACGGCCTGCGACGGATCTCATCTTGGGTGGTGAATCTCGCTTCGCATCCCGCCGCGATGGGCGAGGTGGAACGAACTCGGCGAGAGGCCGTCGCCCGCCAACTACGATCCGCCTGATAGATCCGCCGCAGCGCGTTGGTGTGCCTGATCTCCACCTCCCGATTGTTCCAGCACCGCCGGAACCGCCGGAACCCGACGGCAACCGCCTCGGCCGTCATCGACTCCTGCAACGGGCCTGTGATGGCTCCTGCGCCACGCTGTGCCGATGCGCGGACCGTTGTCGTCCCATGCACAAAGCGCAACCATTCGGCCACGCCGCGCGCGCCAAGAGATCAGGCCGAAGTCTTCCGCGTCGATCGAGTTCCACAACGGTCTGCCGGTTGTGCGCTGGCGCCTCGCTGCCAGTCTGCCCTGTCCTCAGCGGCAGGCGACCCACACCCATTCCCAGGAACTGTTCGGGCGCTGCGAACGCCATTGCTGCCTGGCGATCTCAACCGCGCCCCTCGGCGTCTTCACCGTGAGGATCTCCGAACGGTTGGCGACGCTTATGACCGGAGGATGATCGCCTTCAGGCCACGAAGCAAGCGATCGCGGACCACCAGCCCGGGTCGCTTCCCGCGAGCGGGTCGATCCTGATTCACGTCCGTGGCGATTGGGGATGCCCGTTGCCGTTGAGAACGAGCAGCAGCTCCTGCTTCGCCTCGATGGGCACGTCATACGCGTCGAACACGGCGAGCGTCTTTTGCGCAGCTCCTGAACGTCGACATCCTGGCGTAGCTGGCCGAGATCACGGGGCAAGACGCCAACCAGCATCAACAAGTTGATCTACGCTGCCAGCGCGTCCAGCCTGGTCCGGATCGCTCCGACGCGCGTTGCGTCATGTTTGCTGGTGGCTGAGATTTCCGCCAACTCCTCCTGAGCGCCCTGGTAGTGGTCCAGCATGTCGTCCAGAAGCTCAAGCGGGTCACGCTCGCGCAGGCGCGGGTGGCTCGCCCGATAATCGGCAAGGACGTTTTCGCACTGTCGCTCGCTGAGCCCATAGTTCGCGGCGATCGTCGTCCACGACTGCCCGCGCATGCGCGCGGCGACGATCTGGTTATCGCGGTTCGTCTTCTCCCGCGCATTGATGCGCGGTCCGGGCTTGGGCGAGGCGGGTGGTGCGTGCATGGCCCCTATGGGTGCGAAGTTCAATTTCGCCCAGCGTAGAGCGCCTGAGCGGGGTGTCCACAATTCGACCGGAAGGATCCAGTCCGGAGGAGACTGTCTGCCGGAGCCCAACGGCCCGGATCACGCGAGGATTGATGGGCCGGACCGAGCCGCTGATGTTGTTAGTGCAGGCGGTCCCGAATCGCGTCAGCCAAAGCCGCGAGATAGGACACCGTGGTCGCTCGAACGAGCCGAGGCTCGGCACGATTCGTCAAGCTCGCACGCGCGGTGAAGATCCGACCCGGCGATCATCTCGACGGCATCGGCTGACGCGATCACCGTCATGCTGGCAAACGTGATGGTCGGTCAACACGCCGGACGAAGGTCCCGCCGTTCCCAGGCTCAGACGCGATGCTCCAGCTTGACCGCCGCCTGGTCTGTCGTCATGACCGTTGAGCGCGACACGCCGTCGACCTTGTAGGCCACGTCGATCTTCTGTTTGGGCCACTCGCCCTTGATGGCGGTGATCTGGCCGTCGAGCTTGCCTAGGAGCCCGTGCTGGTAGGTCACGCGGTCGCCCGGTTTCATGATCCACCTGCCCTCACGCCCGCGCGGGTGCAGCACCTCAGGGTAGGTGGCTTCACCTAAGCCCGTCTGCGGCCCTGTATCCGTCCCTGAGTACTGGGCTGGGCGTCGTCCTGGGCCTGCGCAACGTCAGGAGCGCTGTCCTGTGCAGCCGGGGGAGCCTCGGCGATGAGCTTGTCCATTGCGGCGATCCACGCTTCGTAGGCATCGTCGCTGACCTGATCCTCCGGCGTGTTGGGGCATTCGCCCATCGGCTGAGTCGCCCAGTCGGTCATAGCCCTCCCTTCTTAGCACACATCGCGTGCCTCAGGATTCCTTCGCCGCCGCCTTCTCGGCAGCCTTCTGCTCGGCCTCGATCTCGTCCGCGATCTGGTTCTGGGCCACCCCTATGATGGCCTGGGCCTGGTGCGGGAGCACGCCCTCGCTTCTCGGAGGCGGCCACGAGCCTGTCGATCAGTTTCGGCGCGGGCTCGTTCGGGTACTTGCGTGCCAGCTTGGCCGCGTGGATCGCCAAGTCCAGATTAGGGAACCTCACGACACCCGTCTCGACGTACTCATGTCGCCACGTCATCTGCGGCGAGGTGGCTGCCACCATGGCTCGCCAGCGTGTACGGGTCGATCTTGTGCTCCGCGGCCAGCTGCACGATCTGATCGTGGGCCGTCTGGTACCAGTGGGCCTCGGCCGCGCCGCTCGCCTCGCTCGCCTCGAAGAGCTTGCGCAGGCGGTCCATCACCACCTTCTCGTCTAGGCCGCCGATATTCTTGGCCACGCCGCGCTGCGTGATCGGCCTGTGCTCGGGGGAGAGACTGGCGAGCGCCTTCTCGTAGCTTGCCCGTGCCGCCCCTTGGACGATGCCCTCCCGTCCAAGACTGTGCTGCAGGTCGGCCCGCTTGACCTCGCGGGCCAGGTCGCCCGGTTTGCCCTCCGCCGTCTTGATCCTCGTGGTATCTGAAACCCAATGCAGGACACTGCTCCGATTTCACGAAATGGATGCAAGTGTCAAGCACGGCAACAGATATGCAGGCGGGTGCGCAGCCCACGGAACCGAAGTATCGGCGTCTGTCCGCCGCCGAACGCGACCAGATCGCGAACATGAGAGCGGCCGGTCACACCAAAGCAGAGATTGCGAGAGCGACCGGTCGTAGCGATGGCACGATCACCCGCGAGCTGCAACGCAACAGCTCACCCAACAACGTCAGCGCCGCCGCAGGCTCCGCGGTACCCGCGCGCGAAGCCGTCCTCGTGTACTGCGCCAACGCGGCTCATGAGCAGGCGTGTCAGAGAGCGGTGGGGCATCGCACGCGCGACCCGCTGAAGAACGAGTTCCTTTGCGGCTACGTCGAGGAGAAGCTCCGGTTGTGTTGGACGCCGGCGCGGATCGCCGGCAGGCTGCGCCGCGACTTCGGCAAGTGCTACGAGCGCAACCTCTGCGCGGAGACGATCTACGAGTGGATCTACTCCGACGACGCGCCCGCGGATCTGCGCACGCTGCTGCCCCGTAAACGCCGCCAGCGCGGGCAATGCGACCGGCGCGGCAAGCGCGCCGGCGTCGGCAAGATCCCACAGCGCACAGGGATCGAGGAACGCCCGGATGCCGTCGAGGCCCGCGATCAGGCGGGGCATTTCGAGGGCGACACCGTGGTCGGCAAGCAGAGCGGCGCCGCGGTCCACACCGAGGTCGAGCGCCACAGCCGATACATGATCGCGCGGATCATCCCGAACAAGACCGCTGAGGAGACACTCGCGGCGATGCTCGCGATCTTCGGCGAGATCCCCGAGGAGCTACGCAAGACACTGACGCTCGACAACGGCACCGAGTTCGTCAAGCACATGGAACTGCATGATCTCATCACCACGTACTTCGCTCGCCCCTACCACTCCTGGGAACGCGGGTCAAACGAAAACATCAACGGTTACCTGCGGCGTTTCTTCCCGAAGGGCACAGACTTCAACCAGGTAACACAAGCCGAACTCGATCAGGCCGTTGAGTTAATCAACAGCATGCCCCGTCGATGCCTAGATTGGCAGACAGCTTCCGAAGCATGGGCTACTCTCAACACGGAACATCAAACAAGCGGGTCCTGCACTGGATCGTAGACTGTGCCAGCTCCAATCCGCTATGAGTGGGCTGAGCGCGACCGGGGCCTCGTGCATGGCGGGATCGGGATGATCGCCCGCCTCGTCGACGCGGTCGGCCTGGCGCCAGACAACAACGCCTCGGTCGAGCTTTTGAATTTGAAGGTTCACCGCCCCTACAACGAGTCAGACCACGTGCTGAACATCGCGTATAACTCGCTGTGCGGCGGCCAGCGCTTGGAGGACATCGAGACCCGCCGGACTGACGCGGTCCTCCTGGACGGGCTGGGGACGGCGTCGCTGCCTGACCCGACCACCGCCGGGGACTTCTGCCGCCGCTTCGACGAGACCTCGATCATGGCGCTGCAGGCGGCGATCAACCGGGCACGGCTGAAGGTCTGGTCAAAGCAGCCCGCGTCGTTCTTCGCGCAGACCGCAAGGATCGACGCGGACGCCTCGCTCATCAAAACCGACGGGCAGTGCAAGCAGGGGATGGACATCTCCTACAACGGCATCTGGGGCTACTCGGCGCTCCTCGTCTCGCTCGCGAACACCGCCGAGCCGCTGTATACGGCGCTGCACGGCGCTAACCGCCCCTCCCATGAAGGGGTCGTGCCGCTGTATGACCGCTCGATCGAGCTGTGCCGCGAGGCCGGGTTCACCGACATCCTGCTCAGGGGCGACACCGACTTCTCGCTGACAACCGAGTTTGACCGCTGGGACGCCGACGGCGTCCGGTTCATCTTCGGCTACGACGCCAAGGCCAACCTCATCAAAGCCGCCGAGAACCAGGACGAGGATCTCTACCACGAGCTGGCAGCCAAGGCCGACCGCGAGCTCGCGACCCGCCCCCGGACGCGCCCCACGAACGTCAAAGACGAGATCGTTCGCGAGCGCGGCTACAAGACGATCCGACCCAAGACCCAAGAGGTAGTCGAGTTCTCCTACCGCCCTCGCGCCTGCACCAAGGACTACCAGGTGGTCGCCGTGCGCAAGAACCTCTCAATCGAACGGGGCGAGGAGGTCCTGTTCGACGAATACCGTTACTTCTTCTTCATCACCAACGACTGGCAGCTCACCGCCGATCAGGTGATCAACGAAGCCCACCGGCGCTGCAACCAAAGACCGCAAACCCCGATTTTCGCCCACTGCTCGGCGCCATGCGCTTGTTTTAGGGCTAGATTGTGGAGCGGCGCGTCAACCCACAGCGGAAGCACGCGAGGCGAAGGCCCAGCCGAGCCCGTCGCAGGCCTCCGGCGATGTCGTGCGCTCCCGCGAGTCGGCGCCGCCGGCTTCGCCCACACTGCAGGGGGCGCACCACGGTCATCTCGTTGTCTGCCCGCACTGCGGTGGCGAGTTCGGCGCCGAGAAGGAGGCTGTCGTCGTCTGCCCGCGCGGCAGGCGGAAATTCTTCGGCGAGGTGCAGTGCTAGCGCGCATCCGCGAGGCACTCGCGACGTGACGGACGTCAAACGTTCCGACGCCGCACCTGCACATTGCTTCTCCCGACCTGTGCCTCTGACGGGTGCTTTGGAAAGGCTGAGGCACCAGCGGGCTATGTCTCAAGAAGCCCGCAGGCGTCTCCCGGTCGTCTTCGTCGTGGCCGCGATGCTGCTCGTGCGTCACACGGTCGCCTCAGGCTGACGAGGCTGCAACCCTTGGCACCTTGCGAGGACACGACCTACACTACCCGCGCCCTAACACCGAGGCAACTGCGCGCCGTCCCAGATGACCATGAGACACCCGAAGATAATCGCCGGGAGCGTCATCGTCATCGTCGCGCTGGCGTTCCTCGTCTGGCTGTTTGCACCGAAGCTGTTGTACCCGAACATTTCTGAGAAGACCCTCCGGGCGTTACCTTTGAACGCGCGGCTATCGGCCGAGAACGACCGCGCGAAACTCCAGTCGGACGCGCGAACCGGGGTCGCGCAGGCACTCGGGGGTCTGCTGTTGCTCGTGGGCGCATTTACCGCTTGGAGGCAGTATCGCTCAGATGCCGAAGACCGACAGCGGCAACGCGAGCACGATCGGAACGCGCTGCAGGCCGACGGCGATGCCCGCCGAAAGCAACGCGAGCACGATCGTGCAGTCCTACGGTCACAGCAACTCGGCCAGGCCGTGGAGTTCCTGGCCAGCGATGCCAGCGACGTCCGACTTGCAGCCGCCCTATGGCTGTCGAGGGTCGCCGAAGAATCCCGCCGCGACAGAGCACTGGTTGGCCAGATCCTCTCAGCGTTTATTCGGAATCGTTGTCCGTGGCCGCCGGATCCGCAACGTCCGAGCCACGACACGCCAACGGACGCACTGCTCGAACTGAGGACCTACGCAGCGGACGTTCAAGGGGCGATAGAGGTACTCGGTCGCCACAACTACCTGTGGTACGAAGGAGATCGGTTCAGGTTCCGCTACGCGGACTTGCGACGCGTTAACCTGAGCAATCTGCACTTCGAGTACGTGGCGTTCACGGAAGCGCATATGGAGCAGGCCTGGCTTCGAGGCTCGAAGTTTCGGTATGCGTCATTCAGGGGCGCGCGCCTTACTCAGGCTGACATGCGCGGGGCGGACCTACGCGAGACGAATCTCAGGGGTGCCGATCTCACGGGGGCGAAGCTGACCGGCACGCTACTCGCAGGCGCGAAGTTCGATGCAACGACAACATGGCCAGGCGGTTTCGACGAATCAGCGGCGCTCGGCGCGGGTGCCGTGAAGGTGGCGGTATCCGCGCCGCCGACATCGAGCGATCCAACAGAACTCGTCCCCGAGTGATCGACCGAGGCGCGTCGATTGCGCCTGCTGGGCCGGATCGGCCCGTGGGGAACAACGGAACGAGAAGTGCCGCTAAGCCCCACCCGGCTACGCAGCTGCCGGTGCGAAACATGCGCGGTGGTGCAGCGGCCAGCCGTGCGTTTCGCCTGCGTAGCTACGCTTCGTGACCCGGCAAGGGCCCCGCCGTGCGGCTCGCTTCGCCCGGCCCCGTGGGACTTGCCCTTGACTGCTTCGCCGATGTGCGGTGATGGTCGCCGCGACGCGACGACCTGCGGCAACCGGCCACCGCACCCGAGCGGCTGGCGGTCGCCGTGCGCCTTCCGGAGGGCCGGAGGGCCCGCAGTGCAGGCAAAATCCCTGCTCAGCGGGGACACGACGTCGTCGGGGACCTACGATCACGCCCGGTTCCTACCCGCCAACACAGCGGATAGAAGCCCGCAACCGTCGCTCGACAGAGGACGATGCAGCCGGCGACTTACTCAGCGGCCATCGCTTAGCCTAGACGACGAAGCTCTGCACGTTGCCGACCGCTCAGATGGCCGGTCTTGATCGCGGGCGGCTGAATCTCGACCTTGCCCAGCAGCGCCGCGGCCTGCGCACGCTGTAGGTGGGCTCTCTGAGATCGCTGGGTGCAGTCGCTCCTGCCCGGCGGCACCGGCAACCATCAGCCCCATATCCCTCACAAGCTTGTCTAATTCGGCAGCCCTGTCCTCGGCGCGACAGGCGGCGGTCAGATTGCTGATGTCGCGCTCGTCCAACTCCCAGCCCGGCTGAACGTCGCCGACGATCCGCTTCCACAACTCTCGACCGGCAATGCCCATCGCGGCGGGCGGTTTTGCTGTCATGAGTGCATCCTACGCCTACTAGTGCTCCGTTAGTTTGGTGGGGCTCGTAGGGGATGATCCGGGCGGCAGCTCTCTGCGGCAGAGGGGGCAGGTGCCGTGCCAGCAGGCCAGGAGCGCTTGCAGCTCCCGGACGACTGAAAGAGGGTCAGGCTGCCGCCCTGGCTGGCGGGCGTCGTCGTCGCTCCAGGGTGAGGAACCCGTGCGCGACCGGGACGAGCGTGACTGGTGGTTCCAGCCCGGGTACGAGCGGCCCTCGAAGTGGTCAAGGCCGAGCGCGTCCTTGAGCTCGCGGTAGTCCTGCTCGATCCGGAAGCGCATCTTCGCCAGCCGCACCAGCTGCTTGAGCGGGGTGTCAGCGGGTAGGTTGGAGAGCCAGTACTTGGTCGGCTCTGGCTCTCCGGAGGGCCACTCGCAGATCAGCCAGCGGACCGGCAGCTCCTCGCCTGCCTTGTGCGCGCGCGGCGCAGCTCGATGTTCGCGGGCGCACACGGAGCGCGATGAACCGCGGGTTCATCTTCCCTCGCGTGCCCTCCCGCCACGTCACCGTCTGGGCCGCTTCTTGCCGGCGGCGAGCGCGAGCTCTCGAGCGAGGAGGGATCCTCGCGGTAGCGGGCATCCGGCGGACGGCCGCGAGCCTCGGGCTTCGGCAGCTGGACAGGCTTGACGTCCTCGCTGTAGGCGGAGGTCGTGCCCTTGACGTCGAGCACGTACTCGAGCTCGCGCTGCTCCAGGCCCGTGCGAACTCGGTCGTGTCGCCGTAGGCGCCATCACCAAGGATCGGCGGCGGCTGTAGCCCCCACGCGATCGACTCGTCGATCATCACAAGCGCCAGCCGCCGCTTCTCGGTGTGGTGCGGATCGGCGGGGAGCTTGGTCTTCTCGCGCCGCTCCTGGTTCCACTCGCTGTGCTCATCCCACTCCTTCGGAATGAACAACCGCCAGTCAAGCGGGCACGAGGCATCTTCGGTCGCGGCGTTGATCGAAACGCCGATCTGGCAGTTGCCGACCTTCCCCAAACACCCCGAGTACTGGCGCGCGACCCCGACCGACATCTCCCGAACTCGGAAAGCCCGTGTCATCGATCACCCACGCCTCCGGCGACGGCTCGCGGCTCATCCGCCGCGCCAGCGCCCGACGGACCGGCGCCGGATCCCACGGCGACTGGTTGACGAACTGCTGCAAGCACTGCTCGTCACCATCCGCCAGCCGTGCGGCCATCGGCTCGATCGACTTGCGCCTCCCGTCCAGCATCAGCCCGCGCAGGTAGCGCTCCTCCCACCGGCACTGCTCCTTGCGCCCCATCAACTCGAACATCTCATCGCTGAACTCCACCAACCGCCCGCGCACACGCGCAAGCTCGCGCTCCGACGGACCAGCCACGGCCTGCGTCGTCGTCCTCCTCCTCGATGGCGTGTCGCCAGAGGAGTTCGAGCCCCAGTCCGGACTCCTTCAAACTCACGGAGCACTACTACTACAAGACCCCGTTTTTCAAAGTCCGTGAGATCAGACACAACGCGAGCGGCAGCTCTCGACGCGGTCCCGCGCAGAGCCCGTTGGGGGTCGACTGGGTGGGGTTGTCAGATATCTGACCTTTTCTTCACAAGCGCTGCCCTCCCCGGTCCATGATTGGCCGACGCGGGGGATCTCTTTGGTCGATCACTCGGAGATAACCTCCGACCGCTGCTGTGACGTTCCCTGCGCCCCGCTCGCCGGCTCCCAGCACGTCGTCGACCATCCCCACCCGCACTCCTCGCTCTCGTGGCCGTACGGGCCTGAAATCCCGCGACTGCGAAAAGAAGCTTCGGGCAGCCGTGTGTGGGATCCGGTACCCCCCGACGCCAACACGATCATCAACGGCGGCCGGTACTACGAGTGGGTCCGGAACGGCTTCGCGCTCTACGATGCGCTCGCCGCCAATACCGTCGCGATCGGATGGGAGGTGATCGAAGTGTTCCCACCGCATCCTGGACTCGGATGTATGGGCCAAAGGGTGCTGACACGCGCGCAGCTTGGTCGCGCGATGCGCTGGTTTCGCTCGGTCTCACCGGACTCCCAGCCCGGCGTCTTAACCAGGACGACCGTGACGCGATCGCGGCAGCGTGGACAGCGCGGCTCT
>CAWDYK010000016.1:0-151937 GCA_963806475.1 uncultured Solirubrobacterales bacterium
GTGGAACGGCATCCTCGTCGAGCAGTGCGACGAATGGCCACGACACTCTCCTCGCCCGCGGCGAACTCAAACGATTGCTCGACGCAACACTCCGGATCGCGTCAAGAAGGCCCCGATCGCGACAGCCGCTTCGAAGACGATCATCGCGCGGAGCGCCAAGGGAAGCGGCGGCGCTCGTCCACCAGACCCGTGACGAATCGGGCCGCTCGGCCGTGCCGCCAGCGAACCGTAGTCCCTACGGACGTATGTCGATGACTCGCCCCGATGCGCATGGACCGACCGGGTTCTAGCGTCGGCGAGCATGAGCGCGACCGCTGATACGCGCGCACGCGTGCAGCTGTCCGGCCGGACGCCGGATGCGAACGACCCGGGGTTGTTGACCCCTGCCCAGACGTCGCTGCTGACCGATCAGTACGAGCTGGCGATGGCGTCGAGCTATCTGGGGCGAGGGATGAACGAGCCGGCCGTGTTCGAGTTGTTCGTCTCGTCACCTGCCTCCGAGGCGCCGGTGGCTGTTGGCTGCCGGACTTGGTCCCAGCGCTGGGGCTCGTCCGCGAGATGGAGTTCGGCGAGGAAGAGCTGGCGTACGTTCGCTCGCTGGGGTTCGGCGCGAGCTTTCTCGAGTATCTGGCGCGCTTTCGCTTCTCGGGTGACATCGATGCGATGCCGGAGGGGACGATTGCCTTCGCGGGCGAGCCGCTGGTGCGCGTGACCGCGCCTCGGGTTGAGGCTCAGCTGCTGGAGACGTTGTTGCTCAACCAGATCAACTTCCAGACGATGGTGGCGACCAAAGCGGCACGGATCGCGCTGGCGGCTGGGGGAGAAGCGCCTGCAGGGGAGCGCCTGGTCGATTTCTCGCCGCGGCGAGATCACGGCACCGATGCGGCGATGAAGGCGGCGCGTGCGGCGGCGATCGCGGGCTCGAGCGGCACTTCGAACCTGGCGGCCGCGATGCGCTACGGGCTGGCGCCGGTCGGCACGATGGCCCACTCGTACGTCATGTCGTTCGAGCGGGAGGAGGACGCGTTTCGGGCGTTCATGGAGGACTTCCCCGGCAGCGCGGTGATGCTCGTGGACACCTACGACACCGTCGAGGGAGTGCGTCGCGCGATCGCTGCGGCGCGCTCGACGGGGGTGTTGCTGGCCGGCGTGCGGCTGGACTCGGGTGACCTGCTCGATCTCTCGCGCAAGACCCGCTCGCTGCTCGACGATGCGGGCATGTCCGATGCGCGGATCGTGGCCAGCGGCGACCTCGAGGAGAACCACATCGCGGCGCTGACGGCGGCGGGGGCGCCGATCGACTCGTTTGGCGTCGGCACCGATCTCGGCACCAGCCGAGACTCCCCGGTGGTGAACGGGATCTACAAGCTTGTCGCCCCATAAGGTGGGGAGATCCTGGCGCGATGTGCGAAAGCGCTCACCGGAGAAGGCAACCGTGCCGGGCACGAGCAGGTACTCCGTGGATCCTCGCCGACGGCGAGATGCGCGGGGACGTGATCGCGCGCGCGGAGGAGCAGCTGCCCGGCCGGCCGCTGCTGGTGCCGTTCGTGCGGAGCGGACGGCTCGTGCGCGAGGAGACGATCGACCAGCTGAGCGTCCGCGCGCGTGCCGAGCTCGAGGCGCTCCCGGCCAGATTGCGCGAGCTCGACGGTGACGGCGAACCCTACCCGGTCGCGTACTCCGAGCGCTGCCGAGCGGCGCTGGAGGAGCTCGACGCGCGGGCCGGGTAGGGAGCCCGAGGGCAACGGCGGACCAGATGACTCCGAGCTCGGCTGTCATGTCCCGGCCACCGGAGGTACTCCATCGGGAGCTGCCCGGTCCGCAGGGCTGTGCTGGCGACGGTGTCCCGCACGCTGAGCCCTCGGCCGATGAGGCCCTCAGCGACCGCACAGGCGCCCGCGCCGATGAACAGCTCGCCCTCGCGCTGGAGCTCAATGACGAGCGCTTGGGCGGACGCGAGTGCGAGCGCCGCGTGCGTCGCGCCGGTCAGTTCGCGGCTCGCCGCGAGCATGCGTTGCAGCACCAGATCAACGTCCAGCTCACCAGAACGCTTTGGGCCAGGCTCAAGACCAACCGCGTCGCTGGTCCATGATCAGCTTGCCGGCGGCCAGCGTAAGGTCGCGTGCTGATGCGCGAGCGTGAGCTGTGGCGGAGCGAGGTTCGCGCGACTCGGTGTGAAGCATGGCGAGCGTATTGCCGGGCGCCCCGGCGGGGCCGGCTCGCCGGCGAGCGACCTTTAGCGGCCGGTTGCAGCGCGGTCAGGTGTCACCGACCGCCCACAGCACGCTCAACTGCACGGCAGACCGGCAGGAGCGACAGCGGATTCGGGCTCGTTCGACCATTGACCTCACCAGGGGCTCGGTCCGACGAGCAGTCCGGGCCGTGCGCCCGAGCCGCACCCATCACTGGAAGCGACGCTGACGCCACCCCGGAGAGCACAACAACGCCGCTGGCGAAACTAGCGTCCGAACATCGGCAGATCAACCCGGGCAACTGAACGGGGCGCGCCAGCCCAGCGGCTCAGGACGTCCCTGAGCCGATCGCGGAAGCGGTTGGGCTGGGCGGGCCGATCCAACCCGGACCCACCCATCGTTGAAGACGTCGCGGATGGGCGCACCGGCGCCCGTTGTGACCGTAGCGACGATGTCCCAGGCCGATCACTCCGATTGAGCTCTTCCGGCAGGTGATGGAAGCTGACTTCCGTGCGGCGGTTGAGCGGCTAACGGGGCGTCGGGTGATCGCGTTCCTGGGCGCCAACAATCTCGAGCCCGATGTGGCGGCCGAGATACTCGTTCTCGACCCGCCGCTCTGAGAACGATTCGCAGCCAGTGTCTCCCCACCGGGAGCGCTGGCGCAGCCGGTGAAGGTCATCGGCTTCGAACGAACATCCCCCAGAGGCTTGAACAGCGGGTAGCTCAGCGTGACCGCCTGTGCCACGTCGAGCACGCTCTGATTCGTGTTCCGGGCGCGGCTACGCAGCTCGGCAAACGCTTGATCCGCGCTGATTCCGTGGCGCTCCATCAGGATGCCCTTCGCCTGTTCGATGATTGCGCCGGTGCGCGGGGCGCCGTGCAAACGGCTGAACTCGGAGTAGCGGTTGAGAGCAATGTCGATCGTGTTCGCCAGCCCTCGCTGCTCCCCGTGCTTGACGTAGGCAAAGATGCCGCGGCGCGCGGCCTTGTCGATGAACTCCTCATCGTCGGTATCGAGGTCGACGATGACCGGGCAGGAGGCCTGCTTGACGATCGCCGAGATCAGGTCGAGCGCGTGGCTCTGATGGCCGTCGAGGGCGACGATCGCCACGTCCGGGTGATCGCGCTGGGTCGCTTCGGCGATATCCGAGACGTCGAGCATTGGCGCGGTTACGTGCGGCGCGGAGCGCCTCGACGTCCTGGCCGATGTCTGCGATCCGGCGCTCATCCTCGTCTGCGATCAGGACGCGCAGATGAGACGGAGCGTCATCCATGTGGCGCCAGTATCGCGAATCCGGGCGCGTTGCGGAAATCCGTTATGCTGAGGTCGTCCGCTCCACTGCCCAAGGGCCCGGCGGACACTCGCGGCTCGACTCCCCGGCCGGCAACTCGTCAGCTCCACCCGGTCGGCTGACGGTTGCGCCAACCCCAGTCAGCCAGAGGTAGCAGTGTCGATCGAACCGCGCGCGACGAGCACGTCGCGGGTCAACCACGGAGCGCAAACAGCGCGCCCCGCCGCACCGGACATCCCCAAGCACGCCACTATCGCGAGATCGAGTCCTACGCCGCATCCACGGACCCGTGTTGCCTCTCACCACCATGCTGGATGTGGTTGACGCGTTCGCCTTCCTCGTGCAGTCGAGAGCGTGGCGTTGATGACGAGCACTGACGATCCGGCGGCGAGCCGGCGCGCCACGCCATTCCTGAACTGCCCGCGCTGCGGTCTGAGCATCAGACCGAAGGCGCGCGGGATTGCGGTCGAGCACTGCCCGCGCTGCCTGGCGCGCGGCCAGGGTCGGGTCAAGATGTTCTCCTCGCCGCTGCCCGCAGACGAGCAGCAGGTTGTCGCGAGGGCGAAAGCGCCGCAAGCCGACCCGCCGGGCGCTCACACCGAGGGGCCGGCGGCGGTTGCGGATGAGGAGCGAGCACCGTGCCGATCCGTCCGGGGCGGTCAAAACCTCGGCCTCGCCCATCTCGCTCCTACCACTCAGAGCCAGGTGGAGGATGGCGGGGCGGTTGTTGGCGGGTGCGCTCGATGTCTAGCGCCGCCGTGGATTCCAATTCCACCGCCTGGCTACGGCGGGATCGAGGCAGCCGTCGGCTTGTTATCAGAGGGGCTGCGTGGGGCTGATCGCTGGACCGCGTCAGGTCTGGCGCCCGCGCAGGGCGCGCTCGGGAGAGCGGGTCGTATCACGGTGGCCGGCCCCCCAGACGGGACCGGCTGCTCGCTGTACGAGTCAGACCACGTCGCCGGCGGTGTGGGACCAGATCGACCTTGCGGCCGAGCCACGCCTGCCGTTCGACGTTCTGCATGACCACTCGGGCTTCACCGCGCTCGCGATCGCCGATCGCGTCAGCTTGCCGGTGGTGCATACGATCCATGGCGCGTTCGCGAGGGCCACGTCGCGGTTCTACCGCCGGCATGGCCACGAGGCGCGCCTCGTGACGGTCCGTGGCCCCAGCGAGCACCACCATGGGGCGGTCACATCGGAGACGTTGTGTCCAATCCGATCGCGGTGGAGCGCTGGCCGCTGCGCACGGTGAAGGGAGAGAATCTGTTGTGGGTCGGGCGGATGGACGCCGACAAGGGGCCGCATCGCGCGATCACCGCGGCGCGCCTGGCAGGACGAACCCTGGTGCTCGCCGGGCCAATCCAGCCCGGCGAGGAGGAGTATTTCGCCGAGGAGGTGGAGCCGCAACTCGATGGGCGGCAGGTGCGCTACATGGGCGAGGTCGGTGGCGCGGCCAAGCAGAAGCTGTTTGCAGGCGCGGCCGCCCTCCTGATGCCGATCCGCTGGCGCGAGCCGTTCGGGATGGTGATGGTCGAGGCGCTCGCGTGCGGCACACCGGTGATCGCCTTCCCTGAGGGCACAGCGGCCGAGATCGGTGATCGAAGGGCGAGAACGGCCTACTGGTGCCCGACGAGGCCGGGATGGCACATGCGATCGACCGCATCGGCCGGATCGATAGTGCGCGGTGCCGCGCGAGCGTGGCCGAGCGCTACGACGTGCTGGTCAGCGTCGCCGGCTATGAACGGGTCTACCGGCGGGCGATCGATGGCCGCCGACGACCCGGGATCTCGACCCCGCGCCGAACGGTGGCTAGACGCGTCGAGTGTGCGCCGAATCAACCAACACGAGCCGATGACATCCAAGCCGTTCAACCAGGGGAAAACACGCGCGCCCGCACCGCGCGGGCGCCGTGATCAATCGCGAGCACTCAGACTGCTCGAGGCCAATCAGCACGGAGGGCTGACGATCGCCGTCCTGCGTGAGCGTGGGATCGAGGCCCCCGCCCGACCGTATACGAGCTGCAACTCGCCGGCTATGAGATCGACCGCGTGCCCTGCCATCGCTCGGACGGAACCACGACGCTGGGCTATCGCTTGCGAATTGCGTCCGTGCCGGCGGCCGGCCGACCCGCTCGATCGAAGGAGGTGGATGGCGATGAGCTCTAAAGTTAGTTGTGACCGGTGCCGGCGCCGACCATGACGTGTGCGACGGGCACATGCAGCTCGCGCCGAAGGCGCTCGAGCTCGCCCTGCTCCTGCCAGGTCTCGCGCTCGCGCGGGTGGGTCACACCACAACCGCATCGGCCCCGCAGTCGCCAGCTGATCCTCGATCGGGGTGGTCGGATCGCGATCGCCGACTTCTCCGCGGGCGACGAAGCCGCTCCGGCGGGCCCACGCAAGCGACTGGTCAAGCCGCTGGCGCGCCTCGGCGAGCTCGCCGTCGAAGTCAGACACGGCGTAGTGGAGGTGCGAGGTAAGCAGGCGAGCACATCGAGCTCCAGACGCTCTCCCATGTCCGTGAGCCGTTGGCGCAACTCGTCGCCGGATAAGGCTTGGTTGGCGACGACCAAGACGCGGCGCGTACCAGCCGCGCCGCCGTGCGGGTGAGGCTCGTTCTCGGCGTCCGCGAACGGGATGGGATGCTCAGGGTTGGGCGCGCGTAAGTAGGCGATGGCGCCGACCACGAGCGCTGCGACGAAGAACCCGACGCCGACCAGCGGCGTCGTCAGCCAGCCCAGCAACACCGAGATGGCGATGACCGCGCCACCCGCGAAGACGAACCGCACCGCCTCGGTCTCTGATCTGATTGGCAGACGCATAGTGGACCAGAAGGTTACCCCGCGCGCATTGCCGCGTCATGCGGGAAACCTGCTGCGCCGGCAACGGCTTGCGCGGAGCGTGCAAGCGTTGAGGCGTGGGACGTGGCGCTCTTGCCCTTGCTCCGATTCCGGGGCCGACGGAGGCCGAGCGAAGGGAGGCGTCGCTGTCGACTCTCGACGCAGGCACGAGGCGAGCTTGCTGCGGCAAGGAGTCGAAGCAGCCGCTGCGGCGTTGTGACCGGTGTAGGGTGCAGAGGCTGGGCTGCTGGGCGATCGACTGGGCGGCTCGACCAGCGCCCAGCGTGCCCGCGAGCGAAGCCGCCTGCTCGAAGATCCGCCCTGAGCGCGCGGGGGTGGAGCCTGACTGGTGGACGCGCGGGTCAAGGCCCAGGTAGGCAACCTGCTCACCACTCACCTCCGATAGCATGTAGTACGTTGGGTGACGGGAGAACGAGTGGCGAACGACACGACCGATTCGCGCTCACAGCGCAACCGGGCAACTCGCAGGGGCCGCCACCGACAAAGCAGGACTCAAGTCCATCGTCCAAGACGGCGTGCCCGACTGCGTTCTCCACACAAGAAACCCCCGTGCGGTGACCCGCTGCTACGCGGCCGGGCCGCCGATTCCTGCGTGGTGGATTCTTCATGCCCCGACGAGCGAGCGCCATCTGGTGCCTCTTGCCGACGGCGTCGTGAGACACGCACTCGTCGTCCTGAGCGGGTACGAGATCAGCGGCGACACTGGCTACCGCTCGCCGAGGCAAGGCTGGCGTGGCGTCCTCCCATTGGCGGCCGGCAGCAGGGAAGCGATGTGGTGCTCGGAGCCCAACTCGGCGCGCTGCTGTCACAACGTCCGAGCCGCATCGTAATCCAGCGGCTGCTGGCGCTGGGGAGCCGGCTGGTGCTGGTAGGTCGGTGTACTCGAGCGCGATCGTCGCCGGGAACTCGCGATGGCCTTGAACTCCATCTGCGCAATCCGGCCGTGCGCCATAGATAACTACCCGGACAGGGTTCGAGGCGCCTTCTCGCTGTCCGTGCCGAGCAGGGCTCGAAGCGGCCCTGAGACGAGTGGCGTGGTGCGAGCAAAGCAGGTGAAGCGATCGATGGTTGGTGGGTCGCTACGGCAGCCTCGGTCGTCGGAGCACGTGCAGTGGAGTGTCGGGCGAATTCCCGGGAGATTCTGAACACGCGGCGGCTTTGGCACCCAGCGAGCCGGGCGGCCGGCTCGTCGAGGCCAGCACAGCACCGGCGGCGGGCGACGACATCGCCCGCGGCGGGCGGCGGGGTCTGCGGACGCGAGAAGGGGCTCGACGCGGTCTCGACGCCCCGGGCAAGTGATCTGGGGGTTGGGACGATGACCCACCGCTCAGTCGTGGATGACAGGGACGAGTGGCGGACCCGACGAACGACCCCACGAGGCGGCGTAGCGACGTTGAGGGGAGAGATGCCGTCCGACTGGCGCGCGGCGATCGGGCTGATCGTTAACTGCCGACGCGCGGCTCGCAGTGACCCGTGCGAAGAAGAAACGTGGGGACCCCTGGGGCCGTAGCGACCCGCCAGTTCGAGCAGTCGCTGGCGGCAGTCGACGGCCTCGAGGTCACTCCCTCAAGTTCGAGATCCACGATGGTCGACGACACGTATTCGGGTTCGCCCTGCGTCAGCAGGTCGAGGGTCGCTAGGTTGGTCGGCGGCCAGACGTTTATGGTTGGTGAGTTGGGCTTCGGCCATGCGGGTGTCGAGCGGAACGTCCAGCGCCCGCAGCAGCCATCCCGGGAATCGAGCAGCACAAGCGAGCGGTGCTCGAGATCTCGCCGCCCACCTGCCCGGGCGGGCATTGGCGATCGGGGGTTGCCGCAGATCGCGCTCGTGATCGAGGGCATGCAGGTCACGCACCCGGCGGGAAGCTGGTCATCGATCACGAGCTACAGCCCATCGGCAAGGGCTCGCTGATCGCCCGCAAGCGCTACCAGGTCCACTGTCCGGTGACCGTCGTCCTAGACGCCAACGACGATGCATGAATGACGGCCGCTCAATGGGCGGCGACGGGCTGGCGGATGATCGTCTTCGTTTCCCGGCGCCGTGCGTCCCGGGTCGCTCAGGTAGATCTCGTGGTGCTTGCCGGCGCGCTCGTGGCCCTGCTCGGCGATGAACGCGTGAGCCGCGCGATCGTGGGGCCCTCAGCCGGCGTATGGCCCGAGGTGCAGCACCTGCGCCGCGTGGCCCTCGGCGAAGCGCTCGAGCCTCACGCAAGCGATCGCCGACAACGCGGGCTTCTTCTTGGCCCCCGTCGCGCGTGCGCTCTCGAACACCTCCCGGGTGACTTGGTCGGGCTGCATGATCATCGCCGTCCAGTCCCAGTCGGACTTGTCGGCGATCGTGAACGCCGCCGTGTCGGCTACCCACCACAGGCCCTCCAGCGGCATCACGCCGTAGTCGAGGACGGCCGCGTCCTTGAGCGCGAACTTCGCCGCGTAGGAGACGGCATACAGCGCCTGCACGGCCTCGAGATACGCCTCAGAGGTGTTCGGGTCGCCGTGCCCGTCGATCATCGCGAACTGCAGCTCGGGCACGTTGATCAGGTCAGGGTCGCGACCGGGAGCGTAGAACTTGCGCAGCTCGCGCTTGAAGTCGACCTTCATCGCCGCCATCACGGCCTTTCTCGAACCGGATGTCCCGAGCCTAGAGGGACGGGCCTGGCAGGGCATCCGTAACCGCTACGGGGTGCAGGTCGTTTGGAGTGAGTAGAAGTGCCGTTAGCTACCGCCCTCGCACACGGCTGGCCGATCGCGACCGGCGTGATCGAAGGCGCCTGCCGCCACCTGATCAAAGACCGCATGGACATCACCGGCGCCCGCTGGGGCCTCCAAACAGCCGAAGCCGTACTGAAATACGCGCCCTGATCAGCAGCGGCGACTTCGACACCTACTGGGACTTTCACCTCGCCCAAGAACACCACCGCGTCCACACGCCACGCTACGCCCTCGGTGTCATCCCCCAATCCACCTATCATAAGTCCCTCCAGAAGACCTGCACCCATTCGTATGTGAGCACCCTGCGCGATCGAGCTCGCTGCGCGCTCGGGTGTAGGTCTCGTCGTCCATGTCGAGGAGCGATCGCAGACGCAGCTCGCCTATGGTCGAGCCGTCCGCAGGCAACGCGGCGAGCATCATTTCTGCCTCAGGCGAGATGCCCGTGGCCGAGACGACACGAGCGAGTCGGTTGCCTCGCCATTCAGCCAAACCGGAGGCGCAGAGCTCGTCTGCGGCCGTTCGCAGTGCATCGTCGGTCCAGCCGAATTTCGGACGAGAGCTCCAACATTTGCTGCTCGACCGCCCGGTTCGAGCTGCGTCAGCAGCTCCTAAGCCTCGTCACTGAGAGCCATGGCGTGTTTTCGACGTTAGTCTCGGCACCCCTTGCGAGCGCCTCTTCCGCCGGCCGCTGCTTTGCGCGAGATGGGGGTATCCATTAACTCAGGTTGGAGAGGGCCGGCGTTGCCGAACGCGCACATGCCTGAGCAGTCGCGTGGCGCCTTCTGACGCCACAGACGCGGCGGCAGCCGCTCGCGTCGCTCCGACCACGTCTCCGCAGACCCTTCCCGGCCTCAACCTGATTCAAATGGATATCCCACTGCGCGAGTAGCAGGGGCCCACCGCTGGAGTCGGCGCGCTGCCGCTTCGGGCTAAACGGAGCAGTCTCGCGAGGGCCCGAGCTCCACGCCGAGACTTCTTCAAGGGAACGAACTCGCTCGTCTCAGACGACCGGAGCCGCCACGCCGCCGAGACGCTCGGTCGTCGTCTGGGGGGAGAACAGATTTCGGGCGCCGTCGACGCTTCCGCTCCCACTCGCCCCCCGCGGGCGGCTGCTTGCTGGCCACCTGGTCGGCGGCTAACTCCGCTTGGTCGCGGACTTGTGTTTCGTCGCCAACTCGATCGTCGGCTCGACGACGTCGAGCCGAGCAAAGCGATCGTCAGCGGTGGCGCCGACGGGTGGCTGCTTATGGGCGATACCAGCAGTCGCCCCGGTAGCGCCAATCGTTTGCTGGAGCGTCTCGACGCGGCGAGCCAGCTAACGTCGTAAGATGCATGCTGGGTCGCGCGTTGGGAGCAAGCACCTGGATGGCGGGGGCCACGCAGCTCCCCGGAGAGCAGAAGCCAGCCACTCGCCGTTGCCATCCCGCGTGCACAGCAGGAAGCGCTGCGTCGGCGGATACGGCGTGTGGACCCATCAGGTGCGCTCTGGCCGCTTCCGACGCACGACCGTCAACGACCGGCGGATGCTTGTGAGAGGCCGCGGGGGGACGAGCAGCGTGCGCGATCCGCCGCCGTCGCAATCGGTGTCGCCGTCGTCGCGCTTTGACGCGTGCGGCGCCGCTGTACGGTCGTACGAATAGCCCCACCAAGTGCGAATCGTCAACGAACACCCTATCTGCAACTCGAAGACCCTTCGCGGCGCTGCGATCGGTGTCGACCGGCGCGCGCGGTGGTGGATCCACAGACGAACGTGCGCGAGGGGGCGGAGTGCGCCTCATTCCCGCTCAGCCGCGCGCCAGGACTGTGCGTAGGAGCCGCTCCTCGGTCGGGCGCGAGACCGTGTCTGGCTTTGCCATCGCCTTTAGCGTGTAGAGGTAGTTGCCGGCGCTGGCCAGAAGCTCTAGTCCGCCGACGCCGCCGGCGATCGGCGTGAAGGTGATGATGTAGCACTGCGCAAGGTTGGTGTCGGGACCGGCCGTGACCGTCGCGCCCGCGGGTGCCTGGCCGCTGGACGCCAGCGCGACCTCTCCTTGGAGAGCGGCTAGCGCCTGCTGAGGGGAGCCCAGCTTCGCGGCTGTCGACTTGAGGCTGGGTAGTCCCGGCGCGGCGAACAGGCTGATCGCACCAGAGCGGAACCCTTCGCCCCGCAGGAGCTTCGTCTCCGCGCTGGGGGCCGAGCGGATCGAGTTGTCAAGGGTCGCGAACTGCGACAACGTGAGCGTCGGAGGGACCTCCTCGTTGACCTCGGGCACGTCAGAGCTGCGCAACACCCTGGCCCCGGGGGTCGATCGAGAGCCAGGACACTCGGGACCGTCGGCAGACGTGGGGGTGGGGGGCTGTCGGCGGTACCTGCCCGACAAGCCGTGGGACTGAGGCCGAACGCCTCATGTCCACGGTCAGCGCAGTCTCCGGTCACGGCGTTGCGGAGGTAGATGCGGAAGCTGCCGTAGTCGTCCCGGGTATCGCCATCGATCAGCCGGAACGAGACCGGCTTTCCGGCGCCGATGAGGGCGAACTCATACGTGTGGGATCGGCTCGGCTTGGTCAGGGTCCGACGGTCAGCACGCTCGGACGGATCCAGCCCTGGCCGACGTTCGCCTGGAAGTTCGCGTACGGCCGCGGGAGCGTCTGGCCGGCGCAGGAGCCGCCAGCCAGAGGCAGCGCGAAGATGAACTCGGTGTCGGTGCCGACCTGGCCGATCCACCGGCGGAGCTGAACATCGGCGCTCGCTCGGGCGCTCCGCACATGACCTTCCACGGCGCCTGGATGGCAACGTAATCGACGGACTCATAGAAGCTGACCCAGCCCCGTACGGTGGCGACATAGAGGCCGTTGCGGGCCAGCCTCGACCCGCTCGAGACCGGCGGGGTGAAGGACTGGTGCCCCGGCGAGAGGCATCGAGCACCAGCAGACGTCGCTGACTGACTTGGCCACGGCGGTCGAGACCAACACCAGGGAGCCCGGCGCAAGCACCAAGGTAACGACTGCCGACCTGAACGAGAAGCCCAAAAACATGGCCCCGACGAGAGTATCGCGAAGCCGCCCGCGACTCGTGTCGACTCATCCTGTCGATCGTGAACGCGACGCGCAGACGGGACGCGGGACGACGCACGCTCGGGCGAACAGGGCCGGCTACACAGAGGGCCTTGAGCCGATCATGCCGCACGAGGCGCGACGCCGCGTGACCTCATACGTCATCTACGCCGGACTCGGCGGGAGACAGATCTCGACCGGGGCTGATCGAAGCAGAAGTTGGGCGCGAGCGCAATAAGGTCTCCGACAAGCGCTTGGCACGTCGCCAGCGATAGCGTAGGAACAGAGGACCCCGCATCGACGCCAAGTCGCGCGGGCGCTGGAGCCGCGGCAGGAGAACCAGCGGGTGCGCACGGTCGGGCGGCCCTGTGACGCCGTACGCCCAGCGTTCCTCGACCGAGACGCGGCAGGAGGAAGCTTCGCGGCTTGCCGCGAGGTCCAAGTTGTTGCGGTTAGCGATCGGCTTTCGGACGGTGCTGGCGCGTTCCGGACGCGCTGGCGTAGACGTCCCCTCGTCACCCGCGCGACCCGGCAGCTATCGACGGACATCCTCGATGGTGAGCAACCCGGCTTGGAACGACACGTCGTGCGGCGACGGCATCGCGTCCGCCTCGTCGGCAAGCGACAGCGTGGTGGTGATTGACGCCTGATCGGGCCGAATCCTCCGCAAATTGCGCTGTTGATCAGCTCGCAATTTGCGGGTTCGCGCCGCCATCGTTCAGCATGCCCTTGAGCCGCGGCGACCAAAACCGCGAGCAGCACGAGCGGCACCGCGATCATCAGCGACCGGCGGGCCCACGAAGCGCCGCGATCCCAATCGCTTCCGAGACCGGATCCTCGGTCGCGCGCGCGTGCGGGAAGCGCCAATCGTACCCGCAGCGGACTGCCCGAGCTGCCGGAGATCACGCCGCACTCGATGCGCCGCACGTGGGCGACGTTCGCGGCGAGGGTCGGGCGCGACCCGAAGTGGATCGCCTCGCAGATCGGCCAACCGACCCGGAGTTCACGTTCTCGGTCTACCAGCAGGTCGCAACCCGCCGCTACATCGACGAGCAGGCGATCTGGACGGTGATGCGATTTCGGACGAGCCAGCCGAGCGCGTCCCGAGCCGCCAGATCACCCGGTATGCGGATGGCGATCCGCGCGGTCGCGCCGAGGTTCCCAAAGGCGCGTTCGACGAGCTGCTCGACGACCTCGATCGCGGACACCAGAGCGGCGAATAGCGTCTCCGTCCCGGGCCCGTCAATAGCACCCTCAATAGCACCTTGGCCCTGATCCGGCTCCCTGACCTGGTTCCGCGACCGCGGATAGTTCGGAAAAAGCGCGCAATTACCAGGACTTTTCGAGCGCGCCCGGCAGGATTTGAACCTGCGACCTTTCGCTCCGGAGGCGAACGCTCTATCCCCTGAGCTACGGGCGCGGGGATGCCATTGTGGCCGTCAGCTTATCGAGGAAATCGGCTCCGCGGCTCGGATTCGAGCCGAGCCGAGAGGTCGAGGCCTCCGGATCCCGGCGCGGCCATCGCCGATGCTGCTGTTCGGGATGCAACAGTGTCGGGCGGCGATGGAGATCGCGATCATCTCCGACACCCACATGCCGCGCGCCGGGCGGAGGCTGCCGCCGTCGTGTGTGGAGAGGCTTCGCGAAGCCGACCTGATCCTGCATGCCGGCGATCTCGTGCGGCTCGAGGTGCTGCGGGAGCTGCAGTCGTTCGGCGATGTCGTAGCCGTGCATGGCAACGTCGACGACGCCGACGTCCGGGCCGCGCTGCCGGCCGTGCAGATCGTGCGGGCCGACGGTGCCATGATCGCGATGACGCACGACGCAGGTCCTTCCGCCGGCCGCCTGGCGCGCATGCGCAGGCGCTTCCCGCAGGTGGACGCGGTCGTCTTCGGCCACTCGCATATCCCGCTACACGAGCACTCCGACCACGGCTTTCAGCTGTTCAACCCCGGCAGCCCCACCGAGCGCCGGCGTGCCCCCCGGCACACGATGGGGGTCGCCGGCGTGGACGGCGGCACGCTTACGTTCCGGCTGATCGCGCTCGACTGACAGACTGGGAGCGATGGACCTTTCGGTGTTCTTCGCCGGCACCGCGGGCTCGATCCCGACGTCCCGTCGTGGCCTGCCGGCGGTGCTGGTGCGGCGCGGCGCCGACCGGATCCTATTCGACTGTGGCGAGGGAACGCAGCGGCAGCTAGTGAGCTCGGTCGGGCTGACGGAGCTGACAGAGGTGTACCTCACGCATTTCCACGCGGACCACTGGCTGGGTCTCCCGGGGATGCTGAAGACCTTCGATCTGCGCGGCCGCGAGCGCCCGCTCGCGATCCATGGCCCGTCCGGGCTGAAGGAGCTGCTTGTGCTGGCGCTCCGGGTCGCGGGACGGGTGCGCTTCGAACTGCAGCTGGTCGAGCTCGAACACGGCGATGTGCTCGAACGCGACGGATACCGGATCGCGCCGGTGCCGGTTCGCCACCGGTCGCCCGCACTTGGCTACGTCATATTCGAAGACACGCGGCCGGGGGTGTTCGATCCGCATACCGCGATCAAGCTCGGCCTCACGCCGGGGCCCGAGTTCGGACGCGTGCAGCGCGGTGAGACCGTGGACGGCGTGACCCCGGATCAGGTGATGGGTCAACGCCGTCCCGGGCGGAAGATCGTGATCTCCGGTGACACGATGCCGTGCGAGACGCTGCAGGTCGCATCGCACGAGGCCGACGTGCTGATCCACGAGGCGACGTTCGCCGACGAAGAGACAGAGCGCGCCGCCGAGACAGGACACTCGACGGCCCGCCAAGCCGCGATCCTCGCGCGGGCGGCGGAAGTTCGGATGCTCGCGCTGACACACTTCTCGATGCGCCATCCCATCAGCTTGCTGCGCGACGAGGCGCGTTCGGTCTTCAGCCGCACGGTCCTGCCGCGCGACTTCGACACGATCGAGATTCCGTTTCCCGAGAAGGGAGAGCCGGAGCTCGTGCGCTGGGATGAGCGCGCGGCCGAGCCCGCGGAAGCCGACCCGATTGTGGATCGAGCCTCATGAGCACCGTCAGCTGCGAATGGGTGCAGACCGCACGACTGCTGTGCGAGCGGCTGCGACTCGAGCACGAGGCCGAGATCTCGCATCTGCTGCGCGACCCGAGGGTGGCGAGGACGCTGACCGCTGACGGCCTGCCTCCGAGCGAGCGCGAAGTCCGCGACGGCCTGCTTGCGAAGATCTCCCATTGGGAGCGCTATGGCTTCGGGCTGTGGACCGTCCGCGACCGCGCGAGCGGCGAGATGGTCGGGCGCGGTGGACTTCAGCACACCGTCGTCGAGGGCTCGCGCGAGATCGAGGCCGGGTGGGCGATCGTCCCCGAGCGATGGGGTCAAAGCCTCGCAACAGAGCTCGCGGGCGCCGCCGTCGAGGTGGCGAGCGAACCGCTGCGCCTGCACGAGATCGTCGCGTTCACGCTGCCGCACAACATCGCCTCGCGGCGGGTGATGGAGAAGGCCGGCTTCGCCTACAAGCGCGACGTGATCCACGTCGGCCTCCCGCTCGTGCTCTACCGCCGCCCGCTGCGGCCCTGACTCAGCGGGTCGAGAGATGCAAGCAGTGCTGTCGTACCTCGACCAGCCGATCCGACCCAGCCGCCGGGGGCGTTGCTACGCTAACGACGTTGGCCCCTTTAACCCGGTCCCGTGAGGCCTGGAAGGAGCACGTTGGAAGGCACCACGGTCGTCCTCGACCCCGATGACATGCGCCGCACGCTCGTGCGGATCGCACATGAGATCGTTGAGAAGAACCCGGACGGGACGATCGCGCTCGTGGGCATCCACCGGCGCGGGGCAGTGCTGGCGCAGCGGTTGCATGCGCTCACCAGCGAGCTGCTCGAGCCCGCGGTTCCCCTGGGCGACGTCGACATCGCGTTCTACCGGGATGACCTGACGATCAGGCCGAGCGCGCCGGTCGTCCACGCGACGCATCTCGAGTTCCCGGTCGATGGTCTCACGATTGTGATCGTCGACGACGTGCTGTATTCGGGCCGGACCGTGCGCGCGGCGATCGATGAGATCTTCGACTACGGACGCCCGGCGCGGGTACAGCTGGCGGTGCTGGTCGACCGCGGGCACCGCGAGCTGCCGATCCGACCCGACTACGTCGGCAAGAACATCCCGACGTCTCAGGACCAGCGCGTGAACGTTCGCGTGGAAGAAGTCGACGGGGTTGACGAGGTGACGATTGGCCCCGCCACGGAGCCGAAGCGAGAAGCGGCATGAGCGTGCACATCGGAAAGCACTTGATCACGATCGACGATCTCGATCGCGCGGGGATCGAGCGGATCCTCGATCGCGCCGAGTCGTTCGCGGAGGTCTCGGGACGCGAGATCAAGAAGGTGCCGGCGCTCAGGGGCCGCACGATCGTGAACTTGTTCTACGAGTCATCGACCCGCACGAGCTCCTCCTTCGAGCTCGCGGCCAAGCGGCTGTCCGCCGACGTCGTCAGCATCCGCTCGGCGGGATCGAGCGTCGACAAGGGCGAGTCGCTGAAGGACACTGTGCAGACGCTCTCGGCATATGACCCCGCGGCGATCGTGATCCGCTCGCCGCACGTGGGCGCCGCGCAGCTCGTGGCGGGATGGACCTCGGCGGCGGTGATCAACGCGGGCGACGGCAAGCACGAGCACCCGACGCAGGCGCTGCTAGACGTGTTCACGCTGAGGCGCAGGCTGGGCTCGCTCGACGGCGCGAGGATCTGGATCGTCGGGGACGTGCTGCACTCGCGCGTGGCGCGGTCGAACATCCTCGCCCTGCAGCGGATGGGCGCGAAGGTGACGGTCTGCGGGCCACCGCCGCTGATCCCTCGCGGGATCGAGGCGCTCGGGTGCGACGCGACGCAGACGCTCGAGCGGCTACACGAGGCCGACGTCGTCTACGTCCTGCGGATGCAGAACGAGCGCATGCACGACAGCTTCATCCCGTCGTTGCGCGAGTACGCGGCGCGCTATCAGATCAACAGCTCGAGGCTCGGCCCCGGGCAGCTGCTGATGCACCCAGGTCCAGTCAACCGCGGCGTCGAGGTGTCGGCGAACGCGATCGACTCGCCCCAGGCGCTGATCGGGGAACAGGTCAAATCCGGCGTGGCTGTGCGGATGGCGGTCCTGTACGAACTGCTCGTCGGAACCCCGGCGCTGGCGGCGGTGGCGTGATGAGCGCGCGCAGACTGTTCGCACCAGATCGTCCCCGAGCCCAGCTCCTGATCCGCTCGGCGCACGTCCTCGACCCGCGGGCCGGGCTCGACGAGCAGCGCGACATCCTCGTCCGGGGCGGTCAGATCGCCGAGCTGGGGACACCCGGCAGCCTCCACGCACCACCCGAGGGCGAAGTGATCGACGCCCGGGCAAGCACGCCTTCCCGGGTTTCGTCGACCCGCACGTGCACCTGCGCACGCCCGGCCATGAATACCAGGAGGACATCGACACGGGCACGGCTGCGGCCGCGGCCGGTGGTTTCTGCGCGGTGATCGCGATGCCGAACACGGAGCCGATCGTCGACGACGCCTCGATCCTGCGCTCGCTGACCGAGACCGCCTGCCGCCAGGCGCACGTGCCCGTCGGTTTCCTCGCCGCGATCACGCGCGGCCTGCGCGGCGCGGACCTGACCGAGATGGCGGACCTCCGCGACGCGGGCGCACTCGGGTTCACCGACGACGGCAAGCCTGTCGTATCCGCTGGCATGCTCCGTAAGGCGCTCCAGTACCAGCGGCTCGCGGGCGGAGTTGTCGCCCTGCACGAGGAGGACCCGGCGCTGTCCGGAGACGGCGTAATGCACGAGGGGGCGGTGTCAGCGCGGCTCGGTCTCGCCGGGATCCCGTCGGTGTCGGAGTCGACGATGGTCGCGCGCGACGGGGCGCTCGCGCGTTACGAGGACGCGCGGGTGCACTTCCAACACCTCTCGTGCGTCGAGTCGGTGGAGGCGCTCGAGGCCGCGAAGACCGCGGGCGCGCGCGTCAGCGGCGAGGCGACACCACACCATTTGACCCTCACCGACGACGTCGTGCGTACGCTCGACAGCCGCTTCAAGATGAACCCCCCGCTGCGCAGCGAGAGCGACCGTCGCGCGCTCGTGCAGGCGCTGCGTAGCGGCCTCATCGACTGCGTCGCCACCGACCACGCGCCCCACGCGCACCACGAGAAGGAGGTTCCGTTCGAGCAGGCCCCGATGGGGGCGATCGGGCTGGAGACCGCTTTCGCCGCGCTGTACACCGAGCTGGTCCTCCCCGGCGAGCTCGAGCTCGAGACCGTGATCGAGCGGATGACTGCGGGCGTGGCGCTATACGACCTGCCGGCGCCCGGGATCGCGCCCGGCGAGCCGGCGAACCTGTGCCTGGTCGACCTCGGCGAGCAGTTCGAGGTGGGGGCGAACGGCTACGCGAGCCGCTCGATCAACTGCTGCTTCCACGGGCGCACGCTGCACGGCCCGGTGCTGCTGACGCTCGCGGCGGGCGCCGTCGCGTTCAGAGCACCGATGCTCGTACCTGCGGATGTGCTGAGCGCCAGATGAGCCTCTTACCGGCGTACGTCCTGCTCGAGGACGGAGCTCGCTTCGACGGGCTCGCGTGCGGCGCCGATAAGCACGCGGTAGGGGAGATCGTATTTACAACGTCGATGTCGGGCTACCAGGAGGCGATGACCGACCCCAGCTACGCGGGCCAGCTGATCACGTTCACCTTCCCGCAGGTCGGCAATTACGGCGTCTCGGCGGAGGCGATGGAGTCAGACCGGGTGCACGCCCGCGCGGCGATCATGCGCGCAGGGATCGATCGCGAGGACGCTCCGGGAGCGCAGGGCGGCTGGCTCTCATGGCTCACAGCTTGCGGAGTGCCGGCGATCACCGACCTCGACACACGCGCGCTCGTGCGCCACATCCGCGACGCGGGCGCGATGCGCGGAGGGGTGTTCCCGGCGCGCATCCCAGCGGCGGACGCTCATGAGCTGATCGCGGCCGAGCCATCGATGAGCGGGCGCGACCTCGCGAGGGAGGTGACCCCCGAGCGGCCGATCGTCCTCGAGCCGACGGGCGGAACCGGCGGCGCTAATGGCGCCCCCGCCCGCCCGCTGATCGCGATGATCGACACCGGCGTCAAGCTGTCGATCATCCGCAACCTCCGAGAGCGCGGGGCGGCGCTCGAGCTATATCCGTGCACGGCCGGCCCAGCCGAGCTGCTCGAGCATGACCCCGACGCGATCTTCCTCGCCAACGGCCCCGGCGATCCCGCCGCGCTGGGCTACATCATCGAAACGGTCCGCGAGCTGGTCGGCAAGCGCCCGGTGTACGGCATCTGCCTCGGCCATCAGCTGCTGTGCCGGGCGGTCGGGCTCGAGACCTACAAGCTCCCGTTCGGTCACCACGGCGCCAACCACCCGGTCAAGGACCTCACGACCGGACGGACGGAGATCACCAGCCAGAACCACGGGTTCGCCGTCCTCGGTCCCGACGGCGCGAAGACGATCGCCACCGACGAGGCGGTCCGCTGGGAGACCGACTTCGGCGCCGCCGAGTTGACCCACATCAACCTCTACGACCGCACCGTCGAGGGGCTGGCGCTCGGGGACGTACCCGGCGCCACCGTCCAGTACCACCCGGAGGCCGGACCGGGCCCGCACGACGCGTTGTACGTGTTCGACCGGTTCGTCGAGCAGATCCGAGAGGCGGCGTAAGGTTGCCGCGCCGCGACGACCTCCACAAGATCCTGCTGATCGGCTCGGGACCGATCGTGATCGGCCAGGCCGCCGAGTTCGACTACTCCGGCACGCAGGCCTGCCGGGTGCTGATGGACGAGGGCTACGAGGTGGTGCTCGTCAACTCGAACCCGGCGACGATCATGACCGACCCCGAGGTTGCGACGACCACGTACGTAGAGCCGCTATTGCCGGGAGCGCTGCGGCAGGTGATCGCGCGGGAGCGCCCCGACGCGTTGCTGCCGACGCTCGGCGGCCAGACGGCGCTGAACCTCTCCAAGGATCTGCACGAGGATGGGACACTCGAGAAGTACGGGGTCGAGTTGATCGGCGCAAATTACGACGCCATCGACCGCGCCGAAGACCGCGCGCGCTTCCGCGAGACGATGACGCAAGCGGGGCTGCGCGTCCCCCGCAGCGCGATCGCGCACAGCGTCGACGACGTCCGGACGGCGGTCGATGACGTGGGGCTCCCCTTCATCGTCCGCCCTGCGTTTACCCTCGGGGGCAAGGGCGGAGGCGTCGTCAGGAATCGGGGGGAGCTCGAGAAGGTGGTCGGCCGAGGCCTCAGTGCCTCCCCGATCGGCCAGGTGCTGCTCGAGGAGTCGGTGCTCGGCTGGGGCGAGTTCGAGCTCGAGGTGATGCGCGACCGCTCCGACAACGTTGTGATCGTGTGTTCGATCGAGAACCTCGATCCGATGGGCGTACACACGGGCGACAGCGTTTGTGTGGCGCCGCAGCAGACGCTCACCGACAAGCAGTACCAAGCGTTGAGAGACCAGGCGATCGCCGCGATCCGGGCGGTGGGCGTCGAGACCGGTGGCTCGAACGTGCAGTTCGCGGTCAACCCCAACACCGACGAGATCGTGGTGATCGAGATGAACCCGCGGGTATCGCGCTCGAGCGCGCTCGCGAGCAAGGCGACGGGCTTTCCGATCGCGAAGATCGCAGCCCGCCTCGCTGTCGGTTACACGCTCCAAGAGATCCCCAACGACATCACGAAGGCGACGCCGGCCAGCTTCGAGCCGGCGATCGACTACTGCGTCGTCAAGTGGCCGCGCTTCGCGTTCGAGAAGTTCCCGGGCGCCGAGCCTGGCCTGACTACGCACATGAAATCGGTGGGCGAGGCGATGGCGATCGGACGCACGTTCAAGCAGGCGTTCGCGAAGGCGCTGCGCTCGCGCGAGCTCGACAGGCGGCTCGCGCCGCCCGCGGACGATGGCGCGCTGCTGGAGCTCGCCGAGCAGCCTGGCGCAGAGCGCTTCGACCATGTCCTCGAAGCCCTCAGACGCGGGATCGACGTCGCCGAACTGCATCGCCGCACCCACATCGATCCGTGGTTCCTGCACGAGCTCGCCGAGCTGGCGCGCGGGAACGGCGGGATCCGATCAGCGTTCGCCGGCGAGCGGACGTTCAAGTCGGTCGACACCTGCGCCGCCGAGTTCGCGGCCCGAACTCCCTACTACTACTCGGGGTGGGAGCGGCCGGGACCGACCGGCGCCGCGGCGCACGAGGTCGAGCGCGGCGATCGCCGCAGCATCGTGATCCTAGGCTCCGGGCCCAACCGCATCGGCCAGGGAATCGAGTTCGACTACTGCTGCGTGCACGCCGCGCAGACGGTCCGCGAGTCGGGCCGCGACGCGGTTATGATCAACTGCAACCCCGAGACCGTCTCGACCGACTACGACACCTCCGACCGGCTGTACTTCGAGCCGCTGACGCTCGAGGACGTGATCGGGGTGTGCGAGCTCGAGAAACCCGAAGGCGTGGTCGTGCAGTTCGGTGGGCAGACGCCGCTGAAGCTCGCCGCCGGCTTGCACGAGGCGGACATCCCGATTCTGGGCACGGGGATCGAGGCGATCGACCTCGCCGAGGACCGCTCGCGGTTCGGGCCGCTGCTCGACCGCCTCGGCTATAAGGCGCCCCCGTACGCGACCGCCCAGTCCGAGGACGAGGCGCTCGAGATCGCCCCGAACGTCGGCTTCCCCCTGCTCGTCCGCCCCAGCTATGTGCTCGGCGGCCGCGCGATGGAGATTGTGTACAGCGTCGCCGGGCTCAAGGACTACCTCGCCCGGGTCGACCCCGAGAGCGGTCGCGCCCACCCGAAGATCTACCTCGACCGGTTCCTCGAGGACTCGATCGAGGTCGACGTCGACGCGCTCTGCGACGGCACCGACGTGTGGATCGCGGGAATCATGCAGCACGTCGAGGAGGCTGGGATCCACTCCGGGGACTCCGCCTGTGTGTTGCCCCCGCACGCGCTCGGCGAGGAGATGCTCGAGCGGATCGCGGAGCAGACTGCGGGCATCGCCCGCGAGCTCGGAGTCGTCGGGCTCTTGAACGTCCAGTTTGCGATCCAGCAGGAGGAGGGGCTGTACGTGATCGAGGCCAACCCGCGGGCGTCGAGGACCGTGCCGTTCGTCTCGAAGGCGATCGGACTGCCGATCGCCAAGCTTGCGTGCCGGGTGATGCTGGGGGAGCGGATCGCCGATCTCGACCTGCCCCGGGAGAGGCGCAACGGGCACGTGTGCGTCAAGGAGGTCGTGTTGCCGTTTGATCGCTTCGCCGGCGCTGACTCGCTGCTCGGCCCCGAGATGCGCTCGACGGGGGAGGTGATGGGCATCGCCCGCGACTTCCCCACGGCCTTCGCGAAGGCCCAGGCCGCGGCGGGCGCGCGGCTTCCGGACGCCGGGACGGTGTTCATCACGGTCGCGGACAGCGACAAGCCGGCAGCGACCGGCGTGGCGATGATGCTCTATGACCTGGGCTTCCGGATCATCGCGACGCGCGGGACCGTCCAGGCGATGCGCAAGATGGGGATCCCGACCGTCGCCATCAACAAGATCGGCGAGGGCTCCCCGCACGTGGTCGACTGGATCGAGCGCGGCGAGGTCGACCTCGTTATCAACACGCCGGTCGGCACCGGCGCGCGCGCCGACGGCTATGAGATCCGGACTGCCGCTGTGGCCAGAGGGATCCCCTGCGTCACGACCATGACGGGCGCGATGGCCGCAGCTCGGGCGATCTCCGCGGCCAGCAGGCGCGGCGAACCCGAGGTGCTCTCGCTCCAGGAAGTACACGCGGAAAGGATGAGCGAGGTTCCTTGAGCCGCGTACTGGCGCCGTTCGGCCGTCGTGTAGCGGCCGTTACCGCGCGCGAGCAGCACGGCTCCTACGCGGTGCTGAAGTGCGATGACCGGGACGGCCCGCGGCCCCAGGCGGGACAGTTCTACATGCTGAGCGCGGCGCGGAGGTGGGGGGGAGGTGAGTCCGAGCGGCCGTTCCTGCCGCGTGCCTTCAGCGTGCTCAGAGCCCCGCCGAGCAGCGAGCGGCTGGACTTCCTGATCGAAGACGTGGGACCCGGCACCGGACGCCTGTGCGAGCTCGGCGCCGGTGATGAGCTGAACCTCCTCGGGCCCCTCGGGGCAGGGTTCGCACCGCCTCGCCAGGGCCGAGCTCCGATGCTCGTCGGCGGCGGCGTCGGGATCGCGCCGCTCGCGATCTGGCAGGACCAGCTCGAGTCGGGCGCGCGGGCGACGGTGCTGGTGGGGTTCCGCGGCACCGCCCACGCACCAGGCGCGGCGGTGCTGGACGGCCCCCGGATCGCGACCGAAGACGGCACCGTCGGCCACCACGGCCTGGTGACGGAGCTGCTCGAGGACGCACTCGAAACGCAGCCGCACTCCGAGGTCTACGCGTGCGGACCGCCGCCGATGCTCGAAGCCGTACGCCGCATCTGCGCCGAGCGCGACACACCCGCCCAGCTCGCGCTCGAGTCGGGCATGGCCTGCGGGTTCGGAGCCTGCTTCGGATGTGTCGTGCCGACCACCGAGGGATACCTGCGGCTCTGTGTCGACGGCCCCGTGCTCGCCGCGGCGATCCTCGAAACCGCACTGGTCGGCGGAGCCTGGCGTTGAGCGTCGAGTTCTGCGGGATCGAGCTCGAGCACCCGATCATCAACGGTTCGGGCACGTTCGACGCGATCGCCGCCCAGCGTGCGTTCGGCGACGAGCTGATCGCGCGCTTCCCGTTCGCGGCGTTCGTGTCGAAGACGGTCACGCTCGCGCCGCGACATGGAAACCCGCCTCCGCGACTCTGGGAGCTCGCCGGCGGGATGATCAACTCGATCGGGCTGCCGAACAAGGGCCTCGTCGGCTACCTGGCCGAGGACCTCCCGAAGCTCTCGGCGTTGCCGACGCCGCTGATCGTCAACGTGATGGGCTTCAGCCGCGAGGAGGTCGGTGAGCTCGTGAGCGCGTTCGCGCAGCGCGACGAGGTCGGCGCGCTCGAGCTGAACGTCTCCTGCCCGAATGTCGAGACGGGGCTCGTAATGGGAGCCGACCCGTTCGAAACCTCGAGACTACTGGACTACGTCCGCCCGCTCACCGACAAGCCGATGATCGTCAAGCTGACGCCGAATGCCTCGGATGTCCCGGCCGTGGCCCGGGCCGCCCAGGACTCCGGGGCCAGCGCGCTGTCGCTGATCAACACGATCCGCGGGATGGCTCTGGACCCCGTCTCCGGCGAGCCGTGGCTGGGCGGGATCACCGGCGGCGTGTCCGGCCCGGCTGTCCGGGCGGTCGCGCTCGCGCAGGTTCACTCGGTGCGTCAGGCTGTCGATATTCCGATCGTCGGGATGGGAGGTGTTCAGGGCGGGCAGGACGCACTCGATCTGATACGGGCGGGTGCAGATCTTGTAGCCGTCGGAACCGAAAGCTTTCGCGACCCGAGCGCCGGCTCCCGAGTCGCGTTCGAGCTAGCCCGTCTGCTGACGATCAACGAGCGGAGCCGCAAAATGCGTGATTCCGGGGCGTCAGCTGCTAACAACCTATAAAACCCCCTGCAAACGCAGCCTATTCCCGGAACCATCCTCGACATCGCTCGACCTCAGCTTGAGGTGGAGCCGAATATGGAGGATTGACCTTGATCGGGTGTCCTCAGGATGTATAGTCGCCGCCCATGCCGCCGGTCAGCGAATCGCTCCACAAGCCAATCGCTGCGCCGGAGCGCTCCCTCGTGCAACGGATGGAGGCGCTCCGGCGCGCCAACGACATCCGCAGCCGCCGGGCTCAGCTCAAGCGCGATCTCAAGGCTGGACGCCAGCCGATACACGAGTCACTGCTTGAGCCGCCGGAGTATCTCGAAACCGCAAAAGTGTTTGACCTACTGCTGGCGGTTCCTAAGTACGGTCGCGTGAAGGTCAACAAGATACTCACGCAATGCAGGATCTCCCCGAGCAAGACGATCGGCGGGCTCTCGCAGCGCCAGCGCGCCGAGCTGGTTGCGTTGATGCGCCGCCGCTAACAGGCGGCGGCACCCGACCCCATCCCAGACAGTGCCCGAGGTGTTCGTCATCACGGGGCCGTCTGGGGTGGGGAAGGGGACTCTGATCCGAGGACTACTGGCACGGGTACCGGAGCTGGAGCTGTCGGTGTCGGCGACGACCCGGAAGCCCCGGCCGGGCGAGGTCGACGGCGTCGACTACCACTTCCTCACCCCCGAGCAGTTCTCAGCGCACGTCAAACAGGGGGACTTCGTCGAGCATGCCGACTACTCCGGCAACCGCTACGGGACGCTCAGGTCGGAGCTCGAGCGGCGGCTCACCAAGGGGATCCCGATGGTGGTCGAGATCGAAGTGCAGGGCGCCCGGCAGGTCCGAAGCGCAATGCCGGAGGCGATCGCCGTCTTCATCGCGCCCCCCTCGCTCGAGGCCCTGCGAACCCGCCTGGTGGGCCGCGGCACCGACACCCCCGAGCAGGTCGAAGAGCGGATGCGCACGGCCGAGCGCGAGCTCGAGGCCCATAGCGAGTTCGGGCACGTCGTCGTCAACGATCGGCTCGAGGACGCCACCGCCGAGCTCGAGCGGATCGCGCGAGACGCGCTCGACGGGTAACCGCGTCCGGCTTCGGGCCGCCTCCCGCTAACCTTCAATCGACCCGATCAAAAAGGACCCGAAGACTTGATCTCTCCTCGTATCGACAAGCTGCTCGAGCACGTCGACTCCGATTACGCGAGCGTGATCGTGGCGGCCAAGCGCGCGCGTCAGATCAACTCCTACTACCACAACCTCGGCGAGGGCACGTTCGACGAATTCCCGCCGCCGATGGTCGACACCCGTTCGAAGAATTACCTGACGATCGCCCTGGAGGAAGTCGCCCAGGGCAAGCTCAAGTACCACTACCGGTAGGGCGTCGGGGAGGCGGCATGTCCCGGTTGCTCATCGGCGTGAGCGGCGGGATCGCCGCATACAAGGCACTCGAGACCGCCCGCCTCGCCGCCAAGGCCGGACATTCCGTACGGGTGATCGCGACCCCCGCGAGCGAACGATTCGTGAGCAGGACGTCGTTTGAGGCGATCACCGGCGCGCCGGTGCTTACCACTGAATTCGAACCGGATCCCTCTCGCGGTTCGTATCCAGGTGAGCCCATGCCCGATCGGGCCCCCATCAGCCACCTCGCCCTTGTCGAGCGCGCCGAGCTTTACCTAATCGCGCCGGCGACCGCGAACACGATCGCCAAGCTCGCGACGGGACAGGGCGACAACCTCGTCACCACCGCCGCGCTGGCGGCGGCCTGCCAGGTTGCGATCGCGCCCGCGATGAACAACCGCATGTATCTCCACGCGGCCACTCAGGCCAACCTCGAGCTGCTCGCGGCCCGAGGCGTCGTCGTGATCCCGCCGGGCGATGGGCAGCTCGCCTCCCACGGCGAGCACGGCATCGGCAGGCTCCCGGAGCCGGCGGAGCTGATGGCGGCGTGCGAGCGCCTGCTCGCGACTCCGGAAATGAGTGGGCTCCGAGTGCTCGTCACCGCCGGCGGGACCCGCGAGCCGATCGACAGTGTCCGATACATCGGCAACCGCTCCTCCGGCAGGATGGGGCTGGCGCTCGCCGCCGAGGCGGCCCGCCGCGGCGCGCAGGTGACCTTGATCGCGGCGAACGTCGGTCTCGAGCCCCCGCCCGGCGTGCACGTCCTGAAAGTGGAGACGGCGGCGCAGCTCGCCCAGGCCTGCGAGCAGGAGTTCGAACGCTCCGACGTGCTGCTGATGGCCGCTGCCGTCGCCGATTTCAGGCCGTCCAAACCCGTCGACTCGAAGCTGAAGAAGACGGAGCCACCCACCCCGCCGACGATCGAGACCGAGCCGACCGTGGACGTGCTGAGCCGGCTGTCGCAGCGCCGGCGCGCCGGACACGTGCTCGTCGGGTTCGCCGCAGAACACGGCGCCGACGCGATCTCCTCCGCGCGCGGCAAGCTCGAGCGGAAGGGATTGGACGCGGTGGTCGTCAACGACATATCGAACCGTCAGATCGGATTTGAGGTGACCGAGAACGAGGTCACGATCCTCGCCGCCGACGGCGGCGAGCGTTATGTCGAGCGCACCAGCAAGGAGCAGGTCGCGCGCGCGGTGGTGGACGAGGTGCAGCGGCTGCGAGCAGCATGGAGGGAGGAAGCGGGTGGAGTCACCCGAACGGGCGCGGGTAGCGCCGCAGCAAGCTGAGGCGTTCGCCGCGGTCGCGCGGCGGCTCGCGGACAACGTCTCGCGCGCGGTGCAGGTGCGCCCCCAGACCCTCGGGCACGTGGTCGTCGCGTTGCTGGCGGAGGGACACGTGCTGGTCGAGGACTATCCCGGCGTCGGCAAAACCGCGCTGGCGCGGGCGCTGGCGCGGTCGATCGACTGCCAGTTCGCGCGCGTGCAGGGCACCTCCGATCTGCTGCCTGCGGACCTCGTCGGGACCAACGTCTACGACCAGCGGGAGCAGCGCTTCGAGTTCCGACCGGGCCCGGTGTTCGCGAACGTCGTCCTGGTCGACGAGATCAACCGGGCCTCCCCGAAGACGCAGTCGGGCCTGCTCGAGTGCATGCAGGAGCGGCGCGTTACGGTCGACGGCTACACGCACGAGCTGGCGCGTCCGTTTCTTGTGCTCGCGACCCAGAACCCGATCGAGTATGAGGGCACCTACCCGCTGCCCGAGGCTCAGGTCGACCGCTTCATGGTCAGGATCTCGCTCGGCTATCCAGATCGTTCCGCCGAGTCGGGGATGCTCGCAGACCACGAGGCCGGGGACCGGGTGATGGAGCTCACGCCCGTGACGAGCGCCGCCGAGGTCCTGGCCGCTCAGGATTCCGCCACCCGCGTGCGCGCCTCCGAGCCGCTTCGCGACTACGTCGTGAGGGTGCTTTGGCGCACCCGCGAGGACCCCCGTGTGGAGCTCGGCGCGAGTCCTCGCGCGGGGTTGATGTTGCTGCGTGCGGCCAAGGCGCACGCGATGTTGGATGGCCGCGACCACGCGCTGCCCGACGATGTGCAGGCGCTCGCAGAGGCGGTGCTGGCGCACAGGCTGGTGATGGCTCCCGAGTACCCCCGATCGACCGCGCGCGAGGTGATCGCCGACGCGGTGTCGTCGGTGCGAGCGCTGTGAACGGAGGGCTCGGGCGGTGAGGCGAGCGGCGGCGGTCGCGCTCTGCGGGGTCGCACTGACGCTCGCCGCGTTCGCGTTCGATGCCGCCCCGCTGTTCGTGACCGGAGTCGCGTTCACGCTGCTCGGCGCGGTGACGCCGATGTGGGTGTGGGCGAGCGCCCGCAACGCGACCGTGCAGCGCCGCCTGCTCGAGGACCGCGTCATCGAAGGCGAGCCGGTAGAGGCGATGATCGCGGTCAGACGCGGCCCACTCGGACTTCCCGGCGGCGAGGTGCTCGATCCGCTGGCCGGCACCCCCGTCGCACTGAGCCGGCCGCTGTCGCTTCTCGCCGGCGGCTCCAAGGCCGATATTCGGGTGGTCGCCCGGTTCGCTCGCCGCGGGTTGCTGCGGTTCGAACCGCCGCGCCTGATCGTCCGCGACATGCTCGAGCTCGCGAGCGCCACCCGCCGGGGCGAGGGAAGCGCTGAGGAGCTGCTCGTGCTGCCGCGAACCGAACCGGTCAGGTGGAACGGACGCGACAACGGTCGCCGGGCGGAGGGTTCGAACGCCCGCCAGACGGATGAGCCGCTAGCGGCGGTCGACGTCGACGGGCTTCGACCTTACCGGCCAGGAACGCCGGCGTCGAGGATCCACTGGGCGGCGCTGGCCCGCGGCGCCGGGCTGCTCGAGCGGAGGCTGCGCGCCGATGCCGATACCCGTCCACTGGTCGTGCTGGACGCCCGGTGCCCCGGACCTGTGGAGCACCTCGACGCGGCGGTCCGGGCCGCGGCCTCGCTGACGCTCGAGCTCGCGCGTCGCGGCGGCTGCCGCGTGCTGCTGCCCGGAGACCGGCGTCCGGTCGCCGTCGAGTCCGATCTGAAGAGCTGGGCCGGCGTGCACACCCGCCTGGCGCTCGTCGAGCGTACGGCCGACACGCGTCCGCCGGCGCTCGGCGCCGGCGCGAAGCTCGGCGCGGTGTTCTACGTGGCGGCACGGCCGACCGACCGGGTTCCCGCGGCGCTGGCTCCAGGCGGCAGCGCGGCCTGCGTGCTCGTGCTGCCGGCGGAGCTCGTGCCGGTTTCGGCGGCTCCGAGTTTCGAGGTCTCCGGCTGCCGCGGCTGGGCCACGCGCACGCGCGGAGCTTCGCAGGGCGAGCGGGCGGCATGAGCAGCGGCGCGCAGGTCGCGGTGCTCGACTCGCGCGGCGTGCGCCGCACGCGGGAGCGCTCGGAGCTGATGCCGGTCGAGCGACCCCGCGTCAGGCTGGTGGCGTTCGGTGGACTGGCGCTGTACGGAGCGCTGCGGTGGGGATCGTTGCTCAGCCCCGCCCCGACCATGCGCATGCTGGGGTTGGTCGCGGTGGCGGTGGCGATCGCCGGGGCCGGACCGGCGCTGCGCGCGCGCAGCAGGCCGCTGGCGATCCTCGCCGCGGTGATCGCGATCATCGCGATCTTCCCACTGTCGGGGATCCCGTTCTCGTGGGTGCGCCACGTGCGGATCGCCGCCACCACCTCGGAGATCAGCGGCGGGCTGTCGGCGCTGCCTCGGGCGCTCGTGCCGTACAACGGCATCAACGAGTCGGTGCGCCTGGTGATCGTGCTGGGGGCCGTCGTACTGCTGATCGACGCCGCGCTGATGGTCGCGTTCGCGCCGCGCCCGGTCAGCGAGATCCGGCGCGCCGGCGCGGCCCTCCCGCTGATCGTGCTCGCGGTCGTCCCCTCGGTGATGGCGAGACCGCCGCTCGCGTACCTGCATGGCCTGATCCTGTTCGCGCTGCTCGCGGCGTTCGTGTGGGGCGAGCGAATCCCCAGCCACGACGCGCCGCTTGCGGCCGGGCTCGCGGTGCTGGCCGGAGCCGCCGGCATGATCGCCGCACCGGCGCTCGACGAGCACACGCCTTGGCTCAACTACTACGCGTTCGCGGGGGCGCTGTCGCCAGGGCATGTCGAGACGTTCGACTGGTCCCAGCGCTATGGGCCGATCAACTGGCCGCGCACCGGGCGCGTGGTGCTGGAGGTGAAGGCCAAGCGCGTCGACTACTGGAAGGCGCAAGACCTCGACTTGTTCAACGGCACCCGGTGGGCGGAGGGATACGTGCAGCGCGCCTCGCAGCAGCCGCCCCCGCCCGACCCATCGATCGTCTCGCAGTTCACCCAGACGATCACCGTGACCCTCCGCTCGATGCGCACAATCGATGTGATCGGCGCCGGGTTCTCGGAACGCCCCGACCATCTCCAGAGCGAGGTCACCGGGGGCTACAGCCCCGGCACTTGGATCGCGGGGTTCGACCTGCAGCCCGGTGACAGCTACGCGATCACGACCTATTCGCCGCATCCGACGGCGGCGCAGCTCAGCGCCGACGTCGCCACACCTCCGGACACCCTGCTGGCCGGCTACCGCTCGATGCTGCTGCCCGCCGGCAGCGGCTCGCTGGCCCCGCCCGGGGTCGCGTTTCCGACGTTTCACTCAGGGCAGGCGATCCAGAGCATCAGCAGCATCTATGGGGGCAACGGCAACGAGCTGGTTCGTCACTCGGTGTACGGCCGCGCGTATGCGCTCGCCCGGCGGCTCGCGCGCCATGCGCCCACGCCGTACGCGTTCGTGCGCAGCGTGATGCGCTACCTCGCGCGCGGCTACAGCTACAGCGAGACCCCGCCGCCGAGCACCTACCCGCTGCTCACGTTCCTGTTCAACGACAGGGTCGGCTACTGCCAGCAGTTCGCCGGCGCGATGGCGCTGCTGCTGCGGATGGGCGGCGTCCCGGCTCGCGTCGCGGCCGGGTTCACGCAGGGCTCGCTAGATCACTCGAGCAATCGGTACCTCGTCACCGACATCGACGCGCACGCGTGGGTCGAGGCATGGTTCCCGCGCTACGGCTGGGTCCGCTTCGACCCGACGCCGGGGGCCGCGCCGGCGCGCAGCGGCCACGTATCGCTGCTGCCCACGCTGAAGGGGCCCGCCACCGGCGCCACGCCCGTCGCCCCCGTCCGCAAGCCCGAGACGACGCCGGCGACTGGGCCCGTCAGCGCACGCGCCGGCGGGGGCACCTCGCGATGGCTGATCGCGCTCGTGATTGCGGCACCGCTGGCGCTGGTGCTGCTGGTGCTGCGCGCCACGGCCCGCCTCCACGAGCCCCGCCCCGACGAGCTGCTCGCCGAGCTCGAACGCGCGCTTGCGCGCAGCGGCCGCCCCACTGCAGGCGGCGTCACGCTCGCAGACCTGGAGCACCGCTACCGCAACTCTGCGGACGCCGTCGGCTACATCAGGGCGATCCGGATGATGCGCTTCGCCGGCGCGTCGAAGCCGCCCACCAAGGCCCAGCGCAAGGCGCTTCGGGCGCAGCTGGGCGCCGGCCTGGGGTTCACCGGACGGCTCCGAGCACTGTGGGCGCTGCCGCCGCGGTGGACGCCCGTGTGGCGTGCGCCTACGCGGGGCATACACTGACAGTGATGGACGACGTATACGAGCTCTTCTGCCGCGGGACCGAACTGCTCGAGGCCGGACACAACCACCAGGCGGCGATCCCACTGTCGCGTGCACGCGATCTTGCACCGGACAAGACCTCGATCCGCGAGGCCCTTGGGCGGGCACTGTTTCACGCCCAGCGCTATGAACAGGCCGCCGCCGAGTTCCAGGCGGTGATCGACCGCGCCCCGACGAACGACTACGCGCTGTTCTGCCTGGGCCGCTGCCTGCAGCTCCTCGGCCGCCACGCCGAAGCGCGAAAGCCCCTCGCCCTCGCCGCCTGCATGCAGCCCACCCGCCGCGACTACAGGCGCTACCGCGACCAGGCCCGCGCGAGAGCGGCCAAGCAGAGGCCACCCACCGGCCAGAACTAGCGCCCGAACTCCCCGCCCCAAGTAAGCCCACTCGCGGGTACGCCGGAAGGTCCGGCTCGGCGCTGCCACGATGAGGCGCAGCCACCGAGCACGCCGCCCGAGGCCCAGGGCGTGAGTTCGATGCGTCCGAGCGGCCATTGCGTCAGCCTCCCCGCGAGGGCGCGTCGAAGCTCACGCCCAGCCCCTCCCAGACCAGCAAAACGGTGCTAACCTCAAACACACAGCTTCAGGTGCCGGGCCTTCCCGGTGACGTACCGGAAGTGGGCGCACGCCCGCTTTTTTTAATGAGTTTTCCGACGGAGGAGACCGTGAACGCACTGCAAACCGAGATCGAGGAGCGGCTCTCGCAGACAGAGCCGGCGGTCGAGGTGCTGCTCGCGGAAGTGGTATCCGGCCGTGCCCACTCGACGCTCCGTCTCTTCATCGACCACCCGGAGGGCGTGACCCTGGCGCTCTGCGAACGCGTGTCCGGGCACCTGAACGACTATCGCGAGCGCTACTCGCTCGAGGTCTCATCGCCCGGACAGGACCGCCCGCTGTCCAAGCCACAGCACTACACGCGCTTCCTCGGCCGCCGCGCGCGCGTGCGGCTGCGCGAAGCTCGCGACGGACACAAGAGCGTGACCGGCGAGCTGGTCGGCGCCTCTGAGCGGGACGTCACGATCGCCGCCGGGGGCGGCGTCGTCACGATCCCTTACGAGGCAATCGCCCGCTCCAACCTCGTCCCTGGAGACTGAGCAATGTCGAGAGAGATCGTTGAAGCAGTACGAGGCCTGGCCGCCGAGAAGAACATCTCCCATGAGAAGTTGATGGAAGCGCTCGAGGACGCGCTTCTGTCCGCGTACAAGAAGACGCCGGGTTCGGCGCCGTACGCCAAGGTCGAGATGGACCGGGACAGCGGCGACTTCAAGGTGTGGGAGCTGAAGATCCCGCCGGAGCTCGAGGAGCAGCTGTTGGTCGAGGCGACAACCGACCAACAGTCCGCCGTCGATCCGGAGACGGGCGAGATGCGCGAGCCACCCGAGCCCGAGATCGACCTCGAGAAGCTCAAGGAGTACGAGGACCAGATCGAGACCGAGGACGTCACCCCGCACGACTTCGGGCGGATTGCCGCGCAGACGGCCAAGCAGGTGATCCTGCAGCGGATCCGCGAGGCCGAGCGCGACATGATGTTCGAGGAGTACCGCGACCGCGTCGGCGAGCTGATCACGGGGATCGTGCAGCAGTCCGACTCGCGCTACACGCTCGTGCAGCTCCGCGAGCGGGTCGAGGCGCTGCTGCCGAAGTCAGAGCAGGTCGAGGGCGAGCGCTACGACCACTCACAGCGGATCAAGGCGGTGATCAAGGACGTCTCGAACTCGACCAAGGGCCCGAGCATCATCGTCTCGCGCCGCGACCCCGAGCTGATCAAGTCGCTGTTCGAGCTCGAGGTCCCGGAGATCGCGGACGGGTTGGTCGAGATCACCGGCGTCGCGCGCGAGCCCGGCTACCGCTCGAAGATCGCGGTCGTCTCGCATGTCGATGGTGTCGACCCGGTCGGCGCCTGCGTGGGGCCCAGAGGCTCGCGCGTGCGGATGGTCGTGTCCGAGCTGCGCGGCGAGAAGATCGACATCATCCCCTACAACGACGAGCCCGCCCGGTTCGTCGCCAAGGCGCTGTCGCCGGCGCGAGTGCGCGAGGTGCTCGTGGACGACGCGAACAAGCAGGCCACGGTGATCGTTCCCGACGATCAACTGTCGCTCGCGATCGGCCGCGAAGGCCAGAACGCCCGGCTCGCGGCGCGCCTCACCGGCTGGCGGATCGACATCCGCTCCGAGACCGAGTTCGCCGCCGAGGAGGCCGAGCACGGCTACGAGGAGGACGAGGCGCAGGGCCGCTGTGCGGCGATCCTCTCGAACGGCCGACGCTGCCCCAATGCCGCCCTCCCCAGTTCGCGCTATTGCGGAATCGAGGCCCATCAGGCGCTCGCCCACAAGGACACCGACCAGGTCGAGGCGGCTCAGGAGAACCACACCGAGACGCCGAGTGCAACGCCCCCGGCGGTTGCGGATGGGGACGGCTCGCCGGAGGCGTCGGACGCCGGCGGCCCCGGCCGGCAGCCCGCTGAGGGCGCGACATCCGAGGCGACGTAAACTGGAGCCCGATGAACAAGCGCGTGCATGAAATCGCAAAGGAGCGTGGGCTTCAGACCAAGGACGTGATCGCACGGCTGCAGGCCGCGGGCGTCGACGTGAAGTCGGCGTCTTCGAGCGTTGATGAAGCCGCGGCGCTTCGCGTGCTCGGCAACGGCGGTGGTCCCGCAGCGCAGACAGCGAGCGCCGCCCCGCAGCCGCCGACGGCCGAGTTGCGGCCCCGCCCTGCCGCGCCGGAGAACCAGCCCCGCGCGGCTGGCGCCGAGTCGCCGCGGACCGGGGGCGGCGATGGCGCCCAGCGGCAGGCCGGCGGCGAAAACGCGCACAAGCGCCCCACCCGAGATTCCCTTCAGGGCGAGCGGGCACCGGGAGCGGCCGGCGGCAGGCGGCGGGTCGTGATCGACTCGCAGGCCTCGCGCCGCGCCCCCGGCGGCGGCTCTCCCGCACAGACCAATCAGCCTCCCCGCCGCCAGCGCCGCGGACGGCGCCGGCGCGGCGTCTATAACGAAGAGGCCGAGGCCCGTCCCGCGGCGTCGCGGACCGCGGTCGCCGAGCCAGACGCGATCCAGATCAACTCTGGCTCGACCGTCAAGGACGTCGCCGAGTATCTCGACGTCTCATCGGCGGAGATCATCAAGCAGCTGATCCTTCTGGGCGAGGCCAAGACGCTCACCCAGACTCTGTCTGACGAGGCGATCGTCGAGCTTGCCGACAAGCTCGGCAAGAACGTCGACATCGTCCACACCGAGGATGAGACGGTGGCGGAGCCGGTGTTCCATGACGCCGAGGAGGACCTCGTCGAGCGCGCCCCGGTGGTCACGATCATGGGCCACGTCGACCACGGCAAGACCTCGCTGCTCGACGCGATCCGCGAGACGCAGGTGGCGGCCGGTGAGGCGGGCGGCATCACCCAGCACATCGGCGCCTATCAGGTCCGGCACGGCGACAAGACCGTGACGTTCCTCGACACGCCGGGCCACGAGGCCTTCACGGCGATGCGCGCGCGCGGCGCGAAAGGCGCCGACATCGCGGTGATCGTGGTCGCCGCAGACGACGGGGTCAAGCCGCAGACGCAGGAGGCGGTCGACCACGCCAAGGAAGCCGATGTCCCGATGCTCGTCGCGGTCAACAAGATCGACAAGGAGGGCGCCGACCGCGTCCGTGTTCGCACGGAGATGACGAATCTCGGGCTGCAGCCGGTCGAATGGGGCGGTGATACCGAGTTCGTCGACGTCTCGGCGAAGACCAAGGAGGGTCTCGACGACCTGCTCGACACGATCACCACACTCGCAGAGCTCCAGGAGCTTCGCGCCAACCCCGACGCTCCGGCCTCGGGCAGCGTGATCGAGTCGAAGCTCGATCCCGGGCGCGGTCCGGTCGTGACGATCCTGATTTCGCGAGGGACGCTCGAGGTCGGCGATGCCGTCGTCGCGGGCGCTCATTGGGGCCGGGTACGAGCGATGCAGGACTTCCTCGGCAACCGCGTCGCGCAGGCGCTTCCCGGCGAGCCGGTCGAGATCCTCGGCTTCGACGGAGTGCCGGAGGCGGGCGAGCGCGTGCGCGTGGTCGAGAACGAGCGCCGCGCACGGCAGCTCGCGGGCGAGCGCGCCACCCGCCTGAAGACCGAGTCGCTGGCCCGCCGCAGCGGGAAGCGGATCTCACTCGAGGACATCTTCAAGAGCGGCCTCCAGGAGCTCAACCTGGTGCTGAAGGCCGACGTCGCCGGCTCGCTCGAGGCGCTCGAGGACGAGATTGCCAAGCTCCCGCAGGACGAGGTGTCGGTCAACGTGATCCGCCGCGCCGTCGGCGCGGTCACGGAGTCCGACGTGATGCTGGCTGCGGCCTCCGGCGCCGTGATCCTCGCGTTCAGCGTCCGTCCGGTCGGCGACGCGCGTGCGGTCGCCGAACGCGAGGGCGTCGAGATCCGCCACTACTCGGTGATCTACCGCGCGATCGACGATCTGCGCGGCGCGATGCAGGGAATGCTCGCCCCCGAGGAGGTCGAGGAAACGCTCGGTTCCGCCGAGGTGCGCCAGATCTTCCGCGCCTCGCGCGTGGGCACGATCGCGGGCAGCCACGTCACCGACGGCAAGATCACTCGCGGCACCAAGGTCCGGCTCGTCCGGGACGGCACCGTCGTCTACGATGGCGAGATCGCGAGCCTGCGCCGGTTCAACGAGGACGTGCGCGAGGTGGCCTCCGGATTCGACTGCGGCATCGTGCTGCGGGACTTCGCCGACATCAAGGAAGGCGATGTGCTCGAGGCGTATGCCACCCGTCAGGTCGAGCGCGAGCTCGCCTGACGCACGCCAGCAGGTGCGATGCCTCGGAGCGGCTTCGTAGCCGTGCTCGTGATCGACCTCCATTTTCCGGAGGCCGGCAGCCTCAAGAGCAAGCGCAAGGAGCTCTCATCGATCAAGGCGCAGCTCCATGGCCGTCTCGGGGTTGCCGTGTCCGAGACGGACCATCAGGACCTGTGGCAGCGCGCGAAGCTGACCGCCGCGCTGACCGGTGGCTCGCTCACCGCCTTGTCGGTGGCGGTCGACAACGTCGAGCGCTGGCTCGAGGCGCGCTGCCCCGACCGTGTCGACGTGCAGCGGCTGATCGCATCGGTCGAGGACCTTCAGCCATGACGGCGTCGCAATCAGTCGTTTTGGTTCTCTTTAGGCGGGGAGGGATAGGATGAGCGTCGGACGCATGCGGCGCGTCGATGAGGCCGTCCGAGCCGTCCTCAGCGATGCAATCGCGTCGGATCTGAAGGATCCCCGCATCGGATTCGTAACCGTGACCGGAGTCAAGACAAGCCCAGACCTGCGCCACGCCAGAGTGTATGTGAGCGTTCTCGGGGACGAGCAGGTCCGGGCCGCGACACTCGAGGGTCTCGGGTCTGCCCACGGCTTCCTGCAGCGGCGCGTCGCCGCGGAGCTGACGCTGAAGCACACACCCGCGCTCACATTCGAATACGACGCCTCGGTTGAGCGGGGAATGCGGATCTCGCAGCTGCTGGATGACCGTGCACCCGCCGATGACCGTGCACCGGCCGATGACCGTGCACCGGCCGATGACCGTGCACCGGCCGATGACCGGGGGGCGGATGGCTGAGAACGGCGATCGATCGAGCCGCGAGCAGGCACTCGAAGAGTTGCGCAGCGCGAACAAGCTGATCGTCGTCAGCCACGAGAACCCCGACGGCGACGCGCTGGGCTCGCTGGTCGCGATGCAGCAGATCCTCACCTCGCTCGGCAAGGACAGCGTGATGTACATCGACGCGGGCGAGTTCCCGCTTCCGCACGAGTATCGCTTCTTCTCGCTCGAAGGTCTCGTCAGCGTCCCACCCCAAGATCTCGACGAACGAGTGTTCGTGTTCCTCGATTGCGGGAACCTCGAGCGAAACCCGGCGGAGGCGCTCCAGCAGCCGGGCGCGCACATCCTCAACATCGACCACCACCACGACAACACCGGATTCGGCACCGTCAACCTGGTCCGGCCGGAGGCCTCGTGCACCGCCGAGATCGTCTGGGACCTGATGCACGGGCTCGGTGTGAAGCCCACGATCACGATCGCCGAGGCTCTGTACGTCGGCCTGATCACCGACACGGGCCGGTTCATGTACGAGAACACCGGGCCGCGGGCACACCTGATGGCGGCCGAGCTGATCGAGGCAGGCGTCGACGTGCACGAGATCTACCGGCGCGTGTACGAGGGCGTTCCGTACGGGAAGCTCGCGCTGCTCGCCCGCGGCCTGGCGAACGTGCGGCGCTACGACGGCGGGCAGATAACCGCGACCGCGTTGAGCGCGAAGGACTACACCGACTCGGGCGCCGAGGAGAGCTATTCGGAGGGCGTGATCGACCACCTGCGCGCGGTTCAGGGGACCGCCGTCGCTGCGCTAGTCCGGGACCGTATCGGCGAGGTTGACGGCGACGGCTCGCCGCGGCGCAAGGTCTCGCTCCGTGCCAGCGACGAGCGCGTCGACGTCTCGCGGATCGCGCGCGCCCAAGGAGGCGGCGGCCATCGCCAGGCGGCGGGCTTCTCGACCGCGATGGATTGGGACGAGATCGTCGCGTTCCTGCGAGTGCAGGTGCAGGAGCAGCTGTCCTCGACGACGGCGACGTAGTGGGCGCCTCCTCCACCGGGATCATCCTCTACGACAAGCCAGCCGGGATCAGCTCGCACGATGCCGTGGCGCGGGTGCGGCGGCGCCTGGGCCGCGGAGTCAAGGTCGGCCACGCCGGAACGCTCGACCCGTTCGCGACCGGACTGCTGTTGATCCTGGTCGGCAGGGCGACGCGGCTCCAGCGCTTCCTGATGGCCTTGCCCAAGCGCTACGAGGTTACCGCGCGATTCGGCGCCGTGTCGAGCACCGGCGATCCCGAAGGGGAGATCGCCCAGACCGGGGTCGTCCCGGACGGGCCGCTCACTCTGCCCACGGGCATGATCCGCCAACAACCCCCGGCATTCTCGGCGGTGAAGCTCCGTGGGCGCCGCGCATACGAGTTCGCGCGGGCCGGCATCGAGGTTGACATCCCCGAGCGCGAAGTCGAGGTCTATCGCTTCGTGGAGCTCGCGCGCGACCAGGTGCGGCGCCGGTTCGCAATCGAGTGCTCGTCCGGGACATACGTGCGCAGCCTGATCGCGGACCTCGGCGACGCCTACTGCGAGCAGCTGAGGCGCACGCGCATCGGCCGGTTCGACGTTGCCGACGCCGACCCGGAGTTGATTGTTTCGCCGCTCGAGGCGACCGCGTTCCTGCCCGAAGTGTGGCTGGAGCGCGAACAGGCGCGGCGTGCAAGCCACGGCGTCTGCGTCCCGGGCGAGGCTCGCGGCGTCGTCCGCCTCACCGACGAGCACGGGCTGATCGCGCTCGCCGAGACCGACAAGCGGCCCGGGCTGCTCAAACCGATCGTGGTTCTGAGGTGAGGCTCCTCGCGCTCGCCTAATAGGCTTCGCCGCCAATGCGGGTGACGATGCTCAAGGACGCCGAGCCGCGCCCCCGGCGGATCGCGGTCGGGGAGTTCGACGGCGTGCACTACGGTCACCGAGAGGTGATCCGGGGCAGCGATACCGTCCTCACATTCGAGCCCCATCCGCTCCGGGTGGTGCGTCCCGAGGCAGCGCCGAGGCTGCTGACGAGGCTTGACGCCAAGGCCGAGCTCATCGAGCAGCTGGGCGTGCAGGAGCTCGTGGTGATCCCGTTCGACGAGGGGTTCGCCCAGCAGAGCCCGCGGGAGTTCATCGACCACATCCTCGTCGAGAAGCTCGGCGCCACGCGGGTGTCGGTGGGGGAGAACTTCCGCTTCGGGCACCTCGCGATGGGCGAGGCCTCGATGCTGCGAGCCGACGGACGATTCGAGACCCGAGTGGTGCCGCTGGTCGAGGTCGACGGCGAGATCGTCTCCTCGAGCCACATTCGCGCGCTCGTCGCGGCCGGCGAGGTCGAGCTTGCGGCGCGCTTCCTGGGCGCGCCTTTTCAGCTGCGAGGCGAGGTGGTCCAGGGCGACCGCCGGGGACGCGAGCTGGGGTTCCCGACCGCGAACATCGTCCCCGACGAGGCCTACGTCTGTCCCGGTCACGGCGTGTATGTGGCCCGCGCGGCCGGCGCTTGCGCCGCCGTGAGCGTCGGCGTCCGTCCCACGTTCGGAACCGGGCGGGGCGTGCTCGTCGAGGTGTACCTGCTCGACCGCAACGTCGATCTCTACGGCCAGCTGCTGAAGGTCGACTTCCTGCGGCGACTGCGCGGCGAGCGGCGATTCGATTCGATCGACGCCCTGATCGACCAGATGCACGATGATGTCAGGCGCACCCGGGAGCTGTGCGAATAAGGGTTCGCGCAGGAATAAGGGCCCGCGCGAGCCCTAAGCGATCGGATCGGGCGGTCGGGGGACGAGCGGCGCGGCGCGAGTGGATGCGATCACGGAGCCTGCTACGCTCAACCGCCGCATGACGCTCACCCAGGAACGTAAGCAGGAGCTGATCGAGAAGTTTGGCGACAGCCGGGGCGACACCGGGAAAGCCGAGGTCCAGATCGCGCTGCTCACCACTCGCATCAACGATCTCAACGAGCACCTGCGCACCCACCGCAAGGACCATCATTCACGCCGCGGCCTGCTGATGCTGGTCGGGCGGCGGCGGAGGTTGGTGAACTACCTGCGCCGCACGGACCTCGAGCGCTACCGAGCGCTGCTGCGCGAGCTCGGGCTGCGACGGTGAGCACCGAGACAGCGCCGGCGATCATCCAGCCCGGGACGCGGGCTCCGGGGTTCACGCTCCGCCGCGAGGACACGAGCAAGTTCACCCGCGGCGACCTCGAGGGCCGCACCATTGTGCTGGTGTTCTATCCGTTCGCCTTCAGCCCGGTCTGCACCGACCAGATGAACCTCTACCACGAGGTTCTGGATGAGCTCACCGCGCGCGGAGCGACGCTGTACGGGGTCTCGTGTGACTCGCCGTGGGCGGTGAAGGCGTTCCGCGAGAAGCTCGGCGTCGGCATCGAGCAGCTCTCCGATTTCGAGCCGAAGGGCGCGACCTGCCGCGCGTTCGGCGTCTACCACGAGGGCGGCTTTCCACAGCGCGCGGTGGTGATAACCGGTCCCGACACGGTGGTCAAGTGGAGCTATCAGGCCCCGTCGCCAAGCGAGCTCCCCGGCGCGAATCTGATCTTCGACGCCCTCGAGTCGTAGCTTGCCACCCGCCTAGGGGGTCGCTCCTGTGAGCCGGCTGAGTTCCGCTCCGGTCCCACCCCCGTCGGCGCACGATCATGCTCGCGGTCCCGAGGACGCTGCGATCGTGATCGAGTACGCGGACTTCGAGTGCCCGTACTGCGCGGCGTTAAGCGTGAGGCTCGCCGAGCATCGCCTGCGCCGGGTGTTCAGGCACTTCCCGGTCCGCTCGAGCCATCCGCGGGCGTGGCCGGCCGCGTGCGCGGCCGAGGCCGCCGGGCTGCAGGGCCGTTTCTGGGAGATGCACGACCTGCTGTTCGCAGACCAGGGCCGCCTCGAGGATCCTCATCTGTGGGAGCGCGCGACGATCCTCGGTCTCGACCTAGAGCGCTTCGACGAAGACCGGCGCAGCAACGCAGTCCGCTCGCGCGTGAGACACGACTTCGAGTCGGGGGTCCGCGGCGGCGTCGTCACGACCCCGACGCTGTTCGCGGGCCAGTCTAAGTTCACGGGGGATATCGGCGCCGAGACACTGGTGCGACTCACGCAGAGCGTCTGATCGCGACGCTCGACATCCATGGACCTCGGACTGTTGCTCGAGAGTCGACGCGGTTAGGCTATCACGCAAGCGGACCGTGCGGTCCGGTTCTGTGTGAGAGTGCGTACACGACGGAGAAACCCTCAGGCACGCCCGGGGACGTCCGCGTGCCGTGCCGCTACCATCCGGTGCGTTCGGAATAAGAAGAAGAGAAACGAAGCACTCCGCCGACCGAAGGGTGGAGAAGAAGGGAACTGAATATGTCTGACGCCGTCACGCGCGTGTACGTCGAGATCGCGGGTACCGAGATTTCGTTCGAGACGGGCAAGCTGGCCAAGCAGGCCTCTGGCGCGGTCGTCGTGCGGGCGGGGGACACGATGGTCCTCTGCACAGCGACGGCGGGCAATCTGCGCGATGTCGACTTTCTGCCACTTACGGTTGATGTCGAGGAGCGCATGTACGCTGCCGGGAAGATCCCCGGCTCGTTCTTCAAGCGCGAGGGGCGCGCGGGGGAAAAGGCCACCCTCACCGCCCGCCTGATCGACCGACCGATCCGGCCGCTGTTTCCGAAGGGCTGGCGCTATGAGACACAGCTGGTCGCGCTGCCGATCTCGGTCGACCACGTGAATCCTTATGACGTGTTGGCGATGAACGGCGCCTCGGCGGCGCTGATGGTGTCGCACGTGCCGTTCCCGTCGCCCGTGGGCGCGGTGCGGATCGGCAAGGTCGATGGCAACTTCGTCGTCAACCCCGACGAGGAGGACCTCGCCCAGAACACCGAGCTCGACCTGGTCGTCGCGGGCACCGACGAGGCGATTCTGATGGTCGAGGCCGGGGCGTCCGAGATCCCCGAGGCGGAGATCCTCGACGCGCTCGATATCGCCCACGAGGAAATCAAGCGCCTCGTCGCGGTGCAGCGCGAGCTCGCCGAGCGCGCGGGCAAGCCGAAGCTCATCGTCGAGGTTCCGCAGGTCCATCTGGACCTCTACGAGCAGATCAAGAGCTCGCACGGCGCCGCACTCGACGCCGCGACCCAGGTCGAGGACAAGCTCGAGCGCCAGGACGCCTGTAGGGCGATCGAGGAGCAGGTGATCGCCCAGTACTCGGGCGACCCCGAGGCCGACACCTACCTCGAGTACCGCGGCAACGCGCAGGGCGCGTTCGACCAGCTCGAGAAGACGCTGATCCGGGAGCGCATCGCAGTCGACAAGAAACGCCCCGACGGCCGCAGGGCGGACGAGATCCGTCCGATCTCGATCGAGGTCGGCGTCGCCCCGCGGGCGCATGGCTCGGCGCTGTTTACGCGCGGCCAGACCCAGGCGCTGAGCGTGGTCGCGCTCGGGACCACGCGCGAGGAGATGCGCCTGGACACGCTCGGACTCGAGACCGCGAAGCGTTACTTCCATCACTACAACTTCCCGCCCTTCAGCGTCGGCGAAGCCGGCTTCATGCGGGGACCCAAGCGCCGGGACATAGGCCACGGCGCGCTCGCCGAGCGGGCGCTCGTGCCGATGATCCCCGACCAGGAGGAGTTCCCGTACACGATCCGCGTCGTGTCGGACATCCTCGAGTCCAACGGCTCGTCGAGCATGGCCTCCGTGTGCGGCTCGACCCTGTCCCTGATGGATGCCGGGGTGCCGCTCAAGGCCCCCGTCGCGGGGATCGCGATGGGTCTGATCAAGGAGGGCGATGACTACATCATCCTCACCGACATCGCCGGAGTCGAGGACCACCTCGGCGACATGGACTTCAAGGTTGCGGGCACCGAGCGAGGCATCACCGCCCTGCAGATGGACATCAAGATCACGGGCGTGACGTTCGAGATCATGCGCGACGCCTTGAGCCAGGCGCATATCGCGCGCGAATTCATCCTGCAGAACATGGCCGAGGTGATCGAGCACCCACGGACCGAGCTCTCCAAGCACGCGCCGCGGATTTCGACGATCCAGATCGACCCCGAGAAGATCGGCCTGCTGATCGGCAAGGGCGGCGAGACCATCCGCGCGCTCCAGGAGGAGTACGAGTCGCAGATCGACGTCAACGATGAGGGCCAGGTGCTCGTGTACGCGGCCGACGGCGAGCGCGGCGACGCGCTTGTCGACCGAATCCGCGCAATGACCAAGGAGGTCGAGGTCGGCGACGAGTTCACCGGAAAGGTCGTCAAGACGACCACGTTCGGAGCGTTCGTCGAGCTGTCAAAGGGCACCGACGGGCTGCTGCACATCTCCAACGTGGCACCCGGACGGCGGATCGCCACTGTGGAGGAGGTCCTGAACAAGGGCGACGAGCTCCACGTGCGCGTGGTCGAGGTCGATCGGGAGCGCGGCCGGATCGGCCTGCGTCTGGCGGACGATCCGGAGGTCGTCGGGAAGTCGGTCGAGGAGCTGGCGGCCGTGGGCAGCGGCGACAATGGCCCTGCGCGACGCGACCGCGGCGGGCGAGAGGGACGTGATCGCGGCGGGCGCGACGGGCGTGACCGCGGCGACCGCGGCGGTCGCGACCGAGACCGCTCGCGCGACGGCGGCCGCTACCGTGATCGCGACCCCGACCGGCCCCGCTCGTAGGGCTGCGCGTGGCACACGAGCACCAGTTGACGACGCTCGAGTCGGGCGTCCGGATCGTGACGGAGGCGATGCCCTCGGTCAGGTCGGTGTCGCTCGGCTTCTGGGTGGGCACGGGCTCGCGCGTCGAGACTGACGACGAAGCAGGCCTGTCCCATCTAATCGAGCACCTGCTGTTCAAGGGGACCGCGAAGTACGGCTCGCTTGAGATCGATCAGATCTTCGACCGCATGGGCGCCGAGCTGAACGCTGGCACCGGCAAGGAGACGACCTCGGTCTACGCGCGCGTGATCGATGAGCACCTGCCGGAGGCCTTTGACGTGATGGCCGACATGGTGTTCCACCCGGCGCTCAACGACGTCGATTCCGAGCGCGCCGTGATCCTCGAGGAGATCGCAATGTACGAGGACGATCCTCAGGAGAAGGTGTTCGACGTCCTCGGCGAGGCGGTGTTTGGCGGACACCCGCTGGGGCGGGCGATAATCGGTCGCGCTCCGGTGATCGCCCACACCCCGGTGCGGGTGATCGAGCACTTTCATGCCTCGCGATACGTGCCGTCGAACATCGTGATGGCGGCCGCCGGCGCGGTCGACCACGACGCGCTCGTATCGCTCGCCGCCGAGCGGATACCCTCGGCCGGCGATTGCACCGGCGCTAAGCCCTCCGAGCCCGCTCCACCCGTGACCCCCCCGCGCCGCCGCTTCGAGCGCAAGGACACAGAGCAATTCCACGTGTGCATTGGTGCACCGTCCCTGTCCCGGCACGACGACCGGCGCTTCGCCCTGCGTGTGCTGGACACGATCTTCGGCGGAACCTCCTCCTCGCGTCTGTTCCAGGAGGTTCGGGAGCGGCGCGGACTCGCTTATGCCGTGTACTCGTTCACGAGCGCGCACCAGGACATCGGTCAGATCGGGCTCTACCTGGGTACGCGAACCGACAACCTGACCGAGGCGCTCGCCGTGGTCGGGACCGAGCTTGAGCGACTGCGCGAGCAGCCTGCGACCGACGAGGAGCTCGCGCGCGCCAAGGAGAACCTGAAGGGTCGCGTCGTGCTCGCGCTCGAGTCGACCGGCGCGCGGATGAACCGGCTCGGCTCCGAGGTGCTCGCGAGCGCGCCGCTGCTAGCGCTCGACGAGGTGGTCGAGCGGATCGACGCGGTCACGCACGAGGATCTCGCTGAGCTCGTCGAGGAGCTGTGGGAGCCGGGAAGACTGTCGGCCGCCGGCATCGGGCCGGATGAGGAGCGCTTCGACGAGGCGCTCACGGAGGTCGAACCGGGGCTCGTCTCCGAAGGTGCCGCTCGTTGATCGGATCGGGGGCAGTGGCTTGATCCGCGTCGCGGTCGCCGGCGCCGCCGGGCGGATGGGACAGACGGTGTGCGCCGCGGTCGAGGGCGCTGAGGACATGGAGCTGAGCGGGCGCGCCGATCCCGCGCTCGGCACGACCGTGGCCGAGGTGCTCGATGGCGCCGAGGTCCTCGTCGATTTCACAATCCCGACGACGGCTGTGCACAACGCCAGGGAGGCTGTGGCAGCCGGCGTCCATGCGGTCATTGGGACGACCGGATTTGATCCTGCGGAGCTGCACGGCCTCACCGGCGCCAACGTCTTCATCGCGCCGAACTTCGCGATTGGCGCGGTGCTGATGATGCAGTTCGCTCAGGAGGCAGCGCGTCACATGGCGCGCGCCGAGATCATCGAGCTTCACCACGACCGCAAGCTCGACAAGCCGAGCGGCACCGCCGCGCGAACCGCAGCGCTGATGCAGGAGTGCTCGCCGCGGCTCCCCGAGGTGCCCGTCCATTCGGTTCGGCTGCCGGGCCTCGTCGCCCACCAGGAGGTGATCCTCGGCGACGTTGGCCAGACGTTGACGATCCGCCACGACTCGATCGATCGCGAATCGTTCATGCCGGGCGTGCTGCTCGCGATCCGCCGCGTCGGAACGCTGCCCGAGTCTCCCGTCGTGGGGCTCGAGCGGCTTCTCGCCGACGGCTGAAGCCGGCCAACGGTCTCGTGCCGATCGCCCGCACCGCGGCATTGGTCAACCCGCGACCGACGATCGGCCATCTGGACAGCAGCAATTCCCACACCCCCACGTCCGGGGGCCACGTGACCAATGACTCGGTTATTGCGCGGTTAAGCCCTGCCCGAGGCGGGCGAAAGTCCGTTTCGAACGCCGGTCCGAGCGGTACCCTGAGAGCGCTAACGAAATACGGGTCGCCGGGAGGTCGTGATGGCATGGAAAAGGAGCGTGCTGGTTGTCGCGAATGTGACCGCGACGTCGGACGAGCTGGTCGACGCGCTGACTGCGCGGGCCAAGCGCGAGGCCACCACGTTCACGCTGATCGTACCGGCGACGCCGTTCGGGGGCGGACGCGAGGCCGCCGAGCGCAAGCTGTTCGAGGCCATCGATCAGCTCCGCGTGGCCGGACTCGAGGCGGTCGGAAGCGTCGGTAATCCCGATCCGTGGGTAGCCGTCAGCGAGGCATGGGACCCAAAGCGCTACGACGAGATCATCGTCTCGACGTTGCCGATGAAGTTGTCCAAGTGGCTGCACGCGGGGCTGCCGGAGCGGATCGCCCGGATCACCGGCGCGCCTGTGACGCACGTCGTCTCCCAGCCGCGAAAGCCGGCGGTGCAGGTGGCTCCAGTGCCGGCGCATGAGGAAGGGGGCCTCGGACCGTTGTCGGTGCTGGCATGGGGCGGCCGGCGAGGACGCTGACGGCCGACCAGGCGCGCTAGGCTTCACGCTCCGCCCTCCGCCGCACGTGCCCTGCGATAATTGAGCCAGATGACCGCGAACCTCGGCGCGATCATGACCGCGATGGTCACTCCATTCGACAGGGACGGCCGCGTCGACGAGGAGGCAGCCGTTCGGCTGATGAACCACCTTGTCGAGCACGGGTCCGATGGGCTCGTGATCTGCGGGACGACCGGCGAGGCTTCGACGCTCAGCGACGATGAGCATCTCGGAATGATCGAGCTGGCGGTCAACGAGATCAAACCCAACCACGCCAGCTGCACGATCGTGGCCGGCGTCGGCTCGAACGCCACCCGGCATGCGGTCCATTTGACCGAACGCGCGACCGAGCTCGGCGCAGACGCGCTGCTATCGGTCAACCCGTACTACAATCGCCCGAACCGCCGCGGCATCGTCCGTCATTACGAGGAGGTCGACAAGGCGACCGACCGTCCGATCGTGCTCTACAACATTCCCCAGCGCACCGGCGCGGACATGGCGAACGACCTGTTGGCCGAGCTGGCGCAGCTCGACAACATCGTGGCAGTCAAGCAGGCCAATTCGGCGAACCTCGCGAAGATCGACGGACTCCAGATCTATGCCGGCAACGACGACCTGCTGGCCGACGTCCTCGATCTCGGCGAGCCAGGCGGCATCCTCGTCGCCAGTCACCTGTTCGGCGAGGAGATGCACCGCATGGTCGACGAGCCCACCCAGCGGCGCGCGATCGACGAGGGCCTGCAGGACGTCTACCGCGACCTGGCGGTGGCGCCGCTGGCGTGTTCGACCAAGGCCGCGTTGAACATGCTCGGCATCAGCGTGGGCGGCCCGCGGCTTCCTTACGTCGAGCTCGACGACCGCGAGGCGGCGATCGTGCGCGCACTTCTCGAGCGCCACGGGCTTCTGCAGACAGCCACGACGTGAGCGGCCGTCTACGCGTCCTGCCGCTCGGCGGCCTGGGCGAGATCGGGAAGAACATGACCGTGTTCGATTACGACGGGCGGATCGTCGTGGTCGATACCGGGCTGCGGTTCCCGACCGCCGACATGCTGGGGATCGACCTCGTGCTGCCGGACTTCAAGTACCTGCGCGATCGGGCCGAGGACATCGAGGCGATCGTCATCACGCACGGCCACGAGGACCATGTCGGCGCGCTGCCATGGGTGCTGCGAGAGCTCGGCGACCAGGCCCCCACCGTCTATGGCGGTCGCCTCACGATTGCGATGGCACGCTCGAAGCTCGACGAGCACAACCTCCGCGACGCCGACCTCGAGGATGTCGACCCCGGCGAGGAGATCGCGGCCGGCCCGTTCACGATCGAGCTGATCCACATGACCCACTCGATCCCGGACTCGGTGGCGGTGGCGCTGCGCACCGAGCTCGGCACGGCGCTCGTCACGGGCGACTACAAGTTCGACCAGACTCCCGTCGACGGCCCGCCCGCCGATGTGTCGAGACTGGCCGAGCTCGGCCGCGACGGGCTGCTGCTGTTGTGCGGCGACTCGACGAACGCTGATCGCCCCGGCTTTTCACCGTCCGAGCGCGAGGTCGGGCCGCACCTCGAGGAAGTGTTCGCCCGCGCCGAGGGGCGGATCGTGGTCACGAGCTTCGCCTCGAACATCCACCGCGTACAGCAGGTGATCGACGCGGCCGCGTTGCTCGGCCGGAAGGTCTCGCTGGTCGGCCGCTCGATGCGCAAGAACGTCAACATCGGTCGCTCGCTCGGGCACATCGAGGTACCGGAGGGCTTGATGATCCAGCCCCAGGAGGTCGAGGACTGGCCCGATCACAAGATAGTCGTGATCTCCACGGGCTCGCAGGGCGAGCCGCTCTCTGCGCTGCGCCGGATGGCCCACAACGACCACCGGATGATCAAGCTCCACGGGGGCGACACGGTCGTGTTCTCGGCAACCCCGATTCCCGGCAACGAGCGCGCCGTGAACGAGACCGTCGATCGCCTGTATCACATCGGCTGCAAGGTGATCACCCCGCGCGAGGCTCCGATCCACGCCTCCGGGCACGGCTACGTCGAGGAGCTCAAGCTGATGCTGAACCTCGTCAAGCCGCGCTACGTGATGCCGGTGCACGGCGACCACAAGCGCATCCATCTGCACGCCGAGCTCGCCGACGCCGTCGGGATCGACCCAGGCGACGTGTTCCGGTGCGAGAACGGACTCCCGCTCGAGATCGATAACCGGGGTGCGTGGCTGGGGGACCCCGAGCAGTCGGGCATGATCTTCGTCGACGGCGTCGACATCGGGGATCCGGCCGACGTGGCGCTCCGCGACCGGCGGATGCTGTCCGCCGACGGGATCTTCATCGTCGTCGCCACGGTGTCCGAGCAGACCGGACATACCGTCGCGCCGACCGAGGTGATCTTCCGGGGCGTGCCGTTCATCGAGGAGGCCGACGGTCTCGTCAGCGACATCCGCGAGGAGGTCGAGCGCTCGCTCGCGCGCGCGGCCAAGGACGGGGTCAAGGAGATCGACCTACTCCAGCAGGAGCTGCACGACGACCTCGCGGCGTTCGTCTACGACCGGTTGCGGCGCCGCCCGATGGTGCTGCCCGTGGTAGTCGAGGTCTGACCCAATCGCTCGGCGGCGTTCTGCTCGCCATTGCTGTTCCACGTCGGGGCAGGATCCGCCTGCTCGACCGGGATCCGGATCACGAACCGAATGCCGGCGCCCTGCCTTGGCTGCTCGAGCGCGACCGAGCCCCCGTGTGACTCGGCGACGGCACGGACGATCGCGAGCCCCAGTCCCGAGCCTCGTCCGCCGTCGCGTCCGCCGCGGACGAACCGCTCGAAGATCCGCCGCTGCAGCTCGGGCGCGATCCCGGGCCCGTCGTCCTCGACCACGAGCACGGCCGAGCCGTCCTCGACGTCCGTGCCGGCGCGAACGTGGGTCCCTGGCGGCGTATGACGGATCGCGTTCTCGATCAGGTTCAGGACGAGGCGGTGCAAGTCATCGCGTACGCCGGACACGACCGCCGGATTGGGGTCGACCACGAGGTCGTGCGCCGAGGCCACCGGTCCGAGCTCGCCCGCAGCCTCTCTGAGCACCTCGCCGAGGTCGGTCGGCCGATGCGGCTGAACCCGCTGCGCGTCGGCGCGGGCGAGCAGCAACAGGTCGCCGACGAGCCGGCGCATCCTTCGCGTCGAGCGCAACGCAGCGTGCGCGGTCCCGGCCTGCTCACCCTCGAGCTCCTCGCCCAGCAGTTCGAGGTTCGCGAGGACGCTCGTGAGCGGCGTGCGCAGCTCGTGGGAGGCGTCGGCGACGAACTCGCGCTGGCGATCGAGCATGGCTTGCGTGTCGGTGCGCGCCGAGTCGAGCGCACCCAGCATTCCCTCGAGCGTTCGCGCCAGCTCGGCGACCTCGTCGTCGGCCTCGGGGTGCGGGATGCGCAGGCTGGGATCCCGGGTCCGTTCGATCTCCCGGGCCGCGTCACTCAGCTCGACGATCGGGCGGACCGCTCGCTGGGCCGTGGCGAGCCCGGCGAGAAGCGCGAGGACCGTGCCCCCGAGGACGCCGAAGATGAGGAAGAAGCGCACGCGGGAGAGCGTGTGCTCGACGTCCGAGAGTGGCCGGGCGTATAGCAGAGTGAGGTCACCCTCGGGCTTGGCAGAGATCGGACGGGCCGCGACCAGGTAGCCGTTCTGGGTGTATTGCCCGTCAGTCTTCGGTGGCGCCTCGATCAGCACGTCGGTCGCCGGCGGCGTCTTCGCGCCTCTGATCCGGACCTCGTTCTGCGTGCATAGCACGTCCCCCTGGTCGAAAATCCGGATCTGAGCATGCTCTGCACTCGCGAAGTCTCCGAGGCTCACCTTCGTGTGCGCGCAGTTGGGCTTCAGGCCGATGAACTGGAGCTGGTGGTTGAGCTGACCGCGGAGCTTGTCGGCGGCGTTCGACACCTCGTTTTCGAACTGTCCGCGGACCTGCCGCGTCGTCAGCACGCCGACGATCGAGGCGAACCCGGCGACGATCACGAACGTCAGCGCCGCGGACCCGCCGGCCAGCCGCCAGCGGATCGGCAGCGACCTATACGCGGAGAACGTAGCCCGCGCCGCGGATCGTATGTAAGAGCCGGGGCTCTCCATCGGCTTCGAGCTTCCTCCGAAGGTTTGACACGAACACCTCGATCGTGTTCGTCATCGAGAACGGGTCATAGCCCCAGACCTCGTCGAGCAGGCGCTGGCGCGAGATCACGATCCGCTCGTTGCGCATCAGGTACTCGAGCAGCTCGAACTCCCGCTGGGTGAGGTCGACCATCCGAGCTCCGCGCCAGACCTCGTGCGTATCGGGGTTGAGCTTCAGGTCACCGACCGTCAGGGTGGCCTGTCCGCGCGGCGGCCGCCGCCGCAGCAGCGCCCTGAGGCGAGCCAGCAGCTCCTGGCGCTCGAACGGTTTGACCAGGTAGTCGTCTGCTCCGGAGTCGAGGCCCTCCACGCGCGACTCAACCGCGTCGCGCGCGGTCAGCACCAGAATCGGGACGTCGTCGTCCCCCTCCCGCAGCGTCTTCGCGACCTCGATCCCGTCGAGGTCGGGGAGCCCCAGATCGAGGATCACGAGATCCGGCAGGAAGCCGTGCGCGAGGTCGAGCGCGCTGACGCCGTCCCCGGCGAGCTTGACGTCGTAGCCCTCCATCCGCAGCGATCGTTGCAGGACCTGGGCAATCGCGTCGTCGTCCTCGACGACCAGTACCCGTGGGGGGCGTTCGAAATCGACCATGGCCATGTTCGGGCAATGGTAGGGACGGCGAAGGCGTGTTTCGCCGATCTTTACGGGCCGTTCATACGACTCTTAGGCGACTCCCGGCAGCAGGAGCACACGGCCCGGCGTCGAAGTCGGTTCCTCGGAACATGGCCGCCACCAACGCCCGTCGTAAACCCAAGCGCAAGGCTCCTCCCAAACGCGCGAAGCGCTCGCTGCTCGCGAACCGCCCGACGCTGTCGCTGCCGGTTCTCGAACCCCACCACATCGACATCGTCGCGCTCGCGCTGATCGCGATCGGCGTGTTCCTCGGAGGCATCGCGTACCTGGACTGGGCTGGCGGCGCGCTCGGCGACGGTGCCGTCAGTGCCGTCAGGCTCGTGTTCGGCGTGCTCGGCTACGCGGTCCCGGCGGCGCTGATCGTCGGTGGCGCTCTGGTGCTGATGCGCGAGCTGCGCCCCCCAACGCGGCCGATGCGAGCCGGTGCAGTGTGCCTGACGGCGGCCCTGACGCTCGCGCTCGCCGCCGGCACGTTCGGGATCGGGCCGGGACGCGTTCCCGATGCTCGCTTCTGGCAGGCCGCGTGGTTCAAGTCACGGGGCGGCGTCGTCGGTCAGGGCGAGCTGTGGGTGGCCTCGCACCTGCTCTCGACGCTCGGCGCGCACATCCTCGCCGTGTTCCTGTTCATCACCGGGCTGATCCTAGTGTCGGGAGCGACGCTTGCCTCGATCGCGCGGGTGACCGGGTCCGGGGTCACCAGCACGAGTCGGGCGCTGCGGCGCTCGACCGACGAGCTCGCGGCGAGGCGGAGCGGGGCGAGGGCACCGAGGCCCGCCACCGCGGCTGCGCGCTCGGCAGCGCTAGAGGACGAGCACGAGCCGCCACTGCCGCCAGAGCTCGACACGGCCGAGCTCGTGATCCGCGCTACGCACGTGGAAGCGCCGCCGAACGACCTGGGCGACGACGGGATCGAGGAGGTCGAGGGGCCCGAGCGTCTCGAGCGGTCCGAGCACTCCGAGGATACAGAGCCTTCGGCCGGTGAGGTCGCGCGCGCGGAGCCCGGAGAGGGGGGGCCCGACTCCGTTCGGCCGGCGATCGCGGTCCGGCCCGGGGACCTCACCCCGCAAGGGCGTTACCGCGCGTCGATCACCGATGACCCCGACTTCGAGTGGCGGGTGCCGCTGGCGCGGGCGTTGACTCGGTCGACCGGCGATGCGGCCAAACCCGACACCGCCGGGCAGGAGCAAGTGACGAAGACGCTGGTCGAGACGCTCGGGCACTTCGGGATCGAGGCGAAGGTGATCGGACGTGTGACCGGGCCGCACATCACGCGTTATGAGCTGCGGCTCGCCCCGGGGACGAAGGTCGCGAAGGTCGCGCAGCTGAAAGACGACATTGCGTACGCGCTGGCCGCCACCGACATCCGGATCCTCGCGCCGATCCCGGGAAAGCAGGCGGTCGGCGTCGAGGTCCCGAACGCGCGGCGGCGGATCGTCCACCTCGGCGACGTGTTTCAGGAGCCGCCCGCGGACTGGTCGCCGCTGACGGTGTGGTTGGGCAAAGACATCGCCGGGCGCGCGATCGGCGCAGACCTGGCGAAGATGCCGCACCTGCTGGTGGCGGGCACGACCGGCGCAGGGAAGTCGGCCTGCGTCAACGCGATGCTGTCGTCGATCCTGCTGCGGGCCACCCCGCATCAGGTGCGGGTCGTCCTGGTCGACCCCAAGCAGGTCGAGCTCAACCACTACGAGGGCATCCCGCACCTGTTGACGCCGGTCATCACCAGCCCGCGCATGGCTGCGAACGCGCTTCAGAACCTCGTCAAGGAGATGGAGCAGCGCTACGGGACGATGTCGCTGGCGCGCACCCGCAGCCTGCCCGAGCTCAACCGCCATCGCGAGCAGCGCGGCGACGCAGCGCTCCCGTACGTCCTGTGCCTGATCGACGAGCTCGCAGATCTGATGATGGTCGCGCCCGCCGACGTCGAGGACTCGATCATCCGGCTCGCGCAGAAGGCGCGGGCGGTCGGGATTCACCTCGTGCTTGCGACGCAGTCCCCGCGGGTCGATGTGATCACCGGCATGATCAAGGCGAACGTCCCGTCTCGGATCGCGTTCGCCGTCTCCTCGCAGACCGACTCGCGCGTGATCCTGGACCAGAATGGAGCGGAGTCGCTGCTCGGCCAGGGCGACATGCTGTTCTCGCCCGTGGGATCGAGCAAGGTCCAGCGGATTCAGGGCGCGTGGATTGACGAGTCTGAAATCGCACAGCTCACCGACAACTGGCGTCTTCAGGGTGAGCCGGATTTCAAGGAGGATCTGCTCGAGGAGGTCGAGTCGTCCGACGATGGCTCCGACGAGGACCTGGACTTTCATCCAGACGAGGACCCGCTGCTCGACGAGGCGATCGCGCTGGTCGCGCAGATGGGCACCGCGTCGACCTCGATGCTGCAGCGGCGCCTGCGCCTCGGTTATACCCGCGCCGGGCGTCTCATCGACATGCTCGAGCGTCGTGGGATCATCTCCGGCTACGAGGGGTCCAAGCCGCGCCAGGTGTTGATCAGCGAGGCCGACGTGCCGCGTATCCTCTCGCATCTGGCCGAGGCGGAAGGGGGTACGACTCCGTCGCTCCGGGCACCGGACGACCCTCATAATCCCTAGTGCTGGCGCGCGATTTTCGGCGTGTTTACGCGGTCAATCCGTCGGTAGCCTTAAGGTAGATGACGGACATCGGCTCGACCCTGCGCGAGGCGCGGATGCGCGCTCGGATCGACATCAACGAGGTCGAGGCACGGACGAAGATCCGGGCCAAGTACGTGCGGGCTATCGAGAACGAGGAGTGGGACCTGCTTCCAGGCCCCGTGTATGTCAAGAGCTTTCTGCGGACCTACGGAGACTTCCTGGGGCTCGACAGCCGGCTGCTCGTCGAGGAGTACAAGCGGCGCTACGAGCGACCAAGCGATCACGACGCCCGTCCGATCTCGGCACTCAGTCGCGAACGCGAGCGCGCCGCACGAGGGCCGTTGATACCTTCCTGGGCGATAATCGGAGGTGTCCTCGTCGCGATCGTGGCGGCGCTGTTCGTAATCGGCACCGCCGGCAACAAGAACAAGACTCCGGCCCCGGCTGGCGTACACGCCGGCACCGGCCACCGTAAGCAGCCCAAACACCACCCCCACCGTGCCGCGACTCCGAAGCCGAAGACGGTGAAGCTCGAGCTGATCCCGACCGGCACGGTCTATGTGTGCCTGGTCGATGGCGCCGGCAATAAGCTGATACCCGGCCAGATCTTCAGCTCCGGTCAGACGATTCCGACGGAGACCGCGTCGAAGATGCTGCTGACGCTCGGCAACAATGCGGTGCAGATGAAAGTCAACGGAACCAGCGTGCCGGTCAACCCGTCGGCGTCGTCGATCGGGTTCTTGCTGCAGCCGAGCGGAAGCACCCCACTGCCGGCCTCGAAGCAACCTACCTGCGCATGAGCTCGGGGACGGCACGGCCTCGGGCGGGCATCCTCATCACCGGGACCGAGGTTCTGACCGGGATCATCTCCGACCGCAACGGACCGTGGCTGTCGGAGCGGCTGCGCGACGTGGGCGTCGACCCAGCGATGATCGAGATCGTCGGCGACCGCCCCGAAGACCTTGTCGCGGCGCTCGAGTACATGGCCGCTCAGCGGGTCGCGGTGATCGTGACCAGCGGCGGCCTCGGGCCGACCGCCGACGACCTGACGGCCGAGATCGTGGGGCGCTTCACCGGGCGCGAGATGGTGCTCGACCTGCGACTTGAGCAGCGGATCGCGGAGATCCTTGCGCCGATAATGAAGCGCTGGCCCGGGCTCGACGCCGACGCAATCCGGGCGTCGAACCGCAAGCAGGCCGTGATCCCCCAGGGCTCCACCGTGCTCGATCCGGTCGGTACGGCGCCCGGGTTGGTGGTGCCGCCGGAGGGTGGCTCCGGTCCGACGGTGGTGGTCCTGCCGGGTCCGCCGCGCGAGCTTCAGACGATGTGGCAGATGGCAGTCGGGACCGACGCATTCCGTGCTGCGATCCCCGGCGCGCCGGTTTACGAGAGGGGCATCCTGAGACTGTTCGGGATCCCGGAGTCCGAGATCGCGAACACCCTGCGCACGGCTGAGTCGGAAGGGTTGCCGCTCGATCAGCTCGAGATTACGACCTGTCTGCGACGCGGCGAGATCGAGGTCGCCACGATGTACGAGGCGCCGGAACGGCCGGCATACGACGCGTTCGTCGAGTTCATCGCCGCGCGGCATCCGGACACCCTGTTCTCGCGCGATGGGGCGACGATCGACGAGCAGGTGGCGTCGCTGCTTTCCGGACGCACGGTGGCTGTCGCGGAGTCCTGCACCGGCGGACTGGTGGCCGCTCGACTGACCGACCGCGCCGGATCCTCCGCGTATTTCCGCGGGGGCGTGGTCGCGTATTCGAACGAGGCCAAGGTGGCTCAGGTCGGCATCGACCCGGCGTTGATCGAGCGGTTCGGTGCGGTTTCGACCGAGGTGGCGGAGGCGCTCGCAGGCGGGGCGGCGTCGCGGTTCGGAGCGGATATCGGCGTGGGGATCACGGGCATCGCCGGGCCCGACGGAGGGACTGAGGAGAAGCCGGTCGGGTTGGTGTGCTTCTCGGTCTGCCGGCGCGAGCGTGGCGGTGGTGATGGTGCAACGCCCGGCGATGCTGGGACGCGGATCACGCGCAGTGCCCGGCTGCCTGGTGAGCGCGCCGACGTGCGCGAACGCTCGACCGCGGTCGCCATGCACCTGCTACGGCGCCTGCTTATCGGCGAGGCCGGCGATGTCCGCCCGGGCGGTCACGCGCTTCGCTCGGGCTCGACCTCGGACCGGTCGTGAGCGATGAGCGGGCGCGGCTGTTCGTCGCGCTCGAGCTGCCGGATGAGGTGCGATCGGCGCTGGCGGACTGGTGCTCCGCCGTGCTGGGTCGCAGGTCCGGGATCCGGCCGGTCGCGCGCGATGCGCTCCATCTGACGCTGTGCTTCCTCGGATGGCGGGCGGTCGGGGAGATCGACGCGCTCGCCGCGAGCTGCGAGCCAGTGAGATCCTGCGGTGTTGTCGAGGTGGGGGTCGGCGATGCCGTGTGGCTGCCGGCGCGGCGCCCCCGGGCACTCGCGGTCGGGCTGTTGGACGACGACGGAGCGCTCCGCGACGTCCAATCGGTGCTTTCCGGATCGCTCCAGGCGGCCAGCTGGTACGTGCCTGAGTCGCGGCCCTTTTCCCCACACGTGACGGTGGCGCGCGTCGCAAAGGGCGCGCGGGTAGGCCGAGAGGAGCTTCCGCCGCCGCCGGCGCTCGACGTGCGCTCCGCCACGGTGACGCTGTTTCGGTCGCGCCTGACCGCGGCGGGCGCTCGGTATGAGCCGCTTTCCAGGTGCGAGCTCGAATCCGCCCCGCCTACGGCCGCGTGTTCCGCGTCGATGACGGCCGGATCGCGGACTGCTGGCTCGTCCCCATCGACCTGAACGCGCTCAGCTCGATCTCGTCGTAGGGCCCCTTTAGTCTTAGTTCGTCCTTCCTGCAGTGAGTTCGGTGACGATTGGCGAGGTGAGCGCCAAACCTCCAGGCCCTGTTCAGCGCAGCGCCGCGACGGTCAACAACGCGCTCGCCGAAGCGGCCCGGATTTTGCTGCTTTTGCCGACGACGCAGAATCAAAGAATCAGAAGCGGACTTGGTCTACGTGCCGGAGGATTGGCTGGCCAGGGCACCATCCGGGACGAACCAGAGATGCTCCTGGCCAGTAACGGCGGCGATGCGCTCATAATCGCGGTCGTAATGGACCAGCGGTACGTTCGCCAGCGCGGCCGTGGCAGCGATCACGAGGTCGGTAGGAGGAACGCGCCAATGATCGGCTGAGGCGGCCATCGAGAGCTGGACCTCGCGGGTCTGGCTCCACAACGACTGGGGCATCGCGAGTGTGTCGAACGCCGAGAGTCGCGCGGCGAGTTCTCGCGCTCGTTGCTCGTTGGGCGTCAGGCGAATGAGTTCCAGGACTACCAGGTCGCACACGAGCACCCGCCCGGTGCGGACCTCGGTGTTGAACCATTCGGCGAGCGCGGGGAATCTTCGGTCTCGCGCCCAGGTCCACACCGCCGTGTCGACAAGCGAGGGCCTTGGCAGCGGATCCGGTCGAAGATCGCTAATCGGTACGCGGCCCGCCACGGCTCTGGCGTCCGGATTCGACCTCTCTCGGAGTGCCGTCGATGTCTCGCCGCACGTCAAAATCGGCGAGCGCGGAGCGGCGTGCAACTTCGCGCAAGGCAGCGTTCACGGTCGCGCTCAGGCCCTCTGTACCGAGAGCCGCCCGCGCGGCTGTGAGCGCGGTCTGATCCACGTCAACGGTGGTGCGCATCTTGCGCATCATGATAGCGCATCGCGATGGGAATGCATGGCGATCAGACATTCAGCACGAGCTTCGGGACTTTCTGGAGGTAATGACACTGAGACCGCATCTTCGGCGAGCACGTAGCCCGCTGGTTTCACACCGGCAGCATCGGCGCCGAGCACGCGCCACTGCGCAGCATTGGCACAGATCTGTGGGCCTCTCGTTGCAAACGCGTCTTGTTCGGTAACGAGGCGCGCTCTAGCGTCCGAGTTCCGTCCGCCACCCACCCTACCGTGGGGCGTTCAGAGCGCATGAGACAAGGAGCCGAACGAGATGAGCGATAACGAGAAGGCTGGCGCCAAGGCTGGGGCACTAGACGCCAAGGCTGACGCCAAGCGCCAGGCCGCCCTTCAGGGCGCGTTGACTCAGATCGAGCGGCAGTTCGGCAAGGGCACGGTCATGCGGATGGGCGACCCCGGCGCGAGGGTCGCGGTGGATGCGATTCCCACAGGGGCGCTGTCGCTGGATCTCGCGCTCGGGATCGGAGGGGTCCCGCGCGGCCGGATGGTCGAGATCTTCGGCCCCGAGTCATCCGGTAAGACGACCCTCGTCTACCACGTGATCGCCGAGGCGCAGAAGCTCGGCGGGATGTGCGCGTTCGTCGACGCCGAGCACGCGATGGACCCGCTCTACGCCCAGCAGATCGGTGTCGACATCGACGAGCTGCTCGTGTCTCAGCCCGACTACGGCGAGCAGGCGCTCGAGATCGTCGACATGCTGATTCGCTCCGGGGCGGTCGACGTGATCGCCGTCGACTCGGTCGCGGCGCTGACGCCGCGCGCCGAGCTCGAAGGACAGATGGGCGACCAGACGGTCGGCGTGCAGGCTCGGATGATGTCCCAGGCGATGCGCAAGCTCGCCGGCAACCTGAACCGCACCCAGACGCTGTGCGTGTTCACCAACCAGATCCGGGAGAAGGTCGGGGTGTTGTTCGGATCGCCCGAGACGCAGCCGGGCGGCCGGGCGCTGAAGTTCTACGCATCGCAGCGCCTGGACATCCGCCGGATCGAGACGCTGAAGGACGGGACCGAGGCGGTCGGCAATCGCGTCCGCGTGAAGGTGGTCAAGAACAAGGTCGCGGCCCCGTTCAAGCAGGCCGAGTTCGACATCGAGTTCGGCAAGGGCATCTCGACTTCAGGCTGTCTGATCGACTACGGCATCGAGCACAACATCATCACCAAGTCCGGTTCGTTCTTCTCCTACGGCGAGGAGCGGCTCGGACAGGGCCGCGGCAACGCGAAGGCGTTCCTCGATGAGCACCCGGAGACCGCCCAGGAGATCGAGAACAAGATCTACGCAGCCCTGGGGATCAACCGCGACCTCGTCAAACCGATCGAGCAGAGCGATGCGCGCGGGGAGCTGGCGGCGGTTGAGCCGGTGGCTGGGGTTGGGAACCAGGCCGCATAGTTTGGGAACCAAGCCGGTAGCATCAGCGTTGGTTTAGGGTTGGCAGCGAATCGAGACGAACTGCCGATCGAGCGAGCCTCGGCGCCGATGTCCGGCAGGGACGAGTTGCCGAGCGAGGCCACCGCGCCGCCGATGTCGGGCGACGACGATCGCCTCCAGCGCGCTCTGGCGATCGCGTGCGGCTACCTGAACCGCCGCGACCGGACGGAAGCGGAGGTGCGTCACCGGCTCGCGCGCGACCGGATCGAAGCAGCGGTGATCGAGGGGGCAATCGGCGCGCTGACCGAGGAGGGAGTTCTGGACGACGCCCGGTTCGCCCGCCTCTTCACGCAGGACAAGCGGGAGCTCGAGAAGTGGGGGAGCGAGCGGATCCGCCAGACGCTGCTCGAACGAGGCATCGAGCGCGATTTGGTGGATGCGGCGCTGCGGGGCGAGCTGGCCGAGTCCGAGCTCGACAGCGCCCTCGCGCTGCTGCGCCGGCGCTTCGCGGTTGCGCCGCGCGACCGGCGCGAGCGAGACCGGGCGCTCGGCGTGATGCTGCGGAAAGGCTACGACAGCGAGCTTGCGCTCGAGGCGCTCGCGGCCTACGCGCGCGATGACGGAGATCCATAGGCCTCCATAGGACCTCCCGGGAGATCGCAGTGTGTCCCTCTGCCGGTGACGAACTCGAAGTTCGGCGGCAAGTTCCTCGCTAAGCCTCCTCAGAAGGCGACGGCGATCATCTCGGGCACGGTCTCGGGACTCACGGTTACCGGAACGGTCTGGGACCGGACCCGAAACCAGAAGACGAGCAGGTTTTGCACCGGTGAGGCGAGCTTTACCCTCAGACACGCGCGCGACTCCGGCGCAACCGGCCGGGGTTGGGCGCGGCGCTGACGCCAGGGTCGGACGGGAGCGGCGTGGCGTGTTTGCGCGCATTCCCCGCCGGTATTACGATGCCCGGAGCGAACGAACGGCCCCGCAGGCCGAAAAACACCAGCAAATTTCGTACATCGTGGATTCCGGAATCAGCCTTGACGGTCTTTTCGAGCGGATTGCCAGACCCGCTCCGATCCCTCACAGACACCGCCAGATAAGCCCCGACTGAAGGGCGAGCACGAAGGTCTCGCCCGACCCGGCATCCGTTCGTGCTCCTCGCACGGGCCGCTCGGTCGCTCCCGAAAACTAAAGAAGTAGACGGCCCGGACTGACCCGGACCGACGAGAGAGGAACGACCATGGACATCATTGCCGCCGCAGCGCTGATCGCGGTGGGCATCGTGGCCGCGGCGGTTGTGTTGGTGATCATCAACGGGCGGCTGCATCGCGCCCGACCGGCGATGGTGGCATCGCCGCCGGTCCGCACAACCCCGGCCGAGCTGCCTGAACTGGATCGGGTTGCGGCGCTGGACGGTGCTGCAGCGATTGAGCGGGCTGCGGTGCTCGACCGGCGCGAGGAGGCTCTGGCGCATCGTGAAGCCGAGCTTGAGCGAGAAACCGAAGCTCTCGCCGCCGGACGGTCGGAGCTCACGAAGGAGCTCGAACGGATCTCTGGGCTCACCGCGGCGCGCGCCAAGCAGATGCTACTCAAGGAGGTGGAGGATCAGGCCAGGCACGACTCGGCGCGACGGATCCGCCAGATCGAGGAGGAGACCAAGCGCGAGGCGGACCGCCGCGTCCGGAACATCCTGTCAGTGTGCATGCAGCGCCTTGCGGCGGGTCACGCCGCCGAGACCACCGTTTCCGTGGTCCAGCTCGCCACCGACGACATGAAAGGTCGCATCATCGGTCGGGAGGGCCGGAACATCCGAGCGCTCGAGAACCTGACCGGGGTCGACTTCATCATCGACGACACCCCCGGCGCGGTCGTTCTGTCGGGATTCGACGGCGTCCGGCGAGAGATCGCCCGGCTCACCCTCGAGAAGCTGTTGCAGGACGGCCGGATCCATCCCGCCCGGATCGAGGAGACCTACTACCAGGCCAAGTCCGAGCTCGAGAGCCACATCATCGAGCTCGGCGAGGAGGGCGTGTTCGAGGCAGGGGTGCAGGGCCTGCACCCGGAGCTGATCAAGCTGCTGGGGCGCCTGAAGTTCCGAACCAGCTACGGCCAGAACGTGCTCGCGCACTCGATCGAGGTCTCGCGCCTGGCCACGATGATGGCCGAGGAGCTGGGCGCCGGCCCGAAGACTGCCAAGCGCGCGGCCCTCCTGCACGACATTGGCAAGGCCGTCACGCACGAGATCGAAGGCCCGCACGCGCTCGTGGGCGGGGAGCTTGCGCGCAAGTACGGCGAGTCCGAGGCAGTCGCGCACGCGATGGAGGCGCACCACAACGAAGTCGAGCCGCAAACGATCGAGGCGGTGGTCGTGCAGGCGGCCGATGCCCTTTCGGGCGCGCGCCCCGGTGCACGCGGGGAGTCACTCGAGCAGTACGTGAAGCGCCTGCGCGACCTCGAGCAGATCGCGACCCGTCACAAGGGCGTCGAGAAGGTCTACGCGATGCAGGCCGGGCGCGAGATCAGGGTGATGGTCGCCCCCGGGGCGATCGACGACGATGCCGCGACCCTGCTCTCCTACGAGATCGCGCGGGAGATCGAGAAGGAGCTCGAGTATCCCGGCCAGATCAAGGTCACGGTCATCCGCGAGTCGCGCGCTGTCGAGTACGCCAGGTAGAGGCGCCGCTGGCCAAGCGAGGCGCCCGCTGCCCAGGCGAGGCGCCCGCTGCCCAGGCGAGCCCGCTGGCCCAGCGAGGCGCGGCCGCCTGCCCCGCAAGGCGCAGCTGATCCACAAGCCTCATCGCTGTGGCGCGCGCGATTTGATCAGTGATCGCCGCCGCCGAAGCCGGCGAAGTGGTGTGTCCAGTCGCCGAAGTGGGGGATCAGGACGATCGCGAGGGTCAGCCCGACGACCAGCGAGCCCAGGAGCGCGATCGAGCGCGCGGCACGACCCGGTATCCCGGGCGGGAGCACATGACCGACGCGCCGTTCCGGTGCGGCCATGCCCGGAATGGTGGTTCTAAGCTCGCGTAGTTCGCGGGCACGTCTGACTCCTCCAAGGCCCGGGATCAGCGCGACCAGCTCCGGAACGTGTCCGATCACATGTAACGCGAAGAACACACCCCACACGACGAAGCCCGCCTTGTGGATCAGCAGCATCGGATCTCGGTGAGCGCGGCCCTGGAACATCAAGATGACGCCACTGGCGAACACGGAGACGGTCGACAGCACGACGATCGGCGCGATCAGCCGCAGGATCAACTCAGGCGGGCCCTTGCCGCGGTACACGGTGTCGCCGGTGTAGTAACGGATGAACCGATACCCGGTGCTCGCCATCTTCAGCGCGACGGGCCCAATCAGCACCAGCCCGACGAACAGGTGGACCCAGGTTAGCTGGCCGATCCGCAGGATCGTCACCGCGATGACGAGTAGCAGCATGATCATCACCACACCGGTGATCGACGTCAGGCGCTCGTTTCCATCGGCACCTCCGTCCATCAACCAGCCCGCTCGGCGTCGCGCGGCGCGGGCGACTCCCACGATCGGGTCGATCTCGCGCGGCGGGCGCGCATCCCCGCGCGAAGGGGTCACGGCGCGGTCGCTTGTGCGCATGGCCGGCAGTCTCGAGCGCGCAGTTGAAGTCAGCTTCAGCAGGCGATGAGAAACCTCTTCACCAGTCGAACTCCGAACCTCGCCGCCTATGATCGCCGGATGTTCGACGTAGCACGCCGCTCGGTCGAGGCGCTCTAGTGATGCACGGGATGATTCTCGTGATCGAGGATGAGCCGGGGATCGTCGACTTCCTCGAGCGAGGACTCAAGGCGCACGGTTTCGAGGTGTCCTCGGCGCTCGACGGTGCCATCGGAACCGAGAAGGCGCTTGCCGACGACGTGGATCTCGTCGTGCTCGACATGATGCTCCCTGGCCGTAGCGGCCTCGAAGTGCTCGCCACGCTTCGCGACGCGAAGCCGACGCTGCCGGTGATCGTGCTCACCGCGCGCGGTGAGCTCGAGCATCGCGTCACCGGCCTCGACGCCGGGGCGATCGATTACCTGACCAAGCCGTTCTCATTGACTGAGCTTGCCGCGAGAATTCGAGCGCAGTTGCGGGTTGCATCACAGATGCCGCAGACGACGCTGCGCGGCGGTGACGTCGAGGTCAATCTGCTGACCCGCGAGGTCCGTCGCGGCGGCGAGCCGGTCCGCCTCTCGACGACCGAGTTCGAGCTGCTCGTGTACCTGCTGCGCAACCGTGGACGCGTGCTTACCCGCGAGCAGATCCTCCGCGCCGTGTGGGGATATGAATACGATCCCGGCACGAACGTCGTCGACGTGTACGTCGGCTATCTGCGGCGCAAGCTGCGTCGCGGGGAGAGTCGGGCTCCGATCGTCACGGTGCGCTCGGTCGGATATCGCTTCGATGCGCAGGATTAGCTCGCGCCTGCCGGGTGGGCTGCAGTGGCGACTGACCGCATGGGTGGCCGGAGTCATGTTGCTCTCGGCGGCCGTCGTGGCCGGGGTCGTCTACATCAACACGGGCTCGCAGATCCGCGGTCAGATCGATCGTGACATCGCCGGGGACACCACCCAGCTAGCGCAGGCGCTGAGGCCGCTCGCGGGCGAGCGCGCCCAAGTCGTCGCAAGGGCGGCCGATCGCTACGTTCAAGGGCAGCCATACTCGGCGACCTCAACCCTGCTGTTCGTCGTGATCCCCGGTGCCACCACGGTCAGCAACCATCCGGAGGTGTTCGGGGCGCCGGCAGCCGAGAGCGGCGAGACGCTCGGGGAGCAGCAGCGCGAAAACGCGGCCGGTGGCAGGCTCCTCGACCCGCACCTCGGCTACTCCGTCCGGCGGGTCCCCGACGTCGGGCGGATGCGTCTGCTCGAGCGTTCCGTAACCGTCGGTAGCGTCACGGCCCTCGTCGGTGCGGCAGAGCCTCTGGCCCTGGTGGAGCGCGCTCAGCACGGGGTCGCGCGGGCGTTTGCGCTGGCCGGCTCGCTCGTGTTGGTGATCGCGCTGGCCGCGTCGTACCTCGCGGGCGCACGGGTGACGGCGCCGTTGCGGCGGATGGCCGGGGTCGCGGCCCGCGTCGATGCCGGCGATCTCGAGCCGCGGATGGATCCGCCGGCCGGGAGTGGGAAGGAGGTGCAGGTTCTCGCCGAGTCGTTCAACCATATGCTCGATCGGCTGGCGGAGGCGTTCCACGGCCAGCGCGAGTTCGTAGCCGATGCTTCGCACGAGCTGCGCACTCCGCTGACTGTGATCCGCGGGCAGCTCGAGGTGCTGGTCGCGCAAGAGGAGCCGCCTGCCTCCGAGGTGCGACGCGTCGAACGTCTCGTGCAGGCCGAGATCACGCGGATCAGCCGCCTCGTCGACGATTTGCTGCTGCTCGCGCAGGCGGAGCAGACGGACTTTCTCCAGACCGAGCCGATCGACCTCCGCCCGTTCGTGGCCGAACTGTGGGATGGAGTCAGCCTCACGGCCGAGCGCCGCTTCGAGCTCGGGCGCGTCCCTGCGGGAACGCTCGACGCCGACCCCGACCGGGTCGCCCAGGCTCTGCGCAACCTTGCACGCAACGCGATCGAGCACACAGCGCCGCAGACGGGACTGGTCCGGCTCGAGGTGGAGCGCGTCGCACCCGACAAGATCCGCTTCGCCGTCCACGACGACGGCCCGGGAATTCCCGAGCAGGAGCGCGAGCGGATCTTCGAGCGCTTTCACCGGACCGATCCGGCCCGCACCCGCTCCGCGGGCGGCGCAGGGCTCGGGCTCGCGATCGTGCGCGCGATCGCCGAGGCACACGCCGGTCAGGTCCGGGCGCGCGGTACGCCGAGCGGTCGCGGCGCGCGGGTCGAGCTTGTGCTCCCGGGCTTCGCTCCCGAGGCGGACGGACGTCGTTGATCGAACGTGGAGGGCGAGCCGGTGCTGGGTGAGATGCGACGGATGCCGTGGCTGCTTGATCACCGCCGCAAGCTCAAGGCCCAGGACATCGACGAGGGCCTGGTGCGGGGCTCCTGGCGGCGGCTGGTGTACGGGCAGCACGCCACGGCGGACGGGACGGTCGACCGCAACGCGTACGTGTTCTGCGTGCTAACCCAGTTTCACCGGCACCTCAAGCGCCGCGACGTCCACGCGCCCCAGATCGTCGCGGGTGGCGTGACCCGCGCGCGCAGCTGCTCTCGGGCGAGGCGTGGGAGAACGCCAAGGGGCCGGTGCTGTGAGCACTCGGACTGCCCGAGGATCCAACGAAGCTGATCGACAGCCACGCGCGAACGCTCGACGCGACCTACCGGGACATCGCCAGCCGGATCGACGCGAGCACCGAGGTCACGGTCGACCTTGGTGTGAAAACCGCTGCCGGCGGTCTGGAACGTCAGCTACGGAACGATCACGGGTCCCCGACCGCCTGTCTCGTGGCAAGTCAGATTGCCGCGCACGCCGGTATTCTTCCCCTTCGTCGGCAGCGACCAGCGCTTCGACGGTCAACGCACCCGGACGTGTGGGCGGCAGTTGGGCGCGAGGGCAGGACTGAGCCTAACAGAGCGTCAGCCGACCTTGCTTGAGCGCTTGGTGGGTGGGAGAATCTTGTTCAAACCAACACCGTCGGGAAGGCCGTGAGCGCGATCGAGCCGATGGGCCAGAGCGGGGCGCCGCCGGATGCGCTGGTTGAGTTGTGCCTGTTTGTGGCGGGGGATACGGGCTCGTCCGCTCGTGCGCGGCGCCAGCTTGAAAGGTTCCGGGCGAAGCTCGGTGACGCGAGTTGGCGCGTCGAGGTGGTCGACGTGGTGGAACGCCCGGATCTGGCGGAGCGGGCGGGGATCATCGCGACCCCGGTGCTGATTCGGCTGGCGCCGTTGCCGCGACGTAGCGTTATCGGTGATCTGGGCGACTTCCAGGCGGTCGTGGATGTTCTCGGGCTGGGTGGGTGACGTCGCGGCGATGGAAGAGCGAGCGAGATATGAGGAGGGTGAGATGGAGTCCTTGGAGACCGGCATACCGGGTTTGGACGCGCTTGCCTTCGGGGGGCTGCCGCTGCGGCGGACCACGTTGTTGACGGGTACGCCCGGTAGCGGCAAGACCGTGTTCGCGGCGCAGTTCCTCGCGGCTGGCGTGAACTCGTTCGGGCAGCCCGGGGTGATGGTGACCTTGGAGGAGCCCGCTGAGGAGATGCTCACGAACATGGGAAGCTTCGGTTGGGATATCGCGGGCCTGGTGGATCGCGGTCAGATCGCGATGGTCGACGCGACCGATCGCGGTGATGAGTGGGTGATGGGGCGGTTTGACTTCGGCGGCCTGTCGGCGCGGATCGAGCGCGCGGTCAAAGAGGTGGGCGCCGAGCGGCTCGTGCTGGACCCGCTCGATGGACTGTTCGTCGGCTTTGGGGATCCGAGCGAGGTGCGCAGGGCGCTGCATGGGATGTCGCGTGCGCTGCGTCCGCTCGCGGTGACGACGGTGCTGACCGCCGAGCGGGTTGACGACTTTGGGTCGCTGACTCGGTTCGGCGTGGAGGAGTTCGTGGCCGACAACTTGGTCGTGCTGCGCAACGTACTCTCGGACGAGCGGCGCCGGCGGACGCTCGAGGTCGTGAAGTTCCGCGGCTATCAGCACCGCAAGGGTGAGTTTCCGTTCATAATCGACCCGCTCGCGGGAGTGGAGGTGGTCCCGTTCTCGGCGATGGAGTCAGAGCCTGAAGCGGCCGCCGAGCGCGTTTCACTCGGCGCGCCGGAACTGGATCAGATGTGCGGCGGCGGTGTCTACCGTGACTCGGTAGTCCTAGTCACCGGGGCGACCGGCACAGGGAAGACGCTGCTCACAGCGCAGTTCGTCCAAGCGGGGCTCGACGCTGGGGACCGAGTGTTGTTCTTGTCTTTTGAGGAGAGCACCGCGCAGATCGTGCGCAACGTCAGCTCCTGGGGAATGGATTTTGCGGCGCCGATGCGGGCCGAACAGCTGCGGATGGTGTCGCGCTACCCGGAGCGGATGGGACTGGAGGACCTGCTCGTGGAGATCAAGCGCGAGGTCGAACGCTTTAGACTGACACGCATCGCGATCGACAGCATGACCGCGTTGGAGCACAATGCTCCCCCGCGCGCGTTCCGCGAGTTCGGCGTCGGGCTCTCCGGCTATCTGAAGCGTCGCGGTGTCGCGGTAATGCTGACCACGACGCTGGAAACGCTGACCGGCGGGGAGAGCGCCACCGGTGTCGCGCTGTCGAGCGTCGCGGACTCGATCATCACACTGCGATACGTCGATGTCGAGGGCCACTTGCGCCGCGGGATCCTCCTGATCAAGCTCCGCGGCCAGAAGCACGATAGAGCGATCCGCGAGTACGCCATCACCGACCGCGGGATACGGATCCTCGAACCGTTCACCGGCATCGCGGGGATCCTCTCCGGACAGGCAAGCATCATCGGCGACAGCCCAACCACGCTCCCCGAGCGCACCACAAGCGATCGCCCTCAAGTGTGACGGCCTCCGAGCGATGACGCGCGAGAACGCAGGTTCTCACGCAACCAACCGTTGCGCAGCAGACCATCCGCGCCGTGATCAAGAGCGACCTCAACCCGATGGTCGCGATCGACCACGACGGCATCATCCTGTTCGTCAAGCACATCCGCTTCCACCCCTGGTCTTGCGGGCCGAGTGGCCGACGCCGGATGCCCGGTGGATCAACCGCGAGTTTCCTAAACCTAAACCGGCGGGTCGCGCGAGGCGGAGCTCTCGAGATCGGTGACTGGCCGCGGGGGCCACATCCGAAGCTTGGCTCGGTCTCGGCGACCTTGCCAGGCTCGCGTGGGGCGCTCGCCAGCGAAGCGGGATCGCTAGGCGACCGCCGACAAATCGCCTACGCCAGCTGCCAGCGGCGGCGGCGTGGACCGGACCGCGAGCACGCGCGAACGGCGGGACTCGCGGCCCGTTGCGCGCTCGCTCGAACGGGCGCGGCTGCAGGCGGCCTCGACGAATCGTGCGAGCTCGCTAGGACGCTCGCGCTGAGGATGGTGACCCATCTTCTTCCAGACGCTGACCTGCGCCTGCGGGAACGCGGTCATGAGACCGTCGCGGTGCGCAAGCGGGACGAGCCGGTCGCGGTCTCCCCACAGCGCCAGTACCGGCCCGGCGTATCCAAGCTGGCACCGGTAAAACGCGCGGCGCGAGAGTCCCGAGGCGGTGATCGCCTCGTTCGCGCACTCCGCGCCGGGGGCCCAGCGGAAAGCGTTCTTGCGCAGCCGCTCGGCGAACTCCGCCTCCGGCAGATGCCAGTTGCCGACCACCGCCATGTACACCCCGAACGCGGTCACCGGGTTCGCCAGCGCCAGCGGCAGCGTGTGACGGACCAGGGTGCGGACCCCCGGCAGTTGGATCGCCTCGGCAAGATGGATGCGCCCGAAGCCGGCGGGCGCGATCAGCACTAGCGCGGCCACATCATCGCGCAGCCGTTCTGCCAGCCCGGTGCCGACAGCGCCACCGAGCGAATGCCCGACCAGCGTGAAGTCGTGAACGTCGAGCGCCGCCAAGGCGGCTTGCACGTCCTCGGTGTAGGCGGAGATGCGGTTGCGCGTCGGACGGTCAGAGTCACCGAAGCCTGGCAGATCGACCGCGAAGCACGGACGGCGGATTGCCGCTGCCAGGTGCTTCCAGCCGACGGCGCAGTCCAGCAGACCGTGTAGCAGCACCAGCGGCGCGCCGTTCCCGGGCCAGCACTCCACGCTCACCCGCCGGCCGTCAGGCAGCGCCACAGCCGTCACCGTCGCCACCCGGTCGGTTCGTCGAGGCTCCTCTAATCGCGTCGACTTAGGTGTCGCGTAGCCAGGGCCCTCAAGCGGTGTGCGGCCCGAGTGCTGACGCCGGCCGCATCGGCTCGCCGTAGCAGACGTGTTGGAGGGAAGCATGCTCGATCGTGCCAGCGTCCGCTGTCGTATTTGCCCTCTCGCTACATCGGACGAGGTTGGAATCTAACCTCACCGCAGGAAACCCTCAATCCGTAATTTTCCGACGAACGTACAGCCCGGTGTGCTCCTGAACGCGGCATCGCTTGCAATGCTGGACGCCGCGCGAACGGCTTCGGCACGAGCAGCGGTCCGCTGTGATCGCGCCAGCTTGCGGCACGAACGAAACCGCGAACTGGCCCGGGCGGCAGCGAGAGTCTCGTTCGTCCGTGCGCGGTCGGCGGTGCTGATCGTCGTGCTCTGGCGCGCCGGGCTGCGGATCCAAGAAGCGCTGTCGGTGACCGAGACCGACCTGGATCAGTGCCGCGGGTCGAGTCTAGTCTCATCAGGCACGGAAAGAACGACCGCCGCGCGAGGTCGGCATGGACGCACGGGCGTGGACGGCGCTTGAACCGTGGCGGGCTGACCGGGCCAAGCCAGGCTCGAGCTGCGTCGCGTCGCGGTCGAGTCCGGGGTGCGCGGACGGTTCGCGCCGCACCAGCGGCGCCACGCGCACGGCGTCGAGCTACTGCACGAAGGGATCTCGCTACCGCTGATCCACCGCCAGCTCGGCCATTATGCGGATTCTTCAAGCAATCTCGGTTCATGGATCCTCGCCATCTCACCGACGGGCTCGGGCGGGCTCTCGAGCAGCAGCCAGCCGCCATCCTCTTTGACGATCGCGCCGCGCTTAGTCAGCTCGATGAGCGCCAGCGTCACCGTCGGACGGCGAGCCCCAATCAGCTCGCCAAGCGCCTCATGTGTAAGGCTTAGCGGCAACACGGTGCCGGCCGCGGTCACCCGCCCCCACGACTCCGCCAACAGCCACATCAGCGCCAGCAGCCGCTGCTCGACACGCGGAAGCTGGCAGATCACCAACTGGATCGCCAAGCGTTCAGATTGCTCCCCGATCCGGAGATGCAGTCCGGCCATCAGCCGCGGCCACCTTCGAGCCGCGCTCAACACCTCATTACCCAGCAGCGCCAACTCGGTGCGGGCGGCGGCGCGGCACTCAGTCTGTGTCAGCAGCGTCGAACGCAGCGTTCCACCAACGGAAAGAATGTCCCCCGGACCGAGCAGCCGCAACCCGACGTGATCGCCGACCCGGAGCCGCTGAAACAGCATCCCTTCCAGCACCAGGCCCGCAAACGGCTTGCCTTCGTCGAACAGCGTGAAGTCTCCCTTGAGCACGGTCGCGAGCGGCACCGACACCAGCGTCAAGACCGCTGCCCGCTCCTCCGCGGTGAGAAAGCGCCCAATGTCCGGCTCGACCTCGAGCAAGCGCACAGTTGAGAGAGATGCCATCTGCTGGGAAACCGTCCGTGGCGGGATAGCTCCACGTCACCCAAAGAGAGCAAGTATCGCACGCGAACGGACGACCAAACTCTCGGACTCACATCCGATGCCCGCCGTTAGCTCTCTACAGCGGCATCAAGCAAGCGTCGAAGCCGCGGACGTCGACCGGCGTGCACCGGCAGCACTGGCGTTTGCCGTTCCCTCGATCCACACGGCCGAGCAAGCGCACAGCGCTACCCTCCCGTCGACGAGCAGGCGCTGGCTTCTGCTTCCAGTTGCAGGAGACGCGGAAGCGCTGAGGGCCGATCAGCTAGCTCCTGCTACCCGAGGATGCCGTAGCCGATGCCCGCGCCAAGGGGAGAGAAGGTCTCCGTACACGGGCGGTCGCTGCGCCTCCTTCTCGCCACAAACGCGCATCACGTGCTTGCAGCCAAAGCGTTCATAGGACCCGGTGCGCGGCCCAGGCCTTGTCGGCCCGGGTCGGCGGGACCAGGAGTGGCCCCCGTGTCCGTCATCGCCGTTCACCGGTTTGTACATCGCAGCTGCGCTGTCGCCGTGCCCGAGTGGCTCGCAACCCCATGCGTTCAACATTTGACCGACGGCGCTGCTCGCGTCATCCCGGCGCTCCAAGGAGCACGCCAATGAGGTCCAACAACGTCCCCGAGACGATCGGCAACACTCGCACATTCGTATCAACCGCCTGTTCGATCCACGCCTGGAGGTGTGGACGAACGCCGAGCGGGCCGATCACGGCGGCTGGACGCGGGCAGGGCGCCGCGGGCGCGGCAGCCGCCTGAGGCCAGTAAGGCAGACCGTCGGCCCCGGAGGCTTGATTGGGCCCTCGGTACCCTTGACCAACAGATGAAGCGCTTTCACGTGACGACCTTCGGATGTCAGATGAACGAGCACGACTCGGAGAGGATGAAGGGGATGCTCGAGTCGCTCGGCTACGCGGAGGCCGACTCACGCGATCAGGCCGATCTGATCCTGTTCAACACGTGCTCGATCCGCGAGAACGCCGACAACCGGTTCGCGGCCCATCTCGGTGATGCGAAGCGGCTGAAGCGCGAGCGCCCGGATCGGATCGTCGGGGTCGGCGGATGCTGGGCGCAGTCGCGTTAAGGAGGAGGTGTTCGCGCGCTTCCCGTTCGTCGACGTCGCGTTCGGCCCGGGACAGGTGCATAAGCTCGCCGAGTTCCTGACGAGCGACTCGATCACCGCGCAGGGCTTCTTCGAGTTCGAGGGGTTCACCGGACGCCTGCCCGCGAGGCGTGCGCGTCCGTTCCAGGGATGGGTGCAGATCAGCGTTGGGTGCAACTGCGTCTGCTCGTACTGCATCGTCCCGTCGACTCGCGGGCGGGAGGTGTCGAGGCCAGCTGATGAGCTGCTGCTCGAGGTCAGGCGCCTGGCCGAAGACGGCGTTCGCGAGGTCACGCTGCTCGGTCAGAACGTCAACTCGTACGGACGAGACCACCCGCGCGAAGAGCGCGTCACGTTCGCCGAGCTGCTGGCGCGCCTGGACGCGATCGACGGCATCGAGCGGATCCGCTACACAAGTCCGCATCCGAAGGACATGCGCGAGGACGTGATTCGCGCGCACGCGGAGCTTCCCTCGCTGTGCGAGCACATCCATCTGCCACTCCAGTCGGGCTCGAGCACCGTTCTGAAGCGGATGCGCCGTACCTACACGCGCGAGCGCTACCTCGACCGGGTGGCGACGATCCGCGAGCACGTGCCCGACTGCGCGCTGACCACCGACATCATCGTCGGCTTTCCGGGCGAATCCGAGGCGGACTTCGAGCAGACGCTCGAGGTCACAGACGCAGTGGGCTACGACGGCGCGTTCACATTCGTTTACTCACCGCGACGGGGCACCGAGGCCGCGACGCTACCCGATCAGGTGCCACACGAGGTCAAGGTGCAGCGTATGGAGCGGCTGGTGGAGGTGATCCAGCGGCGGGCTTTGGAACGGGCTCAGCGATTCGTCGGGCGCACCATGGGCGCGCTCGTGGAGGGTCCATCGCGGACCGATCCGAGCCGTATCCGCGGCCGCACCCGCCACAACAAGGTCGTCAACTTCAGCGGCCTCGGCGCGCCCGGAGAACTCGTCGAGGTCGAGATCACGGCGGCCACGAGCCAGACGCTCTCGGGCGAGGAAGTGATCCTCACCCGAGCGATCCGCTGAGATTTCGCCGGCGCCGATGCGTCTCGCCAGGCATCCGCTCCGCCTTGCGCGGAGCAGCGCGAGGCGGTCCATCCCTACCCACCTGAGAACATATGTTCGTGCGATGGAGCAACCTGGCAACTGGGATCGAGGAGCGAGCGCGGCTTCCCGGATACCGAGACGACGCGATCGTACGCCACTTCGACGCGCCCGAGGCGCTCGAGACGAACTTCTACGAGGTCCACGCGAAATCGATCCTGAACCGAGTGCCCGCCTGGCGGCCGCCCGAACTGGACGACCCACACCCCGGCGGCGAGTCCTCGGGCGACCGTGCCGCCGCCTAGCACGACCACACAGTCAGCATCGCTTCAGACGTTCGTGTGGCCCGCGGGGTCAGTTCGTCTCGGCGAGGAGTCCAGAGGAGGCTGGTCGAGCGCTCTCGTGAGCAGCTCGGTGTCGTGGTCCGACGCGTAGGACGAGCACGGCCGTGAGCACGAGTGCTCCGCCTGCGAGCTGGATCGCCGCGAGGTGCTCGGCCAGGACAGCGGCTGCGAGCACAGCGGTGACAACGGGCTCGAAGGTCGAGAGGATCGACGCGCTCGTTGGTCCGACTCGACTGAGTCCTGCGAAGAAGAGCGTGATCGCTCCGACGGTGGAGACGACGGCGATGCAGGCGAGCCAGCCCCACCCGGCGAGCGTGACCTCCCCGGGGCGCAGCTGTCCGGTGAGGGCCGATCCGACGGTGAGCGAGACCGCGGCGCTAGCGCAGACAAGTGTGGCGCGCATTAGTGCCGGCACGCGTCGCGCGACGCCGTCGCTGATGAGGATGTACGCGCTGTACGTGAAGGCCGCCCCAAGCCCCAGCGCGACGCCGACACCGTTGACGTTCGAGGCCCCCACTGTGCCAAGAATGAGCACCAGCCCTGTCGATACGAGACCGAGTGCGAGCACGCGGCGGCGGTCAAGGCGCTCGCGCCCGAGCGCCACTGCGGCAACGGTGACGATCGCCGGGAACGTGTACAGGACGAGCGACAGCAGCGATGCATCGAGATGCTTGAGCGCGACGAAATAGCACCCCGCCTGGAGCGTCGTACCCACACGCGCCGAATGGCAGCACGCTCCCTGGCGGGTGCCACATGGGCTGGATCGCCACGAACTGCTGATCGACCCCGTTCTACTCGCGCTGCCCGCGGATCACCCGGCCGCGCGGCGGCGCGGTCGCGCAGTCGGCCTGGCCGAGCCACGCGCCACGCGAGTCCCGCGAGCTGCTGCTGGCGTGTCGAAGATCCGCTCGAACCCGAGGAACACCTCGACGGTGTCGATCGCGTCCCCAGCCCGCAGCCACGGCCAGCCGGCGCGCACCTCGCATGCCAATTCTGCGTCTGGGGAGGCACACCCGTGCTCATGGCCGATGGCCGTCACAAGTGCGTCGAGGATCTCGAGATCGGCGATGCAATCTATAGCACTGCTCGGGGCATTAGGTACCGTCGGTACGTCCAGACAACGGTTCTCGACAAGTGGATCACCGTCAAGCCTGCATATCGCATCGTACTCGAGGATGGGACCGAGCTCATCACGAGTAGCGACCACCGATTCCTCACCGACCGCGGTTGGAAGCATGTCTTGAACACGCCGCGAAGCGCGCCAGACCGGCCGCACCTCACCACGAACAACCATCTGGTTGGAACAGGCGCGTTCGCGCCGCAGCCCGAAGAGTCCCGGGACTACAGACATGGCTACCTCTGTGGCATGGTACGCGGCGAAGGCTACTTTGGCGCGCAGGCTTACGACTGCGTCGACGGGGCGCAGCGTGAGGCTCGGAACTTTCGGCTCGCGCTGGCTCACATCGAGGCTCTGTACAGAGCGCGCGATTTCTGCCGCATGGAGCGGATTCGGACGAAACGTCCTACATCACCGGAATCGCCGCTCCATCTGCGGGACGAGGTGAAGAGTCTGTTCACGCAATGGCTGCGGGATCACAGACCGGATCTGCTTCCTCGCTATCGCCAGCTCTACGGTGACGGAGCCTATGCGATTCCAGAAGAACGGCAACGGCTCGCGCAGCTGGTCGAGCGCCCCGATGTCGAGCCTGAGGCGCGAATTCGAGGCAGAATGCTCGACGTCGAGCAGCGGCCGAACCCCGCGGAGAATGCCGCCCCCCGGCAGCCTGCGATCCCCGCGCACGAGGCGTTGCGCCTATTTTGAAGTGATTTTTCCAGGCACGGAGGTGAAACTCAGGCCGTGGAGCGGTGATAGGTAGAGGAGCACGAGACTCCGGGGAAGATGACCGGAGGCTGGATCGGCTGAATGAGCGGCCTCGAACATGAGTCGTTAAGCACCGTTCCGGAAGACGCTTCGCGCGAAAGCGCGCGGCGGTTGATCGCCCACGCGCCGAGATGGCATCTGACAACTACGCCACCGACGATGAATCGCTTGACTTCGAACGAATGAGACCACGGCCAAAGAAACGACGCAAAGAGCTGCACCTGGAGCGGGTGTTCGAGACGCGGAGCGAGGCCTGGGAGCGGGTAGGGCTGGCCGCCGATTTGAGCCAGCGGGCGGTCCGTCGAGCCCGGCGTGAGCTCGTGGTGCTCGCGCCGCTGTTGATCGGCGTGCTGATCGTCCACCACTACAAGGCCCAGATCTTCAACTACCCCAAGCACCGGACGCCGTCATGGGACACGTTGGTGAACCTCGCCACGGTTGTGGCGCTGCTCGCGCTCGGCTGGACGATCGCGCGCGACATCGGCCGCGCGGTCGGACCGACGTTCTTCCGGCGAATGGACCCGGGAACAGCCGGAACGGTCGGCTTCCTGATCCGCCTGGCAACGCTCGGAATCACGCTGCTGCTGGCGCTGAGTGTCGCCCAAGTGAGCGCTGGAACCCTGGTCGCCGGAAGCGCGTTCACGGCCGTCGTCCTTGGTCTTGCGGCCCAGCAGACCCTCGGCAACCTGTTCGCGGGGATGGTGCTGCTGAGCGCGAGACCGTTCCGCGTCGGCGAGCGTGTCCGGCTGCAAGCTGGGGCTGTGGGAGGCCAGCTCGAGGGGGTGGTGAGCTCGCTGGGGCTCCTCTACACGACTCTTGCCCGAGGCGAGGACCGAGTCATGGTCCCGAACAACGTCGTCCTCGGCGCCGCGGTTGTACCGCTGAAGGAGCCCAATCCGGTCGATGTCCGCGTACGGCTCCACGCCGGCATCCGCCCGAGTCATGTCCAGGCGATTCTCGAAGATCAGGTCCGTACGCCCACGCGGTTGCCCGCCGTCGTGCTGCTCGAGGAGATCGAGGGCGATGAACTGGTGGTCCGCGTGCAGGCGACACCCGAACGTGCGAGCGACGGCGCCGCGCTCGCGGACGAGATCATCGCGGCGCTCGCTTCGGTCACGAGCGAGCACGAGCTCTCGCGGGAGTAGCCGGCCCGCGCGGGCTTCGGTCCCGCTCAGCTATCGCTTGTGGGTCTGCCCGGCCGCCAGGCCGCCTGCGATCTTGTCGCTGCCAAACCGCCGGCTGACCGAGGCGGCGACCTGCGGGACGACGCTGGCGATGCTGGCGCCGAGCCGCAGCCCCAGCGGCGCGACCTCGACCTCGGCCCGGTTTCGTTCGATCGCGCGGATGACGGCGACGGCCACGTCCTCGGGCGCGCGGGTGCCGACCATCCGCGGCAGCTCAATGTCGGCGTCGGCAAACATGCCCGCGTCGCTGATGAAGCCCGGAAGGACGACCGACGCTCCGACCCCGTGTTGGCGAAGATCCTCGCGCACCGCGAGCGCAAAGCCCCGCAGACCGAACTTCGTGGCCGAATAGATCGAGGAGGAAGGCGACGCGGCCTTTCCCGACAGCGACGAGACGAATACCAGATGGCCGCGGCGGCGCTCGATCATTCCCGGAACCAGGGCGCGTGACAGCGCGATCGGGGCGCGCAGGTTCACCTCGAGCATCCGGTCGATCTGCGCCTGGCGCAAATCGGTCAGCTCGCCGCTCGCGGGCAGGGCGGCGTTGGCGATCAGCACATCCACCTCCCCAGCATCCACGACAAGCCGCTCCAGGTCTGCGCGGTCGGACAGGTCGCAGACGATCCCCCTGCCGTGGACCTCCTCAGCCAGCGGCTCGAGCACGTCGATCTTGCGGCCGGTGAGCGTCAACGTCGTGCCGCGCTCGGCGAGCGCACGCACGATGGCGCGACCGATCCCACCAGTCGCTCCAGTGATCAGGACGTTCCCGCCGGCGAGCCTCATGCTGGCCGCTAGGCCGGGAACACGGCCAGAGTCGCGGTGAACCCGTGTAGGAAGCTTCTTCCGCCGACTGGCCCGATCTCCCCGGCGGCGAAGAACCCGGCGGCCGGCGCCCCGGCGAACTCGCGCTGCACCGTGCGGGCATCGTGATCGGGAACGCCGAACATGGCGCGGCCACGCCCGTTGCACGAGAACAGCAGCGCTCCCGCGGGCGGATCGCCTGCCATCGCCTCTGTATGTAGTCGCAGCGCGCGGCGCAGATCCTCGTCGGCCGAGCGCGCGTCCCGCGCCTGGAGGCGCACCACCTGGCCCTCGCGGACCGACGCGCCGACGACCAGGCTTCCCTTGTCCGGGTCGGCTCCGAGCACGCCGCGGACGAGAAAGTCACCCTGCTCGTACTCCGGCTTGCCTCCGTCGATCACGAGCCCGATCAGCAGACCGGCCGCGACCAATGCGCGCTGATGTGGCGGCAATTCCGCGATGATCCGCTCGACGGTCTCCAGCGCGGGACGACCGGCAAGCTCGTGAATGACGTTCCGCTCGGCCGAGGTGATCGTCACTTCCCTGCCGAGCGGCGCCGCGCCCTGCGAGACGCAGGGAAGCATTTCGACGCCTCGCAACGTCACGCCGACCGCGCCACGCAGGCGCGCATGCTCGGCAAACAGCAGCAGTCCGTCGCCGTCGCGCGTCGCGCCGCTCGACAACCCGCCCAGCACCGGCACACCGGGGTGCTCCTGCGCATAGTACGTAAGCGCGGCATCCGTGGGGAAGTACGGGTCGGACAGCATGATCGCCCCGGTGGCGCCGTCTAACTCCGGCAGCCCGTCGAGCACGATCTGCGAACCCTCGCCGACGACGCTTGCGTGGAACGGCTGCGCCTGCCCACCATCGCCGAGCGAAGCGGCCCACACGGCGACCGCTGTTTCCGATTCCAGCTCGCGGCCGTCGCCGAGCACACCTTCGGCGCCGCAGCCAACAAGCGCGTTTGGCGCCAGCGCGCTGAGCACTCCATCGAGCAGTGCCTCGGGTGCATCCACGTGGCCGCCACTCGCGAACACCAGCGCCAGATCGGCGTCGGCGCCCTGCAGCATCGCCGCGACACCGCCGGCGGCTTCGACGCCGGCCTCGAGCGGGTCGTCGAGCGTCGAGATGGCGGCGCCCGCGATCAATGCTCGGGGTTCGTTCGGCGCTGGCATCGCTCCACGATACTCCTGCCGATGCGAACCTGCGGAGGTGATTGCCCTGTTTGGGCCGACCGGCGTCGGCAAGACAGCGGTCGCGATCTCGCTGGCCGGGCGGCTGCGGGAGCTCGGGGAGCGCCCGGTCGCGGTCTCGGCCGATGCGCTCCAGGTGTATGCAGGCCTCGAGACGCTGACCGGGGCGGCCGGAGCCGCAGAGCGGGCGCGGCTGGAACATCGGTTGATTTCGTTCCTGCCGGTCGACGCGCAGTTCAGTGCCGGCCAGTACGCCGAGCTGGCCCACGCGGAGATCGATGCGCTGATCGCGGAAGGCGAGCTGCCGATCGTCGTCGGCGGGACCGGCCTGTACCTGAGGGCGGCGCTCACCGAGCTGAGTCTTCGCCCGCCGCCTCCGGAGGGAGTGCGGCAGCGGTGGCTCTCAGAGCTCGAGCAGCGCGGGCCGGCTGCGCTTCACTCGGTCCTCGCGCGGCGCGCGCCGTGGGCGGCGGCAGAGATCCAACCGGGCGACCGTCAGCGAATCGTGCGTGCGCTCGAGCTGCTCGACCTCGGCGAGCTCGAGCCTCCGGGCGAGCGAATCGGAGCTATGGACCGACTCGCGTCAGGCGGCCGACGCTGCTGGTCGGGCTGGTGATGGAACGCGAGCAGCTCTACGCAGAGATCGACGCTCGCGTCGACCGCATGCTCGCCGCCGGCGTCGAGGAGGAGGTCCGCGCAGCAAACGCGGCCGGGGCGTCGGTGACCGCGCGCAAGGCGCTCGGATTCGAGGAGCTGCTGGCGGGCGACATCGACGCGATGAAGCGCCGAACGCGCAACTACGCGCGCCGGCAGCTCACCTGGATGCGCAAGCTCGCGTCGGTCAACGAGATCGATTCGACCGGCAGGTCGGCCGAGGCGGTGGCCGATGAGATAACGCGGCTCTGGCTCACCACGGCAGGGGTGTAGACGGATACATCACGATCGCCGCGGCCACCACCAGAAACGCCCACAGCCAGACGAGCTTGCGGCGTCTTCGCCCCCCTATCACGAGGTCCATCACGGCGAGATAGATGCCCGGCATCACGATCACCATGTAGTAGATGTAGCTCGTGCGGCTGAACACCACGCTGAGCACGACGAACGGCAGGAACGTGCCGAGGAACCATGCGACGGCCACGATCGGAACCTCCCCGGACGCGAATGCCGCGGCGCCTCTTGCGCTGGGTGTGGCGATCCGGACCGGCTTCTGGGCGGCGATCGTCCACGCTGCGAACAGTAGCGCCGGAATGGCCAGCGACATGATCGACGGGCTGATCATGCCGAGGAAATGCACCGGCGGATGGACGTTGTAGAGCCCCGCGCTCGGCCGCGCCGGGTTCACGTTCAGGTAGACGATCGGCTTTAGGTCGACGAGCCACGCCCATGGGAAGGACGCGATTCCGGTGGGACCGTGCGGACTCGTCTGGTGCGCCGCGTAGCTCAGCATGTGGGCGATGTGGTGAAGCGGGCCCGAGGCGAGCGGCCTCGCGGATGCGTTGTCGTAGGGCGGTGCGATCCGATCGAGGATCGCGAGCAGCCCCACGAATGCCCCGGCCGCGGTCCCGGCACACGCGCCTAGCCGCGCCGCCACGCGTCGCAGCGCCCACGCTCCCGGTCTCCGAAACAGCTCTAGCAGAACGAAAACGAGCAGCAGGTACGGGGCCACCAGCTTGATCGTCGCGCCCACCCCGATCAGCGCACCGGCGAGGACCGGCCGCCCTCGCAGGTACAGCACCGCAGCCCAGATCATAGCCGCGAGCACGGGAACGTCCAGCGTCGCGATCCGGCCGTGGACGAGCAGCAGGTTGTCCGCCGCCATCAGCGACGCGGCGCCGAGGGCGAGCCAAGCACCCGCGCCCGCCGCCCGGGCGAGCGCGTACATCCCGAGAATCGCGACCGTGCCGAGGACGAGCGGCGTCAGCCTCCAACCGAGCGGGTTGTCCCCGAGCAGCTCGATCGATCCGGCCATCAGCAGCTTCGCCAGCTGCGGATGCTCGGCATTCGGGTCGTCTCCCAGCCTCGCGCCAGCGTAGTTTTCGTTCGGAGGTGGAGGGAGCCCGGCGATCACGCGCGCTGCGTTGACGTAGTAGGACTCATCGAACACGAGCAGGTGATCGGCGTTCGAGCGGCAAGGGGCGCGGCAGGGCTCCCCGAGCCAGGCAACGCGAGCCCCGAGCGACAGCACCGACACGACCGTCGAGCAGCACGAGCGGGGCGGAGGTGATGTCGCAGCCACCTGGCCATCGCCGGCGCGACGGTACATAGACTGCGCCCGCGTGGAGTTCGAGAAGTGGCAAGCACTCGGCAACGACTACCTGATCGTCGAGGCCAAGGCGCTCCCATTCGAGCTGACCCCCGAACGGATCCGCCGGATCTGCGCCCCCCATACCGGCGTGTCTTCCGACGGCATCCTGCTGCTCTCGGATCCCGACGACAGCGGGTTCGTCGCTCGGCTGCGGATCTTCAACCCCGATGGCTCGGAGGCCGAGCTCTCCGGGAACGGTGCGCGCGAGGCGGTCCTGTACCTTCGCGCCCGGGGCTGGACCGACAGAGACGTGTTCTCGCTGCAGACGAAGGCCGGCGACGATCCGCGCCACGGTTACCTCGCAGACCGCGTGCCGGATCGACACAGGCCTGGCGCGCGTGCTGAGCCCCGATTACCCGACTGGTGCTAGAGACGGCCGTGGTGAGCTTCACGCCGGCGGCCGCACGTGGAGCTTTCAGCACGTCCAAGTCGGCAACCCCCAATGCGCGATCGCCGTCGACGAGCGCGAGCTGGAGTCCCTCGACCTGCAGCGGTTCGGCCCGGAGATCGAGCACAACGAGCTGTTCCCCAACCGGACGAACGTCTCCTGGTTCGCGGCCACGAGGCCCGGGCGGATCCGCGCACGGATCTTCGAGCGCGGGGTGGGGCAAACGTCCGCCAGCGGCACCGGTGCCACCGGGGCAGCCGTCGCGTACGTGCTCGGCGGCGGCAGCTCGCCCGTGAGCGTCGAGCTCGACGGCGGCGAGCTCGAAGTCGAGGTGGGGGAGGACCTCCACATCAACCTGACCGGCTGGGCCGTCCCGGTGTTCCGCGGAGCGCTCGCCGATGAGTTCATCAAGGAGCTGCATGCGATCCAGTAGGCGTCTGGAGAAGATTCCGCCATACCTGTTTGCCGAGCTCGAGCGCAAGATCGCAGCTAAGCGCGCGGCGGGCATCGACGTGATCAGCCTCGGGATCGGCGATCCCGACACCCCGACCTACGGCGAGATCGTCGCCGCCGCGCAGGCGGCGGTGGCGGACCCGAGCACCCATCAGTACCCGTCGAACCGCGGCCGCGCGGAGTTTCGCGACGCGATCGCCGCAGTTCTACGCCCGGAGGTTCGGGGTCACGCTGGACCCGGAGACCGAGGTCATGGCAGCGATCGGCGCGAAGGAGTGCATCTTCAACCTGAACCTCGCGTTCCTCGATCCGGGCGACGTGGTGCTCGCCGCCGACCCCGGCTATCCGGTCTACACCGGCGGGCCGCTGCTGGCGGGCGCCGAGCCGCTCCTGATGCCGCTCCTGCCCGAGCGCGGATTCGCCCCGGACTTCGCCGCAATCCCCGACGATGTCCTCGAGCGAGCGCGCCTGCTGTTCTTCAACTACCCCAACAACCCGACCGGGGCGATCGTCCCCGATGGGCTGTTCGAGGAGGCGGTCGGGCTGGCAAGAGCGCACGACATCCTGGTCGTGCACGACAACGCCTACAGCGAGACCACCTACGACGGGTACGTCGCCCCCTCGTTCTTGGCGACGCCGGGAGCGAAGGACGTCGGCGTGGAGGTGTTCTCGCTGTCAAAGGGCTACAACATGACCGGCTGGCGATGCGCGGCGGTCGTCGGCAACGCCGACGCAATCGCGCACTACTGGCGGCTGAAGTCGAATATCGACTCCGGCAACTTCGAGGCAGTCCAGCTGGCGGGGGCCGCAGCGCTCCGACCCGCCGTCGACGCCGAGGTCAAGGCGATGAACGCCGTCTACCAGCGGCGGCGAGACCTGGTTTGCGACGCGCTCGGCGCAGGCGGGAGTGCACGTGACCCCGCCCAAGGGGACGATCTACGTCTGGGCGCCCGTCCCCGAGGGGTTCGAGTCGGCGGCGGCGTACTGCGAGCACGTGCTCGAGCACGCCGGCGTGGTGATCTCGCCCGGCGGCGCCTACGGCCAGAGCGGCGAGGGCTTCTTCCGAATCTCGCTGACCACGCCTGACGAGCGGCTGCTCGAGGCGGTCGAGCGGATTCGGCGCCTGTAGGATCCGGGGCTTCTCCAGGTGGTGCAGTCCCGGCGCCGGTCTGTCAGGTTCGCAGCGATTTCAACACGAGGAGGGGCAGCTATGAGAGTGAGCGTCCGGTGGCCGCGGTCGGGACTGACCGCTCTGGGGGTACTGGCCTGCACGGTGGGTCTCAGCGCGTGCGGCGGGGGCTTCGATTCAGCTGTGTCCGGCGAGCACCTGATTCGCGACTACGTGAAGAAGTTCGGGCGGGGAAGGGTGAGCGTCAAGTCCGTCAGCTGCCCGGGCGGCGTCAAGGAGAAGGCTGGCGGCCAATACGACTGCAAGGTCGTGTTGCGCGACACAGCCGCCGGGACCGACCACTCGGGAACAATCACGATCCACATGCGCAAGGGCAACAAGGTCGAGATCAACGGCAGCACCGACATCCACGTGCAATAGCCGCGGCAGCTCCGTACCCTGCGACGAAGTCCCCGCCTGGTGGGCCGCGGCTACCATGAGGTCGTGCAGCGAAGCCGCCACGGGCGCGATCACGCGTCCAACTCGAGAGTCGATGGGCAGCGGCCGCAGGGTCGCGCCCGCCAGCGCGCGTTCCTGATCGCGGCGCTGCCCGACGGCGACGAGCACGATCTCGACGAGCTGCGGGAGCTGCTGCGCACGGCCGGCGTCGCCGGCGTCGGCGGGCTGATCCAGCGGCGCGATCACCCCCATCCCAACACGTACCTCGGCGCGGGCAAGCTCGAGGAGCTGAAGAGCGAGATCTCGCGCGCGGATGCCAACCTCGTTGCGTGCGACGACGAGCTCTCCCCGCGCCAGGAGCGCAACCTCGAATCGGCGCTCGGGGTGCCGGTGATCGACCGCACCGCGATCATCCTCGACATCTTCGCGGCCCACGCCCACAGCGCGGAGGGCAAGCTCCAGGTCGAGCTGGCGCAGCTCGAATACAACCTCGCGCGAATGCGCGGTCTGTGGTCTCACCTCGAGCGCCTCGGGGCTGGCCGCATGGACGGCGGGATCGGCACGCGAGGCCCCGGCGAGACCCAGATCGAGACCGACCGTCGGCTCGCGCGAGACCGGATCGCCGCGCTCAAGCGAAAGCTCTCCGGCGTCCGCTCGACCCGCAGAGTGATGCGTGCCGAGCGTGAGCGGGCGGAGCTGCCGTCGGTCGCACTGGCCGGATACACGAACGCGGGCAAGTCGACGCTGCTGAACACATTGACGGGCGCCACCGCCGGCGTGGGCGACCGGCTGTTCCACACGCTCGACCCGACGACCCGGGTGCTGCGCGCCGGCGGACGCGACTACCTTCTAAGCGACACGGTCGGGCTTCATCCGCAAGCTCCCACACCAGCTCGTCGAGGCATTCGGGGCGACGCTCGAGGAGACGCGCTTGGCGGACCTGATCCTTCATGTCGTCGATGCGTCCGTGCCTGAGGAGGAGCTTGTCGCCATGACTTCCGCGGTCGAGGACGTGCTGCTCGAGATCGGCGCCGACGAGGCGCCGCGGGTGCTGGTGCTCGGCAAGGCCGACCTGATCGACGAGGAGCGACGAGACGAGCTCGCTAATCGCCACCCCGGCGCGGTTCTGGTCTCCGCGATCAGCGGCGAGGGGATCGACACGCTGATCGAGCGGATCGAGGACGAGTTCGCTCGGAGCCTGCGCGAGTTCGAGCTGCTGATCCCATATGACGAGGGCGGCAGGCTCGCCGAGCTGCATCACCTCGCGGGCGATCTCGTTCGCGAGGAGACTCCGGACGGCGTCAGGGTCCTGGCGCAGCTGCGTCCGACTGTCGCTGCGCGCTATCAGCCGTTCGTGCTCAGCGCCCGGCGCGGATGAGCGGCCGCCCGGGATGGCGCACTCAGGGTCCAGCGCCTCGACCCGCGCGCAAAGCTCCCGACCCGAGCCTATGCCGGCGACGCCGGCCTCGACCTGTACGCGCTCGAGGACACGCACCTGGAGCCCGGTCAGCGCGAGTCGGTGCGCACCGGGCATCGCCGTCGAGATTCCCGACGGGCAGGCGGGGCTCGTGCTCCCTCGCTCCGGGCTTGCCGCGAGCCACGGGATCGCGCTCGTCAACGCGCCGGGGCTGATCGACGCCGGCTTTCGCGGCGAGATTCGGGTGCTGCTGCTCAACACCGACCGCCAAGCCGCAGTGCGCGATCGCGGCTAGTGATCGGATCGCGCAGCTGCTCGTCGTTCAGGTCGAGATGCCCGAGATCCGCGAAGTCGGGGAGCTCGCGCTGTCGGCTCGTGGCGAGGAGGGATTCGGCTCGAGCGGCGTGTGAGCACGCCCCTCGGCGCGCTCAGGAGCTCGTCGGCGTCAGCAGGCCGTGCTCAAGCAGGAACTGCTTGGCGACCACCGCAGGGTCCTGGCCCGAGATGTCGACCGCTGCGTTCAGCCGCCGCATCACCGGGGTGGTCAACAGCGCACTGACGCGGTCGATCGTGGCCGTGAACTCGGGGCCCTCCGCGAGCACCGTCTTGGCGGAGACGACCGGCACGACGTTGCCCCAGCCGAACACCCGATGCGGATCGCTGAGCAGCTTGTACTCGCCGCCCGCGAGCTGGCCGTCGGTCGTGTTGACACCCGCTGCCTGCACGGTTCCGTGATCGAGCGCCTGGTACTGCTCGCCCACGTCCAGCGCCTTGAACGATGCCGGGAAGAAGCCGTACGTCTGCTCGACCGCCGGCAACCCCGCTTCGCTCTCCTGGAACTGGGGCGGCGCGCCGATGCGTGAGCGTCGTAGCGACCCGGCGCAGGTCGCTCAGCGAGCGCAGAGATCGTTCGCCACCGCGTAGGTGCGCGTCACGGCGATCGCCTCGGTGTTGCTGAACGGCGTCGCGTTCAGCAGCTCGAGCCCATGGGCGAGCGCGTAGCTGAAGGCCGGCACGGTAGGCGCCGAGGACGGTATGAAAGGAACGCTTGTAGCCGGCGACCTGGCTGTTCCACGTGCCGAGGTACTCCGGATACATGTCGAGCCGGCCGCTCTCGAGCGCCGGGATCGTGACCTCGGTCGGACCGATGTTGCGGTTCAGCACGACCGCGTAGCCCTGAGCCTCGAGCGCCTGCCGGTACAGCTCGCCGAGGATGAACTGCTCGGTGAAGTTCTTGTCGCCGATCGTGACCTGCGGCTTGCCGCTCCCGGGAAGCGTCGTGGTGCTCGTGCTCGTCGTGCTCGTGCTGCTTGTGGTGCCCGAGTCGCGGCGTTCGCGGTGCTCGTGGCTTGCGTTGCCGACGACAGCGGGGCCGGGATCGTCGTCGGGTCGTGGCTCGCCGCGCCGCAGGCCGACAGCCCGGCCGCCAGCAGCACGGCTGCGACGGGTCCTAGGAGCCTGCCGGGGCTGTGCGTGACATCGAGCGCATCGCGGGGGAGGCGTACCTATACCCCGGCCGCGCGACGGGCGTCGGCGTGGGCAGCTTCCTCGAGCCCGTCGGCGAGCGATTCGAGCGGATCCGTGAGGTCGAGCGAGGTGTGGATCAGCCAGTCCGCGAACCATGCGTTCTTGGGCAACAATGGCCCGTGGAGGTAGGTGCCGATGACGTTGCCCTTGCGCACCCCCTCGAACCCGTCTTTCCCGTTGTTTCCGTGGCCGCGCAAGACCCGTCCGAGCGGTCGCGCGCCCGGTCCGAGGTGCGTCCTGCCTGCCATGATTCTCGAAACCCGCGAGCACGCGCGGCTGTCCCGGCTCGAGCTCCACCTCGATCGCGACGTTCCCGATCAGCCTGGGGTCGTCCGAGCGGACGGTACGCAGGTCGACAAGCCCCACTCCGGGGAGCGTCTTGTCTCCCAGCTGATACGAGTGGCCGAGGAGCTGATAGCCACCGCAGACCGCGAGGATCACCGCGCCGCGAGCGGCGGCTGCGTGCAGGGCGTCGCGCTTGACCGCCGCCAGGTCGAGCGCGCACAGCTCCTGGTCGCGATCCTGACCGCCGCCGATGTAGTAGAGGTCGGCGCCGTCTGGGTCGAGCTCGTCGCCGAGGCCGCTGTCGGCGATCGAGAAGCCAATCCCTCGCCAGGCACAGCGGCGCTCGAGCAACAGCAGGTTGCCCCGGTCCGCGTAGATGTTCATCAGGTCTGGGTACAGCGCGCAGACGCGGAGCTCAGGCACGAAGCATGACCACCGTGCTGCCCACATAATCTTCCGTCGGCGGAATCGTGGCGCCTGCGGCCGTCCGCAATCCGGCCTCGGCTCCCTCACGCTCGAGCTGCGCCTTCGTCACGCGGTCGAGGCGGATCACCTCCTCCGCCACCGACCGCTCGCCGCTCGATGTGATCGTCTCGCGCCGGCGCTCGAGCACGAACTGATCGCCGACCGCACGAACCGCCGTCGGCCGGCTCGAATACACGATCCCCTCGCGCTCGCAGATGTCGGGCAGCGGCCCGGGAACTCCTTCTTGAATCTCGAACAGCTCGAGTGTCTCGGCGATCGCGATCGCCAGCACGCCGCGGGCGGCCAGGTGCCGCCGTGCGCTGCGAAGAAATGAGAGGCGGCCGTCGCGACCCCCGAGCAGCTGAATCGTCTGCATCGGTACCAGGCACAGGGCGAACCGCCGGGCGAGATCGAAATCGCGTGCATCGGCGGCCACCGTGCAGAGCTCGAATCCGCGGGCGCGCCGAGTCAGCTCCGCCAGCAGTTCGGCGTCCCGGTCGAGAGCGGTGACACGATGACCGTGCCTTGCGAGGTCGAGCGCGACGCGTCCGGTGCCCGCGCCGATGTCGAGCACGGGACCTCCGTGGCGGTCTGCGAGCGAGCGCCAGAAGGCGATGTCCCCGACATAGGACCCACACTCGAGGTCGTGCCAGATCACGGTCATCTCCGCGCAGCGCGATCGGGTTCCCAGAACTGCGCCACATATCCCCGGCGCGCGAGCTCGTCGCGAAGCTCGAGCAGCGCCGTGTAGGTCGGCAGCGCGAACAGCCGGCCGCTCGGGGTCTGCGCGACGGCCTCGTCGAGCGCCCGCGCCAGGCTGGGGACGACCACCAGCCGCTCGGCAGCGACGCCGGCGTACTTGAAGCGAAGCGCAAGCTCCGCGGCACGCGTTCCGGCGCAAGTGATGTGGCGAACGCGCGACGCGAGGATCTCGAAGTCGGCGTCCCACACCCACGAGACGTCCCGCCCGTCGGCGGTGCGGTCGTTGAGGATCGCGAGCACGTCGAGGTCGCCGGGCTCGAGCGCGAGCGTCCGGAGGATCTCGTTCGCGCCAGCAGGGTTCTTGACGAGCAGGATCGACAGCTCGACGCACGCGACCATGACCCGCTCGGCGCGGCCGAACACAGCCGTGACCGCTTTCAGCCCCGTCACAACATCGGGGACGCTGACGCCGAGACGCACACACAGAGCGGCGGCGCCGAGCGCGTTGTAGACGTTGTAGAGGCCGGGGAGCGGCAGTTCGATCTCGGCGGTGAGGTCCGGTGTGCGCAACGTGAAGCCGGCCGATCTCGTCCCGCGGAACTCAATCCGCTCCGCCGCGATCGAGGGTACGGGGCGCTGTTGGCCGCAGCGAGGGCAGCGATAGCGCCCCAGATGCCCCAGGTAGATGGTCTCGTAGGAGTATGCGGCCCCGCAGCGGCGACAGTGCTTGGAGTCGGAGGCGTGCTGCATCTCGGGGAGCGCGACGCTGTCGTCCTGCACCCCGAAGTAGCTGACCCCCGCGTGACCCCGGCCGAGGTCGGCGATCAGCGGGTCGTCGGCGTTGAGCACGAGCCGAGCAGCGGGCGGCAGCGACGCCACGACCGACGCCCAGCGATCGGCAATCGTCTCGAGCTCGCCGTAGCGGTCGAGCTGGTCGCGGAACAGGTTGGACAGCAGGATCGCGCGAGGCGCCAACTCCGGCGTGACCCGGTCGAGCCAGAACTCGTCGACCTCGAACAGCCCCATCTCGCCGTCGATCCTCCCGCCCGGCAGCGTTGCCGCCAGCAGCGTGGACGCGATCCCTCCGGCCATGTTCGCGCCGGCGCGGTTGTGGACCAGCGAGACCCCGGTTCGCTCGAGGATCGACGCGATCATCGCCGCGGTCGTCGTCTTGCCGTTGGTCGCGGACACGAGCGCCGAGCCGCGATCGAGGCGCGTCGACAGCTCGGCGATCGCGTGCGGCTCGAGGCGCATCAGCACCTTGCCGGGAAGGCTGGTGCCGCCGCCACGGCCCGCTCTCCGTGCGAGCTCGCCGACCGCCCGAGCGGCCACGATCTTCGCGCCGAGCGCCGTCATCGGCTTTTCGGCACGATTACCCGCACCGCTCTCGGCAGCACCCGGACCGTGACCGGAAGCTCGCCGATCGGATCTCCGTCGGCGTAGAGCGTTAATGGCCGGTCCGCGGCGATCTCCACTTGGGCCGCCCGAAGCACGGTCACCTCCGGGAGCTCGACGTGGGTGCCCTTGAAGATCCTCGGGAGCAGTGCCGTCAGGAAGCGCGTCTTGCGCATGTTCGCGCACGTGACGACGTCGAGCAGTCCGTCGTCGAGTTCCGCGTCCGGTGCGGCGTACATCCCCCCGCCGTACGCCTTGTTGTTGGCGGCGCCGACGCTGTAGCCGGTGACGACGTGGCGGCGATCGCGGTCGAGCACGATCTCGAACGTGGCCGGCTGCCATGACATGAGCGCTCGGAGCGCCCCGTAGGCGTACACCAGGTTCCCCATCACCAATCGCGTCTCGTTCGCGATGCGGTTGGCCTCGGAATCGAAGCCACAGCTGGCGATCCCAATGAACGTCGTCTCGCCTGCTTGCCCAAGATCGAGCTCGCGGACTTCGCCGCTCGCGATCACGCCGCACGCGGCGCGCGGCTTGCGCGGAATCCCGAGGACGCGCGCGAAGTCATTGCCGCGTCCACCGGGCAGAATGCCGAGTACTCCGTCCGAGTGCTTGAGCGCGTCGGCCACCGCTGCGATGAGCCCGTCGCCTCCCATCGCGACAGTGGTCTCGCCGCCGGCGGCCGCGGCCAGCGCGAGCTCACGCGCGTGCTCGAGGCTATCCGTGCGCTCGACGTGGTGATCGAGGCCGTGCCCCGAGAGGGCGTCCTGCACTTCTGGCAGCGCCCGACCTGCGCGACCGTCGCCGGCCGAGGAATTTACGATCAGCGACAGCATCAGCTCCCGAGCAGCAGCTCGTGGAGATCATCGGCGATCGCCACCGGAGCCGGATTGCTCGCGGCCTCGGCCTCCGGTCTCGATGTGACGCCCGTAAGCACGATCGCGGCGTCGAGCTGGGCTGCGGCGGCGCCTGCGAGATCGGCATCGAGCCGATCGCCGATGACCAGCGCCCGCCCGTCCCCCATCCGGTCCAGAGCGGTGCGGAACAGCTGGGGCGCGGGCTTGCCGACGATCGTCGCCGTGCGGCCGGTCGCATATTCGAGCGCGGCGACGACGGCGCCTGTGCCTGGTGATAGCCCGTCTTCGGTCGGGCAGGTTGGGTCGCGGCCGGCGGCGATCATCTCGGCACCGCCGAGCACCGCCTGGATCGCCCCGCCGAGGTCGCTGAAGCGCAGCTCGTCGTGATCGGCGACGACGACCACATCGGCCATCGCCTCGAGATCGGTCCCGTTGACGATCTTCCCCCCTGCATCGACCACGTGCCGGAAGATCGCGGGCGATCCGATCACGTATGTCCCCGTCCCGGGACCACGGTCGGCGAGCACGTGCTGGATCGCGGCGCCGACCGTCACGACCTCCTCGAGCGAGGCCCGCATCCCGAGCGACCAGAGCTTGCGCACGTACTCTTCGGGTGAGCGTCTGGCGTCGTTCGTCACGAACGCCAGCGACTTACCGGCGGCTCGCAGCTCCGCGACCGCTTGTGGCGCTCCTCGCGTGCAGCTGTCGCCGATCCAGACGCAACCATCGAGGTCGAGGACGACGTGCTCGTAGCGATCGAGAAGGGGGGAGAGGGACATGGCCACGGGGATTATCGCGACACGGTTCTGCTTTGCTTTCGGTCACGATCGCCACCAACTGCGGGCACCTTCGCGTTCGCCCTGGATGCAAAGGGATCGCCGAAGACGTCCGCGTCCTTCTACACGCTGGTCTAGAACGGTCTAGAACAGCGTGGTCTGCGCGCTCGGAACCGGCGGCGCCAGGCATTCCGGCCCGTCGTAGTGGGCGTCGTTGACGGCGGGCCCGACGGGCTGCAGCGCGGTCTCGGCCGCGGGCAGACCGCGCAGGATCTCCTCTAGACGCGCTGACGGGGTCGCGAGCTCGAGCCAGTCGGTCTCTGCATCGGGTGCCAGGATCACCGGCATGCGGTCGTGCAGTGGTGCGATCGTCGCGTTTGCCGCGGTCGTGAGGATCGTGCACGTTCGGAGCCGCACCCCGTCGGGGGCGTGCCAGATCGACCACAGCCCGGCGAACGCGAACGTCTTGCCATCGGCGCGTCTGATGTGGAACGGCTGCTTCGGACCGCCGGCGGCGGGCCGCCATTCGTAGAAGCCGTCGGCGATGATCAGGCAGCGGTAGCGCGCGAATGCCCAGCGGAACGCGGGCCGCTCGGCGACTGTCTCGACTCGGGCGTTGATCATCTTCAGACCAGTGTCCGGCTGCTTGGCCCACGACGGCACCAGTCCCCAGCGCAGCGAGTCGCCCCGGGGCGCTCCGTCGCGGCCGGTTCTGACCGCGAGCACCTGATCGCCGGGCGCAACGTTGTAGCGCTGTCGAACCTCCAGCGACTCGGCGAGTCGAAACCGGGCCCTGACCTCAGCGGCGTTGGGGCTAGCGAGCGTATAACGGCCGCACACGCGCGATCGAAGCGACGCCTTCCGCGTTCAGCGCGACCGCTGGGCGATCTGTTCGGCCCGCTCCGCTTGCGCGCGTTTCTGTCGCTTTCGCCCGAAGTACGCGAGCACGCCAACTGCGATCGCGACCAGGGCGAGCCCGTAGAAGATGTTGAGGTCGGTCGAGAGGCCGCCGAACGGCAGCGAGATCAGCTTCACGATCCCGAAGCCCAGCGCGAGGACGACAATGACCAACAGGATCATCAAGATGATTCCGCGGATTCTCGGGAGCAGGCCCGCGCTCTTCGGCGGAGCGATCAGGCCCATCAGCTTCAGCCCGCGCAGCTGCCGGGTCGTGGGCGCATCGACGCCGAGGCGCTCGGCCGCGCGCTTCAGATCGTCGGCGCGGCGCTCCGCGAGCGCAAGTGAGGCATCTGCCATTCGCCGGAGCTGGAGGCGCTCCTGCGGGCGGGCGGCAGCGAGTGCACGCTGGAAGTGAGCGCGGGCCGCCTTGGCGTCATAGCGCTCAGCCGCACGGGCGCCGAGGATCGCCTGGGCCGCCGCCTTGAACTTGGTCTCGGCTTCCAGCTCTTCGTCGGAGCGGCTCTCCAGCTGCTGCATGGCCGCGAGCTGGCTGCGCTGCTCGATCCGCATAGTTCGCTGCTGCTTGGGCATGCCGTGGAGTCTAGTGCCGTTCATGGCTGGCGAGGCTCGATCACGTAGATCCGCTGACCGGTCCGATACTGCCCGCCGTCGGTGGCGCTTGCTGGAGGGGTTCGATACACGTCGACGTGCCTGCCGTTGATCGCGCCGCCTGTCTCCTGCGCGACGAACCAGCCGCCGTGTCCATCGTCTTTGTAGGCGGGGATGTACACGCGACTGCCGAGCGGGATCACAGTCGGGTCGACCGCGATCGACTGATAGATGCTGAGCGGCACGGCAGCTCCGGGCGCGAAGGTCACCCCGCGCAGCGGCATGTAGTCGCGCCCGCGACCCGCAGACCAACCGCCGGCCTGGAGCGGGAACGTGATCGACCCGCTGTGCGTGCGCCAGTAGCCGCCGGCGCGCCAGTAGGGCGAACCGGCGGCCCAGCCATCCGACGGCGAGGTGGGAAGGCCGGCCGCCGTGACCCAGCCCGCGATCCCGAGCGACTCGATGTGGTACATCCGCCCGTCGAGTCCAAGTCCCTGGCCCTCCATCGAGACGCCCACCGCGGAGTACAGCCAGTCGATTCGGTGCCGGTCCGGCAGGCCCGGCGCACTCACCAAGCGGCCCACGAACCAGTTCTCGGGTGCCGGCCAGTACTCGGTGATCGTGACTCGCGTCAGCCAGCGGCCGCGGTCGTGTTTGCTCGGAGGCGCGGACGTCTTGGCGGCGTGCTGCGCCGTTGGGGCGATGCCGCCGACCGGGGCGCCGCCGCTGTCCGCGGGCTCGGCCGCCCCGCGGGCTGTGGCCCCGGGCGCGAGCACGATCGCGACCCCGGCGGCGCACAAGTACGACAACGCGCGTCGGGCGGTGAGAGGCGGGGGGCAGGTCATCGCCGTAACACTTCTGCGTATCGGCGGCCACCGCCGAGGCATTGAGTGCCGCGGCGCAGCGCCGTCAGAACCTGGTCATTCAGAGCGCGGACAGGCTAGCGCCGCTCGCCGACCCAGCCCGCAGGATTTCCGTCAGCGCCGCAGCGCGAACGACCGATAGCTCAAGCCGTCGTCGACGATGCCCGCAAGGATCTTGTCGGAGTCGCCCACCACGATCACGATGCCAGGGGTGCCGCCCCGCCGCGTCGAGCGCGCCTCCGCCGACCTCGAGGCGCCCGCCTGGTCAACCCGACCACCCCGAGATCCTCGGCAGAGTTAGGGGTTCAGGCTGAAGGGGGGATAGCGGTCGGTGATCAGCACGAAGGCGTAGGCCGCCACGCGATTGTGCCAGCGGAACACGCCCTCGATGAAGTCGAACAGCGAGCGCGGGTAGCGGCCGGTGAACAGGATCCCGAACCATGCGAAGATGGCAGCGAACAGCGCGCCAATCGTGAGGAAGATCAGCACGATGTAGTGGGGGATTGCGAGAAGCCACTTGATCAGCGGCAGGCCGCGGCTGAGGTTGTGTTCGGCATCCGGATAGGGGAAGTCGAGGTGGACGGCCTGTTGCTCGTCAGTGGAGGGGTAGCGGTCGTCCATCAGCGCAAAGTAGACGGCGATCCGGTTGCTAAACCGGGTCAGCTGCAGGTTCCAGTCGTACCACCAGCGTGGGTACTTCTTGCGGAACAGCAGCATCAGCAGCACGGGGATGACCAAGATCCCGATGCCGCCGCCTGCGTACCGGACGCCTTGGCCGCCCGCTTGGGCGCCGACGCTGCCGCCCTCGATCGTTCCGGCCAGGATCGCGATCGGGATGATCCAGAAGATCCGGAGAGCCGTGCTCAGGCGGTCGAGCTGCCGGTCGGGATAGTCGACCGAGAAAGTGAGTGGGTAATTGTGGCCGCCGCTCGGCGGCCATGCACCGCCGGGCTCTGGCGCTGGCATCTGCCCTGAGCTTTCCATGGGCTCCGGTTTTCGGTGCCTCCATTCGATTTCCTGCCGTGCAATCCGACCGACGAGGCGTGAGGCGTGTGGGTGTGGCTGCAGCCCCTGCGTAGCCGCCGCGATGTCGGGTCGCACTGGCGATAGCATGCTTTGACCAGCATCTGGTGAGCCTGGCTAAGACGCGGAAGAGGCAGTCACGAAGCCGTGCCAGCTTCCGATACTCGCCGGAGCACGATTGCGGGTTTCGGCCCAGCGAGCGGATCCGCACGCACTGGCCCGACATGCTCCGCGTCGCCGGCTCGCTCAGCGGCGCCGGGATCGCCCCGGCTTGTTGACGCGCCGGGATCGCCCCGGCTTGTTGACGTCGACTACGTGCAAGACGCGCTGAACATAGACCGTCCGCCAGACGGATCCTCCAGCTACGCCGCTGACGTGCCTGACGCTCTACATAGCGCTAGACATAAGCCCGATTATCGAGCGTAGACACGTGCGGCCCGCAGCTGCCAGCTGCCGAAACGCCAGCGGCATCTGGATCAGCGGCTTCGCTGTCCGGCGGGCCTGGGTCTCCCAGCGGCGTGAGCCCTCGACCCAGATCTCGCGGCGGCGGATCGCATCCCGCAGGCTGACCAGCGCGCACAGCTCATAGTAGTCGCTGCTGGCGAGCGCGAGTGGTGTCGATCCGGACTTCGATGTCGTCGCGCTCGTCCGGCTCCCCGACGGGCTCGCCGCCGCGAGCAGCCGCCGGCGCCTGCAGCGATACGGCACGCCACTGGGAAACCCCCAGCCCTACATCCCCGACGGGCTCGCCGCCGCGAGCAGCCGCCGGCGCCTGCAGCGAGTCTCCCGCGTCATCAGCGCAGACCCCCGCACCGCCAGGGTCCTCATGCCCGCGCGGGCCGGACCGCTGGTCGCCCGCGATGAGCGCTCGGCGCTGGCCGTCGGCATGCTGCGTGCGGGGTCGGAGGCCGCGCAGCTCGACGCCGCTCGACGGCTGAAGGAGCGTTTCGCCGGCGACGGGGGCGTGCTGGTCGGCGGGCAGGCGGCGTTCTACGCCAACGGCAACGACGTCGCCGAGCGCGATCTGTTGCGCACCGATCTGTACGCCGGCGCGATCCTGGCGCTGCTGGCGTTCTGGGTGTTTCGCAGTGCCGCCGCCGCGCTGTTCGTGGTGCTCGTCGGCGGGTTCACGGTGCTCGTCACCTCGGGGGCGCTCGCGGCCTTGGCTCATCTCACCGAGGTGTCCGCCTATGCCCGCAACGTCGTCTCCGGGCTCGGGCTGGGGCTCGGCGTCGATTACAGCCTGCTGTTGGTCAGCAGGCTGCGGGAGGAGGCCGTCGCGGACGGCTACGGCCGTCCGGCGCTCGAGCGCTCGCTGAATACGGCCGGACGGACGCTCACGGTGAGCGCCGCGATCGTCGCCGGCGCAGGCGTGAGCCTGCTCGTGTTCCCGCAGCCGCTGCTGCGCTCGATCGGCCTCGCCGTGATCCTCGTCGCCGTGTGCGCCTGGCTTGCCGCCCGCCTACCGCTCACGGCGCTGCTGCTGCTGCTCGGCAGCCGAGTGAACCTGGGAACGCCCGCTCGGTGGCGCGATCGGCTGACACCTGCCAGCCGCCCGGATCGGCACAGCTGGCTGTACCGGCACGTCCGCGTCGACCTGGCTGCAGAGCAGCGCGCCGGCGTGCTCCAGCGCCCGGTCGATCCACGCGTCGAGCTCATACCCGACGTCCCGCGCGTGCGTCTCCAGCGCCCGGTGCCCGAGCCGCAGCGCGCCCGCGACCGTCGCGCCAACCGCGCTCACCGCGATCGGCGGGACGCGGTCCTCCGCCGCGTCCCCCGCGAGCACCTCCACGACGTGCGCGTACAGGAACAGGTCCGGCAGCCGCAGCATCGCCTGGGCCAGCAGCCGCAACGTTCCATACGTCCGCTCCTCCTCGGCCGTGCACTGCGTATTCGTCGCCCCCCGAGCGATCCCCGCGGCATATGCTCGGCGGAGCTCCGGCTCATCCGCCGCCGCGGCGATCGCCACAGCCTGATTCATGTCCATCTCAACGCGCCTTTCGTCATCGCTCGCCCCGCAGGTACAGGACGCGCGCCCCAAAGCCTCGCCCGTGCTTCGAAAAATCCCGCCCGGGCAGCGCGGCCCTAGGCAAACTGGCCCGGCGCCAACCGGCGTTCAGTAGGCAGAGCGACCCGCGCAGTCAATCCCCCCAAAGAAGCCCGTGAACGATCGACGTTGACGACGCGGCGTACGCCCGCCACGTCGACCCGCGCCAGGAATCGCTCCGGGTCGCAGAACTCGACGATCTGCCCAGGGATCGCTAGGCACATGCGTACGCCTCCCAGCCGACGAGGTCAGCCACGATGGCGCCCGCGAGCGGATCGAGCGCCGCGGCAAGCGACTCGCTCAGCTCGGTCCCGATCGCGGTGCACGCGGGTTGCGCGCCGTGGAGCACGAGTTGCGATGGCCATGACCCGGTTAGCTGAGCTGCGCCGAGAAGGTCTCGTAAGCCGACGTCGTGCGGCGTGAGATGAAGCTCAAACGCGCGCCACCATTCCTCTCCCGCCAGGCGCACCAGTGTTCCCGCCGGCGCGCCGGTGTCGATCGCGTCGACGATGATCGCTCGTCGGGCGTCGGCGAGATGTGGGAGCAGCAGCAGCCCGGCGGTCCCGCCCTCGACCAGCTCGATCCGGTCCTCCAACCGATAGCGGTCCCGCAGCCTTCGCACCACGTGGACCCCGAGGCCGTCGTCGGACAAAACGACGTTCCCAAGGCCGATCACGACGGTGTCGGCTCCGCGACTCACTATTCCGGCGGCTCGTCGCCGACGTCGAGCAGGTTGGCCTTGGAGCCGGTGATGATGCTCGACAGCTCGCCGTTGTGTTCCTCGATGTCGAACAACGCCGCGGAGTACACGTGGTGGACGGCGAAGCCGATGTAGAGGAACATCAAGAAGAAGTGCACGAGCCTGAGCGCGGGCACCGAGAGCACGCTCCAGGTCCAGCCGAACAGCGTCGTCCACGGGGGTCTGCGGATGATCCATGCGTACAGGCCGAGGCCGGTGAGGATCGTGATGATGAACAAGAGGTACAGCGCGATGTAGGCGAGGCCCGCGAGCGCGTTGTGGCCGTTGACCCGTGGCGGCCGGCGGTCGAGGAAGGCGTAGAACATCACGACCTGGCGCAGGCCGCGGCGCTGGCCCGTGGTGATCGGAAGCATCCCGCGCCAGCGCGCGTACCGGTTGCCGACAAAGCCCCAATAGATCCGGAACACGACAGCGGCGATGAACACGAACGCCGCGACCTCGTGGATGAATCGCATCGTGCCCATCAGGTAGCCGGGGTGGCCGGGCATCCCGCTGCCGCCGAGGAACGGGTCGTAGATGTAGAAACCGGTGAATGAGAGGACGACGAGGGCGAACACGATCGTCCAGTGGCAGATCCGCACCGGCCGCTCGAACACGTAGATCGTGCGGCGCGCCGGTCGGGCGGCATCGGCGAGCTCGGCTCGGGTATAGGAGGCGGTGGCCGCCATCACGTGCGCTCCACGTTCACCATGGTCCGCCGACCGGCGCGCTCGGCGTCGAGCACGTGGACCGCGCAGGCGAGGCAGGGATCGAACGAGTGCACCGTCCGAAGCAGCTCGAGCGGGCGCGAGGGGTCAGCGACCGGCGTACCGACCAGCGCCTGCTCATACGGGCCCGGCTGCCCCTGCGCGTCGCGGGGGGAGGCGTTCCAGGTGGTCGGCACAACCGCCTGGTAGCGCGAGATCAGCCCGTCCTGGATCTCGACCCAATGGCCGAGCGCGCCGCGCGGGACCTCGTGCGGCCCGAACCCGCGCGCGCGCTTGGGCCAGCTCGAGTGCTCCCACTTCGCCGTGTCGGCAATCCGCGTGTCGCCCGAGTTCATGTTGCGCTCGAGCTGGTCAAGCCAGCCCTCGAGCCGGCTCATCACGATCTCGCTCTCGAGCGCTCGCGCCGCCACCCGTCCGAGCGTCGAGTACAACGCCGCCGGCTTCGCGCCCAGCCTCTTCAACGTCCCATCGACGGACCGCTTGACGGCGGGCACGCCCGCCGCATACGCGACCAGCGCCCGCGCGAGCGGACCCACCTCCATCACCTGCCCGTCGTAGCGCGGCGCCTTCAGCCACGAGTACTTGCGATCGGTGTACAGCCACTGATACGGCGGCTCCGGGCCCGTGTACTTCGCGCTGGTTTCCCCGTCGTACGGGTGAAGCGCCGCCTGATCACCCCCACCGTAGCTGTACCACGAGCGCGCGACCTGCTCGGTGATCTTTTCCTGATCGAGCGGCAGCACCGTGGTGAGGTCCAGGTCCCGGATGATCCCGCGCGGAAACAGATACGACGCCGTGTCGCCGATCGGGCCAGTGCCGTACCCGCCATAGGTGAGGAAGTTCTTCGTCCCACCGCCAAGCTTCGTCCACTCCGGATACGCCGAGGCGACCAGCAGGACATCGGGGATGTAGACCTGCTCGACGAACGTGCGCATCGTCGCGAGGCGCTCTCGCAGAAACGTGATCCGCTCCGCGTTGACCGCTTGTGGACTATTGAGGTCCAGCGGCGTCGCCATCCCTCCGACCACGAACGTCTGCGGGTGCGGGTTCTTGCCGCCGAGCACGGCGTGAATCCGGATCACGTCACGCTGCCACTCGAGCGCGTCGAGATAGTGGGCGACGGCGATCAGGTTCTCCTCCGGCGTCAACCTGTACGCCGGGTGCCCCCAGTAGCCGCTCGCGAACAGCGACAGCTGACCGGACGCGGCGAGCGGCTTCAGCCGCCCGAGGACACCCTGGAAATAGGCACTGCTCGAGTTCGGGTAGTCGGAGATCGACTGCGCCAAACGTGACGCCTTCGCCGGATTGGCCTTCAGCGCCGATACGACGTCCACCCAGTCGAGCGCGTGCAGATGATAGAAGTGGATCACGTGGTCGTGGACGAGCTGGCTGCCCGCGATCAGGTTTCGCACCAACTCGGCGTTCGGCGGTGGCGTGGCCCCGATCGCGTCCTCGACCGCCCGCACCGACGCGATCGCGTGCACCGTCGTGCACACGCCGCAGATCCGCTGCGCCCAGATCCACGCCTCCCGCGCGTCCTTGCCCTCAACAATCTTCTCGATCCCGCGAAACATCGTCCCCGCCGCCCACGCCTCGGTGACCTTCCCCCCGCTGACCTCGGCCTCGATCCGCAGATGACCCTCGATCCGGGTCACCGGGTCAATCTTGATCTTCACCAGTACTGCCTCCTTCCTCCTGGCGCTGCGTGGCAGGGTCGCGGCCCGTGGTGGGCGGTTCGGCCGTGCCGCCTTGTCGAGCAGGCGACTCGGCCGCGGGCGACTGCGCGCCTGGGTCCGGCGCACCCCCCGGCTCGGCCGCTCGGCCGTGCGTGCCGGGCGACTCCGCGGCGGCCGGCTGCGCCCCGGACGACTCGCTCGCGGGACCATCCGCGCCCGGCGCTCCCGCGGGCCCCGGCGCCCCGTTCACATCCACGCCGTCGCGCCCTCGACCAACCCGCGCCTGCACGAACTTACCGCCAGCGTGGACCGCCATCAGCGCGGCGGTACCGCCGATCACCGCGAGCCCGATCGTCTCCGCGGTCGTATCCGCGCCGAAGCCCGGCACGTTCGGCAGACGCGCGTAGAACGGGCTCATCGATGCCCAGAACTCCGGTGAGGCGCAACCAATGCAGTTGTGGCCCGCCTCGACCGGCCAGCTCGTCCCGTCGTTCCAGCGCACCTCCGGGCAGTTGTAGGTCGCCGAGGGACCCTTGCACCCCATCTTGTACAAGCAGTACCCCTTGCGATGCCCCTCATCGCCCCACGCCTCAACGAACAAGCCAGCGTCGTAGTACGCGCGCCGCTCGCACTGATCGTGGATCAGATCGCCGTAGGCGAACAGCGGCCGGTTGTACCGGTCGAGCTCAGGCATCTCACCGAAGGTGAGGTAATGGACCAGCACCGCGACCGTGTTCGCCGGGTTATGGGGGCAACCGCCGAGGTTGACCACGTTCGCGTCCGGAACGACGTCCTGGACCCCCTGGCCCGCAGTCGGACCATGCTGCACCAACCCTCCATCCCACGCGCACGCTCCCACCGCGATCGTCGCCTTCGCGTTGCCCGCCACCTCTCGCGCGATGTCCAGCGCCGAGCGGCCACCAATCGTGCAGTAGCCACCGTCGGCTGGGATCGCGCCCTCGATCACCGCGATGTACTTACCCTTCAAGTCCCGCACCGCCCGCGTGCTCATCGCCTCAGCCTGCGCGCCCGAGCCGGCCATGATCAGCTCGTGATAGTTCCACGCCAGCGTCTCCAGCACGACCTCCGCCACATCCGGATGCGGCGAGCGCAGGATCGACTCCGAGTTACCCGCGCAATCCTGGAACTGGCGCCAAATCAGCACCGGACGATCAACGCTCGCAAGCGCCTCGGCGATCTGCGTCCGGTAGCTCGCCGGCAGCGCCAGCGTCGCTGCCATCACACCGCAAAAGTTCAAAAACGCGCGGCGACTGACCCCACGTTCCGCAAGGGACTCCGGCAACGTCTGGCCCGACGGCAGCATCTAACCCTCCAACGCACGGTCGCGGTTGAGTCGCAGCCTAACGACTGAGCAGCGCGCTGAGCAACAAATACGGATCACGATCCGCGATCCTCAATCGACTCGACCTCGCGCTGCCGACCGACACCCATACCGCTGCGCCCCAACTTCAAGCAGTCGAGCCCGGCTCGCCGCCACAGGCGCCACGGAATCCTCCTCATCCTGGAACTATCGGCTAAGGTCTGTGCCGCGCGCTCATGCACGGTGGATAGGGCGCCGACGCTGGCTTGCAGGTAGGCGTCGGGGAAGCCGGCGGCCAGCGCGTGAATGGCGCGCCAGCCGGTGCAGTGCGTGGGGACGAGATAGTCGGGGTCGAGCTCGGCGAGCGCGTCGCAGGTGGGGGCAATAATCGGCTCGAACAACGGGCCGTTGAGGTGAAAGCCGCCGACGATGGCATGCACGCGGGCCACGCCCGTCAGTCGCCGCGCGTAGCGGACGGTGTTCACGACCCCGGCGTGGCCGCACTCGGTGAGGACGACGCCGGGCAAAGCGAGTCGGCGGCGGCTCCAGAACTGTGGATGGAGTGAGAACGGGGACGTTGGCTGTGCCCAGCGTCCCACGAGCAGCGCGTCCATGCCGGCGGCGTGGTCAAAGTGGCCAATGGCTGAACACGATCACCTCGACGTCGTGCGGTCAGACCTCGAGGCGGCACATGTTCTCGATCAGCCCGTCCGGGGAGATGCCGGTGTCAAACAGCACCCGGTGCTCCCGACCGACCTGGGAGATCCTCACCAGTGCGGCGAAGCCATGCTCGGCGCGCAGCGCATCGAGCGTCTGGCCGCCCTCGATCGGGGCCGAGGGCACGCGCGGCGCCCGGAAGTCGATCGGCGCCCGGATCGCGGGCCCCTCGTCGAGCAACAGGATGTCGGTGACGTTGTCGACCAGCGTCGTGATCGTCAACGACTCGACCGGCTCCAGACCGATCGTCTCGAACTCGCTCATGACCGGAACCTTTCTCTCGCGGTCCACGCCCGCGAACAACCGAGGACAAGGGACCCGGGGTAAGCGGCGCCAGGGTATGTCGGCACACCACCCGAGGCGACAGACCACCGACCGCCCCGCCGGTCACTCGCTCGGTCCGCTCGCGTCCCGCCGGCCGGGCGGCGACGTCGTCGACCGCTTGCTGGTCAGCGTATTCTTCGGACAGTCGCAGGCGGCTGCCCGCCGCCGGGGACATGTGCGTGCAGCTTCTCGGTGAAGCGAGGATCGTTGGAGATCTTCAACGCCGGCACCCGGTGGGGCTTGAGCCCGTGCGCGTCCCAGATCCGCTGCACCGTCGCCGGACTGACGCCCTGAGCTTTCGCCATCGACCGGCAGCTCCAGTGCGTCTCACCCGGCGGCGTGCTCTGGGTCGTCGCGATCACGATCTCCTTGACCTTCGCCGCCGAGATCGTGCGTTTACGCCCGCGACCTTCCCTGCCCTCGCTCAGCGCCTGCGGACCGCGCTTGGCGAACCGCTCGCGCCACATGATCACAGTCGGGCGACTCACACCCAGCGCCCTGGCGATCGCACTGTTCGACTCACCATCAGCAGCCATCAACACGATCCGCGCGCGTCGCAAAACGCCGCGGCGTGCGGTGCGACCTCACCCACCGCTCCAGCACCGCTCGCTGCTCCTCAAACGCCACGGCGTGGACGCTACACCGCGACCTCTTTCTGCATATATATAGGCGAATCAACCGTTGCTTGGCCTGCTCGCGCACGATCTTGTCGCCCATTCTTCTACGTCCCCGTCGGGCACGATGCGCGGCACGACTGTGTTTGAGAGGGCATATCGGAGAATCAGGCCTTCGATGTACCTGTCCCCATCCTCCCGAGAAACCGCATCGCCGTTCTCGTCGACAATCGCCAGCGCTGGCAGCCGCCCGTTCCCGTACATGATGTCGCGAGCGCCTTCATCACCGACCACAGTGCCGTAGCTCGTCGTCTGGAAGGTGGCTTTCAACTTTGGAGCGTCACTGCCGTTTACGTACCAGAGTTTGAGTCTCATTCGTGCCTCCAGTGAGCGATGATGTGCCCGATCGATCCGAGGGAAGAGATACCACGCGCGAGCGACCGTGCAGCAGCCCGCCGGTGAGCGCGACCGCGAGCTCCCACGGAAGCCGCGAACGCCGAGATAGTGGCCGCGGTCCCGGGCGCGTCTCGACAGCGTCGGCGAGGCAGCGGGCGCGACCCGCACGCGCGTCGGGTCGACCGCATCGGCTCAGAGCACCGCCGAGGCACCCGCACCGCCTTGGCCGGCGGGTGAACGCGCGCAGCCAGCCGCGGACCGTCGCCGGCGCGCATCAGCGGCGGTGCGGGCACCGCGATGACGCCTCCGGAAGCGACGGGAGCGGCTCGCGAGCCCCGTACGCAACCGCCGAACAGGCCGATCAGCCGTGGTCATCGCGAGGAATGCGTGGAGTCCAGCGCCACGGAAGGCGTAACGCCCCGCCCGCAGCAGGACGCACGACCGCCGGCAGCGGCTCCGACTCTTGAGCTCAGGAGTCACCAAGGCATCTGGCGCGCTCGCCCGCAGCTCGCCGGCGCCGCCTGCGCCGGCGAATCGTCGAGCTCATCGAATTGCCTCCACGATCGTCGCGACGCCCATGCCACCGCCGATGCAAAGCGTCGCCAGTCCGTAGCGGCCGCCGGTTCGATGCAGCTCGTCGATCAGCGTGCCGAGGATCATCCCGCCGGTCGCGCCGAGCGGGTGACCCATCGCGATCGCGCCGCCGTTGACGTTCACTTTCTCGATGTCGAGGTCCATGTCCTTGGCGAACCGCAGCACGACCGCCGCGAACGCCTCGTTCATCTCGACGAGGTCGATGTCGTCGATCGTTAGCCCCGCCTTCTCGAGCGCCTTGCGGGACGCCGGCGCCGGGCCGACGAGCATGATCGTCGGCTCGGAGCCGCACGCGGCGGCGGCGACGATCTTCGCCTTCGGGGTCATCCCGAGCTGATCGCCGATCCGCTCGCTGCCGATCGCCAGCAACGACGCGCCATCGACGATCCCCGAGGAGTTGCCGGGCGTGTGGACGTGGTCGATCTTCTCCAGCCAGTGGTACTTCTGCAGCGCCACCGCGTCGAAGCCGCCCATCTCGCCGATCGCCTGAAACGACGGCTTTAGCTTCGCCAGGGACTCGACGGTCGTGCCGGCGCGGATGTGCTCGTCGTGGTCGAGGACCACGTTCCCGTTCATGTCGGTCACCGGGACGACCGCGTCCTTGAAGCGGCCCTCATCCCAGGCAGCAACGGCACGCTCTTGGGAGCGCGCGGCAAAGCCGTCGACGTCCTCGCGGCTGAAGCCCTCGACGGTGGCGATCAGGTCGGCGCTGACGCCCTGCGGTATGAACCCGATGTCGTAGTTCGTCTCCGGATCCATCGCCCACGCGCCCCCGTCGGAGCCGATCGGCACGCGCGACATCGACTCGATACCGCCCGCGAACACGAGATCCTCCCAGCCGGAGAGGACCTTCTGCGCGGCAATATTGACCGTGTCCAGCGCAGAGGAACAGAACCGGTTGAGCTGCATGCCCGGGACCGTGTCGGGCAGACCGGCCTTAAGCGCGGCGATCCTGGCGATGTTGGCGCCCTGGTCGCCGACCGGCGTCACGCAGCCGAGCACGAGATCGTCGACTCGGTTGGGGTCGAGCTTCGCGTTTCGCGCAAGCGTCTCGTGAATCAGCCCGACCACGAGGTCGATCGGCTTGACGGTGTGCAGCGAGCCGTTCGTCTTACCCCTGCCACGCGGGGTGCGAATCGCGTCAAAGACAAAAGCCGCAGTGGGCGCCATCTTAGTCCCTCCTTTTCGACCTGCTTAGCGCTGCCGCTATAGCTCGGTAGCACATATGACGATAGCCGCGTCCGCGCCCAGGCAGCACAGCCCGCAATGTCGCTTCCTTCTTTCTGGTGAAGCAGCAGCACGATCGCCGTCGAGCGCTAGTGCTGCCAGCGCTCCGACGCGAGAGCCGGGTGGCGGTCAAATCGCCCAAACGAGGCTTCCGCTCTCGGCGAATGGAGGCGTGCCACGCGAGCTGCGATCCGGCTGGTGGTGTGTAGTCCTGTTTTTGGAGCGACGGTCCGGTTGTCGGCCAGAGGATCGGCTGGTCCGCCGTCGAGAGGTACGCTGGGCGCTTGCGCCGTGAAGCCGCACGGCAGGATGGGGGTGCCCGTGACGCCGCGCCGGCCGGTCCCTTGCGGCCGAGGGGCGGCGGGGCCAGCGCAGACGTGGCGATGTCGTCGGAGGCGATGCTGCGGCTTCAGCGTTCGGCCGGCAACAAGGGGTAGCGCCATCATCCGCGCGAAATCAAACGTTTAGTGTTTGTTGTCACTGACGCCGAGTTGTGGCGCCACCCCTGATCGAGTCAAGCGTCTCCACGCGCAGGCCGCCGTCGCGGCCCGCCGTGAGCCCTCGCGGCTCCGCCGCGATGGCGGTGGTGGTGGTGCTCGCGGACGATGCGAGCATAGCCGCGCGGCGCGGACGCGGGCCAATAGAATCATCGTGATGGAGAGCTCCAGCGAGGTTCGGAGCTGGCTTCGCTGTTACCGCTGCTGGTCCCAGAACCTCGAGGTGCAGGCGCAGTACGAGGGGAGCGGACACCGGCGAGCGCGGCGCGGACGTCGACGAGATGCAAGAGGCTGTGGTCCAGTGCGTGGACTGCATGCACGACCAACCCCATCTCGGGTTCCATAATGGGCGCGTCGAGCCGGTCCAGGACAGCTGGGAGCGGATGATCGCCTGGCCGGCGACGACGAGGGCGGCCACCCTTCCGCGGCGAATGATCGGCTGGATTCGGCGAGCCGGCGGGAGACGAAGTCGGTGACTGCGTTGTAGAGATCGAGTTCCTCTCCCTCGAGGTCGTATCCGATCGTCTGCGGGTGCCTGGGCTTGAACAGGTCCCTGCCGGCCATGTCCTTCATGGCCTCCTTCGGGGTGCGACGGAACGTGCCTCGTGGGATGGTGAGCTTGCGGGGGCACCGATCGCCCCAGGCGTCGAGATCGAGCAGCCGCAGGAGTCCCCAGAGGCTCGCGTCGCGGCCTGAGTGCGGTGTGGCGGTGAGCAGAAGGAGTCGGTGGGCTCGGCGGGCGACGACCTCGGCCGCTTTGTAGCGCTCGCTTCTGCGGTCGATGTATCCCTTGCCGTCCACGGCCAGCGTGAATCCGTGTGCCTCGTCGACCACGGCGAGGTCCCAGTCGCGCTCCGCGACCGCTAGGGCTTCTCTGACCCGGTCGGCGCGCAGGAAGTCGCGGCTGACGATCACGCGATCAAAGACGTCCCAGGGATTCTCGGTCGGGTTGGAGTCGAACACCGAGGCCTCCATCTGCTGAAAGCTCAGCTGGAAGCGCTCGCTCAGCTCGCGCGCCCACTGTGGTCGGAGGTTCGCGGGCGTCACCACCAGGATCCGGTCGCCTACCTGACGCAGCTCCAGCTCCTTCATGTAGAGCCCCGCCATGATCGTCTTGCCAGCGCCCGGATCGTCCGCCAGCAGGAAACGAAGGCGCGGCTCGCGGAGGAAGTCGCCGTACACGGCCTCGAGCTGGTGCGGCAGCGGGTGGATGTTCGACACGGCCACCGCGGCCATGTCGTACGTGAACGCCGTCTGAATCCTGCGGGCCTCTATCCCCAACCGGAACCTTGATGGATCCCCGTCGAACGGGAGCCGATCGATCGTTTCGACGAGCTGCACGCCGCCGAGCTCTGACTCCGCGAGCGTGATCTGGCCGGGCCCGTCCGGACCCACGAAGAAGAAGTCATAGAACGGCCCCGGTCGCACCGCGACCAACGTCACCGGCTCGTTGCGCCCGGGAAACCGGACTCGGGCCTCTGGCTTGAGTTGCTCTACGTTAATCGACAAGTTTCGCTCCGCGTCCTCGTTCCTCAGGCTGCGTGCAGCTCCTCGGCGAGTCGCCGCAGGCGTGCGGTGTCGCGTCCGCTGGTGAGAGTGGCGGCGCGAGTGATGTCTTGGTCGATGACCTGTGCTGCGGGACGGGTGGAGAAGGCCTCGACTTCTTGGCGGCGGGAGAGGAGGTAGTGCCAGGTGTTGAGCGTGACGGCGCGGCTGGTGGGTGTCTGGCGTTCGCGGCCGTTGCTGAATGTCACGGTCTGGTGTTCGATGAGCAGGTCGAGCGGGTGTTGGCCGGCGGCGAAGGAGCCGGTGCAGAACGCGCAGCTGCAGTAGCGCTGGGCGTAGTCGTCAGCGTCGAGGTCGCGCCCGAGCTGGTATGCGCGGTCGAAGCGCAGGGAGTGGCGCAGGGCAGGGACGTAGGTCTGGCAGGAACGCAGCCCGCCTCGGATGTCACGTGCTGGCTCGCCTTTGTCGGTCCAGCCGAAGTGGTGGACGAGTGCCGCGATCCCGGCATCATGGAGTGCGGCGATGGCGTAGTTGCCGTGTAGGTGGCCTACGGGGGTGCTTCGCTCGGCGAGGTTGGCGATCGCCCGCAGCAGTGCGGCGAACAGGTTGTGGTCGGACAGCAGCCGCTCTTCGGTGAGTTCTGGCGTCCAGATGAAATACGAGCTGACAGCGTCGGTGGCGACTGAGGCGAGCAGGCGATCGAGCTCGCGGGGCTCGGCCAATCGCTCGATGGGGATGATCACCGGGACGGCGATCGGCGTGCCGGCGGCTTCGGCGCTGGCCTCCGCGAGTAGCCGGTTGACGCGGTCCTCAGCGTCTGAGAAGGCGACCAGGGCGGGCGCGTTGAGGCGAGCGGGGCGCAGCTCGCGCGGGAGATCGTCGGAGAGGAGATCGAGCTGTGCGGGCATGTCGAGCCGTGAGCGCTGGTAGTCGATGACGTTGCGCGCGAGGGTCCGCCATTCCTGGTCGGTGGGGACGACTTCCATGAGTGGGCCGGCCGGGAGCTCGATGCTGGTTCCCTTGACGTAGGCGGCGCCGAGGCGGGTGTAGTTGCGCTTGGTCTCGCCGTTGGCGTTGCGCCACCACTGCGGCATCTGGAAGCGGGTGAGCACGGGGTCGATGCTGAACGGCAGCGTGGTTTGGCGTAGCGCCGTCGCGGTCGTCTCAGGGCCGTTCTCGAGCTGGTTGGCGTTGATCAGGAGCTCATCCATGATCCCGGCGCGCACGAACGTGAGATCGTCGGACTTGCGGACGCGAACGATGTGGTGAAGCGGCGGGTGGGCCATCGTTTACGAGCGCCGCCGCCGGCCTCGCCGCTCGGCGATCTCGTCCTTGATCACGGATCGCTCGGTGTACTTGGGCCAGGTCTCGTAGACCCGCTCGACGAGATCCTCAAGCCGAGGCGTGTCCCAGTCCTGCCGCAGCTCGTGGATTCGCGTGAACAGCTGGTCGTAGGCGCGGCTGGAGCGGCGCACGCGCTCTGCGGCCTCATGGCCGCGCTGACTGAGCGCAAACTCCTCTGCGGGCGCTTGGTCGCGTGGGCCGGCGCGCTCGGCCGCGGTGGCGATCATCTCCTCAAACGACGGCGCTCCCGCGGGCGGCGAGGGCTCGGTTCCCTTGAGAAAGCCGGCTAGTCGCAGCGCCTGGGCGGCGTCGTTGACGCCTTCGTTGAAGGGCCCGTAGCTATGGGCGTAGAAGCTGCTTTGCTGGGCGCCGATCGTCTGCTCGATCACGAACAGAAGCTTCTGCAGGCGCGTGACGCCGCGGATGGCGTCCTCGCCGCGTGCGTTGGTTGCGTGCAGCAGAAGCACCATCAGGTCTTTGATACCAGGGCGCGCGGCGGCGGCTGGGTCAAGGCCAAGGCTCTCCTCTTCCCGGACAACGGCGGCGTCGACGTACTCGCGCGCGAGGCGATGGTAGGGGCGGCGGAGCTCATCCGCGCGGGCCTTCAGCTCGTCCAGCAGCTCCTCGTCGAGCTTGATGTTGAGCTGCTCCACGTGCGGCTCAACGACCAATTCGCCGGCTGGAACGGCTGACTTCCGCAGTGCCTCGACCAGCCACGAGCGCACTAGCGCGTGATACGGCAGCGACCGCGCTGCCGCGACCCGCTTGATGCGCACGAGTAGGCTGGCCGGCAGCCGCAGGGTGATCTGCGCGGTCTTCGGCCGCGGCACCAACGGCGGCGCTTCGGGAAGCGACTCCCAGGCGTCTGACCAATCCTGCTCGAGCAGGCTGTCCCAGCGATCCTTACTCATCGCGCGTGCCGACGATAGGTGCGCCGCTCCCGGTCGCTCATCTCCCGCGCGCTGTAGACGCGCACCACCCCGCCTGCCTTCTGCTCGTACACGAGGAACAACATCCGTCCGCTGTCAGTCCTCCCGAGCATCAGCAGCGCGTCGCCGTGACGGCGTTTCGAGTGCGGGTTCGCAAAGCACTGCTCGGCCTCCAGGGCCGAGACGTTGTGGTTGCGTAGCAGCTTCTCCTCGTTGTGCTCGTCCCACTCGAATTCCGGGCGCAAGCCCCTTGCACGACGCGACCCCACAAGACTGGCCCGCTCACCGCAAGCGCCGAGCGATCCGCCGAAGCCGACCTAACGAGTTCACATCATAAAGAATACCGCATAGATATACAAACCACGACGTCTTGCGCACCGCCGGGAAATCCCGCGCACGTCCCGGTGCTCGAGGAAACCGCGCTCTCCCGGGTGGCCAACGCCGCGGGCGGCGGCGAGCTGCTCGGCGGCGGCGATCACGGAGCGCAGCGCGGTTGATGGCCGCGCTGCCAGGCGCGCTGCACGCGGGCCAGGCGCTCGACCTCGGCGTCGATCTTGGCCTTCTCGAGGATCAGCGGGTCGCCGGAGGCGATCGCCTTGAGCTCGGCGAAGCCGAGCACGTCATACACCATGGCCCGGCTCGAGGCGGCGGATCGTCAGCGCCGGCGAGCAATCCTTGCTGAGGATCCCCAGAGCGCCTCCGCGCTCGCCACCGCCATTGACCATCTGCGCGATCCCCGCACTCCCGCCTATGTTGGGCTTACAGCGTCAGGATCAATCGCCTGCTGTACAGCATCAATCGCCACATCGTGAGACGAGCTCGGTTCACGTGAGATGGTCTTGCGGCCCGTGCGGTCGCGGCATCCCGTATTGAGCCCAGCCTCGCGGCGGCTTGATCGTCCATTCCTCTCGAGGCTGCCCGAGCCTTTCGGATAGAAGATCCAGCTCTCGGTCGGCGTCCGCCTCGTCGCAAACGAACACCTTGTATGGCGTGCGCTGCATATTCGATGTCCAAATCTCGGCCCAGACACCATGAGGAGAGGTGTCGGTGTTGACGACCGCGGTGGCGTGATCTTCGTCTGTGCGCGAGGCGATCACCCCGACGCCGCTGTGGAGAGCGCTCGTCCGCTCCCAGAGCGAAATGGCGCATAGCGCCAACGCCCACAGCAGACCGCTCAATCGGCGGTCGTCGGTTCTCGCTGCGAGTTCGGCCATCCATTCCTCGCGCCGGAGCTGGCGGCGTTCCGCAGGCAGTAGCGCCGTCCCGAGCACGATGATGACACGGCTCAGACGAGGCAACCAAGCCCACGCCTCACGACCGACAAAGCTGAGCAGCACGCTGACAAGAACGACGCTAATCAAACTGAACACCAAGTTCATCCGGTACGCCCCTTGAGCTCCGGCTTCCATCCCGGCCATGACTTTGATGGGACGACCCGCGGCTTGTACTCCGCAAGCGCCTGACGCCCGACCCTCGCCCCTTCGGACGTCAATTTATACAGCCGGCGACGCGGTCGGCCAATCTCGGACGGATCGATGTCTTCCCAGGCCGCCTCGAGAAGGCCCGCGCGCTCCAGTCTCGTAAGCGCGGCATAGATCGTCGCACTACCAATGTCTGCGCGCTCGGCAAGTTCTAGTCCATACCACCACTTGCGTGGTCGCTCCAACATCGTGTTGAAGATCGCGACGATATTTTCGGTGTAGCGTAGCTTCGCGGGCATATTGGACCTATCACAAGTTTTGCATAGGACCGACGATTGCGCAAGCACACGGCGATCGCCTGCTTCCTCGCCGAACGGGATCTCGCGCCCTCGAGCCGCCGCGTGTACGCGCTCGCGCTCGCCCGCCTGCAGGATCACCTCGGGGCCGACACCCCCGTCGGCCAGATCACCGCGCGCCGGCTCGCGCAGTTCATGGGCTCGAGCTACCAGCACCTCGCTCCCGCCTCGTGGAACCGAGTCACCGCCACGCTTGGCTCGTTCTTCGCGTACACCACCCGCCAAGGCTGGACAGGCAAATCGCCCGCGGGCGGCCTGGAGCGACGACGACTGCGAGCCGGTCGCGACCGCGACGCGCAGAGGCGGGCGATCCCGAAGCTCGAGCTGACCGTGTTCCTTCACGCACAGCATCCTCTGCGCGAGAAGACGCTCTGGTGGCTTTTGTTATGAGACCGCCGCGCGGGCAAACGAGATCCTCGCGCTGAACGTCGAGTGCGCTCGTATCGTCCATAGCTGGCGATGAGTGAGCGAGCGGCGACCGGTCCAGAAGGGCTCCCACGACGCTGGGAGCTTGAGTTCTTCGAGACCGACGAGGGCGAGAAGCCCGTGCTGCGGTGGATCAAGGAAGAGCTCTCGGCGACCAAGCGGCGCGCGTTGGGTTCTGCAATGCGGCGGGTCTTGCAGGTCCGCGGACCGGACGTCAATCGATCGGGGTGGGGGCGCCCGGTAGCCCCCGGCATCTTCGAGTTCAGGCTGCGGATGAACGGCAAGGAGATCGTCAATCTTGAGGCAGAGATCCACGGGATCAGCGAGGAGCAGGCACGAGAGCGCTTTGGTCTCGACCCCTCCCAGGATGTGCTGTTGCGCGTGTTCTGCACCGCTCGCGCCGGCAGGGTCATCCTGCTGCTACATGGGTACGACAAGGGCACGAGCCCCAAGCCGCGTCGGCAGCAGGCCGAGATCGCGGAGGCCAAGAGGCGACTCAGGATCGTCGAACGACGGGACGCGACAGCGAGGAAGGCCGCACGGCGGGCCGGGAAGCGTCGCTAACCTTGACAAAGGACGTGTTAAAGCACATACTGTTCCGGGTCGATATTGGAGTTAGAGATGAACGACTTCGACCAGCTGATTCACGACATTGAGGCGGAAGCGCAGGCTGAAGGGCCCGAGGCCGTCGCCGAGCTGCAGGCATTCGACCTGCGGTTCCAGCTTGCTGCCGAGCTCTTGCGGGCACGCAAGGACGCACACCTGACGCAGAAGGAGCTAGCAGCGCGGACCGGTGTGCAGCAGGCCGAGATCAGCAAGATCGAGCGCGGCGAGATCGCCCCCCGGATAACCACGATGTCCCGGCTCCTCACACCGCTTGGTCGCCGTCTCGCGATCGTGTCTGACGACCGCGACCGCGACCGCGCTGCAGCAGCATAAGCCGGCACATCCGACCGTCGGTAGAGCGCTGAGGCCAGAGGCGCTGTTCGCTGCGCTCGCAGGTTCCTCCCGAGCAGCTCCGCCGCCGCTACAGCACCTCGCCGACGTAGTCGAATGCGGTGGCGGCGCGGATGTAGCCGCGCAGGACGGGCAGGTTTGCGGTGCCGGGTGACGTTGGCGATCTTGCGCTCCTCGACGCCGGCGGCGTTGGCGCGGCGCTTGACGATCAGCGCGACGGATTGGTCGGTGAGCCGGCGGTCGGTGAGGTGATCGCCGCGGCGCATCTGCCGGAACACGGGCCCGCGGTGGATGCCGGCAGCGTCGAGGTAGCGGCGCAGCGCCCGGACCGCGCAGCGGTCGGGCCCCTGAGCATAGGGGACCCGCGACCTTGGGCGCCTTCCTGCTCCTGGTCGGCTTTCGAGCGGCGAATCGTGACCAGCAGCCCGCGGGCGGCGTGGAGGTGGACGTCCTCGACGTCGAGCGCGACGAGCTCGGAGCGTCTGAGCGCGGCGGCAAACCCGAGTAACAGCAGCTCCCGGTCGCGCAGCCCGGCGAGCGTCAAGGTGTCGATCGGGTCGACGAGCCGGGCAAGTGGGTTGAGCTCTAGCGGCTGGGCCCAGCGGCCGCCCGCCGCGCTGACGGCGGATCCCGGCGAGGACGGCGGCGACGGCGCCCGAGTCGCAGGGGTTGGGCTTGTCCTGCGCGCGGTGCGCGGCGGCGATCGCGGCGGCGCGCTTGTCGATCGTGACCGGGCGCAACTCACGGTTGGCCTCGACGGCCAGGAACGCGGCGACCGTCTCCGGTGATGCCGGCATCGGCCGCAACCCTCGCGCGACGCACCACTCGGCGAAGGTGCGCCAGTAGCGCTCGTACGCGCGCCGGGTCGAGGCGGTGAGCGCCGAGGCCGCGTAGCGGGCGGCGCGCTCGAGGTCGTGCTTAATCGCCGGCGCCGGCGCGGCCGGGCCAGCTGCTGGGAGGGGCCTGTCGTCCATCTAGCGGCTTGGCGAGACGCGATCGACAAATCGTTGTCGATGTGGGCCGGCGGGTTTAGGATGGGAAGTTGCTGGAAGTGAGCGCAGATCCTCGCCTTCGGGCTATAGGGCGCCACTCCTGGCGTGAGTAGTGCCAACCGAGAGACGCGTCGAGGTCTACCTCCGCTAGGCCGTTGACACGTGCACGAATGAGCCAGCTTAAGCCGCGATAGCGGCCTGATCTATTCGCTGGTCGAGCGCGTGCTCGAAGGCGCGGTATGCGATCGCGAGTGGGGCGCGGGCGGCGATCTCCTTGGGTAGCTGGGGGTCAAGCTCGGCGAGTGAGGGGTTGACGATCCGGGTGTAGGTCTTGGTGAAGAAGACGGCCAGTCGGCGTCCCTCGCGCGTGAGCTCGTATCGCTGGGTGCGCGGGATCCGCTGGATGAACCCCTTGCGGCGTAGTCGCTTGAGGTCGTAGGTCATCTGCCGCGCGCTGTAGCCGGGGATCGGCCCGGCGATCAGCTCGCGCAGAGAGCGGTTCGTCAGTCCGGCGAACAGGTGCCCCAAGGAGCACAGGCAGGCGAGCAGCGCCATCGTTCTTGGCTCGCCGAACCGGAGCCCGGGGGCGGGTAGGCCATCGTCGGTTCTGGATGGCAGCACCACGCGCTCAAGCGTCGTGGCGTCTGGTGCGCAAGCGCACGCGTCAAGCTGGTGGTCGAGTAGGCGCTGGTTGATCAGGTGGCCGATATCGACCAGCGCGTTCCAGTTGGTCTCGTTGACGATCCGGCCGACGCCGAAGTCGCGGGTGTCGTTGACGGTCGTCTCGGTTCTGAGCGCGCGGCCCTCCTTGAAGTACTGCTTGACCTTCGAGGCGCGGTAGTGAACCTGGATCGCCGCCTCGGTGCCGCGATTGATGACCTTGGTGTGAAACCGCCCCGGGGTGCGGCGCGAGACGCGCCGGCCAAACACCACGGCCACCTGAGTCGGTCGGTGGATCCAGGCTCAGGCCACGCCACCCGCCGATCACTTGAGATCTACTCGCGCATCGCGCTCGCCGACGCCCAGCAAGCCTACGATCAAGCGATCGGCCGCTACCCCGTGTGACGCGGCAAGCCGAGAGGGTCCATAACGCCGCTCGTTTGCGGCTGGTGACACGTTTCTTACCGATGACCCTACCCGGCGAACATCACGGCGCTGCACGGCGAGATCGAGCGACGGCACGGGATGATCGACCTGCTCGACGTGCTCAAGGAGGCAGACCACCTCTCCAGCTTCACGAGAAGGCTGATCTCGGTCGCCTCCCGCGAGATCATCGACGCGGACACCGCTCGGCGGCGCAAGCTGCTGGTCTCCTTTGCGCTTGGCTTGAACATCGGCATCAAGCGGATCGCCGACGCCACCGACGGGCATCCGGACGACACCGAGGCGGCGCTCCGGCGCTTCCGCAGGATCTACTTCACCCGCGAGAACCTCCGCGCCGCGATCGCCGCGATCGTCAACAAGACGCTGCAGGCACGCGACGAGCTGCTCTGGGGACCCGGCACCGTCTTGCACGTCGGATTCCAAGCAGTTCGGCTCCTGGGACTCGAACATGATGACCGAGTGGCACGCCCGCTACCGCGGCCCGGGCGTGATGGTCTACTGGCACGTCGAGAAGAAGCAGCTGTGCATCTACAGCCAGCTGACGACGTGCTCGGCCTCCGAGGTCGCCGCGATGCTCCAAGGACTGCTTCACCACGACACGGACGCCGAGGTCGAGAGCAACGTCACCGACACGTCCGCGCAAGCACTTGGCACCACGGAGCCGATCAACGACCCGGTCGATCAGATCCGGCGTCTCGCCGACCTGCGGGACTCCGGTGCGATCACGGCCTTCTGGTAGGCGTGAGCGGGGCACGCGCGGTGGCAACCGCGGCAGCGGGTGGTCGGGGCCGGGGCGGCGCTCGCCGCGTGGTCGTTATGTCTTCGTCAGCGCGTCGAGAATCAATTCGGGCACCGTCTCTAGAGCCTCCTCGAGCGCACCCTCAATCGGAACGGCTTGCGGAGAGCTGTTCACGTCAATCGCAGCGATCCACAGCTCAGGGTCGTTGCGCGCCGCGCTCGATAGTCCGAAGAGGAGAAGCCGCCACAGCATTAGCGGCGCGAGAAAGTCACGGTCCGCGAGTCGGGGGAGCAACAGTCGGACGCCTCGGCCAGGCCTCCGGCGGACGGAACATCCGCTGCTATCCGACCAACGGTCTACATCAGCCCCAGGCCCGGTTACTGAGCGCGTCCCCCTCGGACGTTCCGTAGTGTGCCGCAAAGATCGCGAAGGGGCTACGGCTACGGATGCACGCGGGATCTCTCGATGCGACTGTCATTTCTCTGCGCATAAGCGGAATGGTCGCTCAACAGGAAAACGCGGGTGGACCTTTTTGAACGGTTGAATCTCAGCTGGGTCACGTGGTGTGCCGCCTGCTGCCTGGCGCTTGCGTGTTTGTGCGCGCCGGCCGACGCTTCAGCCTCCGTGAGTTTGTCGTTCCGCGCGCCAGGCAGCGTGCGGGCCGCGTCGCTGGCAACGTTCTCGGGCCACGTCCATGGCGGTACGGGCGATCTGGTAGTGGTGCAACGCCGTGGGCGAAAGCAGTGGCGCGCACTGGTGCGTGGAGTCCCGAACGCTCGCGGTCGATTCGTGCTGACCTGGCCGGTACCGACAGAGCGCGGGAAGCTGACAGTACGCGCAATGCTGTCGAGCGCTCACGGGATGGTGGCGACCTCCCGAGTGCGGACGTTGCGCGTGCTGGCGGCGAAGAAGGGATCTGCGCTCGTGACCCTCTCCTCCCGCGACCAGGTGCTCGATCCGTCGGTTGTTTCCTCGCTACCGGCGCCAGGTCGGGCTGGGACGCTCAGATACGCCGGCGGCAACCAACTCAAGGCTGGGCAGATCATCGCGATCGGTCACGGACCATCGACCCCCAACGGCGACCCCCAACGGATTCCTCGGCCGCGCCACCACGGTCGTGATGAGGAACGGCCAGACGGTCGTCTCGACCGTGCCGGCCACTTTGCTTGACGCGGTGCCGTCCGGAACGCTCAACGCGACCATGACAGCGCATAGTGCGTCCGATGCTCGTGCGGCGAGGCGCGCGTTCGCCCGGGCGTCAGCCGCCAGCGTTGTCTGTAAGGGCAGCGCGACCGCGTCGATCAAGCCCAGTCCATCGTTCCATGCCCCGTCGGTCACGCTGAAGGGCTCCTGGAAGCTGTTCGGAGGCTTGCAGAGCGTGAGCCTGACCGCGGACGCGAACGAGAGCGCGGGCATCACCGCGACCGTGCAAGGCCAAGGCTCGTGCACGCTCGCCAAAACGCCGGTTCTGTCCTTCCCCGGTCCGAGCGTGGACACGTTCGTCGGCCCCATCCCGGTCGTAATCACCTCGAAGATCACCGTGTACCTCGACGCGGCCGCGGCTATAAACGCGTCAGCGACGGCCAGCGCGAGCATCGGCTTCTCCGCCTCCGCCGGGATCGGGTGGGCCAAAGGCCGCGGCTTCTACCCGATCCAGACCTTCACCCCGCACCTTGGCTTCACCCCGCCGTCGCTGTCGGCTGACGGCAGCGTCGCCGCGAACCTGACCCCCACCATCGACGTGCTGCTCTATGGCGTGGTTGGTCCGCAACTAGCGCTCAGGGGCGGCCTGGCGCTAGGCGCGAACATCCACCAGAACCCGTGGTGGACGCTCACCGCCCCCGTGGACCTCACCGCCAGCATCGCAATCCCACCGCTAAAGCTCACCAGCCCCACCCTGCACGTCTACCAGCGCACCTTCAACCTCGCCGACGCCGGCGGACCCTTCGGTGGCGGCGCTGGCGGAGGGGCAGGTGGCAGCGGTAGCAGCGGTAGCGGACCTGTCGGCGGCCAGCCCGTTCAGGCAATCGCCGACGGCGGTCTTCATTCATGCGCGCTGCTGTCAGAAGGACAGATCGAGTGTTGGGGGGACAACTCCAACGGCGAGCTGGGCAACGGCACGAGCTCGGGTCCGGATTTCTGCCGCTTCCCGTGCAGCACCACCCCGGTGGCGGTGTTGCGAATTTCCAGCGCTATCAGGATCACCGCTAGCGCTTTTCACTCCTGCGCGTTGCTGTCCGGAGGGCAGGTCGAATGCTGGGGCGGAAATAGCTTCGGTGAGCTTGGAAACGGGACCACTACTAGCAGCGACGTGCCGGTCGAGGTATCAGGGATCTCGAACGCGACTGCGATCGCCGACGGCGGCATCCACGCCTGCGCGGTGCTGTCCGGAGGGCAGATGTACTGCTGGGGAGCCAACTATCAGGGACAGCTCGGCGACGGGACGACCTCAGGTCCGCAGGCATGCGCTCATTCGACGGCGTGCAGCACGACACCAGTGGCCGTTTCGGGGATCTCGAACGCCACGGCGGTCGCCGCCGGCAACGAGCATTCATGCGCGCTATTGTCCGGAGGGAAGATCGCATGTTGGGGCGCGGACTCCGCGGGTCAGCTGGGGAATGGAACCACGACGAACAACAGCCCCACGCCGGTGCCGGTATCAGGAATCTCGAATGCGACTGCGATCGCCGGCGCCGACAGCGCGCACACCTGCGCGCTGTCGTCCGGAGGGCACGTCGAATGCTGGGGATTGAACTTGTACGGCCAGCTCGGAAACGGGACCACTACTACCAGCGACGTGCCGGTCGAGGTATCAGGGATCTCGAACGCGACCGCGATCGCGGCCGGCGGCTACTCCTCCTGCGCGCTGCTGTCCGGAGGGCACGTCGAATGCTGGGGATACAACGAATTCGGGATCTGGGCAACGGGAGCACCACTGATAGCTCGACTCCGGTGGCGGTAACAGGGATCTCGAACGCGATCGCGATCAGCACCTCCTGCGCACTGCTCACCGGAGGGCAGGTCGAATGCTGGGGCGATAACACATACGGGGAGCTGGGCGATGGCAGCACAACGAGCAGCGACGTGCCTGTGCGCGTCACCGGGATTCCATGACGCGAGGTGCGAGCCGCTCGGTGAGGACAAGGACCACCTTCCGCTGGCGACCGTTTCTTCCAAAATCGTCAACTGAGCCGATCGGGAAGCGCCGCCCCGAGCGCATGCCCGCGGCCGGCAGCGCCGCGATCCCGCTCACCAGCGCGCGCACGCATCGTCCTCAGCGTGGGTCCTCCTGCTTCGCCCGCTCGGCCTCGACCATGCGGCGGTAGTCGTCCAGCGCCTCGTCCCTGCGCTCGACCGGGTGCGTCCGGGCTCACACGATGACCCAGAGGCACTCGGCCCGAGAGGCTCCGCTGGCTTGGGCGGTCGCCATTAGCACATGTGCGCACCGCAAACGATTTGCAGGGCTTTGCACATAACGCGCGATTATCGAGCGTAGACACGTGCGGCCCGCAGCTGCCAGCTGTCGAAACGCCAGCGGCATCTGGATCAGCGGCTCGCTGTCCGGCGGGCCTGGGTCTCCCAGCGGCGTGAGCCCTCGACCCAGATCTCGCGGCGGCGGATCGCATCCCGCAGGCTGACCAGCGCGCACAGCTCATAGGGGGATCCGCTCCACCCGCCCGCGCTCATCGAGGATCGCCTCCCGCCAGTCGGGCCTGACGACCCCGTCGATCGGCACCCGATCGGCCGGGTCATAGAACTGGATCCGGTCCCGGTGCGCGTAGCGGCGCAGCAGCTCGAGCGCCTCCATCAACGGTTGTCGAAGCTGGCTGCTGCTTGGCACCAGCACCGGCAGTCTGGTCGATGGCGCCGACACTGCTCCTCTTCTGCTCGCAGCCGGCGTGAACCTGGCTAACGGCGCTTTGTGGACCTAGCTCGCACCGCCCCGCCCGCCGCATGCAGCGCCGCCTCGAACGATCGCTCGCTGACCACAGTGTCGGCGTCGAGGAGCCCCCCTCCGGCCGCGCACGCTCGCTCGATTGACGCCACATAGCGCTCGGGATGCACCGCGGTCAGCACAGACCGCTCGACCGCGGGAGCCAGCACACGCCCAAACCCCAGCCAGCCGCGCGCCGACAGTGCCCGCTCGATCGCGACGATCCGGCTGGGCTGTTCGGGGTGCATCGTGATCGCCGCCTGCCCGGGATGCGCCGCAGTGTCGTGCTCCAGCGACGACGGGTGCTCGAGAAACACGTAGGCCATCACGAGCACCGTACCGCTCCGCGCCACCCTGGAGCCGCTAGTAGAGCCGTCCAGAAGTTGTGATCGTTAGGCGGCGGGGGCGAGTTGCGGGTTCGGTTCGTGGCGCTCGATGCGGGTGATCAGCTCGTTGAGTTCTGCCGGGTGAAGGTCCACTCGAACGGCCGGGCGATCTGCCGGTAGTGCTCTGCGAAGCCGAGGATGCGCTGCGCGAGCGCGTCGAGGGTGGGAAGGTCGTTCGGTGTGAGCGCTTTGCGTTGCAGGATCGAGAAGTACAGCTCGATCTGGTTCAGCCACGAGGCGTGGACCGGGAGATGGATCAGCCGCGCGTTCTCCCAGCGCTCCTGCATCCGCTTGATCGAAGTCTTGCCGGCGTGGCTTGAGCCGTTATCGACGATCCAGTAGACGGTCCGGGCGGACGCGTACGGCTCGGCCGTCATGACCTGCTCGACCAGCCGCCCGAAGGGCTCGATACCCGTCTTCTGCTCGACTCGGTCAAACAGCTTGGCGTGATGCACGTCCCAGGCGGCGAGGTAGGCCAGCGTGCCGCCGCGCTCGTACTCGAACTCGTACCGCGACGGGCGGCCCGGCGCCGGAGCGCTCGTCTCATGTCGGCGGCCGAGCGCCTGCAGCTGGCTTTTCTCATCGGCCGAGATGACGTACTCATCGGGCCGCAGCCGCTTGCCGTCGAAGATCCGGGCGTACAGATCGAGCACCCGCCCGGCCTTCACAGCAAACTCGGGGTCGCGCTGGTAGATCCAGCACTGCTGCTGCCACGGTTTGATCGCGTCCTCGTGCAACCACCGCCACACGGTCGAGGCCGACGCGTCGCAGACCGCCAACTCGATCACCAGACGGTAGAGCTCAGTGCGCGAGAACCGACTCAGCGGCCGCTCGTAGCGTGCCGGCAGCTCGCACGCCACCGCCTTCACGGCGGCGACCTGCTCCGCGGGGAAAACGACGCGGGCGACCCGCGCGCGGTTTGTCCTTCAACCCGTCAAGCCGCTGCTCGGCAAACCGTCTTCGCCACCGTCCCACCAGCCCCGGCGAGGTATCCAGCCTCGCCGCGATCTCCGTGTCTTGTAGACCCTCGGCCGCATAGAGAACGATCCGTGCGCGCTGCGGACGACCCATCATCGATACATAACTTCGCCCTCGCCCGCCGCATTCCTCCCCACTTACGACCGATTCTTCTGGCCGCGTCTACTAGAATAACTAGACGCCGCTTACGCAGCCGGGGCCAAATCAAGCGTCCACGGCCAAGGGCAACTCTCGCTCATCGTCACCATCGTCGGAGCAGCGGCGAGGCGGATCCCATTCATCGCTCCAAGGCTGGGACAGGACTGACGCACCACCCATCGAGGACAAGCCACTACAGCAATACCAACCATCAACCCCTGCCCCACGCGAGCGCCACGGCAAGATCAAGAGTCGAGATGATCCCGACCGGACGCGCGGTCGGCGCCGTAGAGACGATCAAATGGCTGACGCGATGCTCGCACATCAGCTCCGCCGCGCGCCTCAGCGGCTCAGCCGGTCGGATAAACGTCGCACCCGAGCCAGCAAGCTCGCCAGCGGTCGCCTGCAGCTCACCGCGCGCCGCCGCGCGCGCAAGCTCGACGTCCGACACGATCCCCCAGCCCTGCCCGGGCGCCGCACCCGATTCCGCCCCCGCCGTCTCTACCACCACCGCATGCACGTGATAGCTCGCCATGAGCTCGGCTATCGCACGCAAGCTGCTATCAGCCTGGCAGCTGATGATTCCCGTGCGCATCGCGTCCGCGACCGTCGCATGCTCAAAAGCGGGACCGATCAGTCTGGATGTTCTGGAAAAGCTCATTCGCCTCTGATTTGTACCGCCCTCGAGATCGCGCCGCCCCGCGGCCCTCTAACAGCCGATCAAACTCGATCTTCGAGTCCGCACGACTGCGCCGCTTGAGCTCGACCCGCTCGAACCATTGCTCGAGCCGGCCTGGCGGCCGCTCGTGCACGCGGCCGGCTCGGCGGCCCTCTACTTGTCGGTTGGGTGCCACGTTCCTTAGCGGCGCACGGTTTAACGTGACCCGACATGGACCGGTTTCGGGTATAGGCGTTCGCCGTGAGCGAGCTGCAGCTGTCCCTAGCCCCGGTAGCAGATCGCGAGCTCGAGGTCGTCGACGGCGAGCCTGTGATGAGCGCTCCCCCTGCGGTTGCCCTCTCCCCCTCCCCGCCGCCCATCTCCTCCGCGCTCGAGGAGCGCAACCTCTTCGGCGAAGCCGAGCGGATCGCCGCCCGGGCGGCGAGCGCCAGCACGCGGCGCCAGTACGGAGCGATCTTTCGCGCCTTCGGGGACTGGCTCGCGGGCGAGCTCGGCCGCCCGCCGCTCGTCGGCGATCTCGACGCTGACGTGGTTGCTGCCTACGGCCGCCAGCTGGCCACGTCCGGTGGTCGCGGCGGTCGTCCCGCGGCGCCGGCCACGGTGCGGGTGTACATCTCGATGGTCCGGGCGCTCGCCCGCGACCTCGGTCGCGATGAGGAGATCGACGGCGTGCGGGTGCCGCGCCATCAGCCCGGTCCGCCGGAGACGCTGACCGACACCGACTACGCAAACCTCCTCCGCGTCCCCCACGGGCGCACCGTCGGGGGCAAGCGCGACTACGCCCTCTTGCGCGTGCTCGGCGACTGCGGGCTGCGCTCCGCGGAGCTGCGCGGCCTGCGGGCCGCCTCTACATCCGTGGCAAGGGCGGTCGCGAGCGAGAAGTCCCCGTCCCCGAGGCCGTCCAGCAGGCCCTCGAGGCCTGGCTCAAGGCTCATCCGCTCGCACGCGGCGTCGGGCTGCTCGACGAGCAGCCGCTGTTCGTGCGCCTCGGCCGCCACGGCGACCAAGAGCCCCTCCCCCTCTCCGCCGTCGCGGTGCACCGGCTCGTGCGCCGGTCATGCCTGGCTGCGGGCGTGGCCCGAGCGGCTCGCGCACCCGCACGCGCTCAGGGCGTACTGGGCCACCCACCTGCTCGAGGCCGGCGTCCCCGTCCACGAGGTCTCCGCGCGGCTCGGGCACGTCGACCTGCGCACCACCGCCCGCTACGCCGCCCCACGCCCGGAGCGGGTCGACGAGGTCGCCGACGTGCTGGACCGCCGCCACCAGGCCGCTCGGCGGGCGGGCTGGGTGGCGTAGCTCCGCGCTCGCGCGCGGGGAGCCCCAGCGGCAGCGTGTGCTGTCGGGCGATTTCGATAATGCGCGCGGCGTCGGTCCCGACCCGATCCGGGCGATCGGAATGTCGCCGAAGCGCACGTGGCGCCAAGGGTGGCGGAGGGACGAAAGCAGTCGTGCGAGATCGACGTGGGAACGCACTTCTCGCCGGAAGCCGTCTCCGAGCGTGCTGCCCCGCCTTGCGCCCGGGCGTGCCGCGGTGATCACTGGGCTCCTGTCGGTTCGTCTGCCTTCCTGACTTGCGCGCGAGCCCACCTTTTCAACAGCCGGCCACGGCTCGCCCGGTGTATCTGCGCCTGGAGCTTGCCGCCGACTCGCTCGGGACGGGTCGGGCCCGGCGGCTGTCGTGGCGATAGCTCGGAGCGCCGTTTGACGGGGCTGGCGGCCCGCTGACCGGCATCACGACCGGGCCTACCGGCCCGCCGGGCCGCTACGGCCAAGCTGTGCTACTTGCCGGTGAATCTCGCAGCGCGACGTTCGATGAAGGACATGACGCCCTCCGCGGCGTCAGCGGTCGTAAACAGTTTGATGGCGTCGGGGGTGAGCCGGTCGAAGGCTGCGGGGTCGCCCTCGTCGCGGGCGCGATGGGCGGACGCGAGGATGGCGCGTACGCCCAGCGGGGCAGCATCCTCAGCGATCGTGCGGGCAATCGTCTTGGCGCGTTCCAGCGCGACCGTTCGGTCGGTCGCGATCTCCTGGATGAGACCGATGCGCAACGCCTCCTGAGCGTCGAACTCGTCCCCCGTGAGGATCCAGCGCATGGCGTTGCCCCAGCCCGCGACCTGAGGGAAGCGCACCGTCGCGCCGCCGAACGGGTAGATACCGCGCCGCACTTCGATCTGCGAGAACAGGGCATCGGCGGACGCGATGCGGATGTCAGCTGCAAGCAGCAACTCGATCCCGGCAGTGATGACGCGACCCTGAGCGGCAGCCACGATCGGCTTCGTCCAGGTGCCGTCGATCCGAAACGGATTGCGGCCCTCGTCAGGGAAGGGGCTCTTGCCCGACGTTATAACCGGGGCCACGTCCGCGAGGTCCAGCCCACCGGTGAAGTGCTCGCCATGGGCGAAGAGGACGCCGACGCGCAGGTCATCGTCAGACTCGAGAAGGCCATACGCGTGCGAGAGCTCCGCCAGCATCTCGAGGGTGAAGGCGTTGCGCTTATGCGGCCGGTTCAGGCCCATCAGCAGCATGTGGCCTTCGCGCTCGAGGGTGATCGTGGCGGTCGTGGTCTCGTTCTCGGTAGGGCTGTCTGCCATGAGATTGTGGGCGCTCCGTCGTCGCGGTGTGCTGGCGCGGGGATGGTACCTGCCGATGCTCAACTCACACTCACGCGTCCCGGCTTCCAACAAAACGCTGTCGGGACGTCACGACCCGAGAGGCTTGAACTCTTCACTTCAGACAGGGGTCGCCTGCTGGGAGGATGCCGCCCGGACCGGATTGATTGATTGATTGGGACTGCACTTTTCGTTCTGTTTTCTCCCCCACGGGCCGTGATCCTGGCCCCACTGTCCGGCGGGCAAGAGGTTGCGTGGCGGCTCGCCTGGGATTACGCCTTATCAATGGGATCGCGCGCCGCCAGGCACGGATCTTCCGACCTCGTTGCAGGGCCGCGAACCGCCGAAGTTGGCCAGCCGCAGCACGCGCTCACTCAGCGCCTGGCATCAAGCCGTGACGCCCCTACCCTCCTCCCTACCCCGGGGGGACCGAATGAGCATTATCGAGCGCAGATTATGGAAACCGACGACTCACCCCTTCGTGGGTAGCGGTGGCAAGCGTCTGTGCTCACTTTGCGCACCACTTCGACCGGGCTGACCGATTGCGGGGTCGGGGGCGTCGGCGAATCGCGCGAATAGTTCGTCGTAGGCCGCGACAGCGTCCTCTGAGCGGCCCAACTCGCGCTCAGCATGCTCGCCTTCACGATCAGGGCGCGAAATACGCCGACGCAGGTTCGGTTGAGGATCCCCAGCGCGCCATGACTGGACGGGTTTAGAGTCGCGCGCGTGGAGGAGCGGCTGATCCCCGTAAACGCAGTGCTCGCGCTGGTGGCGCGCGACGGCGGCTGGTTTGGAGACCTGGCGGACCAAGGGTTCCGCCTTCACGCCCTCGAACTCGACGTTCAGTCGACTCCGGGGGTTATCCGCGCTGACGTCGTCCTGTACAGGCTTGATCCTGACCTCGTCCTGCTCGTCGAGGGTAAGAGCGGGCGCAACGTAGAAGAACGCCAAGCGCGCGGCTACGACGCGGCAGAGATAGCGGGCATACGGGCGCGTGCCGACCTGCCGAATGAGCTGGTCGGGCGATCGGCCGTTGTGGTCTGCCCGCTTTACGTGTGTCTCCAAGAGCGTCGCGAGCAGATCGTGCGATCGCTTGGCGCCCTTGAGCTTGAAGCCCCCGTGCTCTCCGTCGGTCCGGGATCAGCGATGCTCGACGGGCCCGTGCCGGCCGGTCTGGAGCGCTTTTCGCGCAGCGATCCGCGGCTCGGACTACCGCCAGTGCGCATCCGGCTCGACCGAGAGTCTCCGCTTGAGGAATTCATGTCAGTGCTGCTCCAGCGAGTCGTGGCAGCCGCCGTTCAGGGCGAGAGTCACGTTGAGTTCGACGAGGTGGCACGCGGGATCTTCCAAGCCCACTGGGTCCACCTCAGTGTTCAAGGGCGCCGCGACGTGATCAGCAGGCTCAAGAGCGCCGCCGCTCAGCTCGGACGCGGCGAGCTGAGAGGGTTCATCCGGGTTGAGGGCAGTAGCTCGGTTCCGCATCGGGTGGTGATCGTCGACTCGCCTGCGTCAGCCGATCCCCGCGGCGCTCCCCAGAAGTGGCAGGCATTGATGCGCAGGGCTGCACGCGACCTCGGGAGGGAGGGCCCGAGCATCGTCGAACGTCAGCCGCAGATGTCGATCGACGACCTCGCGATCGAGGTGGAGGCGACGGAAGAACTCGCCCCCGACTCGACTGGCGAGCTCGGTGAGAGGGATACTGACGATGATGCTTGACCGCCAAGAGTTCTTCGCGATGATGAGCGAGGCCGTTGCCGCGACAGCTGGCGCTGACCTCGTCGGCGGTCGGATACCGCCGGGACGAGCAAAGACGCGGATCCTCGAGGCTCACGCACCTGAGTCGTCGCAGCAATGGCGTCGCTCTGCTTATCAGAGCGCTCGAGGAGCGCTCCGGCCTCCGGGCGGAGTTGGTTGGAGATGAACTCTGGTGGCTGACGGGCGACGCAATGGTCGGCTTTCTCGACACTTTGAATCCGAGGTTCTGGCAGCTGCACTCGACCTCACCCGCTGGCGAAGTGGCGCGTGTTGTGCGAGCCGTCGTCGGCAGCGATCCGCGGCTAGATACGGCCTGGCTGCCGAAGAGCTTGCTCCGCGATCTCGACGGAGAGCATCTCTGGGTGAAGTCGGCTTTCGAGGCCGATGAGCTACTCGGCGCCGACGTGTCTGCTCGGCGTTGGCGCGCGCGGTTCGAGGGCGACTCACCCGAGGGCTTGCTGGACCTGCTGCGTGACACCGAGTACGAACGAGCCGCCACGCTCACGGGACTCGGCTCGCTCGTGCGTGAGTCCGGTATCGGCGAGGCGATCGTGGTCGCCGAATTCCAAGGCGCGTTCGTGATGGGCCAAGGCGACTTCTCGGTCGCCGCCAGTGCGGTATGGAACATGGTGCGCCGCTACGAACAGTGGGTGCGCGCGCTCGAAGATCGCCACCGCCTCTCATCACGAGCCCTAGAAGGCAGCGGCGTGACGGTTGACGGCGACGTGGCCACGATCGCCTTCGGTCGCGAGGTCGAGAACCTCGACCGACTCGTTGATGGCCTGTTCACCGCCAAGGAGCCGTTCCGGCTCTGGGGCGTGCCCGAACGCACCCCTGGCGGATGGTTCGCGGACGCGGTCGACCTGCACATCGGCCATCCGTTGCGGATGGACATCCTCAGCGACCGGGTGAGGGTTTTGCTCGAGCCGGAAACATGCGGGAACACACTCGCGAGGCTGCTTACGAATCTCCAGCAGCGACTGGATGCTCGGGCCGTACTTCGGCCCGTCGCAGCCTAACTGGCCCAGTGCTCGGGTCCATGCCAGGAGCCGCAAAGTAGCGTTTCCTAATCCATGGTAGACGCAGAGAGCACAGTCGCGCATACGACCATCGCTCGGGTCGGGCAGGAGCGCCGCGATGCGCGACGAAGATGATCGCGGCTCGACCGTGCGAACTACCATTGGGCATCTCAGCCGGGACCCGCCTAACACGCGAGCACTAACCCCCTCTCCCCTGCTTGGCCGCCGATCACGCGGGAACCGAGTGGCACCTGCGCCACGCGCTCGAGCGGCTGATGGCCAAGATCCGCACCGAGGAGCCCCAGCACCGGGAGGCGATCGACGAGCTGCTGCGAGACGTCGAGGCGGCGTTCACCGGCCCGTCGTTCTGGACGCCATTCACGGAACGCTGCCACGCCGCCGGGATCCCGCGCCTGAGCGGCTGGCTGAACGACACCGGGCAGATCGTCGCCGAGCAGTTTCGCCGAACACGGCTACGTTGGAAGCGGCCCGTGGACATGCCGCTGTCGACGTCGCCGCTGGAGGCGTTCCTCGACCCGATCCGCGCCGCGATCAAGCCGCGCGCGTACGGGCTGAAGAACCGCGAGCGCACCAACCGGATGCTGATGCTCATGCACCTGCACGCCAACCGCCAGGACGACGTCAACGCCTACATCCGGCACATCCGCGGCTGCCTCGAGGCCAACCAGGGCCAGCCCAGCATCGCCCGGCGCACGATCGTCGACGCCGGGCGCATCGCTTCGCTGCGCTGACAGCCCCTCAACCTCGAGACATCGCATCTCCGGGAGCATTCTCGCCGTCAAAACACTCCCGACTATGCGTTAGGGGGAGGCACCTTAGAGGACGGTTCCGTCCGGGTCTTCGTCTACTAATCCCGTCGTGGCGGCTTCACAACGGCGGGAATCCACGTCTACTAACAAGCGCGGGGCGGCGGTCAACGACGTCGACGCCGCGGTCGCGCGGTATCTGGCGGATCTGGAGCGGGCGCCACTGGCGGCCCGGACGCGGGATGCCTATGGCCAGCATGTCCGCGCCTATGGTGCCTGGCTGGCCGGACGGGCCGAGCCGCCGCTCGCGATCAGCGACCCGCGGGGCCGCGATTACGCGGCGCGGGACTTCAAGCGGCATCTGAAGGTCGATCGTGCTTGGAAGCCGTCGTCGGTGAACCTGGCGCTCGCGGCGGTGGATCACTTCAACCGGTTCGTTGGCCTTGGGCCCGCGAACGTGAAGCGCGAGCCTTTGGCGCAGGCCGCGCCGCGCGCGCTGTCGATGGTGGAGCAGCGGGCGCTGTTGCGGGCGGCCGAGTTGGTGCGTCCGCGCGATGGGGCGATCGTGACCTTGCTGCTCTACACGGCGCTGCGGTTGCACGAGCTCACCGCGCTCGACGTCGAGGACGTGGCGATCTCGGCGCGCAAAGGGCTGCTGGTGGTCCGTTCCGGGAAGGGGGACGCGTACCGGGAGGTGCCGCTCAACCGGTCATGCCGGGCCGCGCTGCAAGAGTGGGTCAAGGCGCGCCGCGAGCGCGCGAGGGACGGGATAGACCGAGGCGACAGGCGGCGGCCCTGCGGGCCGCCGCGCTCTCGCTCTCGGTCGGTCCCCGTTCGACCGGGTTGTTCGAGGCGTGGCGTCGCGCGCCGGGTTGGAGCTCTCGGCGCACACGCTGCAGTGTGTCTGTCGTGTCGCCGTGCCTCGACGCTGTTTATGCGGTCGGCGAACGGTGATCATCGAGGTCACTCTGACCGGGACCGATATCGGGGCGAAGTGCTTCGGCCCGCCGCTCGCAGAGTCGGATCCTCTGTAGCCCTGACGGAGGTCGGTGATTGTTTCGAGGTCGACAGTTCATGGGCACATGAGGCCTGATTTTCGGCCTGATCGCTCGAGTTTTAGGGGTGTGCGCTCCGCTGAGGGCGGTTAGCGCCTAGGCGAACGCCTGGGACAGGATCGGCCGGTTCGTCCGGGCGTGGCGTTACGGTCTAGCCACATGTACCTGCGCGTCGTCGAGCGCCGCAACAAGGACGAGTCTGAAGTCTCCTACGTCCAGTTGGCGCACAACGTGTGGGATGCGGAGAAGCAGCAGTCGCGTACGCAGGTGATCCACAACTTCGGGCGCGAAGATCAGCTCGACCGCGAGGCGCTCAAGCGGCTGGTGCGCTCGATCAGCGCTTTGATGCCGGAGGCGCTGTGCGCAGGTGTGGAGGGGATGAGGTTTGTGGTGGTGTGATGGGTGGTGTGTGGGTGCTGATTATTTGGGTAGGTTGGGGTGTTTGGGGATAGTGAGGGTGGTGTTGTTGGTGGGTGAGTGCTGGTAGAGTGGTTGTTGTTAGCGTTGGTGTTAATAGAGAGCTAGATTAGATGAGTAAGTTGGTGGGTTTTAGTGGGTTTAGTAGGATATGTGGTTGGTTGGTGTGGGTGATTTTGGTTGTAATGTAGATTTTTTATGCTAGATGGATTTTTTGTTGGAGTGAGATGAGGAGATTTAGAGAGAGGTGTTTTTGTTGTTTTGATTTTTTGAATTTTTAGGTTGATTTGATTTTGTTTGACAAGAGTAAGATGTATTTAGAGATTTTGTTGAGAGAGAGGATTACTTTAGAAAGTTTGGTGAGAGTAAGGATAGAAGGTGGGATTTGACGGAGGTGGTGATATGTTTCGAGGTATTAAGGAGGGGATTTTGGTGAGTTGTTTTATTTAATAGGGTAACATTTAGATAAGGAGATTATTAGAGAGGTTAAGGATAAGCTTGTGACTGGTGGTTTTATGTGTGATTTGGGTGTGTGACAAGGGTTTTAACTTAGAGGAGAATGTAACTATTTGTAGAGAGTAGGTGGGTATTATATTATTGGTGAGAAGCTTGTTAGGGAATGGATAAAGTGAAGGTGATAGAGAGAGTGGGTGCTATGTAAGGTTTAGGAGGGTTTGAGGTTAAGTAGGTGTGGGTTGGTTAAGGTGAGATTGTGGTGGTTAGTGGTTGTGTAATTAGAGGAGGTATGGGTGATAAGTATAAGAGAGAGAAGTGGCTTTAGAAGATGTGAGGAGTTTGAGGTGATGGTGTTAAGTAGGGAGAGGGGGATATAGGTGAGGTGTAGTTGATTATTATTTGATGAAGGTTTTATGTTGTTGTATGGTGGTTGTATATCAGTGCGTGAAGGTTAAGTGAGAGTATTGATGGTAAGTTTATGATTTTTTTGAGAGATTCATTTGATGAGATGCGCTACTATAAGTAGTTGATGAGGTGAGGTTGCTGGGTGATAGAAGTATATTTGATTGGTGATTAATGTAAGGAGGATGGATTGCGTTATATTGCTTTTTTGTGTTGCTGCTAGGGTGATGAGATGGGTAGGAATTGGGTAATTGTGGAGCTGAGGTATATTGGTATGGGTGGGGGTATAGTAGGTATGAATATAAGGAGATTGTAGGGTGAAGTGAGAAGATGTGATGAAAAAGGGATATAAGGGAAGTGAATAGATTGGGTGATATGTTTCACTTGGGCTACGGCGGCAGCGGACGGCATCGTCGCGATTTCCCGAGCCAGCTCTTGGGCGGCTCCGCGCTCGGGCGACTCTGGCGCCAGCACGGCGCGCACGGCGTCGCGGACGGAGGCGGTGGTGACCTGGTCGGGCATCAGGACTCGGGCGGCGCCTGCCCGCTGGCAGGCGCTGGCGTTGTTGAACTGGTCTGCGCCCTGCGGGACGAGCACGAGCGGCAGCCCCGCGTTGAGAGCCGCGAGTGTGGTGCCGGTGCCGCCGTGGCAGAGAACCGTGTCGCAGCGCGGCAGCAGCGGCGCGAGCGGAAGCCATCGCTCGACATGCACCGTTGCGGGCAGCTCGCCGAGCGCGGCTGGGTCGTTGAGGTCGCTGACGGTGACGATCACCTCGAGCTCCTCGCCGGTCAGCGCGGCGAGCAGCGGCACGAACTTCTCCGGCCGGTTGAACAGCGGCGCGGTGCCGAGCGAGACGTAGATGACGGGGCGGGTGCCGAGCTGGTCCGCCCAGGCGGGAAGTGCGGCATCGGGGTCACCGGGGATTTCAGGACGGATCGGGTGGGTGCCTGACGCCGCTGGTACCGGTTCGCCGGCGCGTAGCCGGGGCGGGCACGGGTCCAGATAGCAGCCCCGGTAGATGCCACCGTACGGGTCGGGTTCGATGCCGGTCGCCTCCCAGAGCGGCCGGACGCGAGCGGCCATTGCCGCCACCACCTCTGGTTCGAACGGCTGCCCGAACCCATAACAGGCCGACGGCACGCCAAGTTCCGCCGCGAGCAGCGGCCCCGCAGGGTCCACGGGCGGGTGCACGACCAGATCGAAGCCGCGCGACTCGGCCAGCTCGCGCAGGACCGGCAACTTCGCGGCCGGGTGCACCGAGCCGAACATCGCGGCCGGGAATCTGATCCGATCGCCCGGTGGCGCCGCCTTGACGTCGGCGTCCGCGAACGCCGCGACCATCCCATCCATGGCGGACAGGCCGGCCTGCGCGTACTCCAGCCCGTTCTCAGCGACCCGTGGCTGCAGGTTCGATCCGCTCGCGACGATCACCTCGTCTCCAAGCTCGACCAGCGCCCGGCCCAGCGGGATGAACGGCCCGAACACGCCGTCCATCGGGGTGGTGCTGCATAGAACCCGCATCAGATTCCTCCCTCAAAGCACAATGTAGGTCAGCTATATAGTCAGCTATATAGTGATACTATATTGCTGGTGTCAAGTCAACCGAGCGAGTCCCTGGACGGAGCCTCCGAAGGCGTACTTCGGAGACGAGTCCGTCGTGGCGCCGAGACGCGACGGCGCGTCGAGGAGGCCGCGGCCCGGCTGTTCACGCGGGACGGCTACACCGCGACCACGATGCAGGCGATCGCGACCGAAGCCGCCGTCCACGTGCAGACGATCTACCTCGCGTATGGCACCAAGCCGGCGCTGCTCGCTGCCTGCGCGGCGCGGCTGGTCGCCGGCGCGGAGGACCCCGACACTCACCCGGGCGAGCGTCGCTGGGCCCGCAAGGTCGCCCGCGAGCCCGATCCGCGCGGCAAGCTTGCTCGCTACGTCAGGCAAATCGGCGACGTCACTCCGCGGATCATGCCGTTGATCGATGTGCTGCGCGCCACCGCTCCCGCCGAGCCCGAGGTCGCAGCATTCCTTGAGCAGATGGAGCACGGACGCCGCGAAGGGCCCCTCCAACTCCTCGGGCACGGCGTCCCTACGGGAACCTGGCGCCGCGGGCTCACACCGGACAAGGTCGCCGACATTGTGTTCGCGCTCGCGTCGCCCGACACGCTGCGAGCCCTGTCCGATCGCTGCGGCTGGAAGCGATCAGCCGCCGAAGCGCTGATCAAGCGCGCGCTCGAGCGCGAGTTGCTCGACGAGCGCATCACTCAAACGCCTACCCGATGACCACGCGCCGGCCGTCATCTGGTCAGCCGACGATTCAGTCATGACCGCCGCTGTCGAGACGCTCGGTCTGACGAAGTCGTTTGGCGCGACGGTCGCGGTCGACCGACTGGATCTATGCGTCCAGCCTGGGCAGGTGTTCGGGTTCCTCGGGCCGAACGGGGCGGGCAAGACGACCACGATCAGGCTGCTGCTCGCGCTTTACCGCCCGACCGCCGGGACTGCCCGCGTGTTCGGGCTGGATAGCCACCGCCACAGCGTCGCGATCCATGCTCGTTGTGGGTATCTGCCGGGACCTCCGAGAGCAACCGCGCGTACGGCAACGGTTTCTGTTTGTCGCCGTCGCCAGAGGCCCGTAACCACTGGGAATCGGGACCGTCAGGTCGGCGCACGAACCAGCACGACTTCGAACGGGCGCCGCTCGGCTCGACTGCAGCCTGAGCCACGCCGCAGCGCGCTCGCGACGCCACGAAATGCCTGCAAAATGGGCCGGTTAGGTCAGTTAGGCCGTTAGGTCAAATGAAGGCGTGTGCAGCCAAAACGCGCCGGACGGTCGCCGGGGAGACCCACACCAGGCCGAGGTAGCTGCCGCGATGCGCGAGCTTTCTGTGCGACCGGTCGACATCGCCCCAGGCCTCAAACAGCCCGAGGATCGCCGTGATCTCCTCGGGCCGCAGGCCGTGCACCGCGCTGCCCGGCTTCAGATCGCCGAGGCAGTCGGCGTCGCGCCGGCGTCGCCACCGCCACGCCCGCCCCTCGTCCAGCTCGAGGTAGCGGCAGGCGCGGCGGTGCTCCCAGCCGTCGGCGACGGCCCGGTCGATCAGATCGAGCAGCTGGTGCTTGGTGGCCGCGTCGACGCGACGAGGGACCCGGCCACTCAGCCCCAGCGCTCTTTTCCCTCCGCGAGCATCAGGCGCACGCCCATCTCCTTCAGCGCCTCAGACAGCCTGGCGATCTCCGCCCTGGCAGCCTGAAGCTCCGGATCGGGGCCGCCCTGGCGAACCCCCGGGCGGGACGCCGCCAGCGCATCCAGCGCGCCCTGCTTGGCGACCGCCCGGAGCTTCATGATCGTCGAGCGATCCACACCAGCGCGCTCGGCCGCCTCAATCGTGGTGAACTCGCCTCGCAACAGGCCGATCCAGATCTCATACTTCTGCGAAGGCGACAGAAACCGCTTCGCGCGACGGCCCCCATCGCTGCCTGCTGAACGTCCCGGCTCGGTCATCGAGGACCCCTTCCTGGTGGAGCCGGAAGCCTCGCAGATGTGGGCTAATCAAAACCCCGATCTGTGTCATTGACTCGGACGCAAACCACCTATGCACGCGGCGATCGGCTCGCGAGCGGCCAGCCGAGAACCGAGGAACAACCGAACACTCCGGCTCCGGCATACGTGTCGGCTTCCGAAGTCCTCTGCACGGGGTGAGCCCTCTGTTGCGGGTGGAATGCAGGCGACCGCGAACATCTCGCTGTCTGTGCTGCTACGCGCTGCGGGACGATCTGGCCTGCGTTCCTGTACGCGACGGTGAGGGGTGGTGATACCCAACGGGAGTGGAGCTGTCGCCGTCCCCGGCGACCAAGCCCGGGAGCGGAGTGGGCCACCCCGTTGACCGGCCGGCGGGTGACGGGACTGCGACGCGGTCGGGTGGAGATCGTTTCGTACCTCCCCGGATGTGATGATGGGTTGATGCCTAACGAGCGAGGGACCGCTTACCAATTCGTCGATGAGGGCGCCGGCCGCGACGACGAGCGCCCGAACTTCGAGCGCCTGGTGGCTGCGCTCCAGCGCCGTCGCGCAGAGCATGAGGGCGAGCCGCCCGCTGTCATCGTGTCCGAGCTCAGCCGTCTTTTTCGCAATCGTCAAGACCGTGCCGCCATCGACCGCCTGGTCGACGCCCGCGAGGCCGACGTCGTCACCGTCCGGGAGAACATCGACACGAACACCGCCGAGGGACGCGAGCGGTACCGACGCGCCGCTGACCTCCTGATGCTCGCCTACGAAGGCTGGCCGCTTCAGGGCGCCACTCGCGCCGCAGTCATCGAGCGCTACGCGAGCGAAGTCCTTGACCCATGGCTTGAGCTCGTCGGAGTCCCGACCGAGGAGCGCCTGGCACCCGTTGCCGACGTGCAAGGCCGATTGCTCGCGCTTGCCCGCCGCTGGGGAAGGGCCGAGGCCAAGGTGCTTCTCGCGCCCTACCTTGAACTTGCCGACGTCCACGAGCCCGCCGAGCTCGATGTCGCGCTGCGGGCGCTCGCGGTCGTGGGCGTGAGAAACAGCGACTTGGAGACGCTTCACCTCGCCAAGTACATCGAGCAGTGGGACTGGCGGGTGCTCACTCAGGCCGGTGCCTATGCGCTGAGCGATTTCGACCGCCTGCCCTCCGGGGACTCCGGGGCGGCTGATGACCCGTTCGGCGACGTGGTCGAGGAGCATCCGACCGCCGCGGCCGCGTTTCAGGTCCTTGTCGATATGCGCCCTGGCGACGTCCGCGACTGGGAGCCGCCCGACCGGCCGCGGCCCGCGCTGCCCACTGATGCGGTTCTCGTGCCCGTGACCCGTGAGGGGTGGGAGGTTCAGCACGCGATGGACCCGCGCGTCTCCCGGCGGCTAGCTGGCGTCCTCAGGGAGCGCTGCGAGTCGTCCGACGGCTACGCCGTTCCGTCGCTCAAGCACATATCACGTAACCCGCAGAAGCTCTTCCGTGTCGTCGATTTTCTGCTCGCGCACGGCTGCCCTGTCGTCACCGCGAACCTGTTCATCGAGCCTCCGGAGGAGGGGGGGCGGCGAGGGCGCATCACCCGGCGAGCGGAGCCGGTCTCCTATAACGAAGCCGACTGGTCGTGGTGTGGGTGGCAGCCTGCTGCGTGCCCACCGCGACCTGGGCGAAACGACCCGTGCCTGTGCGGCTCGGGGCGCAAGTACAAGCACTGTTGCGGGCAGTAGGTCTCGGGTCGTGGGGAAGAATGGACACGACAAGTCACGCTGATCCGGCCCGGGCGGCGGCGGTGATTCGGTTGACCTCGTGAGGTGTCGATAGATCGTCGGTCGGCTGACGTCGAACTCGGCGGCGATCTGCGCGACGGTGTGCTTTTGCTTGCCGTCGTCGCCGGTCTCGTCGTACATCTGGCGTGCCAGCTTGATCTGCCTCGGTCCGAGCTTGGGTCTCTGGCCGCCGGTGCGGCCGCGGGCGCGGGCCGCGGCAAGGCCGTCCATGGTTCGCTCGGACATGAGCGCATGTTCGAATTCTGCGATCGCGCCGAGGATCTGGAAGAACATCCGGCCCACGGCAGTGGAGGTGTCGATCCCCTGGTCCAGCACGACGAGGTCGACCCCGCGGGTCTGCAGTAGCTTCGAGAGTTCGATCAGGTGCTCGAGCGAACGGCCGAGCCGGTCGAGCCTGGTGATGACCAGTTGGTCACCCGAGCGGTTGGCGGACAGAAGGGCCTTGTCCGAGCTCGGGGCGTCGCGCGAGCTTGCCCGACGCCTTGTCGATGAAGATCTGCTCGCAGCCGGCGTCGGCGAGCGCGTCGTGCTGCGCTTCGGGGTGCTGATCGCGAGTTGAGACTCGCCCGTAGCCGATCCGCATCCGCCAGACCGTAACGTAAACCCCCGACGGCGTGACATTGCCGCGTACACGGCAAGCGTTACAACGCCTCGCCAGCTGCGCCGGGGGTTCTCGCGTCGGCCTCGACGTGTTTTACGAACGATCGTTCACGGACACGTCTAGCCAAGCGACCACTCCGCCCAGGGCAAGCGACGGGGCCCCTCCTTCTGGCGACGAGCGGGAGTTGGCTAGGAAACTCGTGGATGTACCCGAACAGTGTCGACCGCTCGGTGATGATCGGGGTCAACCCGCCCGGGAACTACGTCTACAGCGGAGCCGAGATCGATCAGGGGATCGAGCGTTACTCGGCGCTGTGCGCGCAGCAGCCTGCGTGCCGCGCCCGCACCGCCAACCTCGCCGCCAGCATGCAGCACACGGCGGCACACATGCCGAGCAGTTGGTTATCCCTGCCGATCAAGCCGGGCAACTTCCTGGTCGGGACGTTCCTCGGGCTGACAGAGTCGACCTCGGAGGCTTCGCCAATCTCCGGGCCGATGACCCTCGACTCGTGGATCTCCGCCGCGCATGGCGACCCGAGCGGCCTGTGGTTCCTATCGCTGTTGTCCGAAATCGCCCTCCCCCAGTCGTTCGTCTGGGGTGAGTTTGCAAGCATCGGTATGGCCGACGCGAAGCATGCCGAGCGCTATTTCAGCTCCGGCGCGGACCGGGGCTCGATCATCGGAAATCCCCTCGCGGAGTTGTTGTGGGGGGCAGGAGGCATGGCACGCGCCTGGCCAGCCAACCCGGGCGAGAACCAGTACACCAGCGTGCCGAACTCGAACGTCCCGACGCTGCTTATCGGCGGGACGCTCGACTTCGAAACGCCGGCCCAGAACGCCACGAAGGAGCTGTTGCCGCACCTCCCCAACGGGCATCAGGTCATCCTGTCCGGGCTCGGGCACGCGGACGACTTCGACGCCTACGAGCCGAGCGCCAGCACGCAGCTGCTGACCACGTTCTACGCCACCGGGCGGGTCGACACGTCCCGCTACACCCCGAATGTTGTCAGCTTCACAACATCGTCCACGCAGACAGCAATTGCCAAGGACCTCCTTGCGGCAATGATCGGCGTCGCCTTGTTGGCAGTGATCTGGCTCGTGGTGTTGGCGATCCGGATCCGCCGCCGAGGCGGTACCGGCCGCAAGACGGGCGTATGGATCCGTTCGGCCGGTCCGATCGTGTTCGGACTCGGCGGATGGTTCCTCGGCGCACTGTTGGTACTGCGGTTCTGGCCGAGCCGGCCGCTCGACGACCAGCTGGTGGTAGTGGTCTCGGTCGCGGTGCCGATCTGGCTCGGGGTCTACGCCGGCTGGGTCTGCACCGACACGCCGAAGGCGATGCGGGCCAAGGGCATCGGTGCCGCGGGTGTCGGTGCGGTGGTCGGAGCCGCACTCGGTTTCCACGTGATCAGCGGACTCGCGGCGTTGATCACGGCGATCATCGGTGCGGCGGTCGTGTCGAACCTGAGCCTGCTCGTGCTCGACATCTGGACCGAGCGGGCCGCCTCCCGGGCAACGGCCGCTCCGGCGGTGGATCCGAACGAGACGAAGACCATTCCGTCCATCGCCATTCCAGCGACGGAACACTGACCCCCGGAGTCCGTTCGCGCAGAGCATAGGGCGGTGTGCTGTTGCCGCCACATGCTCTGCTGACGTACGTGCGCGCAGCCAGCTGAGCATCCCGCTTCCCGCACCCGGCCCAACATCGGCACGCGACCACGTTGCTTGCCTCACGGGGATGGCCGGCCGGCAGTCGGCAACGCACTCGACTTCGCCCCCGGAGAGCCCCGCTTTCGGTTTGGCACGCGCCTCGACGGTGATCCGTCGAAAGACCCGCTGTGCGCGGAAACCAAGTGCAGCGCAGGTTCTTGGTCAGTCCTGGCGCCGTTGACCCCGTCAGTGACAGGATGTGTCGCGACCAGTGCCAGATTCGTGTCGTCGGACACCGTCCGAGGGGCGGTTTAACGTGACCCGACATGGGCGGTTTCGGGAATAGGCGTTCGCGGTGAGCGAGCTGCAGATCGCGCTCGCCCCGGTCGCACAGCCAGAAGTCGAGCTCGTCGACGCCGAGCTCGTCTCGAGCGCCGGTACGGTCGCATCCGCCGGCGCCCTCTCCCCCTTCCCGCCGCCCGTCCCTCCCGGGCTTGCCGAGCGCAACCTGTTCGGCGAGGCGCAGCGGATCGCCGCCCGGGCCGCGTCGGCGAGCACCCGCCGGCAGTACGGGGCAATCTTCCGCGCCTTTGGGGACTGGCTGGCCGGCGAGCTCGGTCGCCCGCCGCTGGTCGCGGATCTCGACGCCGACGTGATCGCGGCCTACGGCCGGCACCTGGCCAGCTCGGGTGGCCGCGGCGGCCGCCCGGCGGCGCCGGCGACGGTGCGCGTTTACCTGTCGATGGTCCGCGCCCTCGGTCGCGACCTCGGCCTCGATGACGCGGCCGCCGGTGTGCGCGTCCCGCGTCACGAGCCGGGACCGCCGGAGACGCTCACCGACACCGACTACGCCAACCTCCTGCGCGTCCCAGACCGCCGCACCAACGCCGGCAAGCGCGACTACGCGCTGCTGCGCGTCCTCGCGGACTGCGGGCTGCGCTCCGCCGAGCTGCGCGGGCTGCGGTCTAGGGACCTGCGCCGCCCGCGCGCGAACGCCCGCCACCATCGCCTCTATGTGCGAGGGAAAGGTGGGCGTGAACGTGAGGTCCCCGTGCCCGAGGCCGTACAGCAGGCGATTGAGTCGTGGACGGCGGTCCATCCGCTCGCGCGGGGTGTCGGGCTGCTCGATGAGCAGCCGTTGTTCGTGCGCCTTGGCCGCCATGGAGATGAGGAGCCTCTCCCCCTCTCTGCCGTTGCGGTGCACCGGCTCGTGCGCCGCTACTGCCAGGCCGCTGGAGTGCCAGAGCGGCTCTCGCACCCGCACGCCTTGCGTGCCTACTGGGCCACGCACCTGCTCGAAGCCGGCGTCCCCGTTCACGAGGTCTCCGCGCGGTTCGGGCACGTCGACCTGCGCACCACCGCCCGCTACGCCGCCCCGCGCCCCGAACGGATCGACGAGGTCGCCGAGGTCCTCGATCGCCGCCATCAAGCCGCTCGGCGGGCGGGTTGGGGGGCGTAGAGCTGGACGCGGGCGCTGTTCACACTTCGTAGCGACCGTGTATGCCGTCGGTTACCGTGAGCTCGCGGACAGTCCCGTTATTCGTCTGCCATGCCAACTGTTGTCGGTCGGTGCTGGCCTCGTTCCCTTACCGGCAGCTATGTCGCGCCGCGGTTCTTTCCGCCGGGCTTGAGCCGGGGGAGCGAACCAGCGACCGGGCGCTTGGCATGCTTCGGTGTTGGGGGATTGACGCGGCGGGGCATCTTCCGACGAAGGTGAATCGCCCGCTGTGCGACCAGGCGGGCGCCATCTTTGTGATGGCTCCTCCGTATCTGCGCCGGTTGCTGATTGAGTACGGTGAAGACCTGGCGGGCAAGGCCTACCTGTATGCGGACCCCTTCACGCGGCCGCGCTCCCTCGAGCGAGGTGCTTACACGGTGCCTGACCCGTCATTCGATGAACGCTCGGCCGCCGAGCTGGCCGAGGAGTTTGCCTGGATGCGTGAGCGGTCGCTGCAGATTCGTGAGGCGCTGCTCGGAGCTGGTCGGCCGCTGATCGCCGCGAGCAGCTACCTCGACGTCCTCGAGTCGGTCGAGCCGATGGGTCACTGAGTCGAACCCCCAACCGCCTCTACGTCCGTCAAGCCAAGCGACGGCGGGGGTTCTTAGGCTCGAAGTTGCGGCCGCAACGTCGTGCGTTGCGTTGGCATAGTGGCGCGATCAAGTCGACGTCCGTAAACGGCCGTATAGGAGACGCTCTCGCTGCTCGCATGAGGAGCAGGCATTTTCCGTGTCCGAAACCCGTGTCCGCAATCAACGTCCCGCCCAACGGCTCCGGGACGAGTTCTGAGGCGCACGCGGGACTACTGCTCCTCGATCGAACCAGCAGTCTGCGGGTTGCTGCCGGATCGGCGACGAGGCAGCACTTTTGGTGGGGGGGGGTCGAACGTGTTGGCGCACCGCTCGTTTCCCATTTGATAGCCGGCGCACGTTGGTGACGCGCGTAGGCGAGAATGGACGGATCTACAAGAGCGAGAACGATCGACGTCCTGACGCCGCGCTGCGTCGACTCCCGGGCCATCTGGTCAGCTTCGCCCGGTTCGTCTCCCGGCGTGAGCAGCGCGAGCGGGCCGATCGGTCGACGCTCGCCGATCTGGTGCGCGTGTCGCTGCCGCTGGCGGACGGGCTCGAGCTTGAGTGGCTCGGGACGGCCGGCTACCGCCTGACCTATGCCGGCCACAGCCTGCTCATCGACCCCTATTTATCGCGGATCCCGCTCAGCGCAGTGTTACGTCGCAGGACAGTGCTCGCCGACGCGACGAGCCACGCGCCGCTGCTAGCGCGAGGAATCGGCAGCGTTGAAGGGATTCTGCTCGGCCACACGCACTTTGACCACGCGATGGATATCCCGGCGCTGGCCCATACCTTCAACACCAAGGCCTACGGTTCAGACTCGCTGATGCGGCTGATGGCGCTCTATGAGATGCGCGACCGCGCGGTCGAGGTGCGCCCGCACCATCCATACGAGCTCGGTCCATTCACCGTGACGTTTGTCCCCAGCCTGCACTCCAAGCTGGTGCTTGGCTTCAAGGTCCCATACGACGGCGCGCTGTCGTGCGAGCACCTCGACCAGTTGTCGGCGGCGGAGTACAAGTGTGGCGCGGTCTACGGCATCCGCATTGAGGTCGCGGGCACGACGCTGTATCACCAGGGCAGCGCCAACGTGATCGACGACGAAGTCCCCACCGGAGGCGTTGACATCTTCCTCGCCGGGCTCGCCGGTCGCAGCTTTACGCCCGGGTACTGGCGGCGCGTGCTCGGCCGCCTGCAGCCCGCCGTGATCGTCGCAAGTCACTTCGACGACTTCTTTCGTCCGCTGACCGCCCCCCTCGGCTTCACCACCAACGTCAACCTCACCGCATTTCCCGATGAGATTGCCGCCATCAGCCGAACGATCGCAGTAGCGGCGCTAGCGCCACCGGCCATGGCCAGCTAACAATCCCGAGGCTGTCGGGTAGCGAACTCCACCAGGCTTCCGCATGCACGCAGCACCGGCAGCGTCCACCGGTTCCGAACCCTCGATTGAGACTGCTGCAACGGGCTACAAGCAGCACTCTGGGCGCGGCCGCTATGAGGGGTAACGCCGGGGCGCGCTAGGGCGTTGCCGGCGAGCTGCCGCGGCGGCGCGAGTCATCCTTGACTTGGAGACAGGGGCCCCGCGGTGGGCTGTGTCCACAAACGGAGATTTATGAGACGCCCGTCTGCCGCCCGGCGCGACAGGAGCCCTCCGGCTGCCAGCTCGACGCGGCGTGCCATCAGAAGACCTACGTGGCGTGATCGTGGGGCTCGGCGCCGAGCGCCAGAGTGACGGTAGAGGGTCGCGCGGCTGATCCCGAGCGCGGTCGAGATCTCGGCCATCGTGTGCTTCTGCGCTCGCATCGTCCGGGCGGCGGCGAGCTTCTCGGCGGTGACGAGGCTCGGGCGGGCCGCTGAGCCGGCCGCGGGCGCGGGCGGCGGCCAGGCCCGCGCGGGTGCGCTCCTTGATGATCTCCTTCTCGAATTCGGCCAGGGCGCCGAAGATGTGGAACTGAAGACGCCCGGCCGAGGTCGTGGTGTCGATCTGTTCGGTCAGCGAGCGAAAGCCGATCTCGCGGTCGTGCAGGTCCTCGATCGCGTCGATCAGGTGTTTGAGGCCGCGGCCAAGCCGATCCAGGCGCCAGACCACGAGCGTGTCGCCGGCGGTGAGGAACTGAAAGCAGGCGTCGAGCTCGGGGCGATGGCTCAGGGACCCCGAGCCGACATCGCGAAACACGCGCCGGCAGCCGGCCTGCTTGAGCGCGTCGAGCTGCAGCGCGAGGTTCTGATCGTCCGTGGACACGCGCGCATAGCCGATCAGCTGGTCGCCGGCGGCCCGCCGGCGCCTGGCGCGGCTACGAGCGGGCGCGGCTGGGCCTTGCCTGGACGGAGCCATGCCCTCGATCGTCTCAGAAGTCTCGGACGCGCACCTTGCGAGCCTACGCCGAGCGTGAGACTGGCTTCTGAGACACTCCAGCTGGTGCTTTGCGCCGCTTTGACCGTCTCACGCGTCGTGTCTTGAAAGCGGTCGATTACGAGACGCGCCAGTTCAAGCAGCATGTCCGGCCAATACGGCCTTCGGCTCGCGCGTCCGTGTCACCCTCCCCGCCGCTTGCGGTATTGGCCCACTCCTTGGGTTCGTGTCCCCAGGGGCAAAGTAGGACCACCCGGGACCGCTCTTTTAGCTTCGCCGGTTCAAAGCAGAAGCTGAACACAAAGGGTGGGCGTGCTTCTGCCTACGTTCCAAGGGCGGTAACGACACGAGGGCAATCATTGACGCCTCCTTCTACGGGCAAGCGGCACTCGGCGCTGCTTGCTGGGGCCGGGTTCCGGTCGAGCCAGCAAGCAGCCTCCGCCGCCCGGGTCGGGTTGGCTGGCCTCGCGCCCATTCGGGCCCCCTCGGCGGCACGGATCTGCTGGCTGCCCTTGTCCGGAAGCGGAAGCCTCGGCGCGTTTGCTTGGGCCTCCTGAGATGCCTCCTTCTTCGTGAAAGGGGCAGTCGGCGGCGCTAACTGCGGTTCGAATTCCTCATGAGCGAAACCGCGAGCCGGCGTTCGTCGGCAAAGCAGGGTGTAATGGGTGCTGCAGGGCCTATGGCCTGGCGAGCTGTCCGTCGCTTGAACGCTGGGCCTGGATGATGGGCAGCACGAGGGAGCGCTGGAAGGCGTTGTCGGCAGCAGTCTCGCCGAGCCGCTCGGCGATTGCCATGGACTGATCTCCGAGGTGTGATAGCGGACGCCCTGTGGTGCCTGTAGGGTCGGCTACGGACCAGGACGAAGCTCCATGCCTTCGAGATGAAGCGTGCGAGCACGATGAGACGAGAATGCGAGGGGTGCGCGTCCGGGTCCGCGCACACATCAACGCAGGACGGATAGGAGGTCATTCATGAGAGTTGGCAAGCTGGCAATGGCGGTCGGCGTGACCGCCTGCCTGCTGGGTGCTGGGCCCGCCGCGCTGGCGGCCTCAACCCCGAGGGGCGGCAAGATCCGCGTTTTCGTCACCAACACGTCGGCGACGAAGGCCAAGATCCTCATCACCGGCGCGATCGGCGACTATGGCACGACCGTATCGCAGGACGCCAACGGCAAGGTCGACCCCAACGGCGACTTTGAGAAGGTGACCCTCAAGCACGGCGGCTTCCTCGTCGACGCCACCGCACTGAACAAGAAGCTCAGCAGCGCCAAGCCGACGGTCAACAAAACCAACTGCTCGTTCGCGTTCACCGGCACCGGTCCGACGACGGTCGAGCACGGCACCGGCGCCTACACGGGCATCACCGGCAAGGTGGCGATCACCGTCACTTTCGCGGGCATCGCCCCGAAGACCGCCAAGGGGTGCAACCTGGCCAACAACGCGCCGACCTACGGCGTATATCAGTCGATCACGGGCACCGGGAGCGTGAGCTTCAAGTAGCCCAACGGCGGCGGCACGGCACGGCGGGGCCCAACGATTTTGGGCGCCGCCGCGCCGAACCTCCGGCGTGGACCGACCCACCCGGAGTCGTTCTCGGGCGACTGCCGCAATGTCGCCCACGCGGCAGTCTCGATCAGACTGCCCTTTAGGCGATCTTTAGGCGTGGAGCGGCCACGCGATCGGCGGCTTCAAAGTAGCTGCCCCTGGTGCAACGCAGCGACAGGGTCGACGCGACCAAACCGCTTGCTCGGTGCGCTGGAGGCGCGTCGCCAGCAAACGCCCTGACTGCCGCTCGCCCACGATAGGAGGCGTCAAGCCTGTCTCTGGCCTGACTGCCGGGTTTGGGGACATGCAGAAGCTGGGCCTGACGGACGTCTTGCTTCTGCTTCTCCCATGGTGTGCGCAACCATCGGCCATCACAGACCGTGCTCACGCCCGGAACGACTCTAGGACGCCCGTCTGCGCGTTCTCGACCCCGCGTTCCCGCGCTTGCAGCGCGTCGGCTCGCCGGTTGAGGTCCGCGAGACGTGCTGCTTGGGCTTCCTCGATGGCCTTGCGTTGGGCGCGAGCCCGGTCCCTGTGAATCCAGGCCGCAGCGGCCAACCCGAGTCCCGTGCACGAAAGCAGGACCGCCACGACCCAAACCAGTGGCAGTAGAGCGAGCGCGAGCGCTGCTACGCCGGCGGCGACGACAGCAGTTGCGACCGTAAGAAGCAGACGAATAGCTGAGCGCATCATCGGTGCGACACGGCTTCAGAGGCTACGCGGTGCGCTGCTCGAGTTGGCTGTAGCGCTCGACGGTGATCAGCACGGCGCGCATCTGGTTGCGCTGGGTGAGCACGATCTTCTCCAGGTCGCCGTGCTCTAGTTGGTCCAGTAGGCGGTTCAGTTCGCGCATCGCTTCGCGGACGGTGGCGAGCTCGGCGTTGGCTACTCGGACGCTCTGGATGGGTTCGCTCATCGTCGGCGACGATACGACCAGCCTCGGACGGATCGTTGACGCCAATGTCGGCGTTCTGTCCGCGCCGTGGGCGACACTGCGGTGCGTATGAGTCCCGTGGCAGCGGTTGACAGCTCGGCGGTGCGCCTCGGCCGCGCCCGCGGCCGGTATTTCCGTGAGAACTTCGCGCAGGGCGGGGTTGATCTGGTGCAGATCATCCCCGAGCTGGTGACCAACGCCGACGCGGCGATCGCCGCGGCGGGCCGTCCGTCGGGCCGGATCACGCTGACGCTGGCAGCGCCCGACCCGGAGTTCTTGTCTGCGTGGCGGGCGAGGATGCGGGTGTTGCGTTCGCCAGCGCTGCTGTCCTGGAAGCACGAGCTGCGTTGTGGCGATGACGGCGAGGGCGTCGACGCCGGGCTAGTCGACGAGCGGTTGGGGGCGCTGGGTGTCGAGCCGCCGCGCGCGGGGCAGCGAGGATTGTTTGGCCGGGGGTTGCGGGATGTTTGGTTGGCGCAGGGCGCTGGCCGGATCGAGGGGGTGCGCGCGGGGCGGTTGGTGGAGTCGTGGTTCTTTCCCGCCCCGGGCGATGAGCCCTACGCGTTCGTGCACGTCCGCGACCAGCCCGCGACCAGCCAAGACCTCAAAGCGCTGGGAGTCTCGCTGTCGGGCACGCGCGTGACCGTGCCCTTGTCGGCGGCGAGGCTGCCGCCGGCGGGGCGGCTGCGGGCGCTCGTGTGCCAGCTGGTGCAGCTGCGCCCGATCCTCGAAGACCCCTGCCGCCAGCTGTACCTCGAGCAGCCCGGGCAGACACCGGCGCTGATCACCTATCCCGGCCCCGAGCCCGACCCCGACCGGCCGGTCCTATTCGACGCCGACGTCCAGGTCGCGCCGAACGTGCAAGCGCGGATCGTGGTGCGCCGAGCGAAAGAGCCGCTCTCGCAGGGGTTCTCGCGCGCAACCCGCCGCGGCGGGCTGGTGATCCGCTCCGGTCGCGCCGCGCACGAGACCACGCTCACAGGGTTCGAGGGCCGCCCCGGCTCGCGGTACTTGTACGGGGAGGTGTTCTGTGAGGCGATCGAGCAGCTGCAGCGCGACGCGCTCGATAAGCCCCGCCCGGAGCTGGTGGTCAAGGTCGACCGCTCCGGGCTGAACGAGCATCACCCGATCGTCGCGCGGCTCTACCAGGCGATTGACCAAGTGCTGGCGCCGATCGTCGCCGCCGAGGAGCGCCGCGCCGGCGCGCATCTGATCGGCGCGCCCCGCGCGGTCACCGCCCGCGACAAGGTCGGGCTCAGGGCGCTCAACGATCTGCTCAAGGCGGCGTTTGATCAGCCCGGCACCGCGGCCGCCGAACCGGGCGATAACCCTGCCAACAAGCCGCCCGCACACGCAGCCGAACCACCACAGCAGCCTGACGAGGAGCCGGCCGAGGAACAACGGCCAGGCGAGCCGGACCCCACCCCGCCGCCAGAGCCTGTGCCGGCTCGGGCGTTGTGGTTCAAGCAGTCGCCCGTGCGGCTGTATCCCGGGGAGAAGCGGACCGTGACGTTGCTCGCCAACCCGCAGCTCGTCGCGCCTGGCAGCGGGTTGGAGGTCGAAGCCGACCCCGGCCTGACCGTGACGCTGCGCGCCGAGCAGATCCCCGCGCCCGGCGCGCGCGGCACCTGCGCGGTGCAGGCAACCGTCCGGGCGAAAGTGACCGTGGAACCCGGGTCGCGGCTCAGCGTGCTGGCGGCGGCCGGGGAGCACACCTGCGAGCTGGAGGTCGTGATCGTTCGCCACCACGCGTCGGGCTGGGTGCGTGAGATCGCCCGCAAGAAGGACGATCAGATCATCGAGGCGGAGTTCGACCACGAAACCGGCGTCGTGACCGTGTATGAGGGCCGCCGCGAGTTCCGCGACCTCGAGCGCGCTGCCCGCCGAGCCGGGTACAGCACCAAACGCGCGCCCGAATACGTCCCCTACCGGATGCTCGAAGTCGAAGCCGCCGCCAACGCCGTCTACGCCTGGGCCGCCCAGCAGATCCTCACCCGCCGCCTCCCCGAAGAACGCCCCACCGACCCCACCGAATACGCCGCCGCCGTACACCACGAGCACCAGCAACTGCGCCATCGCGCCCACCACAAACTCATGCAAGCGTTCCTGGAACCCGAGATCTTCGACGGCGCCGTCACCCTCACGCGCCCCCGCAGCAAGACCAGCGACCGGCAGCTACGACTCGTCGAGGACCAGCACGACAACCAATGAGTCGGGCCTCAGTACCGCCGATTGATCCGCTCGATCTCCCACGCCGACATGCCGTAGTAGGAGGAGCGCAAGCGCGCTGCGTCTTCGGGCGGCATCTTCGGCGACGGCACGTCGAAGCGGACCCTGACGGCCGCGACCGGCGGCCGATGCATACGTGGACGCAACATGCGGAAGCGACCGCGCCCGACGATGACAGTTGAATCCATGCAACGCATCGTACGGCTCGGCGCGGTCGGGAACAAGTGTTCGCTTCCGGGCCGCAGGCAGCGTCAGACATCGTCACCCCTCTGCGCGGCGAGCCCAGGAGCCGCCGTCTCGAAAACCCTCAGTTTCCGGACATGTTCCGTCCGAGGCCCGTGGAACACTTGCGACATGTCGCTCACGGCTCAGAATGCGCGACATGTCGCGCGAGGCCTTGATCGGCGCGGCTCTCTGTAAAGCGGCCCCGCACCGGCGGTCACCGGCCGGGGCCTGACACCGAGGAGGTAACCCTCGATGCTCCTGAACCGTAACCCAGCCTCCCCGCCGCCCGACGCCGAACGTCTACACGGGCTCGTGCGCTGGTGATGTGGGATGTGAAGGAGCGACTGGTGCTGGTCGCCGGCGAGCGTGGCGGCCAGAAGTTCGACGAGGTGCTGTCCGCCCCACGGCCCGTCCGGGTGGCCGCGATGCCCGCGCCGCCGACCACTCCGCGCGGCACGTCGCCGGGACCGGCCGCCGCGGCGGACCAACAGTCATCGCTGCCCGCCCACGGCGCCGGCGGGGGCTCGCGCATGTGCGAGCAGTGCGGCGAGCCTCTCCCCCCAGGGCTTCGCTCCGAGGCGCTCTACTGCTCTAAGCGCTGCCGTCAGGCCGCCTCGCGCGCCCGGCTCAAGCACCAGCGTCCTAAACCTCCCTTCCCGCCGCACGACCGCGCGGACCCGGGGCCCGAGCGACGCGTCGCGGCCCTCGCCGACGCCGGCGGAGGCGACGCGTCGCCGCCGAGCCCAGCGCGAGGTCCTCGACGACACGTCGCGGCCGATGCGGTTCGCGTACGCCGACCCGCCGTACCCCGGCCGAGCGCACTACTACCCGGAGCAGACCGAGGTTGACCACCGGGCGCTCGTCGAGCGGCTGGTCGGCGAGTTCGAGGACGGATGGGCGGTGTCCACCAGCGCCGAGGCGCTGCGGGAGATCCTGGCGCTGTGCCCGGCGGGAGTGCGCGTGTGCGCGTGGCAGCGCGCAGTGCGCCCCACCCGGTCGCGGCGGCCGATCAGCGCGTGGGAGCCTCTGATCGTCTACCGCGGCCGCGAGCTGCCGCTCGACGAGCCGCAGACTGTCCGCGACGCCCTGGCCTACGGCGGCCGGTTCCGCGGCTTCCCGGGCGCACCGGTGGGGATGAAGCCGCCGCAGTTCGCGGTCCGGACGTTCTCCCAGCTCGGCGCCCGGCCCGGTGACGAGCTCGTCGATCTGTACCCGGGGTCGGGCGCGATCGGCGAGGCCTGGCGCCGTTACGCGGCGGCCGCCGGCGACACGTCGCGCGTCAACGGCGGCCGCGAGGTTGCACCGAGCGCTGGCCCGCGCGCGTACGACCTCGCGGCGGTCTGTCATGAGCAGGCGGTCACCTGCCCGGTCAACGGGGCGCGGTGCGAGTCGGTCGCGTGCATCGACGTCGGCTGCACGGCCCGGGACGCAAACGACGTGGACGCGGAGCGGGCGGCGTGAGCTCTCGCCTGTCACTGGATCGGGTGTCATGTCCGTGATCCTCCCCGCGGGCCGGCCGCGCTTCAAGGTCGCTGCGCTCCCTTCCCCGTCGCTGCGCTCGGTTCCGCACGGCCGGCCCGCGGGCGCCGGTCCGGCTATGACACCGCATCTCCCAGCTCACCAAGACGAGAACCCCAGTGCGCTCGCCAGCGACGACCTCGACGCGCTCGATCGTCTCCACGCGCAGCTCGACAGCATCGCCGGGCAGGGACGCTGGAGCTACCAGCTCACGGTCACCGGCGCCACGTTCGCCCCGCTCGTTCACATCAGCGCCGACTGGCAGCTGCTCGAGTACCGCTACGCCGGGCGGCCGCTCCGGCGGGTTGTAACCACTGGCCGCGTGATGGGCGCCACCGTCTCCGACGCGTTGCACGCGCTTGTCGCACAGGTCCGCGCCGCGGTCGCGATCGAGGACGCCTTCGATGAGCTCTAGTCAACCGCCGGCCTCCCCCACCGCCGGACGCCCACCGTGTGCGCGCCTTCGTCACGACCACGACACGCACGGCGGGAGGAGATCGTGAGCAGCACGCTGCCCGGCGCGGACGTCCGCGGCTTCTACGCCGCGCTCGGGATCGAGCTGCCCGGCTGGGCACGGCAGGAGGCGTCCGTTGCTTGCTTTGCGAACCCGGACGCGCACGCGCACGGCGATCGCGACCCCTCGTGCTCGGTGAATGTCGAGACCGGCGTGTGGCACTGCTGGGGCTGCGATGCGGCTGGTGGGCCGTACGACGCAGCGCTTGTATGTGGCCGCTCGCGGCGCGACGCGATCGACCTGATGATCGCGTACGGGCTCACCACCCGCCGCGCCGATCCCGGCGCCGCCCGCACGTCTCGCGCCGCCCCTCGCCGGCCTGCACCACCGGTTGCCCGCGAGGGGGTCCGGCCGTCTCGCGCGGGCCTGGCGGCCGGTGAGCAGCAGCTCGCCGAAGCGCACACTCGGCTGACGGCTTTGCGTTGGCCGGCGCGCCTGTTGCGCGACCAGCAGCGGCGTGTGTGGTCGCGCGACACCCTCCTTGAGCTCGGGTGCGGCTGGGAGCGCGGCCGAGTGATCATTCCGATCAGAGACAGACAGGGCGGACTGCGCGGAGTGCTGCGCTACGCGCCCAGCCATGACCGGGCACCGAAGATGCTCGCCGTTCGCGGGACCCAGCTCGGGCTGATCCCCCCACCCCGCCGCCGAACCATCCGCGTGGGTCGTGCTCGTCGAGGGGCCGGCGGACATGATCAGCGCTCGCTCGCAGGGGCTGCCCGCGATCGCCGTGCCTGGAGACGACGCGTGGGAGCCCGCATGCGCGCAGCTCCTGCGCGGCCGGTACGTGTCCATCGTGCTGGACTGCGACCGTGCGGGCCGCGACGCCGCCGCCAGGATCGCCAGCGATCTGAAGGCAGCCGGTGTGCGCGGCAGCGTCGTCGACCTCGCGCCCGATCGCCACGATGGCTACGACCTCACGGACTGGCTGGACGCGCGTCGCACCATGGCGCGCGAGCGCGTGCGCGCCGGGCTCGCAGCACCCAACACCCGACCATCGCGCCCGGCACGGCCAAGCAGCCGATGACGCGGGCGCGCTACGTCGCCCCGGCGTCCACGCGATCTCCACCGTCATCCGCGGCTGGTCGCTCCCCGCCGTTCACGGATGGGGTCGCGCGGGAGAGGATCGCGCGGACGGTCCCGTGCGAGACCTCGCCGGACCCGGCGATCTCGCGATGGGAGAGCCCGACCCGGCCGGCGCGCTTGATCGCCTGCTCGTACTCACGGTCCGCGTCGCGCTTGCGTTTCGCCGCGCGCGCAACCTGCTTGAGCACCTCGGCGCCGAGCGCGCTGCGGGCGCGCACCTCCCCCGTGCGCTCCGCTTCCGCGATCGCGCTCAGTGCCGCCCCAGAAGCAATCGCTGCGCTAGCCGCCTCGGCGACGTGGCGCTGCGCTTCGCCGGCGGCAGTGAGATCGTCACCAGCATCCGCACGCAGGCGATCGGCCGCCGCGGTTGCGATCGCCTCCAGCTCCGGTGAGAGCACCCCATCCCCTGTCTGGGTAGAACTCATCCAGCCTCCCTTCGATCGTGGTCTGCCTACATGATGCGACCCGGCCAGGACACATGTCCACCGCCCGACCGTCGACGCGCGACACGTCGCCGCCCCCGTCGGCAGCCGAGCACCTTGAGCGACCCGCCCCCCTTCCCCGGCCCGCTGCCGTCTGTTGTCGCGGCTCGCGTCCATCCTCGCTTCGCGCACGTAACCGCGGCCATCCGGACCGCTCGCTCCCCCCGTCGAGCGTAGGTTGGTGTAGAGCCACGGTCGGATGACAGCGGCCCGTATGACATTGGCCGATCGTCCTGACAGCGCCGTCGGCGCCACCGCCCGCAGACCCGGGCCTGCTCTCCCCTGCTCAAGCCGATCCAGCCATCGGCCGAGCGCCGTCGCCCTACACGCCCGGCGCGCTTCTTGCCGGGAACCCGGCCCGTTCTCAGCATCCACGCCCTCCCCCTCGATCCCCGTCCACTGCTCGTCTCGCTCGCCCGAGCCCCGACTCCAGACGCGCAGCCCGAGCGCTGTCACGGAATGCGCAACCGCTGTCATCTACCCGCGCAGACCAGTGTCATCCAAGCGCGCACCCACACCCAGTCGTGTAGAACGACGGTCGAATGACAGTGGGCGATCACCCGACCCGCGGCGAGTCTCTTCCGTTCGGTGATGCTGAAGCGAGAGCGATGCGGCAGTCGCGCGCCGCTGCTGCAGTCGTTCCCAAGCAGCCACGTCGTCACGGGCGATGACGGCTGCTGCGTGCGCAGGGGAAGCAGGCGCCATGTCCTGCCTCCCGCGTTTGAGGAAGCTCGGAGCTCGCGCGACGATGCTCGCGCAACTGGCCGGAGATTTCTCGGCTCCGACTGGAAGCTGTGGTTCCTTCGTGACGTCTGGCCGTTTGACGTGTTGCTGTCGCGTCCGCTTGGGCGTTGGCTACCAGCTCGGGCCGTCGAGATATGCCCGGGTCCAAACCGTGATGTGCAGCATGACCGACTTCGTGAAAGCCGAGTGCATCCGGTCAAGCTGTTCGCGCGGCGCGCCTGTGGCGGCCAAGTATTCGCGTGCAGTGGCGATGACGACGGCGGTGAAGGCGAGTACGTAGCGCATCGGGATGTGGTTGAGCGAGTTCGCGTTGTCGGTCTTGGTCTTCTTGGCGCTGGTGTGACGCAGTCCGATCTCGTGTTGGTAGTTGAGCCAGTCCTGATCAAGAGGGCGGGTGCAGGCGTCGATGATCCAGCGATCGAATCGCGGCTTCGACGCCGCTCCGTATTCTGGGTTTGGGGTTCCGTCGGGGTGGCCGGAATAAGGCGCCATCCAGGGGAGCTCACCGAGGCGGTCGCGGTACGCGCTGACCATGTCGTCTGCCTGGTCGGCGAGGATTTCAGCGGCCTCGCGGAGCGCATCCCGGTCCTCGGCGGTGAGCCCCACGACTTCCTTGAGCCGCTCCAGGTCCTCCAGGGTCAGCGGGGAGCGCGCGGCTCGTTCGCTGCCATAGTCGTAGCCGTCGATCCGCTCGGGATGCCCGGTGACGAGTTCGGGGGTGGGGTTGTGGGCAGGCATGCTGGTTCCTTTCGTTGCGGCGACAGCTAGACAGGCACTCCAAGCCGATGACGCAGCGGCCTCTGACGCCGCTGCGTCGCGCGCGACGTTCCAGATCCTGGACGATTTCGCACAGTCGTCATCGGCCGGGGTCACGACCTCTCCCGGCTCGAGGTCCCGCAGCTCCTGAACCGTCGTTTCCCTGAGCACCAGGGCGATGCTGTGGTCATGTCCGTCTCCCATTGCTGAGTAGAGGAGCGGTAGTTCTAGCCACCGGCTCTTTGCGCGGGATTAGAGCGCGCTTAGCAGAGGGCGCGCAGCCGGTCGTCGACGGCCGCGACGCCCATCGCGTCGTCCCGCGCGGCGTAGCGATCACGCGCGAAAGGCTCTCATCCACGCAAGACCTGGCTTCTCGCGCCGCGTAATCCCAGGCCCGCCAGCATCGCCGCCGCGCTCCGGGCCGAACGCAGGTGCTGCGTTCCCTGCGCGAGCACTAGCACTAGCCAGCCCAGTCGCTGAGCACGTGCCCGGTCTGGACGAATTGGGCCGGGGTCCAGGCGCGCGTAGATCTTCAGTCCGGTGCTGGTCGTGGTCGAGCCGATCAGGTCGATGATCACCTGCAAGCTCTCCAACGGCCGCCCGCGCCAGTTGAGGCTGACGTAGCTGAACATGCGGTGCTCGATTTTGTTTCCGTTCGAGGGTCCCGGGCGGGAAGTGGCGAGGCGCGGATCGCGATCTGCAGCTCGTTGGCGAGCTTCTGCAACTCGGTCTTCCACAGGCGGGTGCGGCTGGAGTTGCTGCCGCCGCCGTCGGCGGTGATCGTCAGCGTCCTGGCGTTCCGGTAGCGCTTGTGGCCGAGGTGCTGCCACCAGGAGCGGATCGAGTTGACCGCGAATGCGCCCGTGTCGCTGGTGATACCGACCGACACCGTCCCTCGTTGGCCTTAATGTCGAGCACGCCGTACGGAATCGCATGCCCAGATCCTTGTCCTTGAAGTCGTGACAGCGGACCTCGACCGGCCGCCGACAGCTCAAGTTGTCGGAACCGACAGCCTTGGAATCCCCGACCGGCTCGCACTTTTTGGTGTCCACCGAGATTACCGGCTCGCCCGCCTCAAGCGCCGCCCGGGCGGTCTCGTTGATGTGGCGAAACTGCGCGTCACAGTCGGTTCGTCCTTCCCCTCCGTGGTCTTCTGATTCGCGTGCAACCGAAAC